>JBCDDX010000024.1:0-53681 GCA_039180085.1 Pseudomonadota bacterium
GTCGCCCAGATTATCACGTTCGGAACCCTGCAGGCCCGTGCTGTGTTGCGCGATGTGGGCCGCGTTTTGCAAATGCCTTATCCGCAGGTCGACCGGCTGTGCAAAATGGTGCCCAACAACCCGGCCAATCCAACCACGCTCGCCGAGGCCGTGAAATCGGAACCGGGGCTGATTGAACAGCGCGGCTCTGATCCGGATGTCGCCAATCTGATCGATTTGTCGCTGAAGCTTGAAGGGCTTTACCGCCACGCCTCGACCCATGCGGCTGGCATTGTGATCGGCGACCGCCCGCTCGACCAGCTTGTGCCGCTTTACCGCGATCCGCGCTCGGATATGCCCGTCACCCAGTTCAATATGAAGTGGGTTGAACAGGCGGGGCTGGTGAAGTTTGACTTTCTCGGTCTGAAAACCCTGACCGTTATTCGAAAAGCGCTCGAATATCTCGGCCAGCGTGGCGTTGAGGTCGATATCGACGCGCTGCCGCTGGATGATGAAAAAACATTCGCCATGCTGCAACGCGGCGAAACGGTGGGTGTGTTCCAGCTGGAATCGATGGGCATGCGCAAGGCGCTGATCGGCATGAAGCCCGACCAGTTTGAGGACATCATCGCGCTGGTTGCGCTCTATCGTCCGGGCCCGATGGAAAATATCCCCGTCTACAATGCGCGAAAGCATGGCGAGGAAGAGCCGGATTTCTATCATGAGAAGATCGAGAGCGTTCTGAAAGAAACGCAGGGCGTGATCATCTATCAGGAACAGGTGATGCAGATTGCGCAGATCTTGTCCGGCTATTCGTTGGGCGAAGCGGATATGCTTCGCCGTGCGATGGGCAAGAAAATCCGCTCTGAAATGGAAGTGCAGCGGGCGCGCTTCGTTGAAGGGGCTGTCGAGCGCGGGCTGAAAGCGCCGCAGGCCAACCATATTTTCGATGTTCTGGCGAAATTTGCTGATTACGGGTTCAACAAATCCCATGCGGCGGCCTACGCGCTCGTTTCCTATCAGACCGCGTGGCTGAAGGCGAACTATCCGGTTGAATTTACCGCCGCGCTGATGACGCTCGATCTCGGTAACACCGACAAGCTGCACGATTTTTACCGCGAGGCGAAGCGCGAGAAAATCGAGGTCGTTGCGCCTTCCGTCAATGAATCGGATGTTGAATTCTCGGTGCGCGACAATAAGGTTTATTACGCGCTGGCCGCCATCAAGGGTGTTGGCGCTCAGGCTGTCGCTCATCTGGTGGATGTGCGGCGCGAGGGCGGGCCGTTCACCAGCCTCACCAACTTCTTCTCGCGCATCGACCCGCGTCAGGTGAACCGCAAAATGCTGGAGAATCTTGTTCACGCAGGTGCCTTTGATAATTTTGGTTATCCTCGCGAACAGATGATCGGCGGTCTTGATCGGCTGATTGGCCATGCAAACCGGGTGGCCGACAATTCGGCCATCGGCATGACCGATATGTTTGGCGGCGATACCGGTGAAACGCAGGTGCAGCTTGCACCCGTTCAGGCCTGGGCACCGGCGGAAAAACTCTATCGGGAGTTCCAGTCTGTTGGTTTCTACCTTTCTGCCCATCCACTGGACGAATATGGCGACACGCTGGACAAGATGCGCGTGCGCAGCTGGTCTGATTTTCAGCGCGACGTGAAAGCCGGGTCTACGGTTGGCAATCTCGCCGGAACCGTGACCAGCCTTCAGGTGCGCAAAACGCGAACTGGAAACCGTATGGGCATCGTGCAGGTGTCAGACCCCACCGGCCAGTATGAAGCCGTGCTGTTCTCCGAAATGCTCGACCAGTTTAAACCACTTCTGGAGGCCGGGAATTCGATTGTTCTCAACGTCGCCGCTGAGGATAAGCCGGAAGGCATTTCGCTGCGGATCAATTCGGTCAAATCTCTCGAAGCTGAGGCTTCGAAAGTGCAGCGCCAGCTTTATGTGTTCATCCGCGATGACAAGCCGCTTGCCAGCATCAGTGAGCGCATTTCAAGCCGGGGCGAGGGCAGTGTCAGCCTCATCGTGCTGCACGGGAAAGGCGAACGCGAAGTCGAAATCGACGTTCCCGGAAAACGCCTCATCTCACCTCAGATTGCCGGTGCCATCAAGGCGATCCCCGGCGTCGTGGATGTTGAACTCGTATGAGCGTCCGCGCGTAACCTGATCAGAAAAACAGGGCCCGTACGATCAGGTAGAGGCCGATGACCACGAGCACGCGGTAAAACAGCTTTTTAAACCCGGCTTCCGATGTGCGCATGCGCAGCATTTTACCAAACCACATGCCGAGCAGGGTTGGCACCACTGCAACCAGCGACAGGGAGCCGACCTGCACGTCCAAGAGCCCGCGCGCCCACAGCGAGGCGGTGAGGATGATGTAGGAAATGAAAAAATACAGCCCCATGGACTGGATGAACATTTCCCGCTTCATGCCAAGGGCGTTCAGGTAAACAACGCTGGGTGTTGAAGTTACGCCCGTCATGCCTGTTGTCACTCCACACACCGCGCCGAAAGCTGGCCCGATGATTGTCTCACGGTTTTCCGGCACGGTGATAGAGAATCCGAAAATCCCGATCAGCGCATAGACCGTGAGCACGAAGCCGAGAAAGGCAACCAGCCAGGACGAGTCGACCGAGACCAGCAGGCCGGTTCCAAACCAGATGGTAATCAGGCTGGCGATGATGAACATCCAAAGCCGCTTGATAATCGCCGCGGCATGCGGGCCGATGGATTGCCAGCCATTGGACATCAGGCCCGGCGCGACCATCAGCGCCATGGCGTTGGGCAGGCCGAAGGCGAAGGTCAGCACAGCAACCGTGATGACCGGCAGGCCAAGACCCGCAACGCCTTTGACCAGACCACCGAGGATGAAAGCAACGGCGATGATGAGCAGGGAAACGGGATCGGTCATGAAACGGCAATCTGTGCACGGGCATTGAGACGTCGCGCTTGGGTACGCTGCCGCGACTTTGCTTGCAACACCTTTGATGATTGCGTAACGCATGTTTCATCCAATTTCTTTCTTCGCTTTCTCCACCGGCTTCGCGACATGACATCTCCTCCCTTCAGCAAGTCGGCCGACAAGAACAAGGAGGTCATTGCCGAGCAATTGGCGCTTGTTCTGAAACCCGGCCAGCGGGTGCTGGAGATCGCCAGCGGCACGGGCCAGCACGCGGTCCATTTTTCCGATGTATTGCCCCAGATCACCTGGCAGCCGAGTGATGTTGACCTGGATGCCTATGGGCTGTCGGACACGCTTTCGCGCGTCACCCGACCCAATCTGCTCGCGCCGATTGTGCTCGATGTATGCCATTGGCCGAACCTTCGGCCAAAGTTTGATGCGGTTTACAGCGCCAACTGCATTCACGTGATGCCACCGGCCAATCTTTTGCCTTATGTCGAAGGCGCAGCGCGCAGCCTGCGGGCAGGGGGGCTGATGATGCTCTACGGTCCTTTCAAATATGGTGGCGCGTTCACGACGCCGAGCAATGCGCAGTTCAGCAACTGGCTTGCTGAGACCTATCCCGGCGCCGGTATCCGCGATTTCGAAACCGTCGATGCGCTGGCGCGCGACAACGGCCTTTCCTTTGTCAGCGATACGCCCATGCCGGCGAACAACCAGTTTCTGGTCTGGCGCAAGGGTGCTGTATCGTGAAAGCCACCTCCTCATGACCGGCCAGCGCAAGGGCGCGCTGTTCATCGTCATCGCCAGCATTTTCGCTGCCATGACGACGCTGATCGCCAAGATTCTTGGCACGGGCGAGACGGCGCTTTCGCCATTTCAGATCACCTGGGGCCGCTATACATTCGCCATGATGGCGCTGGCGATCTTCTATTTCGTGCGACGTCCGAAATTTGAACCTCTGCACATTCCGCTTCATCTGGGGCGCGTGGCCTTCGGCGTTTCGGGCGTGACGGCGATGTTTGCCGCAGCAACGCTCATTCCGCTTGCTGATGCGACCGCGATTTCTTTCCTGAACCCGATGTTCGCGATGGCTTTTGCGGCTCTCATGTTGCGCGAGCGGGTGGGGCCGGTGCGCTGGTTTATGGCGGCGCTTGCGCTGATTGGCGCGTTGTTTTTGATCCGCCCGGGCGCAACGAGCTTTCAACCGGCTGGCCTGATAGCTCTGCTCGCGGCCTTGCTGATCGGCATTGAGGCGACTTTCGTCAAAGCGCTGTCCGGCCGCGAACCAGTTTTCCAAATCCTGCTGATGTCCAATCTGGTGGGCTCCACCCTGTGCATGGTGTTGATGATCTGGTTCTGGCAATGGCCGATGTTTGAGCAATGGCTTTTGCTGATTGCAATCGGGCTTGCGATGCTCAGCGCACAGTCGCTTTATGTCCCGGCGCTGCGCATGGGCGACGCCAGTTTCGTGATGCCGTTCAGCTATATAACGCTTGTGTTCGCCGCGCTTTACGACCTTGTGCTTTTTGGCGTTATCCCCGTTCCGCTCAGCCTGTTTGGTTGTGTGATTATTATTGTCAGCGGCGTTATTCTGGCGTGGCGCGACGGGAAAGCGAAGGCTCAGTAAGCGCCAATGGCTCCGCCTGAAATCTCAGACGAAGTTGTGGAACCGGCGGAGCGGGTCTTTGTGTCTTATGTGCTAGCGAAATGGGACACGCCGTCCCGCTCCACCCCGGCTGCTGCCTCATCCTTACCATGCGATGCGTTTCTTGCGCTCACGTCAGTTCAGCAATGCTGAACGACTTCGCGGGAGCGGCGCATAGGCGCCGGTCTCGCTTGCGAGCCTTTGAACGGGAATAGTCCGAACAAAGGAACTGAAACGAAAACATCACACAGGCCCACGTGGAGCGCCGATGAAGCCCGGGTGGTGCGCGCCTTTATCGCCCGTGCCCGAAGCCAGCCCTCCGCCCATGCTACCGTCTGGCTCTAGATACCACTGGTTCCGGGTGAGGAAGGTGCGGGCAGGATAAGCCGGTGCGGCCTGACGGGGATAAGTTTTTTGAATAATCAAAATTTGTCATTCCGGCGCAGGCCGGAATCCATGGGTCAGTTGCCGGAATCTATGGGTCAGTTGGGAGTGCTGGTAACTTTGCTGGCTTTGCTCCTTACCAGAACTTCGAATACAACATGTACCATCGCGCTCCTGGCTGATATGGATTCCGGCCTCCGCCGGGATGACAATGGAGCGGGATGGCAATTGAGGATGTGGATGACGAGCGAGCCTGCGCCGGAATGACAAAGCAGCGGCATAGGCGTGATTGGAAGTGCCAATTGCCACGCCATTTTAAGGGATATCGCCTTAAACCTGTTCGCCAATGGGCATTCGTGGCGTTACCGACTTCACGCCTTACTGTTCATCCGGAATTCTCCCGGCGTCACGCCCATTTTCTTGCCGAAGGCAGATGTGAAGTGTGACTGGCTGGAGAAGCCGCAATCATAGGCGACGCCTGAGAGCGGTTCGTCGGAATTGGCCAGCAAATCCCGCGCCTTGGAAATCCTGCGGTCGAGCAGATATTGGTGCGGGGAGACGCCGCTCGCTTTCTTGAAGCATCTGGAGAAATGGAACTCCGTCAGCCCGACATGGCGGGCCACGTCGGCCATTCCGAAACTCTCGCTCAAACGTTCTGATATATAGGCCCGCGCCTTAGCCATCGTGTGTTTTTCGCGATCGGCTTCGGTTGTCTGGATCGAAGAAATGACGCGGTCGCCGATGTTGGAATAATTGCGCAACAGGTGGCAGGCGACGATTGTGTCAAAACTGTCGAGCATGAGCCTGCTGTGCGGGCTTTTCGACTGGATTTCGGACAAAACAACAGGCGCCAGACGGCGCATGAAGTCATCATCTGCGCCAGTTGTATCAAGAATCTCTACCGTTGATCCGTCGACGTTGAATTCCTGTTCGGCAATGCCGCGCAATACATGATCATCAATGTAGAAATGCAGAACTTCGACCTGATCATCCACACGCCAGGCTGATACCTGATCTGCCGGTGCGATCGTTGTCGTTTTCAAACGGGTGATCTTCTTCTCAAGCCTGCCATTCTTGTAGCGCTCAACCCCCAGAGCACCACCGGTCTGCACCACCATGACATGGTCAACCGTTTCCGGCATATGCATGATCTCGGGAAAGCTTTGCACCATGTGCTGCAGCCGCAAGCGGTCGCCCTGAAAGGCGCCTAGCTGACTGTCTACGACACCGTTTTGAATAACTGCATCCAGAAATTTCAGATTTCCAGCCGGTCCCAATCCATTGAGTGCATTGTGCATTTCAGGCATCTCCCATATCGCAGTCGCTATGACCGACGTGAGCGCCCTTGCGGGCGGAGTTTTTAGTTCGGTGCGCCATTATTCCTGAACGGCGGCTGTTGTCTTCAACGACTATGACACATCGCTGTCGCTCTGGATGTCACATTTTTACTTTGTCATATTCTTGCTATTGTCTTTCAAATTCACAACGTGACACCAAATCACCGGCCCCGGGCCCTGTATTCTCCAGGTGTTATTCCCATACGCCGCCCAAAGGTGGAGGTGAAATGAGACTGGCTTGAGAAACCGCAATCGTAAGCTATCGCGGATAGGGGTTCTGTAGAGTAGGTCAACATGTCGCGGGCTTTGGCGAGGCGACGGTCCAGCAAATACTGATGCGGTGTGATTCCCGTCGCCCATTTGAAGATTCGTGAGAAATTGAATTCCGTCATGCCAACTTGCGCGGCAACGTCGCCCATGCTGATCGGCTTGTTCAGATTTTCAGCGATGAACTCACGGGCGCGCTCCATCGCCTCTTTCTCTTCTTCCTGCATCGCCTCATCGACGCCGGAACCGGGCACGCCGCGACTGCCGATATTGGAGTAACAGCGCAACAGGTGGCAGGCGAGCACGATATCGAAACTGTCGAGCATGATGCGATTGCGCTGCCCGGGAAAGCGTATTTCGTGCTGAACGAGATTGAACAGCCGACGAATGAACTCGTCGTCGACACCCAGGGCATCGATGATTTCCAAATGCCTGGTGTCAATGCCGAATTCTTCTTTGGCGATTTTCAGCAGTATCTCGTGATCGAGGTAAAAATGGACAACCTCAACAGCCTCGTCGCAGCGCCATCCGGTCGACTTGTTGAACGGAATAACTGTCGTGCTGTGCAGGCGTTCTATGGCACCGTCCAGATTGCCGTTTGTGTATCGCTCGAGGCCCAGGCCACCACCCAATTGCAGGGAAATGACGTGGTCTGACGACGCCTGAGCGACCGTCTGTTGCGGAAATCTTTGAATGATGTGCCGCATGCGAAACCGTTCGCCGTCGAACTTGGCGAGTTGCAATTCGAGCATTCCGGCGCTTTCCATGGCGTCGAAATGGCGCGGGAGAGCACCTGAGCTTCCGCTTAACTGCTTAAAATTACGAGACATTCCGGTAGACTGTGTCATAACGGCCCTGCAACATTACAAGTGGAAGTTTCACCATAGAACCAGTATATTTATCAAATGGACAAATATTGCTGGCGGTGTTTTCTTGTCTGTCTCAGTTTGGCTTTTTTGATATTACAAATCTATCAAATAAAATATGTTTTCAAAATGCTGCTGCTGTTTATCACCAGCCAGCTTTCCGGGCTTAATTGTCTGAAATATCCACGCTTTTAGCGCTGTTTCTGCGATAGTCGCCCGGTGTCGTGCCCATGCGCTTTCCGAACGCTGCCGTGAAATAGGATTGCGTGGTGAATCCGCTTTCAACAGCAACGCTTGCAAGTGGCTTTTTGGTGTCGCGCAGCAAATCGCATGCATGAGCGATTCGCGTCTCGAGAAGATATTGATGGGCCGTCTGGCCGGTCATTTCCTTAAACAGGCGGGCAAGGTTCAGCTTCGTCAGACCAACGGCCTGCGCAACATCGATCATCTTGATGGGCTCAGCCAGGTTTTGCTGAATATAGGCCTTGGCGTCTTCAATCGCCTTCAGGTCCTGTTCCCACTGGTGGCCCTCGTCATATTTGCGGGCAGGGGTTCCGAAATTGGAATAGGAGCGCAGGATGTGGAGCGCAACAATCGCATCGAAACAATCAAGCATGTGATCGGCATGGGCATCGCGCTGTTCCATTTCGAGCTGAATGACGGAGGCGAGGTGGCGCATGAAAGTGTCGTTTGCGCCAGCCGCCTGAAACACTTCCAGCGTGGAAGTGTCGATGCCGAATTTCGTTTCAGCGATTTCGCACAGGTCCCGATCACTTAAAGAAAGACGCAACATCTGAATGACGGCATCGGATGACATCTTCGCCTGCTGACCGGCGGGCAAAAGGGTTGTGGTGCGGTGACGGTTGATCCTGTGAGCGACGTCATCATCGTCGCGCAGTTCAGCACCGCGCTGTCCGCCCACCTGATGCAGGATTGTGTGTTCGGAACGTTGTGACACTTCCAGATCCCGGGCCTGCTCTTCTGTCAGTTCCTCAATAACAAGGCGTTTGCCGCGAAAACCGGTTCCCGACTCTTTCGCTTTCTTGGAGGACTGCTTTTTGGCGGGAGCCTCATCGGTGCTCTCATCGCGCGTTTCTGCGTCCTGCTGGGGATAAACGGATAGTTCTGAGTTTGACATGAATCGTACCTGATGACCCGCTCGCGGATACGTTGATCAAAAAGCGGTGCTCCCGACTGATCATGATGTGTAGGGGATTCGACCCCGAAGATATTTCAAGGTTTTGAACGTTTCGAATTTTTGCTGTCCGCTGTTTTTCGAAAAATTTGAAAGCCAGGCGGCCCCAGGCGGCCCCAGATGGCCATGGAACTTTTCGCGGTCGGGCATCGCAAATGCCGAAACAGGGGCTTGCATCTGCGCGAAAGGCCGTTATAAGCCGCGTCATTCCACACGCGGAAGCGTGTTGGTCGCGGGTATTCTTTATCCCTCAGCCCCCAGTTAGCGATAACACGGCACAGACCGACACTCCGGTGCGGCGCAATTGGTGCGTCGTTTCTTTTCCGCGCAAGGTTCAACCGGTAAAAGGAGACGCGAGCCATGGCTCTGCCCGATTTTTCTATGCGCCAGCTTCTGGAAGCAGGCGTTCACTTTGGTCACCAGGCCCACCGCTGGAACCCGAAAATGGATCAATACATTTTCGGCAAGCGCAACAACATTCATATTCTTGATCTGTCGCAGACCGTGCCGCTGTTGCACAACGCGCTGAAGCAGATTTCCGACACCGTCGCCAAGGGCGGTCGTGTGCTGTTCGTTGGCACCAAGCGTGCAGCGTCCGAACAGGTGGCCGATGCGGCCCGCCGTTCCGCGCAGTATTACGTCAACGCCCGCTGGCTTGGCGGTATGCTGACAAACTGGAAAACCATTTCCAACTCGATCAAGCGCCTGCGTGAGCTTGAAGAGCTTCTGGGTGGCAGCCAGTCCGGTTTCACCAAGAAAGAGCTTCTGCAGCTGACCCGCGAGCGCGACAAGCTTGAACGCGCGCTGGGTGGCATCAAGGACATGGGCGGCACGCCGGACATGATCTTCGTGATTGATACCAACAAGGAAGCGATTGCCATTCAGGAAGCCCGCAAGCTGAAAATTCCGGTCTGCGCCATTCTCGATTCCAATTCCGACACCGCGCATATTGATCTGCCGATCCCGGGCAATGACGACGCATCGCGTGCGATTGCTCTTTATTGCGATCTGGTGGCCAAAGCGGCGATTGACGGCATTGCCCGCCAGCAGGGTTCATCCGGTGTGGATCTGGGTGCACAGGAAGAGGCTCCCGCTGAACCGGCTCTGGAAGAAAGTGCAACTCTGGCTGAAACCGCTTCCAGTGCAGCTGAAACTGTTGCTGAGACTGCTTCGAGTGCTGCCAGCACAGTTGCTGAGACTGCCTCGACTGCGGCTTCTGCGGTTGCTGATGCTGCCTCCAAGGCTGCGGATGTCGCAACGGATGCGGCTGAAAAGGTCAAGGACGCGGCAACAGCTGCGGCAGCGCCTTTGTTCTCCAAGCCGGATGGCGATGCGGACGATCTGAAAAAGATCAACGGTATTGGCCCGGTGGCTGAACAGCAGCTCAACGAGCAGGGCATCACAACCTTCAAACAGGTTGCGGAACTGACCGCTGAAGACATTCAGCGCGTTGACGACAACATGCCGTTCTCCAGCGCCCAGATCGAAGACTGGAAAGCACAGGCAGCAGCTCTCGTTTCGTGAGACGCAGGGCTGCCATGTGGGGGTTGCGCCGCTGACGGCGCGCCCCATTTAAACCGCAAGAAAAATTATGCTCCGCGCGTTTTATGAGCGTGGACAACCAGAAAGGCTGTTGAAATGGCTATTTCCGCATCAACTGTGAAAGAACTGCGCGACAAAACCGGCGCTGGCATGATGGACTGCAAGAACGCGCTGAACGAAAATGACGGCGACATTGAAGCTGCAATCGACTGGCTGCGCAAAAAAGGCATCGCCAAAGCCGACAAGAAATCCGGCCGCACCGCCGCTGAAGGTCTGGTGGGCGTTCATGGCGAAGGCGCCAAGGCGGCTGTTGTTGAGGTCAACGCAGAAACCGATTTCGTATCGCGCAACGAAGCGTTCCAGACGCTGGTTTCCAGTGTTGCCAAAACCGCGATTGCAACCGACGGTTCGGTCGATGCCATCAATGCTGCAGACATGGGCGGCAAGCCGGTTTCCGAAAACATCACGGAAGCCATCGCAACGATTGGTGAAAACATGGGCCTGCGTCGCGCACGCGTGATGGAAGTCAGCAACGGTGTGGTTGCATCCTACATCCACAACGCGATTGCTGATGGCCTTGGCAAAATCGGCGTGCTGGTTGCGCTTGAATCAACCGGTGATGCGGCGGCGCTTTCTGCCATCGGTCGTCAGGTTGCCATGCATGTTGCCGCCACCAACCCGCTGGCCGCCACGAAGGACGATATGGACCCGGAACTCGTTGAGCGCGAAAAGAAAATCTTTTCCGACAGCGCGCGCGAATCCGGAAAGCCTGAAAACATCATCGAGAAAATGGTCGAAGGCCGTATTCGCAAGTTCTTTGAAGAGAACGTGCTGTTGTCCCAGACCTTCGTGATCGACGGCGAGAACACCGTTGAGCAGGCGCTGAAAAACGCCGAATCCGACGTCGGTGCGCCAATTGCTCTTAAAGGCTTCGCCCGCTTCCAGCTTGGCGAAGGCATCGAGAAAGAAGAAAGCGACTTCGCAGCAGAAGTCGCAGCGATGACCAAAGGCTAAAGCCTGACGGCCATCAGCCGTGGTTGGTCTGCACAAGGCCAATATCAAGAAACAAGGGGCGATGGAGCAATCCGTCGCCCCTTTTTGTTTCGAGGCCGCTCTGCGAAACGGAATGTTCAGCGCCGTGGGAAATGGCTCATTTGTTTCTGCACAGAAAATCCTGAACTTCGCCTGAAAACAGGCGTTACGTGTTGGAATGTGATTGGTGACATTTCATGACCAATCCTTTATTGACCAGCCAACGATCGGGACCACGGGACGAACAGAATCAATGAGCAAGCCGCAATTTGCCCGCATCCTGTATAAAATTTCCGGCGAAGCGCTTATGGGGTCGCAGTCTTTTGGCATTGACCCTGCGATGGTTTCGCGCGTTGTGGATGATGTTGTGGAAGCGCGCAATGCGGGCGTTTCCATCGCCCTTGTGGTGGGTGGCGGCAATATTTTCCGCGGGCTTTCTCTCGCATCAAAGGGCGCTGACCGGGTGACCGGTGATCATATGGGCATGATGGCCATCGTGATGAACGCGCTGGCGCTGCGCATGGCATTTGACAGCCGCGGCGTTCCGGCAACCGTGCTTTCCGGTCTGGCGGTCCCGCAGGTTTGTGACACGTTCACGCAGCGCGGCATGATCGCCGCGCGTGAGGCGGGGCATGTGATCATTTTTGCCGGCGGCACGGGCAATCCCTATTTTACTTCGGACACGGCAGCGGCGGTGCGCGCGGCTGAATTTGGCGCGGAAGCCATATTCAAGGGAACGCAGGTTGACGGAATTTACTCCGCCGACCCGAAAAAAGACACAAAGGCAACCAGATTTGACACGCTGACCCATGCCGATCTTCTGGAAAAGCGGTTGACGATCATGGATGCGGCGGCGGTTGCGCTGGCGCGCGATAACGGTATTGATCTTGTCGTGTTTTCAATCCACGAACCGGGGGCGCTGGCCCGCGTCGTGATGGGTGAGGGCACCTTCACACGCGTTGGCGGCGCATAGAACTTTTAGACTTCGCGGTGCGCAGGCGATGCGCACCCACAACTCAAAGCTGGACTAGTTATGGCAGACGGAATTGATCTCAACGACACCAAGAAACGCATGGAGGGCGCGATTGCCGCTTTTCACAAAGATCTCGGCGGCTTGCGCACCGGGCGCGCTTCAGCCGCTATTCTCGATCCGGTCATGGTTGATGCCTATGGGCAGAAAATGCCGATCAACCAGGTTGCAAATGTCAACGCGCCGGAGCCGAAGCTGATCACCGTGCAGATCTGGGACAAATCAATGGTCGGGCCGGTTGATAAAGCTGTGCGGGAAGCTGGTCTCGGTCTCAATCCTGTTGTCGATGGCCAGAATCTGCGTATTCCACTGCCCGATCTCAACGAAGAGCGTCGCCGTGAATTGGTCAAAGTGGCCAAAGACTATGCGGAGAATGCCAAGGTCGCCATTCGCCATGTGCGCCGCGATGGTATGGAAACGTTGAAAAAGGCGGAAAAAGACAAGGAAATCGGTCAGGACGAGGCGCGTGCCACGTCAGATAAGGTTCAGAAAATGACAGATGAGATGGTTGCCGAAGTGGATAAGGTTCTGGCAACCAAAGAAGCGGAAATCATGCAGGTTTAAACCCTGTTATGAATTATCGGATATAGCCGTCACGCGGCTATGTCGCCTTGGGGGGTTGAACACGAAATTGCTCAACGATGGAGAGACTGACAATGTCAGGTAAGGCGACCATGAATTACGCGATTGCGGACACCGAAGGCCGCGAATTGTCTGCACCCGAACATGTGGCCATTATCATGGATGGCAACGGGCGCTGGGCGCAGGCGCGCGGATTGCCCCGCACCCACGGCCACCGCAAGGGCGTTGAGGCCGTGCGACGGGCCGTTCGTGCTGCCGGCGAACTGGGTGTGAAAACCCTGACCCTGTTTTCCTTTTCTTCCGAGAACTGGAGCCGCCCGGCTGAAGAGGTCAATGAGCTGATGGGCTTGCTGAAAATCTTCATCCGCCGTGATCTCGCCGATCTGCACCGCGAAAATGTGCGGGTGAACATCATCGGCGACCGGGAAAATATTCCCCATGACATCAAGCCGCTGCTTGAAGAAGCGGAGAACCTGACGCGCGAGAACACATCGACACGTCTTGTGATCGCCTTCAACTATGGCGGCCGGGATGAGTTGACCCGCGCGACAAAGCTGATTGCCAAACGCGTGGCTGCTGGAGAACTTGACCCGGATGCGATTGATGTCAGCGATTTGTCCAGTGCACTGGACACGCAGGGCTGGTCGGACCCTGATCTGATCATTCGCACATCCGGCGAGCGGCGTTTGTCGAACTTCCTGCTATGGCAGGCGGCCTATTCTGAATTTGTGTTCCTGGATTGCCTGTGGCCCGACTTTGACAAAGCCCAGTTTATCGCGGCTCTCGAAGACTATCACAGCCGCGACCGGCGCTATGGCGGCATCGCGGCGAAAGCCGGGGCATGAACAAACCTCATATTGTGAAGACCGGGCGCAATCTGGCCGGGCGGGGTGAGCTTGCCTCCCGGGTGATTTCGGCGCTGGTGCTGCTTGCCATTATTCTTGCGGCAAGCTGGGCCGGTGACTGGCTCTTTCTGATCTTGTGTGTCGCACTGTCGGCGGTTGTTTTCTACGAATGGCACGGGCTGGTCAGCCGCACGGCATTTGATATGCCGGAAGCGCTGCTGACGGCGGGCTTCATTGCGCTTGTCGTGTCGGTTGTCACCGGCTGGTTCGTGGTTGTTGGTATCGCATTTCTGGTGCTCGGGCTGATACTGGAACTGACCCATCACGGCGACGAGCGCTCTGACGTGCGCTGGATGGGGCTCGGCGCGCTTTACTGCGTGATCCCGGTGGCGACTTTGCCCTTTATTCGTGAGCATGGCGGGTTGGGCCTGCTTCTGCTTCTGTATTTCAGCGTCTGGGCGACCGACGTCGTGGCCTATTTTGCCGGTCGCCAGTTCGGTGGCCCGAAACTGATGCCATCGGTTTCGCCGAAGAAAACCTGGTCGGGTGCCTTAGGCGGTGTTGCCGGCGCTGTGATCATTGGGATCGTGTTTGCCAATCTCGACGGTCAATACTCGCTTGCCGTGAGCGTTGGCATGGCGATCATGCTTTCGGTTTTCTGCCAGATTGGCGATCTGTTTGAATCCTGGGTCAAGCGTATGGTTGGCGCGAAAGATTCCAGCGCGCTGATACCGGGCCACGGCGGTTTTCTTGACCGGGTCGACGGTCTCGTGGCCGCAGCTGTTCCGGTGGCGGTTTTTGTTGCGATGTCGATCTAGACAGGACATTTCGCGGGGCTGGACAAGCGGCTTGTGAATTATCTACATCTTGTGCATCTGAACGCAGTGACTCGTGCATTGCATTTGTTGGGTGGGCCGGTGCTTTGACCGATAAAAGGCCAGGGGGCCTTTTGCAGTGAAGGTTAGGGGAAACGGGCCGTTTGCGGCCTGATCGCCGATAAAAATTTGTTACGGAGAACAATTTATGTCTCCGAGTCATATTGATGCCGCGATTGCGCGGCGAATGGGGCTGTGCGCGTTAGATCGCTACAGCGTGGGTATCAAGCGGCCAACGGGCCGAACAGGGCGAAAGATCGGAGACTGAGTTTGGACATCCTAGGTGCGCCCATGCAATTGCTGTCGTTCATTTGGGGAACGATTGTCCCGTTCGTCTTTGTTCTTACGATTGTCGTTTTCTTTCATGAACTTGGCCACTTCCTCGTGGCGCGCTGGAACCGGGTGAAGGTCGACACTTTCGCTGTGGGATTCGGGCCGGAGCTCGGCGGTTTTAACGACCGGCACGGAACGCGGTGGAAATTCTGCGCCATCCCGCTGGGCGGCTATGTGAAATTCTTTGGCGACGAAGATGCCAGCAGCAAGCCCGATGTTGAGGCGCTGTCCAATATGACGGCTGACGAGCGGGAAGGGGCCTTTGAGCACAAGGCCCTGTGGCGCAGGGCCTCCGTTGTGGCAGCCGGGCCGATCGCCAACTTCATTCTGGCTATC
Source organism: Pseudomonadota bacterium (assembly GCA_039180085.1). Taxonomy (GTDB): domain Bacteria; phylum Pseudomonadota; class Alphaproteobacteria; order Rhizobiales; family Rhizobiaceae; genus Pseudahrensia. Next base: position 15,163 of record JBCDDX010000024.1, read on the forward strand.
GTCATTTACTGCGGCCTGTTCATGTATTTCGGCGAAACCAAGATCGCCCCGATTATCGGCCAGATCACGCCGGATTCCGCGGCCAGCCAGGCCGGATTCAAGGTCGGTGACCGGGTGCTGGAGATCGATGGGTCGAAAGTGACCAGTTTTCAGGACATCTCCGGCCACACGATGGTGAGTTCGGACCGGCCTCTGGAATTTCTGGTTGAGCGCAATGGCGAAATGTTTGCCCTGACCGCCGTGCCCCGCATGACGGAGCGCAAGGACCGTTTTGGCAATGTGTTCCAAAGCGGGCTTGTCGGCATCGGGCCGGAGCGCAATCTTGATAACCTCGTCACGGAGCCGCTTGGCCCCGGTGGCGCGTTTGTGAAGAGCCTTGATGCGACCTGGATGATCGTATCGCGTACCTACCACTTCATTCGCGAACTGATTGCAGGGAAACAGGACGCCAGCCAGCTGCGCGGACCGATCGGTATCGGTCAAATGACATCTCAGGTTGCAACACTTGGTGTTCTGCAATTGCTGGAACTGGCGGCGGCTTTGTCGGTCAGCATCGGGTTGATGAACCTGTTGCCGATTCCCGTTTTGGACGGCGGGCACCTGGTTTTTTATGCTCTGGAGGGCATTCGCGGCAAGGCATTGTCCGTTCGCAGCCAGAATATGGCGTTTAGAATCGGTTTAACGTGCATTTTGATGATGATGTTGTTTGCAACATCCAATGATCTGGTGCGCATATTCGGGATTTTTGGCTGATATGTTAATATCTTGTTTACCATTCGCCCAAGCTGTGTTGCCTTTTGGTCATGGCCGAAAGAAATTGGCAAGACAGTATGTTGACAGTGGTTGCAACACTAAAAAAGTCCTGTACAAACAGTTAAGAATTGAAGGATTCTACCGTTGGTAGGCGCACGCTCGCGGGGCACGGGGCTGGCGGTAGATCCGGAAACAACTTGTACGATTGAAAACACAAAAGGGCCTGACAAAGCCGCAAGGCAATGTTCGAAAGCAAGAGCTTAATGAAATCGTTTATCCATTCTTCTGCAAACATCGCGCGCGCATCCGGGGATGCTGCAAAAGCCGTGTTTGCTGCTGTCGCTATGGTTGTTCTGCTCGGTTCGGCTATGACCGTATCCGGCGTTGCCATATCCGGTCTCGTTGCGACGGAGGCCTCAGCTGCCGTCGCCCGTTCAATCAGCGTTCGCGGCAACCAGCGTGTCGACGCCGACACGATTAAATCCTATCTGACAATTGAGCCCGGTCGGAACTACACAACGTTCGACACGGACGAGAGCCTGCGTCAGCTTTTTGCAACGGGCCTGTTTTCCGATGTACGCATCGCGCAGAGCGGCTCAGTGCTGGTTGTTGAGGTTGTTGAAAACCCAACCATCAACCTCGTGCGCTTTGAAGGCAACGACAAGGTTCGCGACGAACAGCTGCAGAATATCGTTCAGTCGAAAAGCCTCGGCATTTTCAGCAACGACAAGCTGGTCAGCGATACCGAACGCGTTAAAGAGGCCGTTCGGCGCTCTGGTCGTGCTGCGGCGCAGGTGAGCTCGCGTGTTGAAGTGCTCGACAATAACCGCGTCGATATCGTCTTCCTCATCAACGAGGGCGGCCGCACCAAGATCGATAAGATCGATATCGTTGGCAACAGCGCCTATGGCGATGGCCGTCTGATCGAGGTGATTTCACACAACGAGAGTAATTTCCTGAGCTGGCTGAAACGCGATGACGTTTTCGATCCGGACCGTCTGCGCGCGGATGAAGAACGTCTTCGCCGCTTCTATTTCAACCGTGGTTACGCCGATTTCCGCATTGTTTCCGCAGTGGCTGACCTCGACGAAGAAGAGAACAGCTACACCATCACCATTACAGTTGATGAAGGTGAGCGCTATCGGTTCGGCGATGTGAACATCGATAACGCCCTGAGTCAGGTGGATGACTCGCTGTTGCAGGATTCTTTGCTGGTGGAATCAGGCGATACCTATAGCGCCCGCAACATCGAAAAAACATTGCTGGCGATGACGGAAGCCATTTCGGCGAACGGTTATCCGTTTGCTGAGGTTACACCGCGTGGTGAGCGCGACGATGCTTCGCGCACGATCAACATCACCTTCTTTGTTGACGAAGGTCCGCGCACCTATATCGAGCGTATTGAGGTTGTCGGTAATACGCGGACCCGTGGCTACGTTATCCGCCGTGAGTTCGATGTTTCCGAAGGCGATGCCTATAACCGCGTTCTGGTAAACAAAGCGAAGGGCCGTCTCGAAGCGCTTGGTTTTTTTGATGTCGTTACGATCACAACCCGTCCCGGTTCTGCACCGGATCGCGTGGTCGTGGTTGTTAACGTCAAGGACAAGTCGACCGGTGAAATTTCGTTCGGTGGTGGTTTCTCGTCCGCCAACGGTCCAATCGGTGAAGTGTCGCTTTCCGAGCGTAACTTCCTTGGGCGCGGACAGTTCGTTCGTGTTGTGGCCGGTTTTGGTCAGGACGTTGAAAAATACGAACTGTCGTTCACCGAGCCCTATTTCCTCGGGCGTCGCATCCGCGCCGGTTTTGATTTTACGCAGGAGTTCTCCGAAGCTGATGGTACGATCACCTATGACGTGGACACATCGCTCTTCAAACTGCGTGCGAATGCTCCGATCACGGAATATCTGACAGCCGGTGTGAACTACACGTTCAAATACGAAGACATTTCTGTTGATGGCAGCCCGACCCTGTCGCTCGCCATTCAGGACAGTGTGGATCGCAGCCCGTTTGTGACCTCGTCGCTTGGCTATTCCTTCGTTTACAACCGTCTCGACAGCACAAATAACCCGCGCCAGGGCATCTATGCCACGTTCGGCCAGCAGTTTGCCGGTGTCGGTGGCGATGGCCAGTTCGTTTCCACCTCGGGTCGTCTGACCGGTTATTATCTCCTGTCCGAAGACTTCGATATTGTCCTGAAAGGTCAGGCTGCCGCTGGCAATATCGTTCCATTCGGTGGCGAAGATCTGCGTGTTACAGACCACTTCTTCAAGGGCGGTTCGGACATTCGCGGCTTTGACGACAACCGTGGTTATGGTCCGCGTGACATCGTCACCAATGAGCCCGTTGGTGGTCTGAACTTCTGGAATGTCACTGCTGAAGTGCAGTTCCCGATGCCGCTGCTGCCGCGTGCTTATGGTGTGCGTGGTGCGCTGTTCTTTGATGCCGGTTCGCTGTTTGACAATGATTTCAGCGACACAATCGGCACAATCGATGACGGCGCGGATGTGCGCGCATCAATCGGCGGTTCGCTGCTTTGGGACTCGCCATTTGGCCCATTGCGCGCCGATATCGGCTTCCCGATTGCGAAGACAGATTTCGACCGGGAACAGCTCTTCCGGTTTGGTGTCAGCGCCAAGTTCTGATAGACAAACATCATCACCACAAAAGGCCTCCGCCTCAGCGGCGGCCTTTTTTTTGGCAAAACGGAACGTTTCCTTGTCACACGCCACGTCACAAACGATTTCATTTTACGATGCACCGCAGCCAGTTTCCCTGGCGCAGATTGCCGGTAAAATCGGCGCGAAACTGCGCAATGAAGCGCACGGTTCTGTTGAAGTCTCATCCATCGGCCCCATTGAGGCCGCGCCGGAAGGCAGCATAACCTTCCTGGAGAATCCGAAATATTTCCGCCATCTGGAATCCACAAAAGCCGCTGCTTTGATCTGCCATGAGAAGAATGCAGCGCGTGTTCCCGACAGCATACCTGTTCTGATTTCCTTCATGCCCTACCAGTCCTATGCGATGGCAGCGGCCAGTCTGTTTCCGCAGGCCATGCGCCCAATGCCGGTGTGCGGCGTGGGCATCGCACCGGGTGCCTTCGTTCATGAAACGGCGGTTATCGAAGAGGATGTCACGATTGAACACGGTGCCGCTGTAGGGGCCGGGGCGCATATTGGCTCTGGCTCGATAATCGGGCCGGGCGCCGTGGTCGGCCCCAATGTTCAGATTGGCCGGAACACCAGCATTTGCGCCAACGCGTCGGTCGTTCATGCTATCGTTGGCGATCATGTCATCATCCACAGCGGTGTTCGCATTGGCGGTGACGGCTTTGGCTTTTCCATGGGCATGACCCATCTGAAAGTGCCGCAGATTGGTCGCGTGATCATTCAGGACAAGGTGGATATTGGCGCCAATTCCTGCGTTGACCGGGGGTCGAACCGCGATACGGTTATCGGCGAGGGCACCAAGATTGATAATCTGGTCATGATTGGCCACAACGTGGAAATCGGACGCCATTGCGTCATTGTCGGTCAAACAGGCATCGCCGGCAGCGTGACGCTTGGCAATTATGTTGTGCTTGGTGGCCAGTGTGCCATCAATGGTCATTTGAAGATTGGCGATGGCACCAAGCTGGCCGGCTTAAGCGGCGTTTCGGGCGATGTTCCGCCCGGCTCCGTATGGGGCGGCGTTCCGGCCCGCCCGGTCAAACACTGGATGCGTGATGTTGCGCGGATCCGAACGGAAGCTTTTGCCGAAGAACGGGCAAAAAGGAAGGCGAAGACATGACAGATTCAGACGCGCAGGCGGGCAAAACACTCGAATCCATCGACATCATGCGGCTGATGGAGCTTCTGCCTCATCGCTATCCGTTTTTGATGGTCGACAAGATTGTCGATATTCAGGGCGACCAATACGCGCGCGGCATCAAGAACGTCACGTTCAATGAGCCACATTTCCTGGGGCATTTCCCAAACGAGCCGATCATGCCGGGTGTTCTGATCATCGAGGGTATGGCGCAGGCGGCGGGTGCCATTTGTGCGGAAGCGCATTACAACGGCAAAACCCAGTCGGTTTATTTCATGACCATCGACAAGGCGAAATTCCGCAAGAAGGTCGTGCCCGGTGATGTGCTGGAATACATCCTCACGAAGCAGAAGCAAAAGCGCAATGTGTTCAAGTTTTTCTGCACTGCGGAAGTTGACGGTGTGAAAGTGGCTGAGGCCGAAGTCGGCGCAATGATGGTTCCTTCTGATGAGTGATGAAATGAAAACATTCATCCACCCTTCTGCCGTGGTGGAAGATGGCGCTGTTGTGGGCGAGGGCGCTCATATCGGCCCGCTTTGCCATGTCGGGCCGAAGGTGAAACTGGGTGATGGTGTCAAATTGCTGTCGCATGTCGCCGTTGTCGGCAACACCGATATCGGTGCCCGCACGCGCATTTTCCCGTTCGCGTCCATCGGTCATGAGCCGCAGGATCTGAAATATCAGGGCGAGGATGTCTCGCTGAGCGTTGGCTCGGATTGCATCATCCGCGAAGGCGTGACGATGAACCCCGGTACGGCCGGTGGCGGCTCTGTCACGAAGGTTGGCGACCGCTGCGCGTTTCTCGCCAATGCCCATGTGGCGCATGACTGTATCGTTGGAAACAATGTTGTGTTTTCCAACAATGTCATGCTGGCCGGGCATTGTGAGGTCGGTGATTTCGCGATTTTCGGCGGTGGATGTGCCGTGCACCAGTTTGTGCGCATCGGGCATCACGCGTTCATTGGCGGTCTTGCCGGCATTGGCGGCGACGTTATTCCGTTCGGCATGCCGGTGGGCAACCGTGCGGCTCTGGCCGGGCTCAATCTGGTCGGCATGCGGCGGGCGTCTGTGCCGCGCGAAAGCATCAACAAGGTGCGCGCGGCTTACAAAACCATGTTTTCCGGCGAGCGGCCCGTCCTTGATATCGTGAACGAGATGAAGGCCGTCGAAACGGACGAAGTGTTGCTCGATATCCTGAACTTCATTCTGGATGCGGGGGATCGTTCGTTCCTCCAGCCGGGTGAAGACCGAGACCGGACGGGTGCCTAGATCAAACCGACATCACGGTTTTCGGGGCGGTGATGGATATGGCTGACAATCACAATGACGGTCTGGCTGGCGATGACGCAACTGCCGGAGCAGGGGCCGTCGCTATTATTGCGGGCAATGGACGGCTGCCGGTCGAACTCGCCCACGGGCTCGTCGCCAAGGGCGAGCGGGTGCTCATTCTCGGCATTTCAGACGAGGCTGAGCCTGAACTGAAGAAATACCCCTATGAGCCGATTGTCTGGGGCAAGGTCGGTGTGCTGTTTCGCCAGTTGAAAGAGCATAATGTCGACCGGCTTGTCATGGCTGGTGGCGTTGTCGGGCGGCCGTTTCCGCGTGTTCTGGATATTGATTTTGATGGCTGGGTAACCCTTCCAAGAGTGGTTTCCGTATTGGTGGGCGGCGGTGACAACGCGTTGCTGACGGGGTTTATCGAGGTGTTTGAGGAGCGGGGTTTTAAAGTGTGTGGCGCGTCGCAATTGTTGCCGGAGTTTCTCGTCAAACCCGGCCCGAACGGTCAGTTCAAACCGGACAAGAAAGATCGCGCCCGGATGATTCAGGGCGCTGCCGTGACGAAACGGCTGGGGCCGTTCGATATTGGCCAGGCGTGTGTGGTGATTGGCAAGCGCGCCGTTGCCGTTGAAGGCGTTGAGGGCACAGACGAAATGTTGAGCCGCATCGCCTATCTGCGCAGCATCAACCGTCTGCCGCACAAAAAGGGCGGTGTGCTGGTGAAATGCGCCAAAGATGGCCAGGACGAACGTGCTGACCTTCCGGCCATCGGCCCGCAGACCATTGAAAACGTGCACCGTGCGCAGCTGAACGGTATCGGCCTTGAAGCCGGCAAAACGCTCATTCTTGACCGTGAAAACACGCTCGCCCTTGCCGACAAGCTCGGCGTCTATGTTTATGGCATGGAACTGAGCGCGCAGGATATTGCGGGCGTTTCAAAAGGGGCCCACGCATGAGCCGCAAGACGATCTATTTTGTTCTGGGCGAAGATTCCGGTGACGCGCTGGGCGCAGATCTCTATCACGAGTTGATGGAGCAGGCGGCTGCCAAAGGGCAGGAGATCGATGTGATTGGCCTCGCTGGGCCAAAGCTCATCAAGGAAGGCATGACGTCGCTCTTTGATATCGAGCAGATTGCCGTCATGGGCGTTTCCGCCGTTGTGGGTCGGCTGCCAACGATTGTGCGGCGAATCTATCAGACGGTTTCCGATATCGTGGCGCGCAAGCCGGATATGATCGTGCTGATCGACAGTCCGGATTTCACCCATGCCGTGGCCAAGCGTGTGCGCAAGCAGATGCCGAACGTGCCGATCATCAATTATGTCTGCCCGAGTGTGTGGGCATGGCGGTCCGGCCGCGCAAAAACGATGCGGGCCTATGTCGATCATGTTCTGGCACTGCTGCCGTTTGAGCCGCAGGCGCTGAAAGACCTCGATGGGCCCTCCGCGACCTATGTCGGCCACCCCCTGGCGTGGCGCATGCATGATGAGATCGAAAACCGGCCGGTCGCTGACTCCGCTGTATCGGAAGATGAAGTTCCTGTTCTTCTCATTCTGCCCGGTTCGCGCACCAGTGAGGTGAAGCGAATGTTGAAGCCTTTTGAGAAAACCCTTGAAATCATGAAGGAAAGAGGTATTCAATTCAAGCCTGTTTTGCCCGCTGTTCCGCATCTGAAGTCGTTTATCCAAGGCGAAGTTGCAAGCTGGGCCGTGCGCCCGGAGGTTGTGGACAGCGCGGACAATGACAAGGTTTTCGCGACCGCGCGGGCGGCGCTTGCCGCTTCCGGCACTGTGGCGCTGCAACTGGCGTTGCATCGTGTGCCGATGGTCGCGGCCTATAAGCTCGACCCCATGACAGCGCCGTTTCATTGGTTGATCACGATCTGGTCGTCGAACCTGCCCAACCTCATCACGGACCGTGTTTTGGTGCCGGAGGAGTTTAACAAGCTGGTGCGGCCGGGTCGTCTGGCCCGCTATATGGAAGAGCTGATGAGCGACACCGTGGCGCGTCAGCGACAGCTCGAGGGTTTCGACATCGTGGCCGAGCGCATGCAAACAGACGCAAGCCCCGGCTCCGTCGCTGCCGCATGCGTGCTGGAACGCCTGTAATAGCCAACAAAAAGCCCGCCTGAAGACGGGCTTTTTTTGAATCTCGCATCTGCCCATTTCGAGCGCGGCGCGCAAGCGCCGGATTGCTTTTCGCAACCGACCAGTTGGTCAAAACCTCAAACGTATCAGCCGAAACGCCCTGCGGCGTGGGCGAGCATGGTGTAGACCTTGCCGGTATCCGACGTCAGATAGGTCTGGGTCATGATGTTGTCGCGGTCGTTTTTGGCAACATCGGCGATCAGCTTTTCAAAGTCAGCAATGTACCGGTCCACGGACTGCTTGAAGCGGTCGTCGCGCTGATATTTCGAGCGGATATCGTCAAACGTGTTTTGCCCTTCTGCGGTGTAGATGTCCTTTGAGAAGACGTTGCGTTCGCCGCGCTGATAGCGCGCCCACAGGTTTGTTGCCGACTCGTGATCGATTGCACGGCTGATGTCGCTGGAAAGCGTGTTCAGGCTGTCGGATGACGAGCGGGTGCGCGGTACGTTGGCCGGTTCGCCATCATCGTCCTGCGAAGCGCGGCGCAACAGATCGCTGACCCAGCCATTATTGCCTCCGGCTCGAGGGTCGGCGGAAGCGCTTGGCGCTGTGTTGGCGTCAAAATCGAGCGGGCCGCGCAGGCCGGAACCTTGCGAAGGCGCAGATGGTGACGGTGTGTTGCGCACGGGAATTGGCGGCTTGGTCGCCGGGCGGGCCACCGTTGGCGTTTCCGTGCGGCCAGCGGGCTGGAAGGCCGGGCGCGATTCTGCGGTTGCAGCGGCGGCGTTTTCTGCCAGCGTTGCAACCGGGGCAGGCGCGTTGCTGGCCGATGCATCCTGAATGCGCGATGTGCGCGATACGATATCGGACAGATCTTTCAGCGCCTTGATCTGATCGGCAACGACGCGGCGCATCGCGGTCGTGCTTTCCTTTGCTTCGTCCGGCAGGTCAATCACGCTCTTTTTCAGCTCGTTGCGGGTCTGTGCCAGGTCCTGGCGCAGGTCACGCGCAGCATTGCGCATTTCTTCCGTCGCGCTTGCAAAGCGTTCTGTGGCTTCCTGCGCGACAGCTTCAACGCTTTGCGACAGGCCTCCGGTGAGCTTTTGGGCGCGGTCTTCTGCGGTCAAAACGGAATCGCTCATCAGCTGGGTGAAGCGTTGCATCAGTTCCTGAAGGTCAGCCGACTTGGCTACCAGACCGTTGGTGAGCGCTTCAATTGCATCGCGACGATCATCCAGGCTGACAGCGATATTGCTCTGCGTTTCATCGAGCAGGGTGGAGACGCGGTTGAGCGCCGTGCTTTGTTGCTCGAAGCGACCGGCAATCTCGGCAATCTCGACCAGAACCGTGGCTGAGACGTCTTTCAGGCCGGTATAATTACTCTCGATGATCCGTGATGAATTGGAAAGGTCTTCCGACGCCTGACCGACGGCCTGTTTGAACTCATCGGTGCGGATGCCGATCGTGTGCTGGGCATTGGTGAGATTGTTGTCCGCTGTGGTGATGATTTCGTTGAGAGCACTGTTGGACTGCCCCAGGCGGTCCAGCAGGTCACCAACTTCGGTTTTCAGGCGGTCGTTTGTTGCGCTCAGCGCTTCAATGGCCGCGCCCGCTTTCGAGGTCAGTGTGTTGACCATTGCAGCACTTTCGCTGCGCACGCGTTCGCCCACTTCAGCGGCAACCTCGGTCATTTTCTGCGTCAGGTTCTCACCTGTTGAGACGAGCGATGCGCTTTGGTTGTCGACCGCGTCGGTGAGGCTGGAGGACGAATTGGTGAGCTTCTGAACCAGCTCGCTCGTGCGGCCTTCAAGCGACATGTAGCGCGCGGCAAGATCCTCTGCTGCCGCCTGTGCGGCAATTTCCATGCGCTCGTTGGAGGCGACGATAGCACCTTCGAGTTTTTCCGCAGCCTGATCGGCGGAGCTTTTCAGGCCCTCCTGCGTTCCCTGCAGCTTGACGGCCAGACCTGCGGCAATCTCCTCGGTGGATTTCGCAAGCGAGTCGGCAACGGCCTGACCTTGCGCTTCGAAATTGCGCAGCAAGGGCAGGGTGTCACGGTTGAGCAACTGGCTCAGTTCCATGGAACGGGCGGCCAGCGTGGTGTTCAGTTCTTTCGTGCGCTCGGCGAGCGATGTTGTCACCTGTTCAGCGCGCTGTGCCAGCGCGCTGTCGGCTACGGCAAGTTGCGAGGCAATTGTGCCTTCCATTGCAGCAATCGACGATGCGATGGCGGCTTCCGCCTGATGAGCTTCCGTCGTCAGACCGGCAGACAGGCCCTGCAGATTGCTTTCAATCTGGGAGGCGAGTTCCTGAGCGCGTTCGGACAGGCTGTCATTGACGCGTGATGCGCCAGCGTCGAGAGACATGCCGATGGCATCGACGCGGGTGCTGAGGGTGAGATCGATAACACCGATCTGTTCGTCAAACGTGTCTTTAAGGCTGTTGCTGCGCTCTTCGAGGCGCTTGTCGGCAGCGGCGGTGCCTTCTGCAATCGCCTTATCGATGGCTGACAGACGTTCCGCCATGCGGTTCTCGATCTCAGCGGCACGTGCAGCCAGCTTGGCATCGATCTCGTCCACCTGGTCGCCAACACCCTTGTTGATTTCCTCAACACGCGAGGCGAGGGAAAGGCTCAGTTCCATCGCCTTGGTCTGCAACTGGTCGTTGGTTTCCGCCAACTGGCCGGTGAGCTCAGTGCGGATCGCTTCCTGACCTGTGGCAAAGGCTCCGGCGATTTCACGGGTGCGTTCGGTGAGGGACTCGTTGATGAAGTTGGTGCGGGATTCCAGTGCGGAATCCATCTTCGCCACCGTGCTGGTGATCGCCGCGCCGCGTTCATCGATGCTGGTGACCAGCTGGTCGATGTGACCCGTGAGCGACTGACCAAAGCTGGTGATGCGCTCGGCAAAGGCGTTGTCGACGGATTGAGCACCATCGGCAAGGGTCGATTCCAATTGAGCGGTGCGCTGACCCAATTGCTCGACAAGTGCTTCGCCACGGGTGGCAAGCTGCTGATCAATGCCGTCGAAATGTTCGCCCAGATTGGTCTGAACCGAACTCGACAGATGATTGATGCGCTCGGACAGTTCGTTGGTCTTGATTTCAAACAGGTTGCTGGTGGCGCTGCCGGCCGCGTCAAGCTGGTTGATGAGGCCCTGTGCGCTGGCTTCAAACTTGTCGCTGATCGCGCTGCTCTTGCTGTCCAGCAATTCGGACAGGCTTTCGGAAGCGAACCCAAGGGTGGCCTGCGCCGTTTCGACAGCATCCGTGCTCGCCTGCGAAGCGGCGGACAGTTTTTCGACAACCTGATTGCCGGCAAGCTCAATGCGGTTGCCAAGATCGATCGTTTGCGTGCTGATCGCGTCAAACATGCTGTTGGAGCGAGTCTCCAGCATTTCGCCAAGGCTTTCGGCGGCGAAGCCAAGCGAGGCCTGAGCGTTTTCGGCGGCTTCTGCGCTGGCCTTTGAAGCCTGATTGAGTTGCTCGACGGTGCGGGCACCGGCGTTTTCGATCTGATTGCCGATCTGGCCGGACTGTTCCGTCAGAATTTCGAGCAATTCCTTGCTGCGGCTGGAAATGGATTCGCCAAGGCTTTCGGACGCGAAACCCAGATTGGCCTGGGCATTTTCAACGGATTCAACGGTCGCGTTGGCGGTGGCGTTCAGCTTGTCGAGAATTTCCGAACCGGACACTTCGATCAGCGAACCGATTTCCTTGCTCTGGTCACCCAACTGGCTGAGCAGTGAGGCACCAGCCTGTTCAAGGTCGCTGCGCATCGTTTCATTGGTTTCGCTCAAGGCAGAGGTGAAACTCTGCTGGGCGAGCGACACATTTTCGCTGATCTGCTGGGCGGAAATGTTCAGATCATCTTTGAGCGTCTCGCTGGCACCTGAAATGGTGGAGCGGACACGTTCGGAATGCTGGAAGATCGCTTCGCGTTCGTTGGCGAGTTCCTCGACAAGCGCGCGCATGCGCAATTCGTTTTCGGAATAGGAATTTTCAAGCGATGCCACTTCGCTGTGCACGAGGGATTCAAGCTCGGTTGCCCGCGCCATGGCCCGTTCAACACCATCGGTCAGGGCGCTGACTTCGAGCTGCACGGCCTGTCCGACGGAACGCACGGCGTCTGTCGCTTCGGATTCAGGCTCGATGAGGCGGTAGGCGACTTCCGTCATGGAGCGCGCGGCAAGGCGCATTTCCTGCGACCGGCGCACCATCAGGGCATAACCCCAGATCACCAGAAGTGGCAAAATGATGCTGCCTGCGAAATAGATGAGATCTGGGCGCTGGAGAATGTTTTCCCACGCCTGTGGGTTCATCAGGTCGGCACCGATGGTGAGCCACCCGGCCCAGCAGGCGCCTGCGACCCAAACAAGGCTCAGCAGGAATGCGAACCACAGAATGGCCGACGAAGGGCGTTTGGAAAGGCTGGCGCGCAGTTGGGCAGCGCCGGAGCGCCGAGTGTCGTTTGCTGCGCGAGCGGGCGGCGTGACGACTTCCTTTGCGGGTGCTGCGGCGGCTGCAGGCGCTGGTTCAGGCTTTGAAGCGGGCGCAGGATCAGGCGCGGGCGGCGCATCGGCCTGCGCTTTGGCGGACGATGCCGCCTCTAAATCGTCGGCTTCTGCTTCCTGTCCAAAGTCGATCTGCAATGCCTCTTCGACAGCATTGAGTGCGTCTTCTTCTTTTTTGCTGGAGGATTTGGCCCGCTTTGCCATGGAGTGCTCGCCTTGGTTACTGTGCCCTGTGGCGCATTGAAGTGCGTTTCGGGCTTACTCGGTTCCTGTTTTCCGGGTCCGAAACATCGGCAACACGAAAGAACAGTTGTTTGCGGCACTTTCGAGATTGGGATTGCTCCCATCCAGCGCCTTGCCTGTTGCAATATCACTGAATTTTGGCGCGTGATCACAACAATCACGCACCTGAATTTAAATGCCGCACAGGAAATAATAGGCGGACTTTGCGCCATTGGGTACTGCCAGAGCCGCATCCGATGGTTAATTCTTAAGAATTGGTTAACATTTCCACCATTCCTTTGGCCAATGGGCAGTTGGTGGACAGCTGGCAGCAGGCATTTGGCGTTGTTGCGGGCGTGCAATGGGCGCCGCGAACGCGCCGTTAACCAAGCGCTGCGGAATTGTGTTGGGTTAATGGCTCGTTAAGAAACGAGGCGCAATTTGTATGGAAGTCTTTCTATTGAAAAGACGAGTGGATCACAGGAGCCCGCCCCAATGGCCCAAGCCGTTTCCGTTCATGCCAGTTTCGCATCCGCACACCAATCGGGTGTTGTGGCACCTTCGTCGCTTGGCTCTGACCAATCGCGCACCCATGCTCAGCCGATCGATCTGGTGCATCTTTCGCGCCAGACCCTTGGCGACCGTGATCTGGAGCAGGAAATCCTGGCTTTGTTCCGCAGCCAGTCGCAGCTTTACCTGCAGCGCCTTGAACATTCGAAAACCCGCGATGAGCGCAAGCTTGCGGCGCACACGATACTCGGTTCAGCGCGGGGCATTGGCGCATGGGATGTCGCTGAAATCGTTCGCCATGTCGAAGACGATCTCGATCATCTGAGCCATCTGGACGGGCTGATCGAAGCTGTCGAACGGGTCAACGATTATATCGGCGAATTGCTCGACTGATCGTCTCCGCAGGCCATCCGGCGCACAGCGAGGCTGAAAAAGCGTCGCCACAATGATCATTTCGCGGCGTTTTGTTTGATTTTCCGACCGCATCCGCGCGCCACTGCGGCGTGTTGTGCTGAACACGGCAGTGTGGCTTGACTCTGCGGTCTGTCCGTTTACATCCCAATGATCGCCCCTGACTGTACCCAAATCGACGGGTGGAGCAGGGAAAACTCGTCATGCATTGTCCTGCCATTCCGGTCTCCCGGTCTGAGGAACTAGAATGCTCCAGCCTGAAGATCACTGAGAGAAGAATGGCCAAGATTACTTATATCACCCACGACGGTTCGAAGTTTGAAGTTGAGGCGGAAAACGGCTCAACAGTCATGGAAAATGCAATCAAGAACGCTGTGCCGGGCATCGAGGCCGAATGCGGCGGTGCCTGTGCCTGTGCAACCTGCCATGTCTATGTCGATGACGCCTGGACGGAAGCGGTCGGTTCGCCTGAGGCTATGGAAGAAGACATGCTGGACTTTGCCTATGACGTGCAGCCGTCATCACGCCTTTCCTGCCAGGTGAAGGTTAGCGACGCGCTGGATGGTCTTGTAGTGCGTGTGCCGGAGCGTCAGGCTTAAACATCTTGTGTGCAGCCGGTCGCTCCTGGCAGCTGGTGCATAATTTTCTTGAGAATGGTGGTTTCGCGCAATTCTATTCCTTGAGAATATGCGGGCTAAGGCCCAATTGGGGCGTCTGGCAACAATAGCTATCCTGGAACACCATGTCTGAAGAACTCAATTCGATTGCTGAAACCGATGTCGTCATTGTCGGCGCGGGGCCTGTTGGCCTGTTTGCCGTTTTCGAACTGGGTTTGCTGGATCTGAAATGCCACCTGATCGATATTCTTGATCGCCCGGGCGGGCAGTGCGCGGAGCTTTATCCGGAAAAGCCGATCTACGACATTCCCGCATGGCCCGAAATCTCAGGGCAAGGGCTCACCGACCGGCTGATGGAACAGATTGAGCCGTTTGGCCCGGAATTCCACTTCAACCGCATGGTTTCTGCCGTTGAAAAGCAGGATGATGGTTCGTTCATCGTCACGACGGACGAGAACGAGAAGATCAAAACCAAGGTGGTTGTGATTGCAGCCGGTGGTGGTTCGTTCCAACCCAAACGCCCTCCGGTTCCCGGCATCGAGGCCTTTGAAGGCACGTCCGTTTTCTATTCCGTGCGCCGCATCGAAGAGTTCCGCGACCACGATATTCTGATCGTTGGCGGCGGAGATTCTGCTCTCGACTGGACCTTGAGCCTTCAGCCTGTTGCGAAATCCGTCACACTGCTTCACCGCCGCGATGCGTTCCGCGCTGCGCCTGATAGTGTCAATAAAATGAAAGCTTTGGTGGAAGAAGGTAAGGTTTCACTTCAACTTGGGCAGGTGACCGGACTTGAGGGTGAGGACGGCCAAGTGACGGCTGCCAATGTCAAAACCATCGACGGTGAGCAGGTCAGCGTTGACTGCACGCGCATCCTGCCATTCTTTGGCCTGACCATGAAGCTCGGCCCGATTGCCGACTGGGGTTTGAACCTTGAAGAAAACCTGATCCCGGTTGATACGGAAAAATTCGCCACAAGCGAGCCGGGTATTTTCGCGATTGGCGATATCAACACCTATCCCGGCAAGCTCAAGCTTATCTTGTCGGGCTTCCATGAGGCCGCGTTGATGGCCCACGCAGCCAAGAAACATATCGCGCCGGACGAGCGGATTGTGTTCCAGTACACGACGTCGTCAACCAGCCTGCAAAAGAAGCTTGGCGTTTAGGCAGTTCTGTTTTTACCGACGTCAGGTCAGTGAGCCTCTGAACCCGGTTGAGCGGTTTCACGTGCCTGGAAACGCAATACGGGCCGTTTCCGGCCCGTATTGAAATGGTTTTGAATGGTCTGGAAATGCCGGACTTCGACTATCCGCCGTAAAGGCGTGCCATGCGGCGGTAATTGCGACCGTCATTGGCATCGAAACGATCATTACGATCACTGTCTTCCTCCGACAGTCTGGCCACCAATTTGTTAGCCTGTTTGTCCAGCGCGCGACATGACTTCGCGCGCGGAAGGCGCATCAGTTCACGCTGGGTTTTTCTCGCAAATTGCTTGTAATACTCGCCATGCTTGTTTTCGTGGCGGACCAGAAGCGCCTGCATTCGCCGCCATTTGCGGTGCTGGCTCTTGGAAATTCTTTGTCCCTTTTTCAGCTTCGGTATGGTGTAGGTGATATCGAGATCAACCTTGGCTTCGGTAATCCGGCACCCCTTCGCATCGCGCTTGCGGTAAATCTGGTAGGTGAGGGAGCGTGCTGCGGTGGCCCATGCACGACGCCGGTGCTGCCGTGAATAAGGGCCTTTTCCGCTCATCGAGATCGCAAGTTCAGCGGCGGTTCGACCACTCACGGTGTAGTATTTCGTCTTTTCCTTGATTTTGACGGGTGCAGCATCAGCCGCTGGCGCATTGAATGCGCTCATGGTGGCTATGGCAAACAGGCCTGCTGCGATCCCTAAAAACCCGGGAAATCCCGTCCGTTTATTGTGCCTGCGAACAATCGCATTGGCCGCGGGTGCAGCAATCGGTTTTGATGTCGTCATGGATAGCGCTCTCCTATCAAGGACCTGCATTGGCAAGTCTGGCTGTGACAGGGGCGATTTGCAAACATATGCTGTGGGTTTGTGGGTAAAAAGTGGCAACGTGCTTTACGATTGTTTCTCGCGTCTGGCCCGCGCAAACGCTGCGAGCCGTTTTTGCTCGTCCGCATCAAACTGCCTTTGTTTGCGGTCGTGATCTTCAAGCGCAGTGTTGATCAGCTGGCGCACCTGGGCCTTGAGATCTTCGCAGCGTTTGTAGCGTGGCAATGCCTTGACCGCCTTTTCAATAGCGCTGGCGGAGCGGAAGGCGATGGCGACGTGAACGCCTTCATGCAAGCGGGTGTAGCGGTCAATATTGTCCCAGGCTTTGCCGAGCTCCTTGGTCGCATTGGCCCGGCCGGTCCAGCGGGGAAGCGTAACTTTTGCGTCCACATTCACCTTGGCGCGGGAAACCTGGCACCCATTGTCGTTGTTAACATAGCGG
Source organism: Pseudomonadota bacterium (assembly GCA_039180085.1). Taxonomy (GTDB): domain Bacteria; phylum Pseudomonadota; class Alphaproteobacteria; order Rhizobiales; family Rhizobiaceae; genus Pseudahrensia. The sequence continues at coordinate 31,813 of JBCDDX010000024.1, forward strand.
ATGTTGGGGATGATTCGGATGCGGGCAACGGCCACCGCGTGGCGCCCGCCATTGATGCGGGGGCCCTTGGCGAGAATTTCCCTGTCCAGCGCTGCCGTCGTGTTTCCTGAAATCGCATAATAGTCCACGGAAACGCGGCTGCTGTTCAGGCTTTGGCATGATGCAAGGCCAGCACATAACGCGAGAGCGACGACGCCCGGTCGAACTTTGAAAACAGAGAACATATTGGATTTGCCGAAAGTTTCTGAAACGCAACCGTAAGAGGGAATTGAGGCGAAAACCAATCACGAAAGGTAGAAGTTCCGAAAAATCGACCGCGGCATTTTGGTCGCTCAGACTGCGGCCTGTTTTGCGGCAATCCGCTCCTTAAAAATGCTTTCGACTTCGAAGCGGGGATTGTGCGGCACCAGCAGCGAAAGCACCAATGAAACCAGTGCCATAGCCGTTCCGCTGAGAAAGACGGCCGCCGGGCTGACAAGCCAGAGCAGGCCGAAGCCGACGGGAATGAATACCGCGGCAATGTGATTGATCGTGAAGGCAACACCGGTCGTTCCGGCAATGTCTTCTGGATTCGCGATTTTCTGGAAGTAGGTTTTCTTGGCGATTTCCATCGCGAAAAAGGCGTGGTCGAGAATGTAGAGCGCAATGGCGACATTCGGGTCGGTCACGAAGGCATAGGCGGTGAACACGACCGCGAGACCGATATATTGCACAATCATGGCGTTGCGGTCGCCAATGGCTTGTATAAGCCGCCCAATAAAGGGCGCGGTGGCCATCATGATCGCGGAGTTCACGAAAAACAGCGCTGCAATGTCGTGAAACGCATAGCCGAATCGCTCGACCATCATCCAGCTTGCGAAAACGAGAAAGATCTGTCGGCGCGCGCCGGCCATGAAGGTGATGGCGTAATAGAGCGAATATTTGCGCTTCACGATCAGCGCTTTTCGCTGCGGGGTTGATTCGCGGTAGTGCGGGAAGGCAATCACCATGAACGCCACCATGGCGAGCGTTGCGCCACCAGCGGCAACGAACATGGTGGTGAAGCTTAGATCATAGACGCTGCCGACGAGATAAATGAGCGCGTAGGCGGCGAGCTGCGCAAGACTGCCGACGGCGAGAATCTTGCCCATGGTTCCGGCTGCCGTTTTCTTCGGCAGCCATTGCAGGCTGAGCGACTGGTGCATCGTCTCGTAATAGTGAAACCCAACCGAGCCGATGAATGTTGTGATGTAGAACCCCATGGCGGTCGGGAAATAGCCCGTGGCGGCGGTACCCAACCCCAACAGAACGAGCGAAACCATCGCAAAGGTCTGTTCGCGCATGGCGAAGAGAAAGAACACGGCGGCAAAGGACAGGAAGCCTGGAATTTCGCGTATGCTCTGTTGAATGCCGATTTCGCGACCGGTGAAGCTGAGCATTTCATGGGCGAAATTGTATTGCAGTGCCGACCATGAGGCGAAGGCCAGTTGCATGGCCGCCGCCATGAGCATCAGCAACACTGCCGGGGTGCGCCAGCCCTTGTTCTGGCTTGTGCCAATGCCGTCCGCTACCGGGATTGGGGCGCCTTGCGGTAAGGGGGTGGGCTGAACGGTCATGGTTCTGCTTACGCCCCCTCATGCGGGGTTGCAATCCGCCGCCTTGCGTTGGATCAAGTGATCTGCAACGGCGTGCGCAAGACACGACCGCCACGCTTCGCTTGAGGAGTTTATGATGCCGATTTTGACAGAACTGGCGGAAAGCCTGCCCGCAACCGTGCCGTTTGTCGGGCCGGAGACGCAGGAGCGCGCCAATGGCGCTGCCTTCAAAGCCCGGCTCGGGGCCAATGAAAGCGTGTTCGGCCCGTCACCGCGCGCGGCTGCGGCCATGGCACAGGCGGCGCTGGATTGCTGGCAATATGGTGATCCTGAAAATCATGACCTGAAACACGCGCTGGCCGCGTTCCACGATGTCGAACCTGAAAACATCGTGGTGGGTGAGGGGATCGACAGCCTGCTTGGCGTGCTGGTGCGCTTGATTGTCGACAAGGATACGCCGGTCGTGACCTCGCTGGGAGCCTATCCAACGTTCAATTTTCACGTCGCCGGGTTTGGCGGCGCGCTGAAAACTGTGCCCTATCGCGACGACGCGGAAGACCCGGTTGCGATTGCAGAAGCTGTGGCGGCGCACAACGCGCCGCTTGCCTATTTTGCCAATCCGGACAACCCGATGGGCAGCTGGCACGACGCGGCAACCATTGCCCGGCTGATCGACGCCATGCCTGAACAAAGCCTGCTGTGTCTTGATGAGGCTTATTGCGACTTTGCGCCGGAAGGCACTTTGCCTCTGCTCGATGTGAGCGAAAAGCGCGTTATCCGCATGCGCACATTCTCAAAAGCCTACGGCATGGCCGGGGCGCGGGTGGGCTATGCGATCGGTCATCGCGACCCGATCAATGCATTCAACAAGGTGCGCAACCATTTCGGCGTCAACCGCATCGCGCAGGCTGGTGCCCTTGCTGCACTGGCGGATCAGGAATGGCTGAACCATGTGATTGGTGAGGTTCACCAGGCAAACGCTGCGATTGCCGAAATTGCGCGCGCCAACGGTCTGACACCGCTGGAAACAGCAACCAATTTTGTCACCATCGATTGCGGTCACGATGGCGATTTCGCAAAGGCGCTTGTTGGCGAACTTGGCAAGCGCGGTGTTTTCTTGCGCATGCCCTTCGTTGCGCCGCAAAACCGGTGCATCCGTATTTCGTCCGGCACAGACGACGATTTAGCGGTGCTGGCTGACGCATTGCCAGAGGCGCTTACGGCGTGCGTTTCCGGTTGAAACAGCGCACGGCCATCATCGCGCTGTTGAACATCAGCCCGTGTTGCGGCAGGAACACTTCATGACCCATATTACTTCTCCCCGCCTGATTGATCATCTGGTTTTGCCGGTTGCTGAAATCGATGATGCGCGCGAGCGCTACAGCGCGCTTGGCTTCACGGTTGCGCCCAACGGGCTTCATCCGTTTGGCACGGAAAATTGCTGCATTTTCTTTCGTGATGGCACGTTTCTGGAACCGCTGGGCATTGCCCAGCGCGAAACCTGCGAAGAAAAGGCGCTGAAGGGCAACACGTTCGTTGCCAATGACCAGACATACCGCTTCCGCCGCGGGCTTGAAGGCTTTTCGCATGTCGTGCTGAAAACCGATGATGCAAAAGCCGACCACAAACTGTTCGGCAAGGCGGGCATATTGGGCGGCAAGATGGTGCGTTTTTCGCGCGCTTTTCAAACGCCGGACGGTGAAAAGGGCCGCGTTGCGTTTCATCTGGCATTTGCCAGTGACCAGCGCAGCCCGGATTCGCCGTTCTTTTCCTGCGAAGTGCTGAACGCACCGAAAGTGGATCGCAGTGCCTTGCAGACCCACGACAATGGTGTGATGGGCCTGAAGGAAATTCTCATCAGCGAGCCGAACCCGACCGATTTTCAGTACATGTTGCAGACCCTGCTAAACCAGCGTGAGATGGATGCCAATTCGTTTGGCATGTCGTTCCACACCGGCAATTGCGACGTCAGCGTGTTATCGCCGGAAGGGCTTGCGGGCCTGTTTGGTGTCCACGTGAACCGCAGCAGCGATGACAATGAACGCGGCATGCGGTTTGAGGCGTTTGTGCTGGCGGTATCGTCGCTTGAAACCCTGCGCGCGCATCTCGACGCAAAGGGCGTCGAATACAGCACTCATAATGGCCGCGTTGTCGTGCCGCCTGCGCCCGGTCAGGGCATGCCCATTCTTTTTGAGGAAACAAACTGATGACAACACCCAATGCCCGCGTGACGGTCGGAAATGTCGTCTTTGATCAGACCGCGCCATTTTCCCTGATAGCCGGACCATGCCAGCTGGAAAGCCGCGATCATGCGTTTCACATGGCAGGCGCTTTGAAGGAAATCTGTTCCAAAGCCGGTATCGGACTGGTTTATAAGTCGTCCTACGACAAGGCCAACCGCACCAGCCTGAAGGCGACGCGTGGTCTTGGTCTGGAAGCATCGCTCGATATCTTCAGCGCATTGCGCAAAGAGTTCGACATTCCTATCATTACCGACGTTCACACCGCGCAGGATTGCGCAACCGTTGCCGCCCATGTGGATGTGCTGCAGATACCGGCGTTTTTGAGTCGTCAGACTGATCTGCTGGTGGCTGCGGCTGAAACCGGTGCCGTTGTGAATGTCAAAAAAGGGCAGTTTCTTGCCCCCTGGGACATGAAAAACGTTCTTGGCAAAGTGGTCGAAAGCGGCAATCCCAACGTTTTGCTGACCGAGCGCGGCACGAGCTTTGGCTACAATACGCTTGTCAACGATTTCCGGGGGCTGCCGACCATGGCGGCCATGGGCGCGCCTGTCGTGTTTGACGCCACCCATTCGGTGCAACAACCCGGTGGTCAGGGTGGGTCGACCGGCGGGCAGCGCGAGTTTGTGCAGGTTCTGGCGCGGGCCGCAGTGGCCGTTGGCGTTGCCGGCCTGTTCATAGAAACCCATGACGATCCCAACAATACAACATCATCCGACGGCCCCAACATGGTGCCGCTCAACGAGATGGCCGATCTGATCGACCAGTTGATGGCATTTGACGCTGTGGCAAAACGCTAGAGGGCTTGCCGGATGATTGATATGGAAAGCCTCGTTGCCGTCGCGCTTGCCTTTCTGGTGGTGACGGTTTCGCCCGGTCCGGCCAACATTGCCGTTGCGACGGTTTCGATGAGCTCTGGCCGCCGGAACGGCCTGTTGTTCGGGCTTGGCCTGTCGTTCGGCCTCGCGTTCTGGGGACTTGTTGCGGCCACGGGCATGGGCGCGGTGATGCAAAGCTCCGCCAATGCGCTTTTTGCTTTGAAAATCGCGGGTGGGCTTTATCTGCTCTGGCTCGCCTGGCAATCCGCCCGTTCAGCTATGGCGCCGGGCGAAGGCGAAGTCGCGCTGCGCCGCACGGAAAAGTGGTTCCTGCGCGGGCTGTTTCTGAATCTCTCCAACCCGAAAGCCGTTGTGGCTTGGATGGCGGCCTTGTCCATGGGGCTGGGCGCAGGTGATGGCAGCGGCCAGTTGATGGTTGCCACAGCATTGTGCATGGCCATCGGCTTTGCCAATTATGCGTCCCACGCGCTCGCCTTTTCCCTGCCGGGTTTCATGGCCGCCTATAAGCGCGCTCGTCGCTGGGTAGACGGTGTGGTGGCCGGTCTGTTCGCCATTGCTGGTCTTGGCATCCTGCGTTCGGCGTTTTCCAGGTCGACCTAGGAGCCTGACACTAAACAATCGTCTTCAGCCATGAAACGAACATCCGGGTTGCTGTTCTCTGCGGGCCCTTGGCCATAAGAGCGTAGTACCCGACATCCCGCAGACCTTCCATTGGAAGTTCCTTCAACCGCCCAGCAACCAGATCGTCGCGTACGACAATTTCGCTCGCGATTATCATGCCAAGTCCCTGACGGGTGGCGGTCAGTTCGACATGCGGGCTCCCCACTTGCACGAGATGCGGGTTGTCGGTTCCGATCGCCCTGTTTCTCTGCAATATCCAGTCATGCCTTTCATTTTCGATGGACAGCCACGGCAGACTGGCTGGATCCACCGTGCCATCGCCAACCAGATGTGGCGCGCCGACTGCAATCAAGCGTGATTTGGTCAGCAATTCGTTTGTCACGCCAGGCCAATGTCCATAGCCGGCCCGGATGGCAAGGTCGTAACCCTCCCGGACGATGTCCAGCATTTGCGGACTGGGCATTAACGAGACTTCGATATCCGGGTGTTTTCGCCAGAACTCGGAAAGGCGCGGTAGAATGAGACTGTCGGCAAGGAAAGTTGTCGTTGTCACGCGCAAACCGCGCTGCTTTTCGCGGGTTTGCAGCGCTTCCACCCCCTTTGCGATAGCGGCGAACCCGTCGCCAACGGAAGACGCCAGCCGTTCGCCAGCTTCGGTCAGGCCGATGGCGCGGCCTGTGCGGACAACCAGTTGAACACCCAGTTCGCGCTCCAGCGACCGCACCTGTTGGGCAACCGCCGCGTGGGTGACGTTGAGGGCGCGCGCTGCGCCAGAAAACCCGCCATGGCGTGCGGTCGCGTCCAGCGCGCGAAGCGAGGACAGGGTAGGAAGATGGCGCCAGTCGTATGACATGTTAGTTGAACTTGTATGTGAGTTTTATTTCTGCTTAGCAGATCAAAGCGCTCACCGATAGTTTCTCCTTCGAGGTAGCCATCGGAGATGCGTTCAATGTTACATGTTGTGGATATGGCCCTGTTGCGGGCAAAGCAACGGTTTCACGCTGATGGCACACCGCTTGATCGTGCAGATGAGCACCGCAGAGATCTGATTGCGCGTCGACAGGTGGCACGGCGGGCATTATTGCACCGGACGACGCGGCGTTGGCTTGCCAGGATGCGCCGGTTCTTGCGCATTCGCATCGCGCTCAAAAGAAACCCGTTTCATTGAGGCGTAAGCTCCAATGAATTCGGCTCTTGTGGAAGCCAACCTCCACAAGAGCCGTTTGATTGTTTCAGAAACCGTGGTTTCAGGCGGCCTTGTTTTTCAGCAGGTCCATCAGCGCCTCGGCTCCGGCGACTGAAGATTGCGGGTTCTGGCCGGTCACCAGATTGCCATCGGTGACGACATGCGATGTAAAATCGTCGCCTTTCACAAAGGTTGCGCCGAGTTCTTCCAGCCTGTCTTCCAGCAGGAATGGGACAACATCCTGCAGTTCAACGGCGGTTTCCTCAGTATTGGTGAAGGCGGAGACCCGCTTGCCGGCAACGATGGAACGACCATCGGAAGACTTGGCCGTCACCAGCGCCACGGGCCCGTGACACACGGCACCGATGGGCTTGCTCTCCTCGTCAAAGGCCTCAATCAAGTTCGCCAAAGTGGCGTTGTCGGGATAGTCCCACATCGGACCGTGACCGCCGGGGAAGAAGATCGCGTCGTAGTCGCCCGCATCGAGACTGCTCAGAGGCTTGGTGTTGGCCAAAGCCGCCTTGCTTTCTTCATCGCTTTCAAAACGACGGGTGTCGTCCGTCTGCCAGTCCGGCTCACTGCTTTTGGGGTCGATCGGCGGCTGACCACCACTCACAGAGGCCAGCGTGATATTCGCGCCCGCGTCTTTGAAAACGTAGTAGGGGCTTGCAAATTCTTCGAGCCAGAACCCGGTTTTCAGGCCGGTGTTGCCGAGCGTGTCATGGGAGGTCAGAACGATGAGAATGTTTGGGTTTGTCATTTTGATTTCCTTTGTGTGATTTGATGGAGAAGGTGTGTTGTTCACAGTGTTTTCTTGCCCAGTTGGACGTACCAATCGGCATTGTCCCAAAAGCTGGTGACGTTGGTGATCTTGCCGTTTTGATCGACCCGGATGATGAACATGTGCCGCAAATCGTAGGATTTGCCCTTGTTGGGCACGCCAAACACATCCTTGGTCTGGGTGCCGGAAATGTTCACATCCACATGAGCGGTGCGACCGTCGGCACTCTCGGTGATGGAGTGAACCTTGTTGGAAAGGTTCGGGAAGGCTTCGATCAGCACACCCCATGAGCCGGGACCGATTTTCTCAACCGGGCCCTGCAGTTTGAAGGGAACGTATTCAACCGTGCCCTTCGGCTGGAACAGGGCAACCATGCCCGGGACATTCTGAGCCCGGTATTCATCGAAGAACTTTTTCGCAGCATCGGCGGCTGCACCGGCATGGGCTGTGGTGGCGGAAAGGGCTGTGAAGGCGAGGGCGGTCAGGGCCGTTTTCAGGCGGGTCATTTGGCTTCCTTTCAGTTGCGCTTGTTTGCGTTGGAAGCAAAATGATTGTTTCTTCATCGAGAATAAATATAACATCTCGTCAAAGCATTATTGCACAGGAGCAACAATGAAAGGTCTGGGTGGTGTACTGGAATTCTGTTCCGTGGTGGAGCAGGGCGGCTTTACGCGGGCGGCTGAAACGCTTGGGGTCTCCGCCTCATTTGTCAGCCGCCGGGTGGTCGATCTCGAAACGCGTCTGGGAGTTCGCCTGCTTAACCGAACCACACGTCAGGTGAATCTGACGGACCTTGGCGCACAGTATTACGAGCGCGTTTCGGATATCTGGGACGAACTGGAGACGCTCGAAACGGATTTGTCCGACCAGCAAAACATGGTGAAGGGGCGCTTGAAGGTGAGTGCCGGCGGCATATTCGGCGAGACCTGGGTTGCCGATGCCCTATGCGCATTTGCGACGGAACACCCACTCATCGATGTCGAACTGCAAATCACGGAACGCCGCATTGACCTGCTGAGGGAAGGATTCGACCTTGCGATCCGCCACGGCATGCCGTCCGATCCGGACCTCGTGGTGCGCCCGTTCAGCAAACGACGCATCATCGTTTGTGCCTCGCCCTATTATCTGGCGCAACATGGAGCGCCCGCATCACCCGAAGAGCTTTCGCAGCACTCATGTCTGATGGTGCCGGGGGCAAAATGGGACTTCATTCAGGGCGGGCAATTGGCGAGCAAGAAACTCAATGGCCGGTTTTCCAGCGGCAACGGCCCCGCGCTTGCAACGGCCGCAGTCAAGGGGCTGGGCATTGCCCGGCTGGCGGAAACCTATGTGTCACAGTACCTGGGAAGCGGCGCGCTGGTACCCCTTTTGGTGGATTACGAAGTGCCGGTTCAGGAAACCGTCATCGTCTACCCCAGCCGCGACCGACTCCCCCACCGCATGCGCACACTGATCGACTTCCTCGTGGCACGCATGAATGGAGGGCGTTAAGCGGCTGAGCGATCTTGTGGCTCAGCCCGGTGAGCCGTTTTCAGTGTCAGCACCCTGCGCGGCCGCCTGCTGAATGGCTGCGGCTATGTGTTCGGGGGATTGGGCGCCCATTACGGCGTATTTGTTGTCTATGATGAAGCACGGCACGCCGGTGACGCCCATTTGCTGGGCTGTGGCGATTTCCTGCGAGACGGCGTCCTTGTCCTGATCCGTCGCGAGCAGGGCTGCGACGACGGCGGCGTCCATTCCGGCTTCGTCAGCGGCTTTGATCAGCACATCGTGCTGGCCTATATTGACGCCTTCAGTGAAGAACAGTTCAAAAAGCCGTTCGACCAACTTGTCCTGAACCTCTTGCCCCTCGTTGATCGACCAGCGGATCACACGGTGAGCGTCCAGCGTGTTGGGGGAAACGGCGATGGATTTGAAGTCAAAAGCGAGATTTTCCTCGCGGCCTGCATCTTCAATCCGGCTGTAGATTTCCTTTGCCCGTTCCGGTCCGCCAAACTTGGTTTCCAGATATTCGCGCCGGTCGCGGCCCTCCGGCGGCAGGGTCGGGTCCAGCTGATAGGGTCGCCATGTCACGGTGACATCCGTGTCTTTCACCTGCTCAAGCGCGGCTTCCAATCTGCGTTTGCCGATGTAGCACCACGGGCACATGACGTCGGACACGATGTCGAGATGCACTTTCGGCTTAGGGTCGGTCTCGCTCGTCCCCGTTTCGTTCGTCATTGGCTTGCTCCTCCTGTTTCAGCGTCCGAATGCCACCATGTGGGGTAGCGCACTCCGTAAAGCGGCACGGTATCGGGGCGCTTGATGTGTTTCCACCGCGCCAGAAACGACTGGCCCTGATGGTAAAGTGGCACAACATAGTGGCCGGAAATCAGAACCCGATCATAGGCATGGACGGCCGCAGTGAACTCTTCGTCGGTTCTGGCACGCAGCATCTGTTCAATCAGAAAGTCAATTGCCGGATCGGCGGTTCCTGCAAAATTGAAACTGCCTTCCAGATCTTTCGAAGCTGAGCCCCAGCGAAATGTCTGTTCAGCCCCGGGGGAAAGGGACGAGGAATAGCGCACCACGGTCATATCGAAATCGAACGTGCCCTTGCGCGCCTGATACTGGCTGTCATCGACCAGACGGACGGTGATTTCGATGCCAAGTTTCCGGGCCGTGTTGCGATAGGCGAGCGCAAGCCGCTCGATGTCCTGGCTGCTGATCCCGGCGCTCCCGGCGATCATCAGTTCGACGGTCAGCGGTTCGCCATTCGGGTCCATCAGGTTGCCGTCGGCGATCTTGTAACCTTCACCGCGCAGCAGGGAGAGGGCCGCGCGCAGAATTTTGCGGTCACGACCGGTGCCGTCCGCCACCGGAGCCGTGTAGGTGCCGTTCATGACATCTGGGTCAACCGCATCGGGAAACGCGGCCAGCATGGATTTTTCGAGCGCGCTGGCGGGTTTGCCAAGCGAGGAGAGCTCTGAATCCTGCCAATAAGAGGATGTACGGGTATATGCGTCGAAAAACAGGTTTTCATTGGCCCATTCGAAATCAAACAACATGGCGAGCGCCTGCCGAACGCGGCGATTGGCGAATTTTTCCCGCCGTGTGTTGAAAACGAAACCCAGCATGCCGCTGGGAAGCGTGGAATCGAAGGTTTCGAGCACCACATCGCCATTCTGAACAGCGGGAAAATCGTAAGCCGTGCGCCATTTGGCCGGGCTGGTTTCCGGGTTGAGGTCGAACAGGCCTTTCTTGAAGGATTCAAACTGGGCCGTTGCCGCGCGAAAATAGTCGACGCGGATTTCATCGAAATTGAAAAACCCGCGCTGAACGGGCAGGTCTTTCGCCCAATAGTTCTTGTCGCGCAGATAGGTGATGCGCTCACCGGGCTTCACCTCACCGACCGTATAAGGCCCGCTGCCAATCGGCGGTTCAATCGTCGAGCGGCCAAACTGTTCAACATCAATGGCATGTTTGGGCAGAACGGGCATCAGGCCGAAAAGGAGCGGGGTTTCCCGCGAGGCGCGGTCGTTGAACGTGATGCGGAACGAGCGTTCGCCCGTTTGTTCGATTTTCTCCACCTGTTTCATGCGGCTGGAATAGGGTGGGCGGCCTTTGTCTTTGAGCAGGTCAAACGTGAACAGAGCATCCGCAACCTTGACCGGCTCGCCATCGGAAAACCGGGCGAGTGGGTTGAGGTGGAATTCAATCCACGACCTGTCGTCCGGCAGTTCAACCTTTTCTGCGAGCAGACCGTAAAGCGTGAACGGCTCGTCGCGATTGCGCTTCATGAGGCTTTCAATCACCAGATTGCCGAAGACCGGGTCCCAGATACCCCGCGCGCCGGTGCGGATGCTTTGCAGGTCAAAGGGGTTGAGATCATCAAACGTGCCGAACACGCCATAGGTCAAACGGCCACCCTTTGGTGCATCGGGGTTGGCGTAGCTGAAATGCGTGTAGTCAGCGGGCAGGGCTGGCGCACCGCGCATCGCCAAGCCATGCGATGGTTCGGCATGGACGGCGCTCGCGTGAACCATCAAAAGGATGAACCCCATCACCGCCATAAAGTGAAACGCTAGTCTGGACGTTGAATGCAGCATTCGAAGATTTTACCTGCGTTGTGAAACAGCAAAGCTTTGAAGATGAAAGAACCAAGCCCGCATGATGCGGGCAAAACGATGATTCGATGTGGACAACAATGTAACACTTGTAGATCGCGCCACCCAATTGTGACTTCAGCACTGTGGTGAGAATGCCCTGTGACACTGACCAAAAGGTCACATTGGAAGATGAAATTCGCTTCGCCAGCGCCATTTCGCCGCGAAAGCCGGAGTTCGCCGCCCCGAACACTGGCTTTCGCGGAAAAATGCTCCTAAAGGTTTCCGGCAACTCTTTTGGCCATGCTCGTGCCGTATTTGCGCAAGATGCATCGTGCGACGAAGCGGGTAGGCTGCATTGTACAAAAGCGTTGTTGCTTGCGGAGTGCGCGGGTTTGGAGGCTGGTCGTTTGATCAGCATGCGCCAAACCATTGCCCGCTGATGAAACGAGAATTTGGGCTGTCATCCCTTCATGCAATGGCGGTCTGTGAGAGATAAAACTGAATTGGAAACTGAATTCATGAACCCTATTCAAACAGCAAAATCCGGCGCTGGTTTCGTTCGCAATGCTCTGGTCGCGTCGGCTGTGGTTGCAACTGCCGGTTTGGGCGCATCATCCGCAGCCTTGGCTCAGCAACAGGCACCCCAGGGGTGGGTTAAAGTATGCTCCAAGGTGGCTGACAATGACATCTGTAATGTGCAGATCAACCAGTTGGGCGCCAATGGGCAGTTGCTGACCGGCGTGAACCTGTTGCAGTCCAAAGGGTCAACCAACCGCCGTATTTTCCAGGTGGCGGTGCCATCGGCCCGCTATATCCCCGAGGGTGTCAAAATACGCATCGACAACGGCAAGGAAAACACGCTGCCCTACAGCATTTGCCTGCCGGACCGTTGTCTTGCTGAAATCCAGTTGAGTGAGGGCCTTGTGAAGGCGCTCAAAGGCGGCGGAGAACTGACGCTGACTTCAACCAATTTCCGGGCTCAGAAAAACCCGGTGAAAGTTACGCTTAAAGGCTTTACCGCCGTTTTCGACGGACCGCCGCTGAAGCGCGACGAAGTTCAGCAGCGCAACAAGAAGATTGAGGAAGAACTGAAGCGCAAAGCCAAGGAAACGGCTGACAAGCTCAAGGCAGCACAGGACGCGGCCAAGCAGGGCAGCAACTAGGCGTTCTTCGAGCTTCGAGCTGCATCTTCAATTTGAAAAGGCTCCGGACATCAAGTCTGGAGCCTTTTTTTGTGCGGCTGAATGCTGAGCGCAATCTGCTCGGTTCAAAATGAAACCGCTCTAATGTGCGTATTTCGACTTTGAAACGTAGTTGCCTGTGCCGTCGCGGCGGAACATTTCGTCGATCTGCGGGTGCCGCAGGGGCGTTCCGGTATCGTCTTCCAGCAGGTTTTGTTCCGAAACGTAAGCGACATATTCGGTGTCTTCGTTTTCGGCAAACAGATGATAATAGGGCTGGTCTTTCGACGGTCGCACTTCTGCAGGGATGGCATCATACCATTCATCGGTGTTGTCGAACACCGGATCGACGTCAAAAATGATGCCCCGGAACGGATATATCCGGTGCTTGACGACCTGACCGATCTGAAATTTGGCTGTTCTTATCATTTGTGTTCTTCAGTCAATTGGGTCTGCGAGGCCCGTGTTTTAAGCCTTTGCACATAGGGCTTGTTACAACAGAGCACTTGTTCGGTCACCATGACTATAAGCCGCTGCGCACCAAATCTCCATGGGGTGGTGCGAATATCATCGTTAATAAATCGTGCTGACAATTGCTCACTTGACCCACATTTGCCGGACGGGTAGCCGATGGATGTGTGGATTGCGAGTAACAGGAGGGTCGATTGGCACAAATTCTTGCCATGGCGCTTCCGTTTTTCGGGCTGATCGCGCTTGGGTTCATCGCGGCCAAGGTGAAAAAGCTGTCGACCGACGGTTTGGCCTGGATGAATTTCTTCATCATCTACATCGCGCTGCCGGCGCTGTTTTTCAATCTGTTGTCGGAAACGCCGGTTGAGAAACTGACCAGTTGGGGGTTCATTTTCGCAACGCTGCTCGGCACCTATATCGCTTTTGCGATCGCGTTCAGCGTTGGCGTTTTCGCAACCGATGGAGATATTCCCGAAAGCACCATTCAGGGGCTGGCCGGTGCCTATGGCAATATCGGCTACATGGGCCCCGGATTGGCGATTGCGGCGCTTGGCGAAGAGGCCGTGGTGCCGGTTGCGCTGATTTTCTGTTTTGATAACACGCTGCATTTTGCAATGGCGCCGCTGATGATGGCGATTGGCGGGGAGGGGCCAAAGCCCAAACCGATGGACATGACGCTGCAGGTCCTGAAGCGCATTTTCACGCATCCCTTTATCATCGCTACCATTGTCGGTGTCGCCGCCGCGATCATCGGTTACCGGCCGCCTCAGGCGGTTGGTCAGTTGCTCGATTATCTGCAAAACGCGGCTGCACCCTGCGCGTTGTTTGCCATGGGGGTCACGGTTGCCCTTGCACCCCGTGGCAGCCTGCCAAAAGTGCTGGCCGTTCTGGTGCCCATCAAGCTGGTGCTTCACCCGATCATTGTTTACCTGCTGTTGAGCTGGGTTGGCGATTTTGAGCCGGTCTGGGTTTACACAGCCGTCTTGCTGGCGTCGCTGCCCACGGCGACGAATGTTTTCGTGATTTCGCAGCAATATGGCGTTTGGGTCGCGCGCGCCTCCAGCATGGTGCTGGTTTCAACCGTGGCTTCGGTGTTCACGGTTACCGGGCTGCTTTATCTGATCGCGACGGGCGCGCTGCCTGCGGATCTGTTTCCCGGCTAACGCACACCCACCATGGATGATGCACCCAGCCCCTGTTTCATGGCGATGCGGCGCAGCCAACTGATATTGCCGAGAGCGCCAATTGTGAGCGCGCGTGCGGCCTGAACGGGCAGGAAATCGCTCAACAGGGATCGGTTCATAACATCAACGCCACCGGTGCGCAGGGCAACATCGGCAATGCGTCGTCTGGAATAGGCGGCGAGGATAGAAGGGCTGCCGGGATCGCCACTGGCCTTTTTCAGACAGCCGACAAGCGCCTCGACATCCCTGACACCCAGATTGAAACCCTGTGCACCGATGGGCGGGAACACATGCCCCGCTTCACCAATCAGCGCGACCCGATTTTGTGCGAAACTGCGGGCCGTCATCCCGGAAAGCTGATAGACCTGCGGCTTGCCTTCCACGGTGATGCGGCCGAGATGGGATTGCATTTTCGTTTCAATTTGCAAGGCAAGTGCATCCGGGTCCATTGCCATTATGGCGTCCACATCCTGCGGGCGCACAACCCAGACAAGGCTCGAGCGGTGGGCAGCACCGGGCTGCGGTGGCAGGGGCACCTGGGTGAAGGGCCCGGTTTCGGTGTGAAATTCCGACGAGACATCGTGATGCGATTGGGTGTGCTGGAATGTCAGCACAATGGCGGATTGCGGATAGGACCATGTGCGGCACGTGATCAATGCCGCTTCACGGGCTGTGGAATGGCGCCCATCCGCGGCGACAAGCAATTTGCAATCCAGTGCTGAGCCGTCGCTGAGACGCAGTTCGACGTGATCATCGTGACATTGCACGCTTTCGAGCGTGGCATCCACACGCACAAGCGCCGGATGATTCTGCAAACTGTCTTCAAGCAGGGTCACCATTTTGTCATTCGGCACATTGTAGCCGAAAGCCTCCAGATCGAGCTCGCTTGCCCGAAAGTCCACCAGAGGTGCGCGGATCAGGCGGTTGGAACCGTCCACCAGCCGCATGGTCTTCAACGGCGCGCATTGCGGCTGAACATCTTCCCAAAGGGCCATGTCTTCCAGCACACGGATGGTCGGCATCAGCATGGCAGTGGTGCGTTTGTCACCTGACGGCGCTTTGGGGGCTATCAGCGCTACAGTTTCGCCGCGCGCCTGAGCAAGGTCCGCCAGCCGTCTTGCCGCCATCAATCCCACGAGACCGGCACCCACAACTGCGATGGGTGCCGGTTGCTGTGTTTGGCTGTGCGAAATTGTCTTGCGTTCGGTCACGGAAATTTCCTTGGCTGCCATTGCACTTATGATTATAGGGAGCGGTTCAAGAGCACAAAAGATGTGACATTCCCGATTTTCCCGCGAAAGGCGTGGCCAATTGCCTCAAAACACGATTCCTCTGGGACCGGACGGTGGTGATCCGTCGAACGCTGGTCTGCCCGGCGAGGGAATTGTTGATCCCCACATCCATCTGCGCCCGTTCGATCAGATGGTTGCCGGAATTGCCAGCCGCCCCAAATGGCCCGTTTATGGGGTCACAGCGGTTACAGTTGGGCTGGCCTGGGCGTGGGTGACGTTTCTGGCGGCCGGGGCATCAGCCCCCTTTGGCGGCGAAGCGCTGGGGCCGGGCATGGGCCTTGCCGACCGGCTTTTCAACGCGTTGCAGGTTGATCCTGCACAATCTCCCATATTGGCAAAGCTGATAGAGCTTTGCACGCCGGCGAATGATGGTGTTGTAAGTCTGCCGGGCTTTTTCATCAGCGTTGGCATGTGGTTTGCCATGTCGCTGGCGATGATGCTGCCATCTGCTGCGCCGATGATGCGCACCTATGCCGATATCGCCGACGTGGCCGCTCAAAAGGGCGAGAAGGTTGTGTCCGTCAGCGTTCTGGCGGCGGGTTATCTCGCAGTCTGGCTCGTCTTTTCCGTAGCGGGTGCTGCCGTGCAGCGCGGACTGATGGCGCTGAACCTGATCGACAATACGGTGCTTCCCATAAGCGGGGTGCTGGCGGCGGTCATTTTGGCCGGGGCGGGCCTCTATCAATTCAGCAGTCTGCGCGAGGCCTGCCTTGAAAAATGCCGCAATCCGTTTTCGATCATTTTCGGCCAGTGGAGTACGCGGCCCGCACGAATTTTCCGGCTTGGCGTTCAACAGGGTGTCTTTTGCGTTGGCTGTTGCTGGGCGCTGATGCTGGTGATGCTGGTTGTGGGAACGATGAACCTTGCGTGGATGGCGTTTTTGACGCTGTTTGCAATCATCGAAAAAAGTGGCACAGGCAAAGTGACTTCCCGCGTTTCTGGCGGCATATTGCTGGGATGGGGCGGAATTCTGCTGGCGCTTTCTGTTTGGTCAGCGTAAGGGGCCACAAGTTGTATTGAGCCAGGTTGGTTTGGGAGAGATTGGAATATGGCTAAAGTCGATTGGAGCATGAAGGGCGAGCTCGTGCTTGCGTGCAATTGTACCGTGTTTTGCCCATGCGTTTTGTCGCTTGGCGACCACCCGCCAACGGAAGGCTATTGCCAGACCTGGGCCGGGTTCCGGGTTGATGAAGGCCATTACGAGGATGTCGATCTCTCCGGTCTTAACCTTGGCCTGATGATGGAAATTCCAGGCTATATGAGCCGCGGCAACTGGACAGCCGGTTTGTTCATTGATGACCGCGCCTCGATTTATGCCAACAAGGCGTTCACCAAGATTTTCACCGGCAAGGCCGGTGGTACGACGCATCTTCTGTCGATTCTGGTGGGCAATTTCCTTGGCGTGAAGCAGGAAAAGATTTCCTATGAAACCGATGGGAAAACCCGCAACGTCAAGATCCCGAAAATCCTGGATGGGTCGGTCACTCCGATTGCCGGCAATGAACCGGGTGAAGATACGGTCATCAAGAACTCGAAATACTGGATCGCAGAAGAAATCATCGTCGCGCGCAGCAACCGCAGCCGCTTCCGTGCCTTTGGCCGCAACTGGAATTTTGAAGGCTTGTCGGCAGAAGTCTGTAAGCTCGACTGGCACAGCTGATTTTCCATGGATCGGCCGCCCAATAACGTTCTGATTGCCTTTTCAGTTCATCTGTTCACCGCATCAGGCGCGTTTTGGGCGTTTCTGGCGCTGGTTGCGGCTGCTGAAGGGCGTTTCACCAATATGTGGTTCTGGCTCGGCGTCGCGCTTTTGGTGGACGGTGTTGACGGGCCGCTGGCACGTTATTTCCATGTGAAAACAGTGCTGCCGAACTGGTCCGGTGAATTGCTGGATTGCATTGTCGATTACGTGACGTTCGCGCTCATTCCGGCTTTCGCGCTCTATCAGAGTGGGTTTCTTGAAGAATACGCCTCGTTCCTGTGCGCTGCGCTGATCGTTTGCACGAGTGCCATTTATTACGCCGATACGCGCATGAAGAGCCGCGACAATTGTTTTGTGGGCTTTCCGATCTGCTGGAACATGCTTGTGTTCACCCTGTTTGTGATCGAGCCCAATTGGTACATCGCCTTCGGGGTGGTGATCATCTCGGCGGTCTTGACCTTCATCCCATGGCTTTATGTTCACCCGGTGCGGGTGCGCGTTTGGCGGCCTTTGACCCTGACGATGTTTTTCACCTGGTCGGGCCTTGGTCTGGCCGCCATCGGCTTCTGGTATTTCGGAATGGAGGTGCCGGTCTGGGTGCAGGTCGGTATCACAATCACCGCGCTCTATGTTTATTGCGTTGGCTTTGTGCTGCAGATCATGGGCAAAGTGGCCTAATGGCTGTTCGCGCATGCGCCGATCTGTGCGCACGCGGATGGAACATCGCGCATTTTGAACGGTTGAACGCATGACCCAGCCCACCGGCATGACCGCTGATCCGCCCCCCATGCGCGCAAAACGCATTGCCATGCTGGCGATATTCGGGGTGTTTTTCTGCGAGTCCTTCGTGCTGGGCAACTGGATACCGCGCATTCCAAGCATCAAGGCCAATCTGGCCCTCAGTGACGGTCAGCTTGGTCTGGCCCTGTTTGTGCTGGCCGGTGGCACGTTGCTTGCTTTTGTCGGTGGCACGGGCCTGATCAAGGCTGTGGGTCTGCGCAAGGCGTGTGCATGGTCAATACCCGCATGGGCGCTGAGCATGATGCTGGCAGCGCTTGCGCCCAGCGGCCTGACCCTTGGCATGGCCCTTCTGGCTGCTGGTATTGGCATCGGCGTTCTGGAAATAGCCATGAATACGGCGGCCGACGAATATGAAGTGCGTGAAGGCAAGCGGGTGATGTCGCGCGCCCATGGCTTCTGGAGTGTCGGTTCGCTGCTGGGCGCTGCCTGTGGAACAGCCTTTGTGTGGCTTGATGTCGGCGTTGCCAGCCATTTCCTGATTGTCATGCCGCTGGTCAGCGTTCTGGGCTTTTGGGTGTCCGGATACATCGTCGAAAATCCGCACAGCCGCTCTTCGGAGCCGCGGGAAAAAGCACCGATTTTTCAATTGCCGGGCAGGGCCATTGCACTGCTTTGCATTATGCCGATCGGCGTCATGCTGGTGGAAGGGGCGTTTATCGACTGGTCGGCGCTTTTCGTGGTCAACGTATTGGGCGGCAGTGGGGAAATCGCAGGCATAGCCTTCATCTGCTTTGCCGCGATGATGTCAGTCACCCGTTTGTCGGGCGACTGGCTGCTTGACCGTTTCGGAGCGTTTGCAGTCGCGCAGGTTTCAACCGTGCTGGCAACGCTTGGCATTGCCTTGTTTGCGCAGGCGCCGTCCGTTCCCGTCGCGCTGCTTGGTGCGCTGTTGTCAGGTGCCGGGGTCGCGATTGTCTATCCGCTCAGCATGACTCATGCGGCGCGCCGCCCGGGTGACGCAACGCAGAATGTGGCTTCGATGTCGCTGTTTTCCTTCTGCTCTTTTATGCTGGCCCCGCCGCTGATCGGGTTCATCTCCGATGCAACCGATTTACGGTTTGCGCTGACGCTGCTGATACCGCTGGCGTTCTGTTCACTGCTGCTCACACGCGAGTTGAAACGCTAACAGTCTGGTGGAAAGATTAATTCCCTGTTGGCATTGGCGTTTCAATGGTTCTAACCTCTTTTCGAGGGTCGGGAAGGCGGCACAGCGTGCCGCTCTCAAACTGTTTCTAGGGTGTCGGACGCTTTGGGTCTTCAAAACAACTCAGCTGGTCATTCCGCTGCGCCGTTGCTTGAGGCGCGGGGCATCACCAAAGTCTTTGGTGAACTCAAAGCCAATGACCGGGTTGATCTGACCATTCAAAAGGGCGAAATCCACGCGCTTTTGGGCGAAAACGGTGCGGGTAAATCCACGCTTGTGAAAATCCTGTTTGGCTCGCTTCAGGCAAGCGAAGGCGAGATTATCTGGGAGGGCAAGCCTGTCACTATACGCGCGCCGAGCGAGGCACGCGCTTTGGGCATCGGCATGGTATTTCAGCATTTCTCGCTGTTTGAAGCGCTGTCGGTATCGGAAAATATTGCGCTGGCGCTCGGCAGCAAGGAGCCGATTGAGGATATCGCCAAACGGGCCGGCGAATTGTCGCTCCAATATGGTTTGCCGCTGAACCCGCATTCGATTGTGGGCGATCTGTCGGTCGGTGAACGCCAACGGGTCGAAATCATACGCTGTCTGATGCAGGACCCGTCGCTGATCATCCTTGATGAGCCAACGTCTGTTCTCACTCCGCAGGAAGCGGATATTCTGTTTGAGACCCTGTTCCGGCTGCGCGACGAGGGGCGCTCGGTTCTCTATATCAGCCACCGGCTTGAAGAGGTTCAGCGGCTTTGTTCCGCAGCCACCATTATGCGCCACGGCAAAGTGGTGGATTCCTGCAATCCGCGGGAGGAAACCGCATCGTCGCTCGCGTCTAAAATGGTGGGTGCGGAGATTGAGCGGGTTGAGGCGCGCAAGAAACACACGCCCGGTGATGTTCTGCTGGAATTGAACGCGCTCAATATCCCGCAGGACGGGCCGTTTTCCGTCGCCCTTAAGGACATCAATCTCGAAGTCGCGGGCGGCGAGATCATTTGCATCGCCGGTATTGCTGGAAACGGGCAGGGTGAGCTCTTTGCAGCCATCAGCGGCGAAACTCTCGCTGAAACCGCGGCCAGCGTGCGCATTTGCGGGCAGGATTGCGGGCTGACCGATATTTCGGGGCGTCGTCTGCTCAACGCCGCTTTCGTTCCGGAAGAGAGGTTGGGGCACGGCGCGGTGCCTGCCATGGTGCTGACCGACAATCTGTTTCTCGCCCGTCACGAAAGCGACCGCAGTGAATTGCAGGGGTTTGGAAAGCTGCGCGTTGCGCTTGGAGGTGCCATCGCCAAGGCGACCGAGCGTGTTTGCGAGATCATGGACGTGCGCAAATCTGCCCCCAACCCGCCCGCTGGCGCGCTGTCCGGCGGGAACCTGCAAAAATTCGTTGTCGGGCGTGAGTTGGACCGAAAGCCCTCCGTTCTGGTGATCAATCAGCCGACATGGGGCGTTGATGCAGGCGCTGCCGCGCATATCCGGCAGGCTCTGATTGATCTGGCGGAAGCCGGTTCGGCGGTGTTGCTGATCAGTCAGGATCTTGACGAAATTTTTGAAGTTGCCGACCGGATCGCAGTAATGGCCGATGGCCGTCTTTCGCAACCCGAACCTGCGGGCAAAATGACCCGCGAAAAGATAGGCCTCTTGATGGCCGGCAGCGGCTCTGAACATGCTTCGGAGGCGGCGTAGCCATGGCTTATCGCGTCGAACTTCAAAAACGGGCAGGTGCGTCTCGGCTGTTCTCCATCCTGTCGCCGTTCATCGCACTGGTGTTAATGCTGGTGGCCGGTGCCATCATGTTCGCCTTTCTGGGCAAACCACCGCTTTCCGCACTCTATACCTATTTCGTGGAACCGCTTTCCGACCCGTGGAGCCGCGAGCAAATCCTTGTCAAGGCAACGCCGCTCGCGCTGATCGCCGTCGGTCTGGCAGTGTGCTTTCGCTCCGGCAACTGGAACATCGGCGCGGAAGGGCAATATCTGATTGGCGGCATGTTCGGGGCGATGATCCCGGTGTTTTTCAACGAATGGCAATCGGTTTTCACCCTGCCGCTGATCCTGATCATGGGTATGATCGGCGGCGCGCTTTATGCGGGCATTCCAGCGTTTTTGAAAGCGCGCTTTGGCACCAATGAAATTCTCACCAGCCTGATGCTGGTCTATGTCGCGCAACAGTTCGTTGACTGGCTGGTGCGTGGCCCTTGGCGTAACCCGCAGGGCTTTGGCTTTCCCGGCACCAAATCGTTCAATGAAAGTGCGGTTCTGCCACCCCTGACCACCGGAAGCGATGCGCATTACGGCGTTTATCTCGCCATCATTGCAGCCATTGCCCTGTGGTTCATGCTGTCGAAAACCACCAAGGGGTTTGAAGTGGCCGTTCTGGGCCAAAGCCCGCGGGCAGGGCGCTTTGCCGGGTTCAGCGCGCGCAAGATGACGATATTCGCTTTTGTGGTATCCGGCGCGCTCGCCGGGCTTGCCGGTATTGCGGAAGTGTCCGGCTCGGTTGAAAAGCTCGATGACAAACTCTCGCTTGGCTATGGCTTTACGGCGATTATCGTCGCGTTTCTGGGGCGGTTGAACCCGCTGGGCATCATCGCGGCGGCGCTCGTGCTGGCGTTGTCGTCGATAGGTGGGGAGGCGGCGCAGATTTCGCTTGGTGTTTCCGATCGCGCGGCGCGCGTGTTCCAGGGTCTGCTGCTGTTTTTCGTGCTGGCTTGCGACACGCTCATTCACTACCGCATCGCGATTGTACGCCTTGCCTCGCAACCGGCGCAGAAA
>JBCDDX010000025.1:0-52869 GCA_039180085.1 Pseudomonadota bacterium
CGTCATGAGCAACGTGGTTCGACTCGACGTCGCCGATAATGTCGTAACTGCAATCGTTCCGTTGGAGCGGGGCAGTGCTGTCGAGGGCAATATCACAACTGGTATGATCCCGCGCGGGCATAAGGTTGCAACCGAACGTGTTTTGGTAGGCGAACCCGTGCGAAAATATTCGCAGATCATCGGCTATGCCAATGATGATATTGAGCCCGGTGATCATGTTCATGATCACAATGTTGCCTTCCGCAACACTGATGGCGTCTACGAGTTTTCAACGGACTTGCGGCCGGTTCAGGCTGCTGAAGCAGCTGACACTTTCATGGGGTACCGTCGATCCAATGGGAGTGTTGGAACCCGAAATTACATCGCGGTTCTCACATCGGTAAACTGTTCTGCAACTGCGGCTCGCAAGATTGCAGATGCTTTTGGTCCGGACGAGTTGGCCGCCTATCCGAATGTCGATGGCGTCGTGGCTTTTGTGCACGGAACCGGATGCGGGATGGCAGGGTCCGGTGAAGGGTTTGACGCACTCCAGCGCGTCATGTGGGGTTACGCACGCCACCCCAATCATGCAGGCGTATTGATGGTGGGGCTCGGCTGCGAGATGAACCAGATCGACTGGTTGCTTGATGCTTACGGAATTGAACGCGGCCCCCTGTTTCATGCCATGAACATTCAGGATGTTGCGGGATTGCAGCGCACGATTGATCTCGGCATTGAAAAGGTGCGCGCGATGTTGCCGCTTGCCAATCAATGCAAACGCGAGCCTTGCCCGGCCAGTGAGCTGATGGTTGCATTGCAGTGTGGGGGTTCCGATGCATGGTCTGGCATCACCGCCAACCCCGCTCTCGGATACGCCTGCGATCTGTTGGTTGCTCAGGGCGGCACTGGTGTGCTTGCCGAAACGCCCGAAATCTATGGCGCAGAACACCTGCTGACCCGACGGGCTGTTGATGAAAAAGTTGGCCGAAAACTGATTGAGCGCGTGCGCTGGTGGGAGGACTATACCAATCGCAACAGGGGGTCGATGGACAACAATCCTTCGCCGGGCAACAAGAAAGGCGGACTGACGACCATTTTGGAGAAGTCACTTGGTGCTGTCGCAAAAGGCGGAACCTCACCGCTCACAGGCGTTTATCACTACGCTGAACCGGTGACGGCCAAAGGTTTCGCTTTCATGGATTCGCCCGGCTATGATCCTGCATCGGTAACGGGCCAAATTGCATCGGGATGCAATTTGGTGACGTTCACCACGGGGCGGGGGTCTGCGTTCGGTTCCAAGCCCGCGCCCTGCATCAAGATTGCGACCAACACCACGATGTATGATCGCATGGTGGATGATATGGATTTCAATGCCGGGACCATTTTGAGCGAAGGCATGAGTGTCGAAGAAGCGGGCCGCGCGATCTACGAAATGCTGCTGCGCGTCGCATCTGGCGAACACAGTAAATCTGAAACTCAGGGCCTCGGCGATTTCGAGTTCGTGCCCTGGCAAATTGGCGCAACGATGTGATGTGCATGAGATTGAGAACAGGAAATTCATCAAATGAGTAAACCGGAAATTGGATTCATCGGACTTGGCCTGATGGGTGGCGCGATGGTCGAACGGCTGCAGGATCGTGGCTACCAGCTCCATGTCATTGCAAACCGGTCCCGGGAGCGGATTGAGCATGCAGTCAGCCGTGGTGCGGTCGAACACTCATCGACGCGGGAACTCGCTGCCGCGAGCGACATCGTGATGTTGTGCATGGACACGTCTGCATCCGTTGAGGCGCGTATGACGGGCGATGACGGTGTGTTGGCAGGTTTGAAAGCGGGATCGACCGTGATCGACTTCGGCACATCCTTGCCCGCGTCCACACGTATGTTGGGTGATCTTACGCAACAGAAGGGTGGGGCCTATATAGACGCGCCATTGGGGCGCACTCCTGCGCATGCATTGGAGGGGCAACTGAACATCATGGCTGCGGGCGACAAGACCGTTTTCGATAACGTCAAACCTGTGTTGGACGATCTGGGCGAAAATGTTTTTCACCTCGGGCCATTGGGTGCTGGCCACACAGTGAAACTGATCAACAATTTCTTCGGCATGACAACGGCAACGGCCATGTCGGAAGCTTTCGCCATGGCCGATCTCGCAGGTGTTGAACGGCAGACACTCTACGACGTGATGGCCGCTGGGCCACTGAATTCCGGCATGATGGGATTTGTAAAGGGCTATGCGGTTGATGGACGGCCGGATGATCTGGCGTTCGCGATCAAAAACGCGCGCAAGGATGTTGGCTATTACGCGACCATGGCTGATGACGCCGGAGTGCCAAGCCTGATGTCCGGTGCGGCCAAGCAGGCACTTTCGCTGGCCATCGCACAAGGTCGCAGCGATGACATGGTATCTCAGATGGTCGATTTCTTCGCTGAGCTTTTTGAGGCATCACAGAATTCGTCCGGCAAATAGCTCCCATGAGTGACACCGCCATCAAGGCCAATGAAGACCGGGTTGTGCTCGGCATGGGCCTCATGTTGGCGGCCTATCTTGCATTTTCCGGCATTGATGTGACGGCGAAATGGCTTGCTTTGGCGGGCATTCCGGCGCTGCAACTGGCGTTCATGCGGTATGTCGGTCATTTCGTCATCAGCATGGGGATTATGGGGTCAGGCAGTACACGTTTTGCAACGCCGCATCTGTGGCTTGTAATTCTGCGCGGCGGGCTGCTTTGCGCTTCAACGATCCTGAATTTCATTGCCCTGCGGTATTTGCCGCTGACGTTGACTTCCACGATTTTGTTTTCCGCTCCCATAATCATCTGTGCCTTGTCATGGCCTCTTCTAGGAGAGCGGGTAGGGGTATGGCGATGGCTCGCAATTTTTGTCGGCTTTGGAGGCATTCTCATCTCTATCCGACCGTTTGGTGATGAAGTTCACTGGGCGGTGATATTGTCCCTGTCAGGTGCATTTTGCTTTGCGATGTATTCCATTCTGACCCGTTATCTGGCGGGCAAGGTATCGACCAACAGCATGCAATTATATTCCGGCGCGGTGGGGACGTTCGTGCTGTTGCCTTTCGCGATTTGGCAGTGGACCAACCCGGACACGGTGGCAAACTGGATTATCATGTTCGGGATGGGTTTTTTTGGGTGGTTTGGGCACCAATTGCTGACAAATGCCCACAGGTTCGCGGAAGCCAGCACGCTTACTCCATTTGGATATTCATTCATCATTTATCTGGCGGTCTGGAGCGTTCTGCTGTTCGATCACGTGCCGGACGCCTGGAATGTCGTCGGCGCGATTATCGTTGTTTTCGCCGGACTTTTCATTTGGGCGCGCGAGAGGCGGTTGCACGCCTTGCGACTGGGCTGAGAGCATTTCCGGCTGCTGTTGATCGGCTTTCGCAAGACTTTGTTGACCATCGTGAAGAGAAGCCAAGGCCCATTAATGTTGGCGCAAGTTTCACCTTCGCATGATGGTGTAAGAGAAAAAGAGGGTTGTCTTTTCCATGCACCATATTGTCCGGGATCAGCGCTTTGGAATATCTGTCGTCTTCACGGTCATCGCGACGGTGTTGGCGGGTCCTCTTTTGATCAGCTCCGGGTTTGATCTGAAAATGTCTGAGGCGCATTTGATCGCACTAGTCGGCGCGTTGGTTCTGATTGCACCCTCAATCGCCGCTGCAGCATTCGCCATGCAAGCCGTGCAGTTTCGTCTGGGAAAACTAAAACTTCAGACCAAGCAATAAGTCTGTCTCAGGAGCAATGTCAGGCTGTCCGGGAAGCGCGATTTGCCGCTCGTGCCCGGCGCGCCCGGGCAGGTTTCAAACCGACGGGCAAACCATAACTGCTTGCAAGAGTTATGATGCGCGCCGGGCGCCAGTCTTCGCGCGTTGTCATCAGGAAAGATGCAAACGATGATCTTGATATCCCAACGCTCACAAGGTGTGAGATGGGGACCGCGGCGGCAAGGCTGATTGCGACAGGAACAAGCCACAAAGATACGATTCCCAGCGCCAGCCCCACACACAGCAGGATGCCGATTGTCGTTTCCAGCCAATGGAAACGCATAAGAGTTTTCAGATCATAAGCTTCGCCTGACCGGTTTTGCGGCGCCCAGCCTGCATCGAAGCCCAGGAGTGTACGGCCAACGGCCATGACGTGCTGAACCATCAGTATCGGCGCCATCAGGAAGGACAGGAAAATTTCGCTCACAGCCGATGCGCCGAAGATGGCCGGGCCGGCATAAGACGACAACAGCGGGTCACGGCGAATTTCGGACAGCAGGCCCAAAATCTTGGGCGTGAGCAGCAGCGCAACAACCATAAACAAAATGACACTGCGGCTGACGGCATCCACATGCGGCCATTGCGGGAATAGGGGGTTTGCGTCGGTGAAATACCGCAACACGTTGTCCTGCTCGTTACGACCCATCAACGTCCAGACGATCAACAGGGCAAACCAGATGACGGAGGACACATAGGCCATCGCGCCCTGAAGCATATGGAAACGGGACGTCCAGGCGAGGCCGGGCGTCGACAAAAGTTTCAGGTGCTGCAGATTGCCCTGGCACCACCGGCGGTCGCGCAACACGTAGTCAATCAGCGTTTGTGGGATTTCCTCGTAGGATTCTTCGACATCCGGCTGCAACTCAATCGCCCAACCGGCCCGGCGCATCAGCGCGGCTTCGACAAAATCATGGCTCTTGATGGTGCCACCGAGAGGGCCTTTGCCACGGAGCACAGGCAATCCGGCACAACCGGCAAAGGCGCGCGTACGTATAATCGCATTATGGCCCCAATAGTTGCCTTCGGTCGCGCTCCAGCGTTCCAGACCGCGTGCAAGGACGCTGCCATACACATTATTGGAAAACTGTTGAATGCGTGAAAAAAAGCTGCCGGCACCCAGCAGGCGCGGCACTGTCTGTATCAGACCGGCATCGCAGTTCTTGGCCATTGCATTTGCAAGATGCTGAATGCTGCGCGCAGACATGAGGCTGTCGGCATCCAGCACGATAAACGAATCCCACGCGCCACCCCAGTTTTCGACCCAGTTTCGGATGTTGCCGGTCTTACGTTCGGTGTTTTCCTCGCGTCTTCGATAGAAGAGGGGTACGCGGGACGACCCCAGATTTCTCAGCGTTTCGAACTGCGCGCGCTCTTAATGTGCGATGGATAAATCGCGCGTATCGCTGAGAACAAAAATTGCGAACCTGTGATTGGAGGGCCGGGCGGCGAGCGCATTGCGCATGGCCTTGACCCGCATGAAAACGGCTTGTGGGTCTTCATTGTAAACTGGAACGAGAAGCGCGGTGTTTTGTGCGTTGAACGCATCAACACGCGCGATTTGTGGTTTGCTGCGCGAGAAGAAGCCCAGAATCGCTGATGAGACTGAAAAGGCAATCCAAAAGGACGAAAACCCGACAAGGCTCATCAGGCTGCCTTCAACAAAGTTCACGCCATCGGTGCTGAACCAGTCGACCATGATCAGCATCAGTGCGGCGACAGTGACAAAAGCCGGAACGAAAGTCGCCAAACGGAAGAACAAAACAGATGGCCGCGATGCTACATCGTTGCGGAGCGGCCCTGCTGTGTCCCCCGCGAATGGGCGCGACAAATCTTGCGTTGGCATCGCCAACGGCGCGCATGCGGGCATGCTGGACGGCTCGTCAAAGACGAGGCCAGGGGCGCTGTTCCGGGATGCAGTCATGCTGTCCATCTGTACAACCAGACTTCCGATGAAGGTTTGCTGTTAACGAGGAGTTGGGCTCTCAGTTCCACTGATTTTCTCTCGCCCGGCAAGAAGGTGAAAGAAAGGCGCAGACCGCCCGTTTCCGGATTCATTTGCAAAAGGCCTTCCGATGTTTTCACCCCGTTTGAACTGACGTGGATTCCAATCTCGGTCAGGTCTTCCGGAAGGCGTTGGTCCGGCGCAAAGTCGATTGCAACAATGTGCCCGTCTTCGAAGACGCGTTTGCCTATGCGGGTGTTGACGACTTTTGTCAGTTGACCGGCAATCGGCGCTTCGTCGCACCAGGCCAGACGGTAGCTGAAGTCATGCTGTTCGCCTGGTTCGAGTGGTTTGCGAGGCGCCAATATGCAACGATGTTGTCGTAAATTTCCTTGTCGGCAGGAATTTCGACAAGCGTTACCGCGCCCTTTCCCCAGTCTTCGCCGGGTTCCACCCAAAGGCTTGGGCGTTTGTGATAATTGGCTTCGAGATCCGAATAATCTTCAAAGCGACGCGGTCTTTGCATCAAGCCGAACCCGCGCGGGTTTTCGTCAACAAAACTGCTGATCTGCAATTCGCGTGGGTTGCCAAGCGGCCGCCACAACGTCTCGCCAGCACCATTGCGCACCAAAAGCCCGTCAGAATCATGCACGCCCTCGCGGAAATCGTCGAACCGGTTGCGATTGGTGTCGTCGAACAGGAACATGCTGGTCTGCGCTGCTATCCCGGCATGCGACAGTGGAACGCGTGGGAACAGCGAAGCCGACACGCTCATGTCGGTGGAGTCACCGGGCTTGGCGTCGAAGGTGTAAAGACCGGCGACACTGGGTGAATCCATCAAAGCGTGAATGCGAATCTGAGCGTCGCCCGCCTGCGGTGTTTCCACCCAGAATTCCCGGAACTCAGGAAATTCCTCGCCTTCAGCGTCACCGGTTTTCAAAGCGAGACCGCGGGCGGACAGCCCGTAAATCTGATCCTTAGCCACGCCGCGGAAGTAGCTTGCACCCTGAAAGACGAGGAACTCGTCCTTGTGATCGGGCGCATTGATGTTTGCCCGCACCCTAAGCCCGGCAAACCCCAAACCCTCGCCGTTGGAGAGATTGGGTACATTGTCTCCCATGACGAACAGGTTCTTGTCGAACAGGACGGGGCGGCTCATTCCATCTTCAACTGTATGAACAGCCACGGGCGATGGGAAATAAAGGCCGGGAGCGAAGAACTCGACTTCAAAAGGGCGGACTGTGTCGTGCCACAGCCCATTGCCCGGGCGGAAATTGATGGCGCGATACTGATCGTAGGTGAGGTTGATCCAGTCCTGTGGAACTTTAGATGGTGCCTGATAATTCTTGTCTGCCAGCTCTCGCACATAGGAAAGAAGACCTTCGCGTGAGAACGGCTTTGCCTCGCCCAGCTGAACCTGCGGGACACTTGCCGTGGCAGATGATGTGCCGGCGGCCTCTGCCTGCGACAGAAGCGATAAACCTGCCGAAGTCGGGATTCCGGCAAGGGAAAGAGCTGTCAAAAAGGAGCGTCGGGACAGGTTCATCAGTTCAATCAATCGCGTGGTGTGTTCAACATGCTGGGCGCACTGGCAGCGCCGATGGCACTGGTGGGTAAGATCCCTGGTGCTGCGGATCCACGGTCCGTTTGAACAGGCGAGTGTGGCACCCCTGTGGCAGGTTTGCGCCATGGTTGTGATTTGAACCAGGCCGCAATGTGCGCAACGGCAATCAGCGCTGCAAACCCTGCAAAATTGCCCAATGTCACGATAGGCCAGCTGTTGCCCACGGTTTTGAAAATCATGCCGATAAACTGAGCGATAACCAAAGACGAAATGAAGACCGCCAGCGATTGCTGTCCCACTTTGCGTATCGTATCGACGATGATCTGACCCTTGCCCCAGTTTTTCAGGCGTGAGCCGAGCGGTCCTACGGCGACCCAGGCAAGGTAAGCGGTTGCCAGGAAATGCACATAGCGGAAGATGCCGAACTGCGATTTGCTGATTAGCGGCGCCATGTCCTTACGCTGTTCTTTAAACCAGCTGGTCCATTCAGCCAGTGCCGGGTCAACAGGCTTGGCGTTGTAAATGCGGAAATACGCAAACGGCAGCGTGACAATTACAATGACAATCGCCGTCCAAATCAGTTTGCGGGAAACCGGCGGTGGTTTGATCCAGCCGCGCATGAAAGCAAAGCCGGTAAAAAACACCAACTGCCAGCCGAGCGGATTGAAAAACCATTTGCGCTCCGACCACGGTTCGGCCGGAAAGTTGAACGGGGCCAGTCCGAACACGGGCGCGTTGGCGATCAGCCACATGGCGACGACGAACGCTGCGACGGCCCACAGGGATATACGCGACAGGCCCATAACGATCGGGATCATTGCAAGAATGACCAGATACATCGGCAGAATATCGAAATAGTTTGGGACATAGGTCAGGGTGAAAAGGCCAACCAGCAGTTCCGGTGTTTTGGTGTAAAAATGAACCAGATTGAGTGAACCAACAAAGGGCCATTTGCTGTTCGGGTTGCCCAAACCAATCATGTCAAATGTCGTGATGAGCAGGAGGACGGCAAAAAACAGGCAGATATGCGCCCAATAAACCTGCCAGACGCGATACGCGACGCGGGCTGCTCCCATCAACCAGCCACGCTTTTGGAAAACGGCGCCGAAGGCCAGAGCAGACGCCATTCCGGAGCAGAATACGAAGGTTTCCGTTGCATCGGAAAAGCCAAAACGGGCCGGTATCCACAGTGCCCAAAAATCGCGTGGCGTGTGGGCAATGAAGATGATGAACATCGCGATTCCGCGAAAGAAATCGAGGCGCGGGTCGCGCACAGTCTTTCCGTTCTGAAGTGCCACTGAGGGGGTCGTCACACTTAACTCGCTGTTCGATTCATCGGAACATTTTCAAAATAGGTCATGGCCCTGCTGATTTTCCGATGCAAGAGCGGCAACAATAGGCGCGGATCGATTTTTATTATCGTACCGTGACGCCCCCCGGCAGCGGTAGCCGCTATTCGGCGGGCACTGTCATTTCATGGTTGGGTTCACCGGCCATAATGTGCTGTCGGGAAAGCTCCTGAAGGCGCAGGCTGGCAAATCGGTCTTCGCGGCCGGCTCGACGTTCGGTCCGCGCGTTCAGGAACCGTTTGGCGGCGTCGAAATATCCACCGCGCAT
Organism: Pseudomonadota bacterium; assembly: GCA_039180085.1. Classification (GTDB taxonomy): domain Bacteria; phylum Pseudomonadota; class Alphaproteobacteria; order Rhizobiales; family Rhizobiaceae; genus Pseudahrensia. The sequence continues at coordinate 8,893 of JBCDDX010000025.1, forward strand.
GGCGGCTTCGATTGTAAGGCGATCGAAAACATCGCGTTGGGCGTGGCTGCCTCCAATCGACTGGAAACTGTCACGAGCACCTGCCAGATGGCGGAATGCTGCGGTAAAATTGCCTTCTCCGAATGCTTCCAGACCTTCAGCAGCTGAAAGGCCCGGATGTTTGATAATCATGCTCATTTCGCAAGCTTCCGCATTGGGAGACTTTCGCATTCGGGCCAACATGCGCGAAGCAGCGTCCTGACGGTTGCCGCCGATCAAGGCCAGCATGTAGTGCAGGTCTGCAAAAGCGAGACAGCCATCTGAAACCCGGTTTTCGGAAATGTCGGCAAGCTCGTCCCAGCGATCTCCGACATTGTAGCCTTCAAGCTCAAGGCGGCTCAGAAGCGAGGCGGCGTTGGATATATCGCGGTAATCATCGGTCTTGTCGGCACGAATTGAACTGTCATAAAGCTCGAACACAGCATCGATCTCGTTGCGATCAAGATGCATCAGCGCCATGTGCCACCAGACATGGTAGCGGAAGTTGTTGCAATGCGCCCAGGCATCCGTGCGATTGCTCAGCCAGTCAATTCCGGCGGCGGTGTTGTTGGTCATATCGTAAACATGCGCAACCGCATGCAGACCCCAAGCGTCGTTGGGGGAATGGACAACACCTTCGCGACCGATGCGCTCGGCCAGCGCGTATTCTCCGGTTTCTTCAAGCGTGAACGCATGACAGCCCTTGGCATAGCCAAATGCAGCGTGGTCTTCACCGATATGGGGAATAACGCCTTCAATCGAAGCGCGCATGCCGATGCAATCGCCCAATACGAAGCGAATGGCCTGAACCAGTTTCATTGCGAGCGCGTCGTTTGGCATTGACATGAGAAGGGCGTCCAACTGATTGCCAGCTTCGCTTGGTCGTCCTTCATTCCATGTCTTCAAAGCGTTGAAGAAGGTCAATTCACGTTCAGTTACGGAACGGCGCTTGAGAATGGCTGCGGCATCATGCTGCGCCTGAACCGCGACATCCGACAGCTCCCGACGACCAAGCAGCAATGAAAACAAGCCCTTACAGATCACGGGCAAAGCGAAATCAGCGTCGCTTTCGATTGTTTTTACAAGATGTTCCGGGGTTGCCGCCGCGTGGGCGAGAAAGGCCAACTGACACGCGTTCCACGCTTCAAGGTCACCTGTTGGGGCGATTGTGACGGGGCAGCCAAAAATATCAAGACGGGTTTCCATCAGATAAGAATTCCTAAGTTGTTGCATTCGAATGCAAACATTGCCGGGAGCCGTTTCGCAACTGAATAGTCGTGACAATTGCGTGATGATTTGAGATTTCTTTTTACTTCCGCTGTGGCGCAAATATGGCACAACCTGCGACATGATCTTATTGTGATAACGGTAGCCGATATCCGATGACAGCCTCCACATTAACCGGACCTGAACAAGCGCTCGATCCAAGATCGTTTCGGTCTGCCCCAATGGTGTTGGCAACATTGGGAATAATCATGGTGAGTGTGCTCACTTTTCCTTACGGCGGGTGGCGATCTGTCATAGCGACAATCATCGGCGGTGTAGCCGGTTTCGGCCTTTATCACGCATCGTTTGGTTTTACGGCTGCATGGCGGCGCATTGTCACAGAGAAACGGGGGCAGGGCCTGCGTTCGCAGATGCTGCTGCTGGTTCTGGCGTGTTCTCTGACATTTCCGGTCATCGCGCTCGGCGCGCCTTTTTCCGAATTGGGTCTGCGAAGCGGGGCATGGGTGTTGCCGTTTGGTGTTACCGCACTGGTTGGTTCGTTTCTGTTCGGGATGGGTATGCAGTTGGGTGGCGGTTGCGGTTCCGGCACTCTTTTCACGGTGGGGGGCGGGTCGACGCGCATGGTGATCACCCTTGCCATGTTTGTGGCGGGATCGCTGATCGGATCGTTGCATCTTCCCTCCTGGTCCGGACTGCCACAACTGCCTGCCTATTCGTTCATCCGCAATTTCGGATTGCCCGGCGCTCTTGCGACGATCTTCGCCATCGCAGCGTTGATCTGGTATTTCAGCCGTCGCATCGAGATATCAGCCCACGGTGCCCTGGAAACACCGCGTGAGACGGCGTCGTTTTTCAAAGGTCCATGGTCACCCGCACTGGGCGCCGTTGTGCTCGCAGTGGTCAGCATTGCAACCATTCTGACACTTGGCCGCCCCTGGGGTGTCACATCAGCCTTCGCACTCTGGGGTGCGAAAATCGCAACCATGGCAGGTCTTGACGTTGTTTCATGGCCCTATTGGAGCGGTGGCCGGGCTGCATCGCTTGAACGCAGTGTGTTCGCCAACACCACTTCGATCATGAACTTTGGGATTATCTTCGGCGCTATGGGTGCTGCGGCGCTTGCTGGCAAATTCAGCCCCATTTTACGGATAGGCTGGAAAAATGTTGCCACCGCCGTGATTGGCGGCTTGCTCATGGGCTACGGCGCGCGGCTGGCCTATGGGTGCAATATTGGTGCCTATCTGGGTGGAATTGTATCCGGCAGCCTGCATGGCTGGCTTTGGGGCATATCGGCCTTTGCCGGGTCGTCCATCATGGCCCGGCTGAAGCCCCGGTTTGGTTTGTAACGGCGCAAAACGCGCCTGGTAAAGAGGAGACGACGATGACTGTTTTTGGAAAGCATTTTGCTATGGCCGTTGCGCTGATGGCGGGTTTGATGATTGCGTCAGCCAACCCTGGATTTGCGAAGGACCGGGAAGGTTGGGTCGTCATCGAAACGGACCACAGTTTCGGCGATGCCGTTGAAGCACTGAACGCTGCGATCAAGGGCGAAAAAATGGGTATTGTGACCCGTGCCAGTGCGTCTGCCGGTGCCAAGGGACGTGGCATCACCATTCCGGGCAATATGGTTGTCGGTATCTACCGGAACGATTTCGCCGTGCGCATGCTGGAGGCCAGCATTGATGCCGGTATCGAAGCGCCCATTCGCATGTATCTGAGCGAAAACCCCAACGGCAAAACGCGCCTCGCCTATCGCACGCCCAGCACCGTTTTCGCGCCCTACATGGATGAAGGTGGCGAGAAACTGAAGGCCATGGCGGCCGAGCTTGATGGCATTTTTGATGCTATCGCAAAACAAGCGTCCAAATAGGTCTATCGTATCATGCGCCGCGCTGCGTGACCGGGCTTAAAATGTCCCGTCATAGGCGCGGCGGTTGATCTTGCAGGCCAGCACAGTGAACGTGTTGCGTTGCAGGGCGTCTTTTGCTTCGGCCTGAAGCGTTTTTTGATCTTCGATCAGCACTCCATGACCGCCGAGGGCCTTGGCAACAGCCGGAAAATCGGTGGCTCCGAAGTCGACACCAAGATTTTTGCGCTGGGTATTGCGCTGTTTCAGTTCGATCAGCGCGAGGCTTTCATCCACCAAGACGCAGATCAATATCGGCTGTTCCATATCCCGCAGGGTTGCAAGCTCACCTAGACCCATTTCCAGCCCGGCGTCGCCCACGAAGGCGCAGACCGGGGTTTCAGGGTTTGCGACTTTATAGCCTGCGGCCAGCGGAACGGCGCAGCCCATGGTGCACAGCGCGGAGGATTGAAGGAATGTATGCGCCGTTGCGGAGGTCCACATTTGCGACAGCAAGATGCGGTGCGCTCCAGAGTCGGCGGTGATCACAACATCCGCCGGAAGACATGCATTCAGCGTTCCGAATACCTGCCCAGGTCCCCAGTCATTGGGCATATCAAATTGGTCGGCAAGGGATTGGTGAGCTTCGCGGACAGTTGTCTCCGTCCAGCTTTGCCAATCGCCTTTCTTTTTATCCAATTGATCAGCAACGGCACTGAGCATTGCAGAAAGGTTGGCGGTACAGTTCCCGGCCAAGGTGATGTTCGTACGATGCATGCCGTGGGTGCGCAACGAAGGCGCAATGTCGATGACGATTGCTTCGTCACCCCATGGATTGCGCCATCCGGTGCGCATTTCGATCGGGTCGTAGCCCATAAGAAGAATGCAGTCGGCCTGTTTGATCAGCGGCAGGATTGTCCTGTCCGATTTGGGTGAAAGACCGTGGCCGCCTAACGACAAAACGCTATTTTCATCAAGCAATCCCTTGCCCTTGTAGCTGGTCACAAGGGCGATGCCGGTCTCATTGCAGAATTGCGTTACGATATCGCTTGCACCTTCGTTGACCGCATCCACACCGGCAATGACCAACGGACGTTCAGCGTTCAGCAGCGCTTCAACGGCCTGCGAAAAAGCGGGCGTTCCTTCCGCTGTTCCGTGCGCTGGCAGAGCCATAAGCGGTTGCAGTGTTTCGTTTGACACATTTTCTGCCACGCCAATCGGAACATCGACATGCACCGGCCCGGGCTGGCCGTCGAATGCAATGGCGAGCGCCTTTTCCATCATCACACCCACGGTGCCTTCGCTTGCTCTGAAGCTTGCTTTTACAATCGGGCGCAACATCGCCTGATGATCGAACACCTGATGGGTATAGGTTTCGCCTTCTGATGTTTCCACGCATCCGGTCAGGAAAATCATCGGCACCCGGTCCTGCATGGCATTGGCGATGACGTTGACAGCATTGGCAACACCTGGGCCAATGGTTGCGACCAATATGGCGGGCGCCCGCGACCCAGCCGGTTCAGCATGCCACGCGCCTTCGGCCATGAAACCGGCAGCATTTTCATGCTTTGTCAGATGGAATTTAATTCCGGCCTGATCCAATCCTTCCAGAATGGCCAGAACCTCACCGCCCGGAATGCCAAATGCATGTTTACAACCGGCCTGTTTAAGTTTCGCGCCAATGATGGCCGCGCCGGTGTGCGATTGTTGTTCCATGAATTTTCAGGTCCAGAGATTGAAGGGCGATGATCCGTGTCTGCCTTAGATCGACCGTGCGTAAAGCTCAAGACACGGTGGTTCACCCTTTCTTGCGAACGGGCTGGCTGGTCTCTGTTCAAACCGGCTTGCATGCCGCCCGGCAAACATGAAATATCGCGCGTATGGCCAAACCCACGGTTACTTCATCGGATGTTGCGCGGCTGGCGCGGGTTTCCCAGTCTGCGGTCAGTCGCACGTTTACGCGTGGGGCATCGGTTTCCGATGACACGCGTCGTCGGGTCATGGCTGCGGCTAACGAGTTGGGTTATCGACCCAATGCACTCGCGCGGTCTCTGATTTCCGGAAGGTCTGGCATTATCGGGGTGCTGGTCGCCTATCTCGACAATCAGTTTTATCCCGTGGTGGTGGAACGGTTGTCGCGTAGCTTGCAGGCAAAGGGCTATCGGGTGCTAATGTTTCTGAGCGATACAGGCGATCAGGACGCCGTCGTTCAGGACATGCTGCAATATCAGGTTGAGGGCGTGGTCATGGCGTCCGCACACCTGTCATCGCAATTGGCGCGGCGTTGTGCCGACAATGGCATCCCGGTTGTTCTGTTCAATCGATACGTCGCGGCTTCGCCAGCGAGTTCTGTAACTTCTGATAATCTTGAAGGCGGGCGGCTGGTTGGTAATTTTCTGGCCGATGGTGGCCACGAGCGCATTGCTTACATCGCCGGTTACGAGGATTCTTCCACCAATCGGGACCGTGAGGCCGGGTTTCACAAGGGTCTCGCCGAACGCGGCTGCATCTGTCATGCGCGGGCCATTGGTGCCTATACGCGCGAGGGGGCCGCTCTGGCCGCGCGTGATCTGTTTTCAGAAAAAGCCGCTGACCATCGCCCGGATGCTGTTTTTGTGGCGAATGACCATATGGCGTTTGCGGCGATGGATGTGCTGCAACACGAACTGGGTTTGCGCATTCCCGATGATGTCTCGGTTGTGGGATATGACGATGTCCCACAAGCGCAATGGCGTGCTTATGATCTGACAACCGTAGAGCAGCCTTCTGAGCCCATGGTGCAGGCAACGGTCGATACGCTTTTGCAGCAGATCGAAGGGGGCACGGTAAGGCAGAAGGCAACAGTGCTGCCAGCCCGTTTGATTGTGCGCAGCAGTGCGCGCATTCCTTAGAAGGCAGGATTGCTCAATCGGTTGCCGTCGCCATCAAAGCCCCAATCTGTTTGGTCCGAATTGCTCGTGCATACGAGCCATCACGTCCACACCCATCTGCAAGAGAATATGCAAAACGTCGATCGGCACCCAGTTTTCGCGAATGAGGCCTTCGTGATGAAGGTAGAAATCCATTACCCGCATCTCAATTTGCTTGCCGGTCGCGCCTACGCCAAAAAGGTCGCCGCCCTGATGCATTGCCACGACGCTTGGCCAGCCGCCGGTCGCTGAATAGCACCCATCACCAATCTGGAGGTAGTGACCAAATCGCTTGTCACTCGATTCAAACAGGGTAGAGCCACCCTTGCGCCCTGGAAACGCGTTTCGAAACGGCAATTGATGAAAATCCACGAAGCCGGCAAGACCGCGCGTGGTGCCTATGCCTGCTGGTCCGTACCACATCATTTTGGGGTGCCAGTGGTCCTTCTGCGGCATGGCCAACAAACCATCCCGACCCAGACCGTCCTGATCCCGGTAATTGGCCAGCGTCTTGTGCATTGCCAGTGTCTGGCGAATGGACGCCAGGCCTTCATCCATGTCCTGAGGCGACAGGACAATCCCATCATTGGTAAAGGGAGGCAGCCATGCTCCTTCGGTACCACGGCTTGGCGCGACGGGCCAGAAACCGGCCTGGCGCATGACATCGAGGATGTCCCAAAGGCAGGTCGAACGAATAATCCGATTGCCGTCAACTTCGTGCACTTCGCCATAGCGAACAGACAGAGGTTGCCCCGTTGCAGGAATTCCAAGCCAGTCCTGTTTGAATGTCCCGACATATTGACCAACAGTCGCAACAATATCGCGCGTATTGCCGTCGCGATTTTGATAGCGTCCGCCGATCAGGATACAGTCGCGCCGCTCCAGGTCCGGCAAGGCCGCATGCAGAGGTCTCCAAACGCTCTCCTCGATTGCGGAGGCTCCGTCCATTTCATTGAGCGGATGCGATCCGCGCCAGTGGCCGTCATCGCCATAGGCCAATTTCAACTCGGACGACAGATCATCGCCACCAGCAATGCGTTGCATGGTGTCGCGCAGCCATATTTTGTTGGCCAGATTGGTGTCCTGATCAATCGATCGGGGGCCGATATCGTCCATGGAGCGCGCCTTATACAAGTTCGATCATATTGCTTGCATACGTATGCAGATAGTGTTTTGATTTGCAACGGACCGTGACTCAAATCATGATCCATTGGCTTTGTAACTCAAGGATCGCAGTTCATGGCGATGCATGGAAGCGAAGCCGGGCGTTTGAGGCTTTGTGCCCAAAGGAGGTACATTCATTGAACGTCGCTGAGCCGTATGAGGCTCACATGTGAATTTGGGTCAGCACCTGCTGTGCTGGCGATACAATAAGGTCTTGTCGCCAGACAGTCAGGACCACACAGGGAGAACTGCCAAATGTTGAAAAATTTCATGATCGCTGCGTCCATGACTGCGGCACTGTTTACACTGAGTGCCCCGGCTGCGTTTGCTGATGGGCACGCCAAATGCGGCATCGAAAAAGGCCGCGTCAGCATCGTCGGAAACGAGTTTCCCGCCATTCAAACCATTGGTAAAGGTGCCATGGCATGCGCCAGTTCGGGCGTTGAGGTGAAGGCAAATCTGACCGCAGATCACCAGAAGATCAACGTCGCGGGCATGACCAGCAATCCGGCTGAATACACCACCGCAATTGTTGCAAACTCCTCCATCGTTGCGCTGATGAATGAAGACCTTATCCGCCCGCTGGACGATATGGTCGCAAAACACGGCCAGGGCCTTAAGAAAAATCAGCTGATCACCGTCAATGGCAAGATCATGGCTGTGGCCTTCATGGCCAATGCGCAACACCTTGTTTATCGCAAGGATGTTCTCGAGAAGGCCGGTGTCGCCGTTCCGACCACATATGAGGAAATGCTGGCGGCCGCGAAAACCATCCGTGAAAAAGGCATTCTGCAAAACCCGCTCGGTGGGGCCTATGCAGCCGGCTGGAATCTGGCGCAGGAATTCAACAACATGTTCATCGGTTATGGCGGTGAGTTCTTCAAACCCGGCACGGCGGAAGTGACGATCAACAATGAAAAGGGCGTTGCTGCCCTTCAGATGATGAAAGACCTGTCGGAATATATGAACCCCGATTTCCTGACGCATGACTCCAACGCAACTTCGGCTGAGTGGAAGGCCGGCAACGTTGCGCTGATGAACATGTGGGGTTCCCGCGTTGGGCCGCTGAAAGAAACCGAAGGGTCTTCCCAGGTTGTCGTTGACAATACCGAGATCGCGGCGCCGATGACTGTCGGTGGTGGCTCCATTCCGGCAACCACTTTGTGGTGGGACGGCTGGACTGTTTCCAAAAACATCTCTGACGAAGATGCTGAGGCGACTTTCAAGGCGATGATGGCTTCGATTGACCCAAGCATTTTGAATGAGGAAACATCGCCACTCGCCGTCTGGTTGATCGATGGCTATGAGCCAACGCCAGCAGCCAAGGGTGTGTTTGCCGCTGCAACCATGGGCACCAAGCCTTATCCGATGCGCCCGTTCCAGGGCCTGTTGCACACCGCTCTCGGCGCTGAGCTTGCTGATTTCATGCAGGGCAAGGAAGATGCGGCCAAAACGCTGGCTGATGTCGAAGCGGCTTACAATGCTGCTGCAAAAGAACAGGGCTTCCTGAAATAGGTCGCCCAAGCGGCGGAGGGGAAACCCTCCGCCGTTTTATCTAACGAAACCTGAACCCAGCTGAACAGGTTTTAAGAGCAAATTCTATGAAGCATCGCACCTTCTTCTGGTTCTTCCTGCCGACAGCAATCGCGATGCTTCTTTTCATTGCGCTGCCCATCGTTTCGGTGGTTATCCAGTCGCTGCACACAGCGCATGATCAGGTTTTCATTACGGTTGAAAACTGCGGCCCGTTTGGCTGCACGGAAGAAACGGCCGTTGATACGGAAGCGACCGAACAGTTGCGTCGCGAGCAACCGCTCGGCAAATGGGCCGGGCTGAGTGTCTATCTCGATCGCGGGCATCTGGCCGTCAATGAAGTCGCTGCGGCATGGCAGAGCGCCAGCGGCTTAGGCGATTTCTTCTCCCGTATCGGCAATTTACCTTTCTACCGCGCCATTGCCTTCACGCTGACGTACACATTTGTCGTCACGCCGCTTCTGATCATTCTTGGGTTCATGATCGCGGTATCGGTCAACTCTTTGCACCGGCATCTCAAAGGCCTTGCGATCTTCTTTTCGCTCCTGCCCATGATCGTCAATCCGCTTGTCGGTTCGCTCATCCTGTTCTGGATGATCGATTCCCGTGGCATCATCGGCACTTTTTTGCAGGCGATCGCCAACGATCCTGATCTTTCGCTCAAGGCGTCAACCTCGCTGACATGGATTACACTCATGGTTTACGGCGTGTGGCACTCCGCGCCTTTTGCGTTTGTGGTGTTTTATGCCGGGTTGCAAACCCTGCCGCAGGACACTCTGGAATCGGCGATGATTGACGGGGCGACCCGCTGGCAGCGCATTCGCTATGTCGTCATTCCGCACATCATGCCGCTGGTCACCTTCGTGGCGCTCATTCAGCTGATGGACAATTTCCGCGTGTTTGAACCGATTGTCGGCTTCAATGCCTCGGCCCATGCCCAATCGCTGTCGTGGATCATATTCAATGATCTGGGTGGTGAGACACGTCTTCTGTCTTCAGCGGCCGCGACGTCGGTCCTGACCATCATCGGCGTTGCCGTTCTCCTATCGCCGGTGCTGGTTCGCACATGGCGCGACTTCAAACGGAAGGCGTAAGACGATGGCTGCTGCATCCGAACATCGTTCTGTGGGGCTTAAAGCCTTTTCCTTTGGCTTCATCATCCTGTGGCTGTTTATCGCTGCGTTTCCGTTTTTCTGGACCCTGTGGGGTTCCTTTAAAGTAGAGCTTGATTTCTTTTCGAAAGCGGATTGGACGAATGCTCTCACGGGTGCGCGCACGATTGCCGAGACGGGAAGCGCTTTCACCAGTTCCGGCTATGAGGGCGCGTGGATACAGGAAGAGTTCTGGAAATCGGTAATCAATACCGCATTGGTGTGCCTGTTTGTAGTGCTTACGTCCCTGACCATCGGAACGCTTGGTGGCTATGCCCTGTCTCGATCCGGATTTCGCTATTCATTCTGGCTTCTGATCATGGCGCTGATATTCCGCGCTATGCCACCGATCACGCTGGTTTCAGGCTATTTGCTGCCGTTTTTCGAGTGGAACTTGTGGTGCCATTTGCCGACCACAATCATTGTGCTGGTTGCAATCAACCAGCCGTTCACGCTGTGGATGCTGCATTCGTTTTTCCAGAAGATTCCGAAAGATCTCGATGAGTCGGCAATGGTTGATGGCTGCACACCGTTTCAGGCGTTTCGCCATGTGATCATTCCCGTCATGTGGCCGGGCGTCATCACAACCGGGCTTTTCTCGTTTCTGCTGGCCTATAATGATTTCGCGGTGACGACGATGCTGTTGTCGAAAGAAAACCAGACCATGGTGCCCAAAATCGCAAGCTTCCTTGGCACCACGCAGACAGAAGGCAATGTCATGTTTGCGGTGGCTGCGGTCGTGTCGGCAACGGTGCCGGTTTTCATTCTCGTCATGTTTTTCCAGCGTCAGATCGTCAGCGGACTGACCGCCGGCGCTGTGAAGGGGTAGGGGCGAGCCGATGTTTATGGGAATGCAAGTAATAGTCGTTCGATGCGCCGCGGCGCATCAGTTGGGGTAACAGATGGCCGGTATCAGTCTCAAAAAAGTCAGCAAGCGCTGGGGCGATTTTGTTGGTGTTCACGAATTTGATCTTGAAATCGCCGACAAGGAATTTCTCGTCCTGCTCGGTCCGTCCGGCTGTGGCAAGACGACTACGATGCGCATGATTGCCGGGTTGGAAGAGGCGACATCGGGAGAGATTTGGATCGGTGACAGAATGGTCAACGATCTTGAGCCCAAGGATCGCGATATCGCGATGGTGTTCCAGAGCTATGGCCTCTATCCCAATATGACGGTTTGGGAGAACATTCGTTTCCCGCTCAAGGTGCGCAAGGTTGATCCGTCCACCCATGAGGAACGCGTGCAGCGCGCCGTCGACATGGTAGAACTCAACGAGTTCACCCATCGCCGTCCGGCTGAACTGTCTGGCGGTCAGCGCCAGCGCGTGGCGCTTGCGCGGGCGATTGTGCGCGAACCCACTGTGTTTTTGATGGACGAACCCTTGTCCAATCTTGACGCCAAATTGCGCGTTTCGACACGCGCGCAGATCAAGAACCTGCAGAACACGCTGGCCACCACGACAATTTACGTGACCCACGACCAGATCGAAGCGATGACACTGGCGGATCGTGTTGTCGTCATGAATGCCGGTGTGGTGCAACAGGTGGGCACGCCGGTTGATATCTATGACCGTCCCGCGAACACATTCGTTGCCGCCTTCATCGGTTCACCGGCCATGAACCTTATGGAAGGTCAGCTCGATGGTGGTGTGTTCATGGCGGACAATGTGAAAGTCTCAGGCCTGCCCACGAATTATTCAGGAAAAGTCTCCCTCGGCTTCCGGGCTGAGGATGCCGAGATTGTATCAGGCGCAGGCGCGCTTGAGGCCCCGGTTTATTCTATGGAATTGCTGGGCGAAGCGACCATGGTCACAGTGAAGGCTGGTGGTGCGCTCGTCTCCATCAAGGCCGGCAAGGAATACCGTGCGAATATCGATGATATGGTGCATGTGAAAATTCCGCCCGCCATCTGTCATCTGTTTGATGGCGAAACCGGCGAAAGGCTTGATCAATGAGGCCGCAACGCTATGGCCACGAATTGCTGACGGCTGATAATGACCTTTCGAAAACGGACGAAACACTGGCCTTGATCAAGGCCATGGAGGACGCACTGGCCGCCAATGCCGACAATATGGCGGACTATTTCCACGAGGATTTTCGGTGGATGGGAAATGCCGGATGCGGCACGAAGCCTGATCTTGCGGCGTTTCGCAAGCACTGGCAATTGCCGCTCCGCGCTGCGTTCACGGAGCGCAATTACCACACCCAGGCATGGGTCGCTCAAGGCGAATGGGCATCATGTTTTGGCCATATCGAAGGCACCCATTCGGGTGTGTTCATGGGTATCGAAGCGACCGGAAAACGCATCATTATCCCTTACGTTGATTTTTGGTTGGTCAAGGATGGCCGGATTGCCGACAACTGGGTGAATGTGGACTTTCCATACGTTCTTCAACAGCTGGGCCGCGATGTTTTCGACGGGCATGGTTGGGAGAACTTCGACAACGGAACCCTGGAGGCTCCGGCCCCTAATTCAACGTGAACACTGAAGAGCTACGTCATGCAAATTGCCCTTTGGCAAGTTGCATACGAATGCAAACGAGCAAGTTTCTGCTCAATGAAGAAATTGTGGAGTGAAGCTGATGATCCGCCATTTGAAAACCGCGCGCAGCGAAGCCGACCGCGCCGAAGATGATGCAAAGGTGCGCGCCACGGTCGAGAGCATTCTTGCTGATATTGAAGATCGCGGTGACACGGCGGTGCGTGAGTTGTCGGGAAAATTCGATTCCTACAGCCCAGAACAGTTTCGTTTGAGCGACAGTGATATCGAAACGGCGATGCAAAAAGTTTCAGCACGCGACATGGATGACATTCGTTTTGCGCAGGATCAGATCCGTAATTTCGCTGAGGCCCAACGGGCGTCGATGACGGACATCGAGGTCGAAACCCTGCCCGGCGTTATCCTTGGTCACAAGAACATCCCGGTCCAATCGGTCGGGTGTTATGTTCCCGGCGGCAAGTTCCCGATGGTTGCGTCGGCGCATATGTCCGTTCTGACGGCAAGTGTCGCCGGTGTGCCGCGCATTGTGGCCTCTGCGCCGCCACAGAACGGCGCGCCACACCCGGCCATTGTTGCGGCCATGAAACTGGGCGGTGCTCACGAAATTTACTGTCTCGGCGGCATTCAGGCCGTCGGCGCGATGGCGATTGGAACCCAGACCATTGAACCGGTGCATATGCTGGTCGGCCCAGGAAATGCCTTTGTCGCAGAAGCTAAGCGTCAACTGTTCGGACGCGTAGGCATTGACCTCTTCGCAGGCCCGACGGAGACCATGGTGATTGCCGATGAAACCGTTGACGCTGAACTGTGTGCAACCGATCTACTAGGGCAGGCGGAGCACGGTTATAACTCGCCGGCGGTTCTGGTGACCAATTCAGAACGCCTCGCCCGCGGCACCATGGACGAAATCGAACGGCTGCTCAAAATCATTCCCACAGCCGAAACTGCGGGCAAAAGTTGGGAGGATTATGGGGAGGTGATCGTTTGCGACACCTATGACGAAATGCTTCAGGTCTCCGACGATATCGCCTCCGAACATGTGCAGGTTATGACGGATCGGGATGACTGGTTCCTCGAAAACATGACGTCGTATGGGGCGCTTTTCCTGGGGCCCCGTACAAATGTTGCCAATGGCGACAAGGTGATTGGCACGAACCACACGCTGCCCACCAAAAAAGCAGGCCGCTATACCGGCGGTCTTTGGGTGGGCAAGTTCCTGAAGACCCATTCCTATCAGAAAATTTTGACTGATGAAGCGGCGGCCCAGATTGGCGAATATGGCTCGCGGCTTTGCATGCTGGAAGGGTTCGTTGGTCATGCCGAACAGTGCAACATTCGTGTGCGAAGGTTCGGCGGGCGCAATGTTGAGTATGGCTCGGCCGTTGAACCTCTGGAAAGCGCAGCCGAATAGCCAATGCGAACGTGCGCCGGGAGCTTGATTACATCTGCGAACTCAATAAATTCCAGCGCTCGCACTCCACATCGAATTTGAGATCCATATGACAAAACTGCCCCGCACCCCAACATTTCGCCTCAATGGCAAACGCGCACTGGTCACCGGCGCTTCACGTGGCATTGGCCTTGGGGGTGCAATGGCACTTGCGGAAGGTGGTGCTCACGTTGTGATGGCGGCACGCACGTTGGGCCCGACCGAGGATGCCGCGCAGGCCGTCAGAGACGCCGGGTATTCTGCAGAAGCCATTGCGCTGGATGTCGGCGATTATGACTCGATGACTGAAGCTGTCGAAAAACACGGGCCGTTTGACATTTTGTTCAACAATGCGGGCACAAATGATCCAACGCCCTATGTTGATGTCACGCCCGACAATTTCGACATGATCACCGATCTTAATCTGAAAGCTGCATTTTTTGTTGCCCAGGCCGTCGCCAAAGGCATGATTGAGGCCGGAAAAGGTGGCTCGATCATCCACACTTCGAGCCAAATGGGGCATGTCGGTGGTATTGATCGCTCCGTCTATTGCGGCAGCAAGTTTGGTATTGAAGGGGTGACCAAAGCCTCAGCCATCGAACTCGCGCCGCATCAGATCCGGGTCAATACGATTTGCCCGACATTTATCCGCACTCCAATGACTCAATCGACCTTCGATAACCCGGAAAGGGTGAAATGGCTGGAGGAGAAAATCAAACTCGGGCGTGTGGGAGAGATTGAAGACATCATGGGTGCCATATTGTTCCTGGCGAGTGATGCCTCGTCATTGGTCACCGGAACGAGCATCATCATAGATGGCGGCTGGACGGCCGACTGATTGAAAGCAGGAGAGAATTGCAGCTATGGGCATCAAAGGGTTTTCACAGCGCTGGAAAGACTTTCCTGATTATATCATCGGGATCACCCAGGAAATCTGGGAAAACCGGGGCGTGGGAACCCTGAACCACTATTATGCCGACGATATTCCCGTGCGCTCGCCGATGGGCATCCAACGCGGCAATCAGGCCGTCATTGCGTCGACGATGGCGACGATTAACGAGTTTCCCGACCGGGAACTGTTCGGAGACGATGTCATCTGGTCTGGTGACCCTGATACGGGTTTCCTGTCGTCGCATCGTTTGATCACCACCGGCACCCATCTGCGGGACGGGTCTTTTGGTCCAGCGACGGGCAAGCGATTTACAGTGCGGGTGATCGCCGACTGCGCGGCAAAAAATGACACGATTTTCGATGAGTGGCTGGTGCGCGACTATGGCGGCATCGTTCGTCAACTTGGCATGGACCCGGAAGCCTATGCGCAAGAGCTGATTGAGCGCGAGGGTGGGCCGGAGCGGTGTTCAAAGCCCTTCACGCCTGCCATGGATGTTGACGGGGGCTATCACAGCACGGGCAATGACAACCCATGGGGTGCCCGTTACGCAGAAACGCTTACGCGGTTGATGGCGAAAGACTTTCACATCATTCCAAACCATTATGATCGCGCCGTGATCACTGAATATGCTGGCGGTGTCTCCGGTCTTTCACATGGCTCCGTTGATGGTTTCTGGCTGGGCCTTCGCTCGTCCTTTCCCAATGCGGAATTCAAAATTCATCATCAGATCGGCATGGATGGTGACATGTTGCCACCGCGTGCAGCGGTGCGGTGGTCGCTGGATGGCAAGCATGAAGGCTGGGGCGCATTTGGTGCGCCGACTGGAGCGCATGTGCACGTGATGGGCATGTGCCATGCTGAATACGGCCCCTTTGTTGCAAATGGTGCAGAGGGCGACGCCACCATTCGACGCGAGTGCGCGCTTTACGATGAAATCGCCATTTGGAAACAGATCAAGATGCAGGCGGGTTGAAGCTATGGACGGTCAGAACACATTCGAAAGAGTATTGTTACTTTGGCAGGAAGCGGACGAGGAAAAGCGCGCCATTGAGCTGGAGCACCTGTTAAGCGATGATTTTGTTTACGTGGATGCGCATCTGCCTGAAACGTTGAACGGTCGCGAGGCGTTTAACGATTTTCTCTCCTTATTCCGTAGTCGCGTCGAGAATGCGATTGTGGAAAGCAGGGTACCCTTGCAACGGGTGAAAATGCATGCGCGTTGTGGTTTTCGCCTTATCAAAGATGGCAACATATTGGGCCAGGGCGAGTACTTTTTGACATTTGAGGGTGACCGAATAAGTCGCATGTGCGGTTTTGTTGATGACAGGCCTGCGGAGCAAAACTCATGACCCCCGAGGAAATGGAAGCCCGCATCGTTCGCTATGGCGATCTTGTTCCTTGCAAGACGGCCTTTATCGATGCGCATACACCCGGCAGCGATCAGAAAGAAAATTTCACGATCATTGGCGGCGGCGTGTCTGAATCGCCCGATCAGCATGTGCATATCAAGGATACGCCGGGGTTTAACATCGGTGCCGCGGGCCAGCCGCCCAAGTGTCGCAACTCACTGCACAGCCACCGCACCGCTGAGGTGTTTTATGTTCACAAGGGGCACTGGCGGTTTTTCTGGGGGCGTCACGGCACGGCTGGTGAGGTCACGCTGGAAGAGGGCGATATATTCAACATTCCGACCGGAATTTTTCGCGGCTTTGAAAATATCGGCACGGATTATGGGATCATCATGGCGATACTCGGCGGCGATGATGCCGGTGGCGGAGTGATCTGGGCGCCGGAGGTCATACAGGATGCGCAGGATCATGGTTTGGTGCTCGCGGAAACCGGGAAGCTCTATGACACCAAGAAGGGTGAGAATCTGCCCGACGGCGTGTCGCCGATGCCGCTTTTGACCGACGAGCAATTGCGTAACTATCCAGAAGTCGGGGTGGAAGAAGTGGTACCTCACTATGTTGGCCGGTATCTCGACATGATGGCGCTCGCCGCCAAAGCGCCTTGCAGCGTGATTGGTGAGCATGCACTCATTCGCGACAAGCCGGGGTTTGACGTTGAGTTTTTGACACGCGGGTCGCTCGGCACCACCGTCTACGGAAGCGACCGTCATCACATCCTGATGGTGCATGAAGGGCACTGGGCGCTGGAATGGGCCGAAGGACAGAAAACCCTCGCGCCGGGCGACACCTGCGCCGTGCCGCCCAATCTCGCCTACAGTCTCGCCCCTAGCATGACCGGGACAGCAAGTCTGTTTCGTGTCATCAGCAATGATGATCCGGCGGGGCCCACAGCAACGGATCTGGGATAGATAAGATCCCTGTGTGATCATCGCATCAGCATTGTTTTTGCACAGGCGTCACAATTCCCCTTTACCCGCGTTCTGAGTGGGCGCTTAATGGCCACAGGTTGCTGGGGAGCGTCCGTAACAGATCAATGGGAGTTGTCACATGAGCCTGAAGTCCACTGTTTCTCATTCCACCCTGAACCGCAGAACATTTCTGGGGACCACCGCCGCTGCGACGGCTTTGTTTGCCCTTCATCCGTTTTCAGTTTCGGCAGCCGCCAATCAGGCGCATTTGCGGATCATGGAGACGACTGATCTCCATGTGCACGTGTTCCCGTATGACTATTATGGCGACCGGCCAACCGATACGGTTGGTCTGGCGCGCACCGCATCGATCATCAATGACATCCGGGCTGAATCGACCAATTCCATGCTCGTCGACAATGGTGACTTCCTGCAGGGCAATCCGATGGGCGACTATATCGCCTATGAGCGGGGCATGAAGGAAGGCGATTCCCATCCCATTATCACCGCCATGAATACGCTCGGCTACGAAGCTTCGACACTTGGCAACCATGAGTTCAACTATGGCCTCGATTTCCTGATGAAATCGCTGGCCGGTGCCGCGTTTCCGGTTGTCAGTGCCAATGTGGTGAAAGAAAAAGGTGCCAACCCGCGTGAAGATGTGGGTCTGGTGAAACCTTATGTCCTGCTCGACAAGGAAGTGACTGACGGCGCTGGTGCGAAGCATACCGTGAAAGTCGGTCTCATCGGGTTTGTTCCGCCGCAGATCATGAACTGGGATCGTCGCCATCTGGAAGGCAAGGTTCAGGCGCGCGATATCATCGAAACGGCCAAGGCATGGGTGCCGGAGATGAAGGAAAAAGGAGCGGATATCATTATCGCGCTCTCCCATTCCGGCATCGGATCAGCCGATCATACGGATGGTATGGAAAACGCTTCCGTGCCACTGGCGCAGGTCGATGGCATCGATGCGCTGATGACTGGCCACAGCCATCTGATCTTCCCGGGTGAAAAGTTCGCAGGCTTTGCGGGCGTTGATGCCGCCAAGGGCACGATTCACGGAAAACCGGCCGCCATGGGCGGCTTCTGGGGCTCGCATCTGGGTGTGATTGATCTGATGCTCGAAAAATCGGGCAATGAGTGGCAGGTCGTGACATCGTCAACGGAATCGCGCCCGATCTCCAAGCGCAATGAAGACCGGTCGGTAACCGCACTGGTTGAAAGCGTACCGGCGGTTCTTGAAAGCGTGCAGGCGGAGCATGATGCGACGCTGGCTTATGTGCGCCGCTCCGTTGGCCAGACGGATGCGCCATTGCATTCCTATTTCGCGCTTGTCGCCGATGATCCATCCGTTCAGATCGTGAGCCAGGCGCAGACCTGGTACATCACCGAGATGATGAAAGGAACCGAATGGGAAGGCATGCCCATCTTGTCTGCCGCCGCTCCGTTCAAGGCCGGTGGGCGTGGCGGACCGGAATACTATACCGATGTTCCCAAAGGCGATGTGGCGATCAAGAACGTCTCCGATCTTTACCTCTATCCGAACACTGTGCGCGCGGTGAAAGTGACCGGCGCGCAGGTGAAAGACTGGCTGGAGCGTTCAGCCGGTATGTTCAATCAGGTCGAACCGGGCAAGGCAGATCAGGTGCTGCTCAACCCCGAATTCCCGTCTTACAATTTCGATGTCATGGATGGTGTGACCTACAAGATCGATCTCTCTCAGCCGTCGAAATTCGACACGAAGGGAGAAATGATCAACGCGGATGCCAACCGTATCGTTGATCTGCAGTTCAACGGTCAGCCGGTGACGCCAGACATGGAGTTCGTTGTCGCCACCAACAATTACCGCGCGAGTGGCGGTGGTTCTTTCCCCGGCGCCAAGGGTGATACGATTATCTTTGAAGGCCCGGATACGAACCGCGACGTGATCGTTCGCTATATTGTTGACAAGGGAACAATCAGCCCAGCCGCCGATGCGAACTGGAGCTTCAAACCTCTGCCGGGAACGAGCGTGCTGTTCGACACCGGGCCGAAAGGCAAGGAGCGCATTGGTGATGTGAAAGGCGTTTCTATTGAACCGGCAGGTGATGGTCCGGACGGTTTCGCGCGTTATCGCATTACGCTTAGGTGATCGACTGATAGACCTGACTTTTGAGATTGGCCGGTGTTTTCAACATCGGCCTTTTTCATTTCTGCTCCTTTTTTGCCAAGGCAAAAATATGAAGCGAAACCAAACGTCTGGTTCATGACAGGTTCAGCTAAGCTGTGCTTAAATGTTTTTGTAGGGGCAGCTAATTCAGGAGAGAAACCATGATCAAAACTGTACTTGCAGCAACAGTTGCCCTTTCAACAATCGCATTCACAGCCCCAATGGCTTCAGCACAAAGTGGGCCTTGCGGTTTTTATGCTTTTGCTGGCGCTTTTCAAAACTACAACAATGCAATCCGTCGCGCCCGCAATGTGGGCGGAAATGTGTGGGATCTCGACGCTTCCGACAGCCCCAACGCTGGCAAGGGCTTTTTCGTGGTGGCACAGGGCCCCGGAAGCCGCAGCCAGGCGCAGCGCTGGGCGCGCCAATATCGCAGCTATGGTGTCAGTGGTGCCTACGTCGCCCGTCGTTGCATGTACGCATCCTAGAGCCGCAACGTTCAAATCTTTTTTCTAAGCGGGCCAAACCGGGGCATAAGTCCCCGGTTTTGTTGTTGGTCTCGCGATGCATGCGTTTGCAAAAGACAAGCTGGCTGGTAATTCTCAAGATATCTGTATTGACCGCTGATTGACGCGGTACAGTTTGAAACGGGGAAGCCAGACCATGACCAAGATCGCCACAACACATGTTGGCTCCTTGCCGCGCAGCCAAGAGGTGGTCGATTTCATTTTTGCCCGCGAGAATGAGCAGCCTTACAGCGAAGCTGAATTCGATGCGGTCATGGCTGAGGCTGTGAATGAAACCGTGAAGCGCCAGGTGGAAGCGGGTGTGGATTTCGTTTCTGACGGTGAAACATCAAAAATCAGCTACGCGACTTATGTCAAAGATCGTTACACCGGATTTTCGGGCGACAGCGAACGTAATGCGCCTGCCGATCTGAAAATGTTTCCAAGCTTTCTGGCGCGGTTGGCGGATAGTGGCGGGACGCCGAAATATGCCCGCCCACAATGCACAGGCGAAGTGCGATCAAAGGGGCAGGGTGAGCTTCAAAAAGATATCGCCAATTTGAAGGCGGCCATGAACCATCAGGGTGTTGAGCAAGGTTTCATGAATGCAGCCTCACCGGGCGTGATTTCTCTGTTCCTGCAGAATGTTCATTACCCAACCCGCGATGCCTATCTCGCAGCCTTGGCTGATGCGATGCGTGAGGAATATGAAACCATCGTCGATGCGGGGCTGCACTTGCAACTCGACTGCCCGGACCTCGCCTTGTCGCGTCATATGCTGTTTTCTGATCTCTCAGACGCAGAATTTGTAAAGATCGCTGACATGCATGTCGAAGCGCTCAACCATGCGTTGGCGAACATTCCTGCTGAAAAAGTGCGCGTTCACATCTGCTGGGGCAATTATGAAGGGCCACACTGCTGTGACATCGACATGAACACGGTGTTTCCAACGCTGATGGCAACGAAGGCGCGGTATGTCTTGTTCGAGACATCCAATCCGCGCCATGCCCATGAGTGGACCGTATTTCGTGATCGTAAGTCTGAAATTCCGGACGATAAGGTGCTTGTGCCGGGTGTGGTCGATACGACGACCAACTTTATTGAGCATCCGGAAGTCGTAGCACAACGGGTCGAACGTTTTGCCAATATTGTGGGCGCGGATCGGGTGGTTGCAGGGTCGGATTGCGGGTTCGGCACATTTGCCGGATTTGGCTCTGTTGATCCAGAAATCGCCTATGCCAAACTGTCTGCACTGAGCGAGGGAACGGCGCTGGCTTCTCAACGGGTCTGATCCATATCTCAACAAAAAGGGCCCGCTTGGCATTGCCAGCGGGCCCTTATCAATTTCATGGCGAAACGGGATTAAATGCCGAGGCCGCCGAATTTCTTGTTAAACTTCGATACACGACCGTCACGGTCGAGCATCTGGCCACCGCCACCCGTCCATGCAGGGTGTGAAGTCGGGTCAACATCAAGGTTCAGTGTGTCACCTTCCGAACCCCAGGTTGAGCGGGTTTCGTACTCGGTGCCATCGGTCATCACGACTTTGATGGTGTGGTAATCAGGATGGATATCGGCTTTCATCGCAGTTGTCCTATGGTCATACTGTTTCACGCTTTCAGAACGCGAGGACAGTTGGCATTTGTGGGAAAAGACGCACATTGCCACGCTTGGGTGAACATTTGGTGTGACGACTTTGAATTTGTTGCGCGAGGCTATACATCACATATTGATGCAAGACAAGAAGGTGTAGCTCACCATCCATGAATGCCACATCAGATCATCGCGAACAGGGCAAAGCCGCAGATCGCATTGCCGATCAGGCAGACGCGCCGAAGCGTGACCGAACCGGTTTGCGCCCTCTTATGCATCTGTTGCCCTATATCTGGAACTACAAGGGACGTCTTGCGACCGCTCTGACGTTTCTGATGTTGGCAGCCCTCACCACCTTGTCGTTGCCACTGGCGATCCGCTCAATGATCGACAACGGTTTTTCAAAGGCAGACAATGCCTTTGTAGACAACTACTTCTATGGCCTGTTCGCCATCGCCGCACTTCTGGCGGTTGCCAGTTCGGGCCGCTACTATTTCGTCATCTGGTTGGGCGAACGGGTTGTCGCTGATCTGCGACGTGACGTGTTTGCCCACATTACGAAGCTTTCCGCGAGCTTTTTCGACACCGCCAAAACAGGTGAACTTGTCTCTCGCCTGACGGCTGATACAACCCAGATCAAGTCTGTTGCCGGTGCCACGGCGTCGCTTGCTCTGCGCAACACGGTGCTGATGATTGGTGCGATTGCAGGCATGATCTATACCAGCCCCGGGCTGTCGCTGATCGTTATCATTGCGATCCCGATTATCATTCTTCCCATATTCGCCTTTGGCCGAAACGTTCGCCGTCGTTCGCGCCACGCGCAGGATATGCTGGCGGATGCCACAGCCTATGCGTCTGAGTCGATTTCTTCGGTGCGCGTTCTTCAGGCGTTCACCAATGAACTGATGGTCGCCAACCGGTTTTCGACCGCAGTGGAGCGCGCTTTTTCCGCAGCTCGTGATTCCATTCTTGCACGCTCACTGCTGACGGCATTTGCCATTTTTATGATTTTCAGCAGTGTGGTCGCTGTCCTTTGGATTGGGGCCGGGCAGGTTCTCGATGGAACCATGACACCCGGCCTTCTGGGTCAGTTCCTCATTTTTTCCCTTATGGCAGCGGGCTCACTTGGCGCTTTGTCCGAAGTCTGGGGTGAACTGTCGCAAGCGGCCGGCGCCGCTGAGCGGTTGAGCGAGTTGCTGGCAACACAACCCGATATTGAAGCACCTTCGCATCCTCTTGATTTGCCTGAAAGCAGTTCCGGTGCGTTGTTGCTGGAGGGTGTTACGTTCGCCTACCCAACCCGCGCCGACCAATCGATTGTGGAAGGTCTCGACCTCGCAATTACACCGGGTGAAACGGTTGCTCTGGTTGGTTCTTCAGGTGCCGGAAAAAGCACAGTCTTCAACCTTATACTTCGTTACTACGATCCGAGTTCAGGGCGTATTTTGATGGACGGCGTGGATATCTCCAACGCAGATCCGCAGGCTGTGCGCGAACGCATTGCGCTTGTTCCACAGGACACAACAATTTTTGCGATGTCGGCGATGGACAATATTCGTTTTGGACGACCTGACGCGAGTGATGATGAGGTTAAACAAGCGGCCAAAATGGCTCTGGCGAATGAGTTCATTGAGAAAATGGAACATGGCTATGAGACCGTAATAGGTGAGCGCGGCATCAATCTGTCCGGCGGCCAAAGGCAGCGCATTGCGATTGCGCGTGCCATTCTCAAAAACGCACCATTGCTGTTGCTTGATGAAGCCACCAGCGCCCTGGATGCGGAGAGCGAGCAGCTTGTCCAGAAAGCACTTGATGGATTGATGGTCGGCCGGACCACAATCGTCATCGCCCATCGTCTGGCAACGGTTTTGAAAGCTGACCGGATTCTGGTGATGGATGCGGGACGCTTTGTTGAACAGGGCACCCATGACGAACTGGTTGCAAAAGGTGGCATTTATGCCGGACTGGCCAAACTGCAGTTTGGTGACGATGAATCGCAGGCCGCTTAGCGGCTTACCGAACCGCAAGGCACGAAGGTAGGAACTGATGAAACTTTCAGGCAAAACAGCAATCGTCACGGGCGCTGGGCAGGGCATCGGTTTTGCAATCGTCAAGCGCCTGCTCAGCGACGGTGCCCAGGTCATGATGTGCGATGTCGATGACACCAAGGGTGAAAGAGCGCTGGAGGACGTGAAGGAACTCGGTGAAGTTCGCTACATTTCCGCCGATGTCGGGGAGCGCCTTGATGTTCACAATCTTGTCGCGAATACAATCGATGTTTTCGGCGCGGTCGACATTCTCGTCAACAACGCGGGGATCGTGATTGGAGGAGATTTTCTGGAAATTGCGGAGGCCGACTTTGACGAGGTCTTGCGGGTCAATCTGAAAGGCCCGTTTCTTTGCGCTCAGGCGGTTGCTCGTCACATGGTCGAGCGTGTGAAAGATGGCGGGCCTGCAGGCAGTATTATCAACATGTCTTCCACCAACGCCAAACTGGCGATCCCGGGTCAGATTCCCTACACGGTCTCGAAAGGTGGTGTTCGGCAATTGACCAATGTTCTGGCGCAATATCTTGCCCCATATGGCATTCGGGTTAATGCGGTTGGCCCCGGGTCTATCGCCACGCAGATGTTGGATTCGGTTAACTCGAACCCGGTCGCAAAACGCAAGATGATGTCGCGAACCCCCATGGGACGCGTTGGCGAAGCGTCCGAAATTGCCAGCATTGTTTCTTTTCTGGCCTCTTCCGATTCAAGTTATGTCACCGGACAAACAATATATGCCGACGGCGGACGCCTTGGTCTGGCTTACACTGTTGAAGTGCCAGACGATGACTGACCACAAAAAAGGGTCGGCAGAGCCGACCCTTTGAAGTTTCTCATTTTTGAGACCTTATTGATTGTCGGTCGATGTCTCCATCGATGCAAAGTTCTTGAAGACTGAATCGGCGTCGACATCTTCATTCGTTTGCGGATCGGGCGTTTCGCCCAATTCCTGTGTTTCGCTTGCCGGTAGAAGCGCATCATTAGCCGGTTTTTCTTCAGTTTTCGGCAGGTATTTGGCAGCCTTTGCAACTTCCATATCCAGATCGATCTGGCTGCAGATGCCGAGGGTCACGGGATCAAGCGGTTGCAGGCTCGCTGAATTCCAATGGGTGCGGTCACGAATTGCACTGATGGTTGTCTTGGTCGTACCAACCAGCCGAATGATCTGAGAATCCTTGAGTTCCGGGTGGTTGCGAACCAACCATAGAATTGCGTTTGGCCGGTCCTGGCGACGCGAAACCGGCGTGTAGCGCGGCCCCTTTTTCTTAAGCTCGGGCACTTTCACTTTAGGCTCAAGCAGCTTCAGTGAAATGCTTGGATCAGCCTCGGCTTCCTTGATCTGGTCCCGGGTCAATTGTCCTGTTGCAATCGGATCAAGGCCTTTGATGCCCTGCGCAGAATCGCCATCAGCGATTGATTTCACTTCCAGCGTGTGAAGGCTGCAGAAGGTACCAATCTGTTCAAATGTGAGGGCGGTGTTGTCTACCAGCCAAACTGCAGTTGCCTTGGGCATCAAAAGGGTCGTTGCCATGCTGATTTCCTCTCTCAGTGGCCTTTATGGGCCGAACATATATCTTCCCCGTTCGCTCGTTCTGGGAGGAACGGGCCGTGGAGCGCCACGATTTTTGGGAAGTTAATCGGCTATAGGCTGCAATGCTTTGAAATGCAATAGTGGCGGGGTTGTTCCGACTGCGAGGAGTGTTTGAAAATGGATGACCTGCAACCCGCCAAACCTGTAAACACCATTGTCCTTGGCGAGGATTTGTCCACATTTTCGATTGAGGACATCGATGAACGTGTGGATGCGCTTCGCTCGGAAATTGATCGTTTGCAAGCTGAAAAACTAAGAAAGCAAGACAGTATTCAGTCAGCTCAAGCATTCTTCAAAAGCAAATAAAGTTGTTTTGGGTTTGTTAACCTTGTTAAGGATTGGTTAATCAATTGTGTTTAGGTTAATGATGTTCGTTATTGGCGAACTTGTCGCGATGGTGGATTTTCATTGAAGCGATTTTCTCTGACAACTTTCAAGAGCCGCTAGCGGCTCTTTTTTTTACCCATTTTTCGACCCATAGCTGTGCACGTTGACGCGCAGCGCTTTACCTCGCCCCATGGTTGGCCCTAGTTTGGCCCCGATAAGGGTGAGATGGCATGATGTCTGAAGATCAAAAAAATCCGGTTCGGCTGGCTGAGCATTTCGCCGCTTCGCAAAAGTTTGCGGAGCTGTTTTCCGGCGGAATGGACCTGGTTGAAGAGACAGCAAGCTTCCTTGATGGGGAAGGGCGGGCAGCTGCTAAGGGCCTGTCACCGGCTGCAGCCGGACTTTACGGTGCGGAATCGATGCGTCTGACCACCCGTCTGATGCAGCTTGCATCCTGGCTTTTGTTACAGCGGGCTGTTGGTGAAGGCGAAATGTCGGTCGAGCAGGTCATCGACGAAAAGAAGAATGTGCGCCTTGATCAATTGCCCAGCCGACGCCTTGGCTCTGGCTGGGACGAGTTGCCGTCCCAGTTCATATCCCTGATTGACCGGTCTATTGCCCTGCAAAAGCGGGTGCGCACCCTTGATGATGAAATTTATCGGCGCGGTACGGACGAGGCCGAACAGGCAGATAATCCCGTGGCATCGCAACACGCATTGTTGGAAACTGCTTTTGATTTGCGTTTTCGCGGTTAGCCACACGCAATCCAGTTCAACCCAGGCCAGCGCAGATGGCTAGTTGGTGTATCCGAAATAGTTGAATGCAACCCGTGTCAGCGAGCGACCGCTGAATCTGTCAGAGCGCAACGGCGCGCGATTGTCTGCAAAACCCTGAGAGTAGACTGAAGACGGCGCCAAACGTTGCGTGCTCCGCTTATATTCAGGTGCTGTGAGCGTGGCCATAGGGCCCACCCGGGTCGAAGATGCGACAGCCCAGGATTTGACCGACCGCCCATCGAGATCACCAAGATGCAGTTCGGCAGGCATCGTGCTGCGGTCCGCAAATCGCAACTCGCCATTGGCTGATGGTGATCTTGTTTTCAAAGGCGATTTTGGAACCGGCACTGACGCTTCATTGCGGGTGGAAACAACCCGCCCTTCCGGCTTCGGCGTTGTCACAATCTCGCTCGTCTGGGCCGCCGCGACACGGTTGCGCGAAACCGGGATGGCGGTCGCAATCGGGCTTTCCGGTTGCAGTGACGCCTTTTTCACGAAGTCAGATGCACGATCGTCAGCGACGCCGAGACGACGCGATATCGCCAATTGTTCCTGTGTCGCTTTGGCAATCGACGCGATTTCCTGACGAGAAACTGCGGGCTGAGCCGGGGACTGTTGGTTCCAGCGCGGCACCGGAACAGTTGTTGGGATGGAGGCCAGCGATCTTGCATCCTGTGGCTGGCTTTCGACAGCTGCCTGCAGGGTTACTGCACGTTCGGCTGCTGTTTTCACGCGACCTCGTGCCAATGCGGTCTGAAGGCGGGATTTCAGATTTGCCAATTCAGCATCAGACTGCTGCGGAGCCGCCGGAGAGGTGCCAAGCTCTGCTGGCGGGCGCAGAATGGTGGATGCAGCAGGCGGTGTCGCCAGAATCGCTTCGCCCGGTGCTGATGGTGCCGGTGTCAATGCTGCCAGTTCCACAGCTGGAGCAGGCGCGGGTCGCGCGCCCGGCCGCAATTTTGGTACGGCCAGCTTGTCTGCAGGCATGGATGCCAGCAATGTTTCACTATCCTGCGGAGTTGCGTCGGTCTCAGCCGGCGGACGGCTGTTTTGGGCATTGTTCAACTCAACGGCAAACGGGTCTACGCCATCAGGCTTCGGCTTCGCAGGCACTGTGGCGCTCGCGACAGCGACCGGTTTTGCTGCGGGCTTTTTCGGTTTCGGCTTGGCCCGGTTGTTTGCAGGGCTTTCATCTTCATCGCCATCATTGCCGGAACTGCGGAAGATTGATGCCAGAAGCGACCTCGATTGCGGCGACTTGCGTCGCGACCCGTCGGCGTTTTTGCCCGCCTTCAGGTTGGCCATGGCTGTTTTGTAACCCTTCATGGGCTTGCCATTGCTCGGCACGTGAATTGTTTTGCCTCTCGGAAACACACGAGCAAGCTGTTTCGGGCTCATGCGCGGCCAGTGGCGAACGCGACCGGTATCAAGGTGAACAAAGGAACCGCGGTAATAACCGACGCCGCCACGATGCGCTTTGAGGCCCAATTCGCGCAGTTTGGTGACTTTCACATCCGGCAGGAAGAAGTCAATCGCCTTGCCGCGCGTATGCTGGCTGGTCTTGGCAACGTTGCGGCCACGCTTGCGCAGCATATTGTTGGTGCGTGGCGAGCGATAGCCGGATATGACGTGAATGGGTTTGCGCGAGCCCGAACGCTGATAAACCTCCCAAAGGAGATCCAGAAGCTCCGGGTCCATCTTCGTCGGTTCTTTACGACGCCAGTCTCTTAAGAACCGATTGGCTTTTTTCAAACCTGATGGAATGTATCGCCCGTTCTTTTTGAATGTGATAGTCGCACTCTCTTTGGTGTGCGTGAAATACATCTTTAGTGTGCGTGTTTCAGCCTGAGCCGTGGCGAGCGGATAACCCAATGACAGAGCCGACCAGACAAACACCGCAAGCAACATAAGCGCGTGGTTGCGAACAGCGTGAGAGACACGCTGCCGAGACTGATCGGTTTTAGGGACATGGCTCAAGCGCAGCATTGAATCTCAAATTACCCGTACTGCTATGGTCTTGGCCGACCGCATGAATTCACCTGGCAAAATACGACACCACCCAAGACGTAATCCGGATTGCGGTTCGGTTATATGAACTGCAAGTCAAAATTATGGCTGAACACTGTGGTCAATTAATGACCGTAAACAATGTGCCCCAGCATGGTTAATATAGGGTTGCAGTGTTGTTTTGGGAAGTTGTGGGTGTGAATAGTTTACTCGCTTCAGCCCGTCTGAGAGATTTCTCAACCGCTCGTTTGTTCCATCTCATCGCGGGTCTGATCAAGACCGTATTCTTTCAACTTGCGGTAAAGCGTTGACCGGCCAATTCCAAGGCTTTTGGCGACCCGCGTCATACGGCCATTGTGGTGATCAATCGCGAATTCAATCGCCGACTTTTCGATTTCGTCCAAAGGTCTGATCGTGCCTGAATGGTTCAGCATGGTGACCATGTCTTTGGACGCAGATTGACTATTTCCAACGATCGCTGGGTCGGGGGAATGGGAATCCATTGTGTCGAAATGAACGACCGTTTCCAAAGGTGGTGCGATCATTGTCGGTGCGCCGGTCAATCCCGGGCGCGGGTGGGAATGGGCGTCGTGAGCTATTGCGTCCGGTTGGGTCGATGACGAAATCTGCGGGAAATGATCCACCGTCAATTCGTCGCCCTCGCACAATATGATTGCACGAAACAGAGTGTTTTCCAGCTGGCGAACATTGCCTGGCCAGTCATGATTTTCCAAGAGCTCCAGCGCATCGCGATGAATGCCGCTGATCTTTCGGCGTCCCTCTTCAAGACTGAGGCGCGCCGTGAAATGCCGCACCAGAGGTGCAATGTCCTGTCTTCGTTTGCGCAGGGGCGGAACCATAATGGGAAAGACATTAAGGCGGTAGTACAGATCTTCGCGAAACCGGCCAGATGTCACCATCTCAATCATATTGCGGTTGGTTGCTGAAATCAGACGGAAGTCTGTGCGCACGGGACGCTTGGCACCAACCGGGTCAATCTCGCCTTCCTGAATCGCCCGCAACAGCTTGACCTGAATGTCGGGCGTCAGTTCGCCAACTTCATCCAGAAAAAGTGTTCCGCCGTCGACTTCTTTGAACTTGCCGATGTGAGATGAGTTCGCGCCCGTGAAAGCACCCTTCTCGTGGCCGAATAAAATACTTTCGACCAGGTTCTCCGGCAGTGCACCGCAATTGACCGTTATGAAAGGCTTTCCCTTTCGGTCACTGGTTCCCTGAATTGCGCGGGCGATAACCTCTTTGCCGACGCCGGATTCACCCTCAATGAGAACCGGAATTTTCGAGCCTGCCGCTCGCTTGCCCAAACTGGTGACGCGGCTCATCTGTTCGCTGTTTGCGATCATGTCGTCGAAAGTGAAATGGCCGCTGGCGCTTTTTTGGATTTTGCGAACTGCATCTTCCATTGCGTTCATTTTCAAAGCGTTTTCAATGGAGATTTTCAGCCGCTCGAACGATACGGGCTTAACGCAAAAATCTGCCGCGCCGGCCCGAATGGCACTGACAACTGTATCGATGCCGCCTTGCGCCGTTTGAACGATGACTGGCGGAGCGGCGTTCATATCGCGCATCCGTTCCAAAACGCCCATACCATCAAGGCCGGGCATAACGAGGTCCAGAATGACCGCAGCGACCTGATCTTTTTCCGCGTTTGCCAGAAGCTCCAGGGCTTGCTCACCGTCTTCGGCTGTCACTGCCCGAAAACCGATTTTGTTAACGACATTTTCCAGCAGGCGGCGCTGAACCGGCTCATCGTCAACAATCAGAATAGAGCGTGGCATGGACATTCCTTTGCGCGTTTTATCTCTTTGGCCGCTTGAGACGCGAGAATTGCGAGGGTCAATCGTTAACCAACATTCTCAATCCATCTCAAAATGGCACAGTGCTTTGAATTGTCCTTTAACGTTTGCGATGAACAATCTATTAACGCGGCAGCGGTTTGATTTATTCCTGCCAATTATTTGTCCTTATTGCCCGTTCCGGAGCCCGTCATGCCTGTTTTCAATTCTGACGCCCGACTTTCCACCCACTCCAAACCCGTTTTCAGCAAGGCGGCCGAATCAGATGATGCGGTCGATCTGGGTGTTTTGCCGGAATGGAATCTGAGCGACCTTTATCCGGGCATGGAGTCGGATGCGTTCAAGTCAGATTTTGAGACTTGTGTGAGCGACGCGGCGGATTTCGAAGAGCGATACAAAGGCAAACTCGACAGCTTGCTTGAAGGGGGTGGTGACCAGCTTGCACAAGCCATCGCGGATTACGAAAAGCTTGAGGAAAAACTGGGCCGACTGATCTCCTATGCAGGTTTGATCTATGCCGGAGATTCGTCCGATCCGGTGAATGCCAAATTCTACGGCGATGTTCAGGAGCGCTTGACCCGCGCGAGCAGCCATTTGCTGTTTTTTACACTTGAACTGAACAAGATCACGACCGAACGCATGGACGAGGCGCTGGAAGCGAGCGCGCCGCTGGCTTACTACCGCCCCTGGCTGGTCGATCTTCGTCTGGACAAGCCATACCAGCTGGACGACAGGATTGAACAACTCTTTCTTGAGAAATCGGCCACGGGGGCAGGCGCCTTCAATCGACTGTTTGACGAAACGATGTCAGGCCTGCGATTCAACGTTAAGGGTGAAGAACTGGCGATTGAGCCGACGCTTGGGCTTCTCCAGCACAAGGAAAGTGCCGTACGCAAACAGGCATCAGATGCGCTCGCTGAAACGTTCAGTGACAATCTGCGCCTGTTCACGCTGATCACCAACACGCTGGCTAAAGACAAATCGATCAGCGACACCTGGCGCGGTTTTGACGATGTTGCAGATGGCCGCCATCTCGCAAACCGGGTTGAGCGTTCTGTCGTTGACGCGCTTGTTGAAGCTGTCCAGCAGGCGTTCCCAAATATTTCACATCGCTATTACGCCATGAAGGCGCGCTGGATGGGCATGGACGCTCTCAATCACTGGGACCGCAATGCACCGCTTCCAAAAGGGCCGCAACGGCACATTGCGTGGGCGGAAGCCCGTGAAACGGTGCTTGATGCCTATGCGGGCTTCGCGCCTGAAATGGCTAACATCGCCCAGGATTTCTTCGACAAATCGTGGATTGATGCGCCGGTTCGGGCAGGCAAATCGCCTGGCGCATTCGCGCACCCGACCGTGCCTTCTGCGCACCCTTACGTTCTGCTGAATTATCAGGGCAAGCCGCGTGATGTGATGACGCTGGCGCACGAATTGGGACACGGAGTGCATCAGGTGCTTGCTGCACGGCAGGGCGCACTGATGGCTTCAACACCGCTCACGCTTGCTGAAACAGCAAGTGTATTTGGGGAAATGCTGACATTCCGCTCGCTGCTGGACAAGGCGCAGACGGTTGATGAACGCAAGGCCATGCTGGCCGCCAAGGTGGAAGATATGATCAACACCGTCGTGCGGCAGATTGCGTTTTATCTGTTTGAACGCAAAGTTCATGAAGAACGCCGCAATGGCGAGCTGACATCAGAACAGCTTGGTGAGTTCTGGATGTCTGTCCAATATGACAGCCTGGGCCCGGCGGTGAAGTTGGGTGCAGGTTATGAAACGTTCTGGACTTACATTCCCCATTTCATCCATTCCCCGTTTTACGTTTACGCCTATGCCTTTGGCGACTGTCTGGTGAATTCGCTTTACGCGGTCTATCAGAACTCAGAAAGCGGTTTCCAACACAAATATTTCGAGATGTTGAAAGCGGGTGGTACGAAACATCACTCGGAGTTGCTCGCACCGTTTGGGCTGGATGCGAGTGAGCCGGCCTTCTGGAAAAAGGGACTTGCGGTCATTGAAGGGATGATCGACGAGCTTGAGATGCTTGATGAGGCCTGAGCATTCGAAGATCAATAATTCATAGTGGTGCGACCGAGTCATTGTGTGGTTCCGCTTTTCCGAAAAATGGTTTATCAGAACCGAAATTGAGTAAAACCGACTTCGAAGCGCCATAAATCTGACGGTTTTAGGTGTTTCACGATCGGAGAGTTTCGACGGGGTATTTCAAGATGCGTATTTCTTTCAGCAGATCCACCAGTCCAAGTGGCGCGAATAAGGCAGCTCTTGGCGCTGTTTTGGCAGCGGCTTTTGCACTTTCGGCATGTCAGTCAGGCAATGTCGGTTCACCGCGCGGCAATGTTGGTGGCCCCAATGCGAGCGCATTAACCCCTGTTGCGACCATTGCAGATATTGACGGCATCTGGCAGCCGATCAAACAGGATGGCACAGAGCTTGGTTATCAGGCGCTCTTCCGTGGCGGACAATTCGCTTCCTATGACCGAAATCGCACCGACCCCAATGAACTGTTGGCCAAGGGGACATATCAGGCCAGTTCCATAACGCAGATTAAACTCGACTTCGTTGGTGCCAGCAGTGGCCGAAACAGTGCAGATTGCCAATTGATTTCCAAAGACCGCATGAACTGCACACTGGCAAGCGGCACTCCTCTATTCTTCAAAAAAGCCACGGCGACCAGCTAGTTAATCGTAACTGCTGTGTGAAGAAATATTGGTCTTGAAGACCAGCGCTAGCTGGAGAAATGCACCTCTCATTGTGTTGAACAGGGTGCGGCATTTTGAAAGACCCATGAAAGGTATGCGGAATAAGCTTGCTTATTGCCGGGAACCATTTGTGGGATCTGGTGGTTGTATTTGCTGTTGAGACGGTCTGCTTTTTGTTTGCAGTTTTCAGACATTTTTGGCGGATTTGATGCATGGAATGATGAAGAACCAATGCCCTATTCCGGTAAGCAAGGGAACTGTAAATCCAGTGTTTTGAAGCCTTGCCAATGTGTCACAGGCTGGTGTATCTGAACCTCAGAAACCTGCCCTGTGCAAAGCTCGAGATAAAAAGATCTATGGCTGATCAGATATATGAAGTGAACAACGAAAACGGTGCTCCGATGGATTACCCAGAACATGAGCAGACCTATTCCATGTTCCTTTGGCTGACAAAATGGGGTGTTTTCTTCAACATCGCATTGCTGGTTGCAATGGCTGTCGGCTTCTTTATGGGCGGTGGTGCTTTAGGCGGCATTCTCACTTTCATCGTCTTGATGATAGTAGCACGCATTTTGGCCTGACTTATTTTTCTCAGATATTCCAAAGCGGTTTGGAATATCTGACTTCCCATTGTTCAAGAGCATAAATCGCCCTTCCGCGCGTGCGGCAGTTTCGCTGAGCGTGAGTTTGATTTATGAGCCGCGTGTGCGGCTCATACCATCGCGTGCGGGCTGATAACCCGCGTTAAGAGCGGCCGAGCGGGCGTAGGATTTAAAGGCGCGCTTCTTATCACCGCGCTGTTCATAAACCAAAGCCTGGTTGGTCCATGCTTCGGCATAGTCGGGATCGATTTTCAAAGCGGTGTTGAAATCGTCCAACGCGTTTTGCGTTGCATTTGTCGCCAAATAGGACAACCCGCGCGCGTTATAGGGTTCGGCCTGCTGATCGGCCAGCGATATCGCTTTCGAGAAGTCTTCAATCGCTGCGGTGTGGTTCCGGTCTTTCTGCAGTAGCAATCCGCGATTGTGATACGCACGGGGATTGGTGGTTCCAAGCGCAATGGCTTGATTGTAGTCACGCAATGCGGCGCGGGGCTGACCTGCGGCGCGATAAACATCACCGCGTCCGATATACGCGTCCTCGTATTGCGGATTGATGGCGAGTGCAGCGTTATAGTCTTTTACGGCCTGTTGCGGATTTCCCGTTCGCTTATAGGCCAGGCCCCGGTTCGAATAAGCCTGATAGTAGCGTTGGTTCAACTTTATTGCTGTGTTGAAGTCGTTCAACGCGGCCTGAAAATTGCCCGCCCGCCCGTAGGCGCTGCCACGCACGTTGTAGGCTTCAGCATCGCGTGGATTGGCATTCACGACAGCCGTGAGTGACTGAATATTTTCAGCCGAACCTTGTTCCTTGTCGAAACTCAGACCGCTGACCGCGCTTGTGCCGGTGCATGCTGTCAAAAACAGCAGAGACGCCGTTATCGCAACAGCCGGGAGTCCGCACTTGGTCGGACTTTTGCTGTTCAAACGACCAAAGGTCTTGAGCGCTGACGTGATCATGAAATTGGAACAATCCCCGTTTCACCCGAATGAACAATTACGGCATATTATAATCAGGACTGCTGCCGAAAAAAGCGCTGAGTGTTGTTCGCCTCAGCTCTTCCAATAAAAAGAGGGCAGCAACGCTCCTGCGGCCACCCTCATTCATCATGATTGCATCAGCAATAAGGCGCAGTGTTTCAGCAAGATGACTTGCCTGCAACAAGCGCTTTAGAACCCGAAAACCGAGTTCTAAAATCGCGCTTTAGCGTGATGGCTTACCGGGAATCAGACCTTCGCGCTGGGCGCGTTTACGAGCCAGTTTACGGGCACGACGAACGGCTTCCGCTTTTTCGCGGGCGCGTTTTTCCGACGGCTTTTCGTAGAAATTCCGGAGTTTCATTTCACGAAATACGCCTTCCCGCTGAAGTTTTTTCTTCAGAGCGCGAAGGGCTTGGTCAACATTATTGTCACGTACGACGACTTGCACGGGCTTTTCCGTTTCGACTGGTATTAAACTTGAAAGAAAGAGGCTCAACCCAGAATCCGGGAGCTGACGAGCAGCCACAGAACCTTGTTCTCGGTCCCTTGCGAGACCAATTCGAAAGAGCAACTACCAGTCTGTGATGAATTTGTCCAGCCATTGACGGGTGTTCGATGCCCTTTTTTGGTCATCGCCCGGCCCGCAGAAGTCCAATGAAACCTTTTAATTCTGTTTCAGCGGGCCAGTCTGGTCATATGCCCCATTTTCCGGCCGG
Organism: Pseudomonadota bacterium; assembly: GCA_039180085.1. Classification (GTDB taxonomy): domain Bacteria; phylum Pseudomonadota; class Alphaproteobacteria; order Rhizobiales; family Rhizobiaceae; genus Pseudahrensia. Next base: position 43,703 of record JBCDDX010000025.1, read on the forward strand.
GCCGTGCCTCGGTCTTACCGTAAAGAGTAACCCTACATTTGGGGTCGGCCAGATAAGGAGCAATCGCACTCGCCTCGTCACCCAGCAGGTTTTCCATCACACAATCAAATTGATGATCAGGTGCACCCAACGGCAATCCGCAAATCGCGCGGATGTGTTGCTCAAATTGGGATGTAAAGCAGGCATGCTCGGTCCAGTGGCCTGAATTGTGAACCCGCGGCGCAAATTCATTGACCAGCAGCACCTCGTCTTCGCCGGGCGCATAGAAAAACTCGACCCCGATGACACCGACATAATTCAATTCATCCATCAGGTTTTGGGTCATCGCTGTCGCTTGTTCCAGCAACGAAGTCGGCAGGCCTGAGGGCACCGTGGAAGACCGCAATATTCCGTTTTGATGCACATTCAAAGCCGGCTCGAATGCGCGAAATTCGCCGACCTGAGTGCGCGCGGCGACCACAGAGAACTCACCCTCAAACCGAATGCGTTTTTCCAGAACGTAAGGTCCGCTGCCAATGGACTGCATCACCTTGTCGGCTGCCGACTCATCGCAGGCGCCATCGAAGACATGCTGCCCTTTGCCATCGTAGCCGAAACGGCGTGTTTTCAGCACCCCGCCGTTAAATTCTGCGGTTGCGGCCACCAGATCATCAACAGTCTCGATGGCATGAAACGGTGCAACGCTAAGACCGGCCTGGCGCAGAAACATCTTCTCTGAAAGCCGGTCCTGGGAAACCTCAAGCGCTTTTGCAGGTGGGCAAAGTGATGTGTGTCCTGCAATTCGCTCAGCGGCCTGCAATGGCACATTTTCGAATTCGTAAGTCGTCACATCGCTTTGTTGTGCGAGTCTGTCGAGGGCATCGGCGTCGGTATAATCTGCCACGATGTGGTCATTGCAAACCTGTGCTGCCGGGGCATTTGGGTCCGGGTCCAAAGTTATGGTTCGAAACCCCAGTTGAGCCGCTGCTGTGGCCAGCATCCGGCACAATTGTCCGCCTCCCAAAATGCCGATTGTGCTGTTGGGTGGAAGCGGCGAATCAATTGTCATGGGGTGTTTCTGCCACGGCCTGCGTCTGCCGGTCACGAAAGGTGTCCAGACGAATGGCAAGTTCATCATCATGAAGGGCGAGAACAGCTGCGGCGAGCAGAGCCGCGTTTGTCGCCCCGGCCTTGCCGATGGCGAGCGTTCCCACGGGAATACCGGCGGGCATCTGAACAATTGAAAGAAGGCTGTCTTTTCCCGACAGGGCTGCGGATTGAACCGGCACACCAAAGACCGGCAGGGGTGTGAGCGCGGCCACCATGCCCGGCAGGTGGGCGGCCCCACCGGCGCCTGCGATAATCAAGTCAAAACCGTTTTCTTTCGCAGACCGGGCAAATTCAAACATTCTGTCCGGCGTCCGGTGCGCGGAAACGATGGCAGTCTCATGCGCAATCTGAAGCTCTTGCAGCGTATCAGCGCAGTGGCGCATGGTGTCCCAGTCTGACTGGCTGCCCATGATGATTGCGACTTTGGCGCCGGATCTCGAGGTGCTCATGCGATAATGTCCGGAATAATACGAGAGGCAATTTTGCCGATCTGGTCCTTGATGGCCAGTTTCTTTTTCTTCATGCGCTGAATGCGCAAGGGATCACAATTCTGGGCGATCATGGCGTCGATGGCGGTATGATAATCTTCGTGCTCAAGGTTCAGCTTGGCCAGCCTGACCTTGAGTTCCGCCTGATCCTGATCATCCTGCATGCTTGCCCAACCTCCTGTGAAGGCGCGGTTCTAACCGCTTCATCACCAATCGCCAAGAGGGTTGCGCGCGTTGGCACCGGTTTATCAGCGAACAACAGCAAGCTCGTGAGGTTTATCCGATCATCCTTCGGCTCTCTAATTTTTGATGCAGATATGGCGATTTGGTGTGCGCAATGCGAAATCTGCAACTCGACAGATTCGCGATTATGTGACACTTTTTTGACGCAGGAGTGAAACCACAACCGGAGGTAACGAATGTCTTTAGATGCGCATATTGAGCAACTTCAGAGCAAACACCAAAAACTGGAAGGTGAACTCAGTTCGCTGGTTCTCAGTCCCTCAGCGTCCGATACCGAAATTGCCGATCTGAAGCGGCGCAAATTGCAAATCAAAGACCAGATCCTCAAGCTCAGTAACACGCGCAACTGAGCACCAATTCAATTTTAAACCGGTGATCAGCCTTTATCTGTTGTCTAAAGGCTGTGACGACTGGCTTTGAAACCGTTGCCCATTGCTGGCTTTCTGCTGAGCGTTCCTGAACGTTTGATGAAATGCAGACTGTTGGTCAGCAGGCGATGAGCAAAAACAGCACTTGTCGCATGGCCCAAGCGCGGTTATGCCCGCTGCATGACGGTTTCATCAAACAATTCTGGCCAGAACGTCTCCGTGCATGACCGGTGTCGGCTGGTTCTCATGGCGACCGGTGACAAAGTGGACAGGCTGGCTGCGCTCGACGCGGAACAGCTAACATCCATTTTCAGTGCTGGCGATGTGGCGTCCCTCATTCTGTCGCCGGGCGATGCAGATGAAGCACGCTTTCTGGCGACTGCAGGAAAAATTGTCGGGCCGGCACAAGCGGCTGGAATTGCGGTTCTTGTCAGCGAACACACGCGGGTTGCGGGTCGCATTGGTGCTGATGGCCTGCAATTGGGGCAAGACCCGGATGCAGTTCGGGATGCAGTTGAACGCCTGACACCCAAAATGCTCGTCGGTGCTGGCAATGTTAAGACCCGTCACAACGCATTGGTTTTGGGAGAGATGCAGCCGGACTACGTGATGTTTGGAAAGCCGGGCGGTGACATCCGCCCCGAACCGCATCCCAAAAACCTTGATCTTGGGGCCTGGTGGTCGGCCATGGTGGAACTGCCCTGCATTGTCTGCGGTGGTTCTGATCTAGAAAGCGTGGTTGCGGTTTCGCAGACGGGAGCAGACTTTGTTGCTCTTGAAAATGCCATTTTTTCAACCGACACGAGCATCGTTGACTCTGGGGAGGCCGCGCGCCGCGTTGCGCAGGCCAATGCATTGCTGAATGACCATGCGCCACGTTTTGAATCTCCTGATGCCTGATCCACGGGCCGCCTGCGCAGCCCTGTTTCTCGCTGTTCCCATGTTCCTTGGAACGAACAGCGAAAGTTTGGCTCAGACATCGGCGCCGATTACCAAGCCGTTGGATGGACCTGAGTTAGAGGGCCCGATTTTACGGCCTGGCGCGAATAGCGAAGCGGATACGACAGAACCGAAATCGGACAGACCGGCCGATTTGGCGTTTGGAGCCTATCAGCGTGGTTACTACCTTACGGCACTTCAACTGGCGCTTCCGCGTGCCGAAACGGGTGATCCTGCTGCACAAACCCTGATTGCTGAGTTGTACTGGAACGGACAGGGCGTTGCCCGCGACCGCGAAAAGGCGGCTGAATGGTATCGATTTGCAGCTGATGCGGGCAACAGTCAGGCGCAGTTCGCGTATGCCAATATTCTTTTGCAGGGCAAATACGCGCCGCTTGACAAGGCGGAAGGGCAAGCCTTTATGGAAAAAGCTGCGCAAGCGGGCCACGTACGTGCGCAGTTCAATCTGGCGCAATTGATCACCAACAATCGGCCAACCTGGGCCGGGTTCAAACAGGCATTGCCCTGGTATCAAAAAGCAGCGGAAGCGGGCCTGGCTGACGCTCAATATGCGCTGGCTAATATTCATGCTGAGGCGAAGGGCGTGAACTTCAACGACGACGAGCTGGCGCGGGAATGGCTTGAAAAGGCGGCTGTTGGCGGGTTTGACACCGCGCAGGTTCAGTTGGGAATTTGGGCTGCAAATGGGCGCGGCGGGGAAAAAGACGAAAAAGCAGCCTTGATCTGGTTTGCCCGGGCAGCGGCGAAAAACAATGTGATTGCCCAAAACCGGTTGGCGCGCATGTATGCCTTTGGCGTTGGCACCTCCGTTGACCGCATCAAGGCCGGCGCATGGCACATTGTTGCTCGGCGTGCTGGTTTTAATGATGCGGAAATGGATCGGCAGTTTTCAGCCTTGCCCAAAATTGATCAGACACGCGCCATCGAACTCGCCAACCGCCTGTCCCGGCGCGCAGGTTCTTGAACCGCGCGGTAAAGTGTGTTCAAGGAAGCTGGAAAACGCTGCACGCGTTGCGCAAACCATAAACCAATTGAAGAACAGCCTTCCACTCGGCAATGAAATCGCTCGGTCAGTGCGCAGTTGCGGCAATCGATTTGAGCATCACATCGCATAAACCACGGGGTCCACAACATGAAAATCAATGGCAATGAAATCAAACCCGGCAACGTGGTGGAACACAAAGGCGGGCTTTGGGTCGCCGTGAAAACCAATGCTGTAAAGCCTGGCAAAGGCGGGGCGTTCAATCAGGTTGAAATGAAAAATCTGATTGACGGGACAAAGCTCAACGAACGGTTCCGTGCTTCGGAAACCGTTGAGAAAGTGCGTCTGGAACAGAAAGACTTTCAGTATCTTTATGCCGAAGGCGACATGCTGGTTTTCATGGACACAACTTCCTACGAGCAATTGGAGTTGCAGGCAGAATTTGTAGGAGAGCGTGCGGCGTTCCTGCAGGACGGAATGCAGGTCACCGTTGAAATGTACGAAGAGCGGCCAATCGGCATCCGGCTGCCGGATTTTGTGACGCTGGAAATTGTCGAGGCGGATCCGGTGGTCAAAGGGCAAACGGTTTCTTCATCGTATAAGCCGGCCGTCATGGACAATGGTGTGCGGGTGATGGTTCCGCCGTTCATCAGTGCGGGCGAAAAAATCATCGTTGAGACCAACGAGATCACCTATGTGCGCCGCGCTGACGCGTAGTCATTTATTTACGCGCGGTTGATCCAACAAAAAGTCAGGATGTGTCATGGCCCGGTCGGCTCTTATCAATGTCATGGTTGCAGCCGTAACCAAGGCCGGGCGGTCGCTCACCCGCGACTATAACGAACTGGAAAATCTGCAGGTGTCGCTGAAAGGGCCGGGCGATTTCGTATCGCAGGCCGATATCAAGGCGGAAAAGACTTTACGCGACGGGCTCAACAAAGCGCGTCCCGGCTTTAACTTTCTGATGGAAGAGGGCGGGGAGATCGACAATGGTTCGCAGCATCGGTGGATCATTGACCCTCTCGATGGCACGACCAATTTTCTTCACTCCAATCCATTTTTTGCCGTTTCGCTTGCCCTCGAAAGCAACGGCCAGCTTGAGGCGGGTGTGATCTACAATCCGGCAACTGAGGAATTGTTTACTGCCGAAAAAGGCCGTGGCGCTTTTTTGAATGATCGTCGGCTGCGGGTGGCTGCAAGACGCGATCTGGATGAATGCCTGATCGCCACCGGCGTTCCTGCGCTCAATCGCAGGGGCCATGGAGTGGCTTTATATGAGCAACGCAGCATTATGAACCGTGTGGCCGGTGTGCGCGCCACGGGTGCAGCCGCGCTTAATCTCGCCTATGTCGCTGCCGGACGTTTCGATGGCTATTGGGAATCAGGTTTGAAACCGTGGGACATCGCAGCCGGTCTTTTGATGGTGCGCGAGGCGGGCGGGTTTGTGACCGAACCAGATCCATCGGCTTCCATGTATGAGACGGGCCGGATTGTTGCAGGCAACGAATTTGTTCATGGGCAATTGCGCCAGTTGCTCAACAAACCACTGCCCGAAGGTCTTGAACCTGCGCCAGTCGGATGAACCGTTTCTGCCCGTTGTCTGATATTCTGATCAGGCGATAACGGCTGACCATCAATTGACCCACTTGCTGTTTTCAACTGCGCGTTGATTTGCCATAGATTGAGCGATCAATGCAGTGTAACTGTGCCCTTGGGGCACATTCAGATGTGTTTGGGATGAATGGGCGTGCATTGATTTTGCAAAGCCTTTCAATGCGGTGAGGAGAAGCGACGTATGGCGCGAGAATTTGATGCTTACAGACTGTCGTCGCCGCGCGTTTATCTTCTGGCCATGATCATATTCACAGCGTTGGTGGGCTTTCTGGCGTATATTCTTAACCGTCAGATCACGTCAGCATTTGCAACCAATCCGGGTCTCAACGGCCTCATCCTTGGTGTTCTGGCCGTTGGTGTTTTGCTCACGTTCATGCAGGTCATCCGCCTGATGCCTGAAGTATCCTGGGTGAATTCTTTCCGCCAGGGCCAAGACGGCGAGCGACGGCGCAAGCCGGTTCTGCTTGCCCCAATGGCCGCACTTCTGGGCGACAAATCTGTCGATATGGCGTTGTCGACCGGATCGGCCCAGTCGATCCTGGATTCCATCGGCAATCGGCTTGATGAGCGCCGCGAGATTTCACGCTATCTCATCAGTCTGCTTGTCTTTTTGGGCCTGCTTGGAACGTTCTGGGGTCTGCTCGCAACGATCGGGTCCATTGGCGACACGATTGGTTCACTCGACCCGCGTTCCGGCGATTCAAGCGATGTGCTTGATGCTTTGAAAAGTGGATTGCAGGCTCCGCTCGATGGTATGGGTACCGCGTTTTCGTCATCTCTGTTTGGCCTTGCCGGTTCGCTGGTGCTCGGTTTCCTCGACCTACAATCCGGGCAGGCACAAAACCGGTTTTATCTGGAACTGGAAAACTGGCTCTCCACAGTTACCGATGTGAACAGCGATATCGGCAAAGCAGCCGCCGGTGGACAGGATGTGACGCAGGCCATGGAACGTCTTGTGGCGCAGGTGCGGGAAGGCGGTGGCGGGTCGCGCACCACAGCAGCGATGGCATCACTTGCGGAGGGTATTCAGGGCCTCGTCAAGCATATGCGCAGCGAGCAGCAATTGCTGCGTGACTGGGTCGAGGGGCAGGCACAAAATCAGGAAGACATCAAGCAATTGCTCGCGAACATGGATCGCGGCACCGCCGGGTCGAAACCCTCATCCACCAACGATCCCAAAACGGGCGCATGATGGGAGCGGTCTGAACCATGGCGGTGGGTAGAAGACGGCGCGGTGGCGGCGGGGTCGATTACTGGCCCGGATTTGTGGATGCCCTGTCCACGCTCCTTTTGGCCATCATGTTCCTGCTTTCCGTCTTCGTGTTGGCTCAGTTTCTTCTTAGTCAGGAAATCTCGGGCAAAGACACAGTTCTCGACAGGCTGAACAGCCAGCTTAACGAACTGACCGCTTTGCTCGCTCTGGAAAAATCATCGAAGCAGGATCTCGAAGACCAGATCAAATCGCTGACGGCCAATCTTGCCTCGTCGCAAGAAGAGCGCAGTCGCTTACAAACGCTTTTAAACGAAGGTGCGGGCGCTGCAGGAGCAGCCGAAGAGCGTGCCGGCGCTCTTTCTCAAACTCTGGATCAAGAGCGCAAGATCAGCCAGCGCGCCCTCAGTCAGGTTCAATTGCTCAACCAGCAGATATCAGCCCTGCGCCGACAAATAGCGGCGCTGGAAGATGCTTTAGATGCGTCCGAGACGAAAGACCGTGAGAGCGCGACAAAGATTGCCGATCTTGGCAAACGTCTGAACGTAGCATTGGCTCAGCGGGTGCAGGAGTTGAACCGCTACCGTTCGGATTTCTTTGGCCGTTTACGCGAAATTCTTGGCAATCGCGAAGACATTCGTGTGGTTGGCGACCGGTTCGTTTTCCAATCGGAAGTTCTGTTCCCGTCTGGTGGTGCCCAACTGAATGAGCAAGGCCTTGGAGAAATGACGAAGCTTGCGAATGCACTGATTGAGCTTGGCAAGGATATTCCGGAAGAAATTGAGTGGGTGTTGCGGGTGGACGGTCACACGGACAATATTCCGCTTTCAGGCACGGGCCGTTTTCGCGACAACTGGGAGCTTTCGTCAGGCCGTGCCACTTCGGTGGTCAAATATCTCATTGAGCAAGGCGTGCCGGCAAACCGGCTGGTCGCTGCCGGGTTTGGTGAGTTTCAACCGCTTGATGATCAGGACACGCAGGAAGCACGCGACCGCAACCGCCGCATTGAGTTGAAGCTCACGGAACGCTAGGCTCTTGTGCGAGACAACGAGCAACCCGTCAGTTCGGCCATGTGTTGCGCCAGTACCCAATTGCTGGACCAAACCGGCTTACCAAGCTCTTGTTGCAGCGGCCCCAGAATATCGAGTGTCTGCAAATTGGTGCATGACAGAAACACCGCGTCAGCATTGTCATCACGACCGATCTCCAATGCAGCTTCATAGGTTGAGCGCGGGTCAATGCGCGCGACTTTTTCCTCTTCCGCCTCATCGAAAGAGCCGAACACTGGTGTCTCGATGCCTTGGGCAGCAAGAGCATCGCGCAAGGCCTGGCTCACCGGGGCAATGTAGGGCGACAACAGCGCCAGACGGGATACCGAAGCCTTTCGGCAGGCATGCACCAGCCCGCTGACCGGCTCGGTAACATGACTTGTGTGGGTTGCTGACCGGACAAGATTGGCCACTTTCTCAGCGCCGATCACCGAGGTACCTGACGTGCACCCATAACCTATGACATCGAAATTGACGGAACGGGGAAAAAGGGCTGCGGCACCCGGAAGCGTCTGCTGCATTTCTGAAAGTGTATCGCCGGTCACCTCCAACCCGCTTGGCACTCGGCTGACCAGCAGTCGATGATTTGGTCCGTTAAACAAGCGACGAAAATCGTGCTCGATGGTTTCATCAGCCTGAAGCACAATCAGCCCCAGCGATGCGGCCTCTCCAAGAGCAGGGCCCGTTTGATAAGAAAATGTGCTCATGTCTTCACCATCAAATCACCGGGAGAGGGCCACTTGCGAAGGGTGAAAGTCTGACTGGCCCGCTTTCTGTAACCACAATATTTTCCTCATGAACCATGATGGCACCATCACGCGTTTCGATACCGGGTTCCAGCGTCAGCACCATGCCAGGTTCCAGCACGGTGTGGTCGGTGGGAATGAGCGACGGCCATTCGGTCAATTGCATGCCAAGGCCGTGACCCAGACGTCCGGCATCAGTCGCACCGCCGTGTCTGGTCAAAACCGCGTTCATGGCGTGGAACAAATCAGCTGCTGTTGCACCGGTTTTCGCAGCCTCGAACCCGGCCTGCGTCGCGTCCAGCAAAGCAGCATGTGCGGATTGCGCGGCCGGTTTTGCTTCCCCAACCGCGAAGTTGCGATCATAATCGCAGAAATAGCCATCGTGCACGAGGCCTGTGTCGAGCATCAGGATATCGCC
>JBCDDX010000026.1:0-47546 GCA_039180085.1 Pseudomonadota bacterium
TGCAAATTCCCGGTGACGCGCTACACAAATCACAATCGAACCGACCCTTCAAAGAGCAGGTTAAGCGACATGGCAAAAGCGATTGTGCCCCACTTTCACAACAATGACGGCGCTCCTCAGATTGCCATCGGGGTCAAAGAGTTCATGTGCATTGGAGCAACCGCACCTTATGACCACCCGCATGTTTTTCTCGACATGGGTGACGATAACGACAAGGTGTGCCCCTATTGCTCGACACTGTTTTTGTTCGACGGAAAACTGAAGGCGGACGAGAGCATTCCGGAAGGTTGCCTGTTGCAAGACACTGACGCCTGATTGCGTGTGTGAGGCAAATCGGATGAATTGATCTGATGGCAGGCCGCGAAAAGCGCCTCATAGCTGTCTCCGGTGCTGGCATAGCGGGCCTGACCGCCGCTCTTTGCCTGGAACGCGCCGGGTTCCATGTCATCGTCTTTGAAAAGCATTCCACGCTGCCAAAAAGCGGCGCCGGCATTCAGATATCACCAAACGGTTATAAGGTCCTTCGGAACCTCGGCCTTGACCCGACACTGAAAACCGTTGGTTTTGCTGTTGAAAGCATTGATATCCATGCTGGTAGAAGTGGCGCTCTGCTCTCCCGCTTCGATGCGGGTGCAGGTTTTGTCGCGTCTTATGGCGCGCCACTGCTGATGTTTCATCGCGCGGATCTCGGCCAAATTCTTGAGAATGCTTGTAAGGAACGGGCCGATATCGAGATCCGATATGGCGAATCCGTTGAAGATGTGGCCACCCACGCCAGAGGCGTTACGGTTTTGACCAACAGAGGCGGGATTGGCCTTGAAACACAGGCTCAGGCTTTGATCGGAGCCGACGGGGTTTGGTCGGCGCTTCGAAAGCAGGTTCCGACAAGCGGGGCAGCCGGGTTTTCCGGATGGATTGCATGGCGCAGCCTGATTGATGCGGACAGCCTACCTGACTTCATCTCCAAGACGTCTACGGGACTCTGGCTTGGCCGCAATGCCCATGTCGTCCACTACCCACTTCGCCAAGGCAAGTTGGTCAATGTGGTCGCCGTAACACAATGGGACAAAGAGGCTCCGCCACCGAAAGGGTGGACGACCGACACGCGGCAAACAAATCTGGATTCCGTATTTTCCAGATGGGGCGAGACTGTGCAGGTCATGTTAAAGAGCAATGGCAATTGGGGCGGATGGCCGATTTTTGCAATGGAAAACTCACGTGGTTTTGCAAGCGGTCCGCTATGCCTGATTGGAGATGCAGCCCACGCCATGACACCGCATGCAGCGCAAGGTGGTGTATGCGCTATTGAAGACGCGTCCGTCCTCGCAGCATGCTGCATGGAAAGTCGCAGTAATCTTCCAACAGCCTTTCAGCAATTTGAAAAATGGCGCTTGCCGCGCGTGAAGATGATCATGCGTCTGGCACAGAAAAACCGCTCGCTTTATCACATGGGTGGGCCGCTTGCGCTTGCGCGCAATCTGGTGATGCCGCTCCTGCCCCAATCTGCGCTGCAAGCACGCATGGCGGAGGTTTATGGCTGGGAACCACCGTTGAAATAGGCAAGAGACGCCCGAAGGCTTTGGCTGGTTGGCGTCCACATTCCGAGTTTCACGCCCGCGCCACGCAAAACCTCGTTCACCCATTGATTGCATGGGTTGAAAATATTGAAGTGTCCGTGCGCTTCAAAGAATGCATCATTTGGTCCGATGGAATGAGCCTCAAGATGGTTTGCGCGACCTTCCTGCCGCACAAGAATTTGCTCAATTCCGGCCAGCAACCGTTCATATTGCGATGCGGACAGTGTCAGTTCGACGGAGTCTGGCGCCAGACTGAGATCGCCCATGCCGACGGCCCGAACAACGGCGCTGTCGCCCGTTGCCGCGCGCAGAACAGTCGACAGCCTGATGTCCCAATAGGTTCCTGCCGTTGTGTAAAAAGCGCGCGAACCCCAGCCCAGCGCAATGTTCTGCAACTGGGGATGCTCCATCGGAACACCGGTCTTATTGAGGAACGCAAATCGCTGGCGCAATTCTGGCGTGACCGGCAGGGCGATATCGGTGTGAAGAAGACCAAAGAGCAGCCGCACCTTCACAGCATCCCCCGTCCTTTCGACATCTGCCGTCTGCGCGGGCACACGCGCAGTCAACATCGCTGTTCCCAGATAGAACAACACGACCAGCACGAGCGTTATGACGCCTGCGGAAACGTATTTCAGTGTCCTGATCAGAAGCCCGCGCACGCGCCGGTACTTCTCAACCACCATGCCATAAAGCGATGCACCCGCATGCCGCAATTATTCCAATTTGATCGCCCGAATGCTTAGTGCAGGATCTGGCTGAGGAATTCCTTAGTGCGCTCATGCTGGGGATTGTCGAAGAACTCGCCCGGCTCGTTCTGTTCAACAATCTGACCGGCATCCATGAAGATAACCCGGTTGGCCACCTGGCGGGCAAAGCCCATTTCGTGGGTCACACAAATCATGGTCATGCCTTCTTCGGCCAGACCAACCATAGTTTCCAGCACTTCCTTGATCATTTCAGGATCAAGTGCGGAGGTTGGCTCATCGAACAGCATGATACGCGGGTTCATGCACAGTGAGCGCGCGATTGCCACACGCTGCTGCTGACCACCGGACAATTGGCCCGGATATTTGTTGGCCTGTTCGGGAATTTTCACGCGTTCGAGATAGTGCATCGCAATATCTTCGGCCTCCTTCTGAGGCATTTTGCGCACCCAGATCGGCGCCAGTGTGCAGTTTTCCAAGATGGTGAGATGGGGAAACAGATTGAAGTGTTGGAACACCATGCCAACTTCACGGCGGACCTCATCGATTTTCTTAAGGTCGCCGGTAAGCTCAATTCCATCAACAATGATCTGCCCGCGCTGATGTTCTTCAAGGCGGTTGATGCAACGGATCATTGTCGATTTACCGGAGCCGGACGGTCCGGCCACAACAATGCGCTCTCCTTGCATGACTTTCAGATTGATGTCCCGCAGAACGTGGAAATCGCCGTACCACTTGTTCATTTCGTTGATTTCAATCGCGACATCCGTTTCGGACACGCTCATCTTGGCCGATGATGCTGCAGCGGAGCCATTGCCACCCGCACCACCATTCGATGCCACGGCTGCAACCGGCGCGACAGCGGCAGCTGGGACGGATGAGCCTGCCGATGCACTTTTGCTGCGCTTCGCAGCGGGCACGGAAGATCGTTTGGTCGCAGCCTTGCTGGAAGCCGGTTTTGCTTTTGACTTCGTTGCGGGTTTGACAGCAGCCTTTTTCGCAGGTTTTGCCTTTGATTTCGATTCACCGCTATTTGGGGAATTCTTTGCCAACGCCTTAGCCTGTTTCACCCATTCATCGCGCTCAATGCGGCCTGAGAAATTCAGGAACTCATTGACGTGATCAATCTCGGCTTTTTTCCAGTTTGCAATTTGAGCGTAAGTCCACACGCCCATCTTGTTGACCTTCTTCTCAAGCGTTGGGCCAACACCGGAGATCATTTTCAGATCATCGGGCTTTGAAGGTTTTGCAACCTTCTCCGGCGCGCGGCCAACACTGCCTTTGGCAGCAGCGACTGCTTTTTTCGTAGCGCTGGCGCGGCGCGCGCTCGCGGCTTTGCTCACGGGAGCTTTGGATGACGATTTTGGATTGCGTGCCATTGGGGTTAGCTCCTGTGGCCGGTATCAAGCTTGCGCTCGAAATACATGGAATAGCGGGACATGGTGAAACAGAAAATGAAGAACACCAGCCCGATAAAGAGCGGCAGTTCCCAGATGATTCCGTTCCATTCAGATGTTGATCGGATGGGGTTCATAATTCCGATTGGGTCGAGAAGACCGATAATCGAAACCAGCGTTGTGTCCTTAAACAGGCCAATGAACGTGTTGACGATACCGGGAATGGAGATCTTCAGCGCCTGCGGCAAAACGATAAGACGCGTGGATTGCGCGTAGTTCAGACCCAGTGCGTCTGCCGCTTCATACTGTCCGCGCGGCAGAGCAGCGAGGCCTCCCCTGATCACTTCTGCCATATAGGCAGATGCAAACAGCGTCACCATGATCAGAACCCGAAGGATGAGGTCAAACGTCGTGCCGGGCGGAAGGAAGTAGTTCAGCAGCGTCGATGCAACAAAAAGCAACGTGATCAACGGCACGCCTCGAATGAATTCGATGAAGCCCACGCAGATCATCTTTACAATCGGCATGTCGGACTTGCGTCCCAAAGCGAGCACAACACCGATCGGCAAGGACATGGCGATGCCCGTAACACCAATCACGAAAGTCAGCATGAATCCGCCAAATTTCGCGGATTCGACGGGCGCGAGAAATACAAGACCGACGGTTGATGCCAGTGTATCAACCAGCGATCCGTGGGCAAAAAGAAAATACAAGACCAAAAGCAGAAGGGCGCCCAATATCGCAAGCGTACCGTTTATCAGCGCACTCAGAGCTTGAAAAACGAAGTAGGACGCTGCAATCGCACCAACAAACAGAACTACGGTCCAAAGTGAACCACCCCACAAAAGCCAGTAAGCGATCAATGGATAAAGGACTGAAAACCAAAGCATCTTACGCGGCAGATTGTCGTGCAGGATCGGTGCGAAAGCCACGAACATCAAAACGAAAGCCAACACCGGCCGCCAATAAAGTTCGCTGGGGTAAAAGCCAAACAACAGCTGGTTCCACCGGGATGTGACAACGGCAAAGCACGCGCCGGTGTCTATTTCGCGGCACTGACGAATGCTGTCGGCGACCCAGACACTGTCAAAAACGAGCCACGGAAGAAGCTCGTAAAGCCCGATGATGACGAGCAGGCTGAAAACAATGGTCAGTATGGTATCGCGCGGAGTGGCAAACAGATTTTCGCGCACCCATGCGCGCCAGCCAAGAATATCGCTTGGAGGTGGCGAGGCCGGAATTTCTTCTTTTGCGACGAAGGCGACTTCAGCGTGTGTGTCAGACATTGTTCTCAACGCTCCTTCAACGAAACTGCGTTGTTGTAGACGTTCATCGCCGCAGAAATGAGCAGTGATACGGTGAGGTAGAATGCCATCAGCAGCAGGAGACACTCCATCTCCTTACCCGTCTGGTTCAGCGTGATGCCACCAAGTGTGCCTGTTACGTCCATATAACCAACGGCAATCGCCAGCGACGAGTTCTTCGTCAGATTCAGATATTGCGAGATCAGGGGCGGAATGATGATCCGGAGAGCCTGAGGCAGAATAACCAGGTTCATCGTGCGGTTTGGCGGAAGCCCCAGAGAGTAGGACGCCTCAGTCTGCCCTTTTGAAATCGCCTGGATGCCTGCACGCACGTTTTCCGCAATGAAGGCTGCGGTGTAGAGCGACAGGCCAAGCCAGAGAGCCATGAATGAGCTTCGCACATAAAGGCCGCCCTGGAAGTTGAAGCCTTTCAGTTCCGGATAATCCAACCCGACCGGGCGTCCGAGCACGAAAAACATAAACAGAGTGGGCAAAATGATGATGGCCATCGAAATCCAGAAGACCGGGAGAATTTCGCCTGTTGCAGCCTGACGGGCTGCAGCCCAGCGCCGGAACAACCAGACGCCAACAAGGCTCAACAGAAAAATGATCGCAAGTATCCCGGCGCCATCACCCCATGTCGGCGCGGGAATGTAAAACCCACGGTTGGTTGGCACCAGCGATCCAAGAAGCACAGGTGCCTGACGCGGTGACGGAAGAGCGGCGGAAAAGGCGGTGCTGAAGAGGAGGATCCACAACAGCACCGGCACGTTGCGGAAACCTTCGATGTAAATGGTCATCAAGCGTGAGACGAGCCAGTTTTTCGAAAGGCGCGCAACGCCGATCAGAACTCCAAGAAACGTTGCCAGAATGCAACCGAGAAAGGCGATAACAAGCGTGTTCAGAATTCCAACCACCGCAGCTTTCCAGTGGGGAGAGCGGGATGTGTATTCGATCAGGCGCTGGTTGATGTCGTAGGATGCTGGGTCGAACAGAAAGCCAAAGGAAAATTCCTTGCCCAGAGCGGCCAGATTGTTGACGACATTGTCTATCAGCCATGCTCCGACAAGCATGAAGATGCCGAGTGTGATGAATTGCAGGGTGTAAGAACGATAACGCTTATCGTAGATCAGCATGCTTATGCGGAACGGCTCATGCTCCAAAGCATAATTGTCAGCAACGGTCATTCGTGTGTCACCCTGTTGTTCGCGTTGTTCGCGCGCCGACCGTAATATCAGCCGATCATAATTTCATTTTCGGATTGAACGGTAGCCTTCGGCTGTTCGCCGAATACTGCTGAAATTCGAAATACTAAAGATGGTTTTGCAATCCGGGACAGAACCAACCGCATATGCCAGTTTGAAAAAGGGCGGCTATCCTTTCGGAAGCCGCCCAATTTATTCAACCGCTTAGCGCAGTGGTGCCGCGTAAAGCAGGCCGCCGTCTTTTGGCAGAGCGTTCAAGCCACGCTCCAGACCAACCGGTGTGTCTTTACCGATGTAACGAGCGAAGATCTCGCCGTAGTTGCCACCAGCTTTAATCGCGTCAAGCGCCCATGTTTTGCCAAGGCCGAGCATTGCACCATATTCGCCTTCGGTACCGAGCATGCGGAGCACTTCAGGGCTCTTGGAGCTGGTTGCCATTTCGTCTGCATTTGCAGCAGTCACGCCGTTTTCTTCAGCGATAACAAGCGCGTTGCGAACCCACTTGACGATGTCAGCCCACTGATCGTCGCCGTGACGTGTCAAAGGAGCAAGCGGTTCTTTCGAAATGATTTCAGGAAGCAAGATGTGCTCATCTGGCTTTTCGAAAGCAGCACGTGTTGCAGCCAGGCCGGAAGCGTCCGTTGTGTAAACGTCGCAAGCGTTGGCCAGGTATTTTTCCTGTGCTTCAGCGTTGGTTTCGATTGGCACCGGCTCATACTGCATGTTGTTGGCGCGGAAATAGTCAGCCAGGTTCAGTTCGGTTGTTGTACCGGTCTGAATGCAGATCGTTGCGCCGGAAAGGTTCAGAGCAGAGTTCACGCCCAGTGATTTGCGAACCATGAAGCCCTGACCGTCGTAATAGTTGACCGGTGCGAAGGTGAACTTCAGATCAACGTCACGGCTGAAAGTTTCAGTCGTGTTACGGGCCAGCATGTCAACCTCACCAGAAGCGAGCGCTGTAAAGCGAGTCTTACCGGTGGTCGGGGTGAACTTTACTTTTGTTGCGTCGCCGAAGATGGCTGCAGCAACTGCACGGCAAAGAGCCGGGTCAAAACCCTGCCAGTCGCCATTGTCGTCGGTGAATGCGAAACCGGGAACGCCGGTTGAAACGCCACACTGCAGAAAGCCTTTTGCTTTTACATCATCGAGCGTTGCAGCAGATGCGCTGAAAGAAGCGGCAGCGAATGCAGCAGATCCAAGCGCGAGTGTGAGTAGTTTTGTTTTCATGGGATGGCAGCCTTTCCTGTAACCATGATCAAATGAATTCGATTTGGCAAAAACACGAACGCTGCAACGCAATACAAAAAATGGATAAGCGGATGGGCCTGTTGGCCGCCCCTCTCACCCCATTTCTCCCTTACGTCAAACCCATCTGCCGTTTTTGGCATTGACCTTTTGCTGGTCGACAGGTGCGAGCATTCGCTCTTTGACGCAGCGATAACATGATATTATGCCTGCCGGGTCAAGTGGTGAAAGATTTCCTTAAGCAATCAATTGCACGAAAAATTTCCCACGGTTAACGCTGTGAGCCTTACGCCGGAGAAACGCATCTTTCATGAGCAATAATAATAAGAATGAAAACGGGGACGAATCATCTTCGGTTTTCGATATCGATACTGCGGGTACCAACACAAGACTCGCTCACCTTGGCCACAACCCTCATGATTATCATGGATTTGTAAATCCGCCGGTTGTTCGCGCGTCCACGGTTCTGTTTCCCGACTATGAAACCATGCGGGACCGGACGCAGAAATACACCTATGGCACCTATGGAACACCAACAACACATGCTCTCGCCGATGCGCTTTCCGCGCTCGAAGGTGCTGAGGGGACGATCCTTTTGCCTTCCGGTCTTGCCGCGATCAGCGTTCCGGTTCTCGCATTTGCGGAAGCGGGCATGCACATGCTGGTTGTCGACAGTCTTTATGCGCCGAACCGCCGTTTCTGTGACACGATTGTTTCCGCGCTTGGAATCGAGGTTGAATATTTCTCACCTCACGTGAGCGAGGCCGAGTTCACGGCTCTCATGCGCAAAAATACCGGTATCGTCATGCTGGAAGCGCCAGCCTCCAACTCGTTTGAAATGTGCGACATACCGATGATCAGCGCGGCGGCACATTCGTCCAATCCTGATTGTGTTGTCATGATGGACAACACCTGGGCAACACCGTTGTTTTTCAAACCGCTGGATCACGGTGTTGATATTTCGATTCACGCACTAACGAAATATCCGGGCGGACATTCTGATGTTCTCATGGGTGGTGTTTCTGCGAACGCGCGTTGCTGGCCAAGGCTTCTCGACCGCAATCATGCACTTGGCATGTGCGTAGGCAGTGACGATGCTGCACTTGTTCTGCGCGGGCTGCGCACAATGGGTGTACGACTGGCCCATCATGAAAAATCGACGATGGAGCTTTGCCTTTGGCTACAATCCCACAAACAGGTTTCAAGAGTGCTCTACCCTGCCCTGCCGGACGATCCGGGATATGAACTCTGGAAGCGAGACTTCTCGGGTGCCAGCGGCCTGTTCACGTTTATTATCAAGGACCGGTCGAGGGAGGAATGCGGCGCATTCCTTAACGCTCTGCAAATCCACGGGCTTGGATACAGCTGGGCAGGCTATGAAAGCTTGGCAGTGATGCCGACTTTTCAGGATCGTGTGGTTGCCATGGGACCTGATGATGGAACAGCAATCCGCATTCAGGTGGGGCTGGAAGATGTCGATGATCTGAAAGCTGACATTGAGCGCGGGCTTGCGGCGGTTCGATAGTTAAACGCGCCCGGCCTTTTTTAAACTGGGGAATACGCCGTTCGTGTGGGCAAACAGCGTACCGCGCTGAGCCAGCCAGCGTGCGGCCAGCAAGGTTGAAACGCCGCCAAATGTCAGGCCTGCAATAACATCAGACGGATAGTGAGCACCCACCATGACGCGACTTGTGGCACCCAGAATTGCAAAGCATGCAATCAGCGGGGCCCAGGCACGCGGCAAAAGCAGGAACAGCCCCATGCAAAGGGCACCGAACGTCGTTGCGTGGCCAGAGGGAAAGCTTGCAAACGGCGCGTCAAAGCGAGCAAAGTCAAATGCGTAAGGTCCCAGTTCTTCCAGGTGCTTTGGGCGCGCCCGACCAATGGTGTTTTTGATCAGGCTTGCCAGAATCCCTGTTATGCCGACTGTGAAGAAAACGAAGTTCAGCTTTCCATGCAGCTTTGCGCGCCGGATGACCGTTTGCCGATCCAGGTCAGCCCAATTCGAAGCGGATATGAACAGGGCGACAATCGCGGTCAACACCAATATCCAGGTGCTTGTGCCGATGTCCGTTGTCGCGCTGAAAAATGCGGTGATAGTGCTTTTGTCATCTCTCAGCGCCCTTGCAGCGCGCGCCGTCGGCGCGTCAAACATCCAGAAACACACGGCAATGGCGGCTATAACAACAGCCGCAAACGCAAGGCTTACGCCAGGCGCTGGCAACAATGTCATTTCCGGAAAGCGGACATCACGATAAGCACGATTGATCACCACGTTCAGGCTGTTTCGACTTCTTTGAAGGGGCGACACTTTTGGCCTCTTGAATATTCCGACCCGGTGGCGACGACCTAGCGCCCACTGTATACGCAGGTCAATCCGTCAGGCTGATACCCGCTCCAAACCGTTTTGACGCGAACACCGACTTGTTTCGCGCGCAAAGGCCGCATGGCGGTGTGTCAGAATGGCCCCTAGAAAGCGCCGGCACCCGCTTAATTCAGTCCGCCCTGTTCAATCATGCATTCTTATTTTCCAGCAACGCGCTCGCACGCTCTTGAAGTAGCAGATCGATTTCGCCCGCGCATGGGCTTGCATTATGCGCGTGAGAGAAACAGCGATCTTGGACCAGATGATCACTCGAACGTTTCCGGGCTTTCCCCATTTGTAAGAAGGCGGTTGATACTGGAAGAGGAACTCGCCCAGCGGGCCATAAGCGGGCATTCCGACGGTCAGGCCGACAAATTTGTTCAGGAAGTCCTGTGGCGAACATATTGGAAAGGCTGGCTGGAACAACATCCCTCTGTCTGGTCCGACTACAGTCAGACAGTGGTTCGGGACCGGGAAACCCTTAGTCAAAACAAATCGCTGGAAGCTTTGTATGACAATGCGATTCAGGGCGAAACGGGGATGGATTGTTTCGATTTCTGGGCGCGCGAACTGGTCGACACGGGTTATTTGCACAATCATGCCCGCATGTGGTTCGCCTCGATTTGGGTTTTCACATTCGATTTGCCGTGGACGCTTGGTGCGGCGTTTTTCCTGAAACACCTGCTCGATGGCGATCCTGCCTCAAACACATTGAGTTGGCGCTGGGTGAGCGGACGGCACACTGTGGGCAAGACCTATCTCGCCAGCGCCTCCAACATCGAAAGGTTCACCAATGGCAGATTTTCGCCTGGGCCAAACGCGTTGGCAGACAGCGCTCGCCCGCCAAACAGTGAAGAGCGACCTGAACAGAAACCACTCACAGGGTTGCCTCCGGTGGATTGGTCCAAGCCCAGCCTGGTTCTGATCACTGAAGATGATTGTTGTCCCGCCGATCTCATACCCCAAACAGCCCATATTGTCGGCCTGGCCACCCTGCCCGTTTCACGATATCGAACCAGTTCCGGTGCATCGGAAAACGTTGTCCGGTTTGAGAAAGAAGCGTTGGATGATGCGGCGCAGCGAACCAAAGCCTCTCTGCCAGCAGACGCCATTCAACTCGCTGAAGCTTCGCAACTGGCGGATTGCGCGAGCACATGCGGTGCGGAGCAAATCATCACGCCTTATCTGCCGGTGGGGTATGGCCGAGATCATATTCTCGCCAGTCTTGAAAATGCCGAACGAACAATACCTCTGCATCAGGTCCGAAGAGGCTGGGATGATGTTTTTTGGCCCCACGCAAACGCTGGCTTCTTCAAGCTGAAAAAGAAGAGCGGACCGCTCCTGAAGCAATTTTCAATGTGAAAGGGTTTGGCAAAAGCCAGAAGATAAAATTCCACACTCTGTATGGTTTGATGCCAGCACGGCAATTATGCAAAAAAGCATGAGTTTCAGCTTGCGAAACGCCGCGCACGTGGTCTATAGGCGTGGTCGAAAGCCGGAAACGGGGCATGGCGCAGTCTGGTAGCGCACCTGGTTTGGGACCAGGGGGTCGCAAGTTCGAATCTTGCTGCCCCGACCACCGGTTTGAAATGGGACTTGCGCGATGAAGCGCATGTGCAACAGTTGCTTTATTGCGCTGAAAATCGCCACGCGAAAGGTTAACACCTGATGGTTGCCCGAATTTACCGCCCCGCCAAAACCGCCATGCAGTCCGGCAAGGGAAAATCCCAATATTGGGTTCTTGAGCACGAACCGCAGGCGGCCAAAAAGGTCGAACCGTTGATGGGGTACACCTCATCATCCGACATGATGGCGCAGGTGAAGCTCAAGTTCGAAACACGCGAAGACGCTATCGGCTACGCGCAAAGAAACGATATTCCGTTTCGTGTTGTGGAACCGAAAGATCAGAGCCGCCGCGCAGTCTCTTATTCCGATAATTTCAAGTTCGACCGAAAAGTGCCCTGGACGCACTGAGCCGCCGAAAGAACACGGTCTCCGGAAAGCCCCGCCCCTTCGATTTCAGTCCCAACACTTTGATGGAATTGGCGAACCCGGCAGGATTCGAACCTGCGACCGTCGGCTTAGAAGGCCGGTGCTCTATCCAGCTGAGCTACGGGTCCACAGCGTTCTTCTACGGTCAAAACGCAGCGAAGAAAATGGCAAAAGAAGCGACATCGGCCGTTTTCACGCGTTGATTTCAAAGTTGAACTGCACATTCAAAACTGCGGACAGACTCCGAAGCCATCAACTCATCCTTCAATGAACCGCGCCGGCCCTGCCTTGTGCATCCAATCGCACCTCGCACGATGTGTTGTTGGTGACCCCGAGAGGATTCGAACCTCCGACCTACGGATTAGGAATCCGTTGCTCTATCCTGCTGAGCTACGGGGCCATCGGCGGTTTGACTAGCGCAGTTCAATGCAGATTTCCACGGTGGAAATGGGAGCACCAACGCCGCACATGGCGCAACGCTGCAATACGAACTCCATATCGCCCTACCAAACGAAACCCGGCGCGGATCAAAGCTTAATTGGCCGCAAACCACGGATGCTGTAATTGCATGCCCGCCTTTAAATTGTAGGTGTCCGCCTCACCGGCATTGATTTCCAGAACATAGCGTGCAGGCGGTCCTGAGGAGATGATATCCAAAGATTCCGGCACTGCGCCGCGGTGAATGCGCGTGATGGAGCCACTGTTGTTCATGAACACCATATCGAGTGGAATGAATGTGTTTTTCATCCACATGGATACGGTTTGCAGACGTTCGAACCTGAACAACATGCCGTGGCGCTGTTTCATGGATTTTCGGAACATCAGACCTGTGGCCCGTTGCTCATCGGTTGAAGCCAATTCAACGGTCCATGCGATATCGGGCTGACCGGCAACCGAAATGGTTTCGAAGGGACCGGGTTCGTCATCTGCTGCTGCGATCTCAAAACGCGCACTGCCAACCCACAATACCAGAGTGATTGCGAGAATGGCCGCGCATATGCGTATCAAGTGCCATACTTGACCATTCTTTACAGGCTGATTTGAAAAACCGGCTTCGGGTTGCATATCAAGGTCACACAACGATTTTCAAGAATGCGATCATAAGGTTTATGAACAAAAATCGCCAAGAACTTTGTTGTGTTTAACGCGTCCAATCATTCAATCATAACACTATTGAAACGGCCCATCCGCTCGCGGAAACGGGAACTGGAATGGCAACATATGAGTTCAGTGGCTTACCGGAGTGCCAGCGCCGCCCACAGGGTGAACTTCTGCAGCCATCAGGCCCTTTTGGCCATCTCCAAAGCGAACCATGACAAACTGGCCGGGGCGAAGCTCGGTCAATCCAAAGCGCCGCAGCGTTTCCATATGTATAAAAATGTCGTCGGTTCCCTCACCCCGGGTCAGAAATCCGAAACCCTTGGTGCGGTTAAACCACTTCACCTCGGCCTTCACCAAATCGCTTGTCGGCTGCACATCGACATGCGTTTTGGCCGGAGGCAGTTGAGAAGGATGAAGCGCTGTAGAATTGTCCATCGACAAAACGCGCAGCGCCTGAAGGCCACGACTTTTGGAAACGACTTCGCACACAATGCGCGCCCCCTCATGAGCGGTCTGATAGCCATCGTCGCGCAGGCAGGAGACATGCAGCAATACATCGGGAAGGTCTTCGTCCGGAATCACGAAGCCAAATCCCTTTGAAACGTCGAACCATTTGATGGAACCGGCGACCACCATGATTTCAGCGGGTGATCCGTCTTCATCGACGCCCATGCGCGATGACAGATCTTCGGACCCTTTACCCTTGGTCTCGGCAAGATCGCCTGTATATTCATCGCTGAAACCAGAGGAAAATTTCGAACCCATCACCACTCCCCCTCAATTCCCACCGAATTGAGATATTCCGACGCGCACTGAAAATGCCAAAGCCCCGAAACAAAGCCAGGCGGCCGATCAATTTGTGAATCAACAGCCAACCGACAGTCGGCCGAGTATTGATTCGATTGTCAGATTAACATGGCTGGCGAAAATCGGCGCTGATTCGATTAATATTTTTTGTACGCAACACCAATTCTACACAGACATTGCCGTGAGTGGCTTTCGCTGACCGACGATACGAAAGCTGAAAGCTGGGCGCAGGAGTCTCTCATGTTGCAAGCTTGCGTGCCACATCGCCCAGCGTTGCTCCAAGGTCTGCATGCACGACCAGATCGGCAACAGAATCCAACGGCGTTGGATCACGATTTATGATCAACAGCTTCGCACCGGATTGCATGGCCTGCACCGGAAGGGTTGCAACGGGCTGGACGACGAGTGAGGAGCCGACAACCACGAACAGATCGCAGGCCTGGGCCATTCGCGTCGCGGCGACAACTTTATCCACTGGCATGGGTTGGCCGAATGATATGACATTGGCCTTCACGAGACCGTCGCAACGTCTGCATCGCGGTGCACGGCCCGATTTCTCGATAATCCCCTTCGCTTCAGCAAGGCTCATGGGGCTTTCGCATGTGAGGCAGGCGGCCCGTGTGCCGTTGCCGTGAATTTCGATCATCTGGGCTTCATCGAGACCTGATCTTTGATGCAATCCATCGATATTCTGGGTGACCAACCCGAGCCCGCTGTCTCCTTTCAGGATTTCAGCGATGGCCCGATGGCCATCATTGGGCTCGGCTGCATCAAACTCCGCCTGAAAGTGAAACCGGCGACGCCAGTCTTCAAGCCGGATATCTTCATCCGACAGAATGTCCTGATACTGGATCGGCTTGATTTTCGACCAGATGCCGCCGGGAGAGCGGAAATCGGCAATACCAGATTCGGTCGATATGCCAGCGCCGGAAAGAAAAGCGATCGATCTGGCATTTGCTATGAGCTCGACAATCTGCGCGACCTGAGCGTCCGTGCTTGCATCCATCATCAGACCCTTTTGAATTCGTTGCATAAATTCGACCACTGTCTCGCGCAATGACGAGCTGCGTCAAACAGTGGCGACGTGGACAGAAGGTCGGTCAATGCGCCACCTTTGATTTGATCGCCGATATGAGTATGACAGGCTCCAGATTCCGCGCTCTGAATCTCCCATAAATCGCACATCAAACAAGGATGCCCCAATGAGATATCTGCATACAATGGTCCGTATTAAAGACATCGATGCCTCACTCGATTTCTATGTCAACAAGATGGGCATGGTCGAATCGCGCCGGATCGAAAATGAAGGCGGCCGTTTTACCCTTATCTTCCTGGTCGCGACCGATGATGTCGAACGGGCCAAAACGGAGCGTGCTCCCGAATTGGAACTGACCTACAACTGGGATCCGGAAGACTATGATAGCGGACGCAATTTCGGCCATCTCGCTTACATCGTCGACGACATTTACGAAACCTGCCAGCGCCTCATGGATGCGGGTGTTACCATCAACAGGCCACCCCGCGACGGGCATATGGCGTTCGTGAAATCGCCCGACAATATCTCCTTCGAATTGCTTCAAAAGGGCGATGCCCTGCCCAAACAAGAGCCGTGGGCTTCTATGGAAAACACCGGCTCCTGGTAACGGCGTGTAAAACAAATTGGGCGAGATTGGATTTTCGTCCAATTTCGGCCTTAGTTCGGCCATACGGCGTTGAATACAAGATGGTTTAAAGGCTGCGCTGTTGGGTTTGACCAACGAAGTAAAGCCGATTATTCCGATTTTGTTTGGTTTGTTGCACATCATTGGTTTGATGTTTGACGCTGCTGATTAAGTGCTGGGGCATTGCACGGGCGGCTGTTTGGGGCTTGGGAGTCTACATTGCTGGATTGCAGTGGATATTTGCGTTTGCGCCCGTCAGGCCGATTGTCGGCATTGTGGTTGGGCAAGAAAGCAAGCCTTGTTGCGGCTGCGGTCCTGTTGAGCGGCTGCGTTGCCAGCAATGGATCGGCCCCGCGTAATCTCGCGTCAGTTCTGACCCCAACCGCCGCAGAAAAGGCGACATCGCCAGCGGCGGACCAGACCGGTCTCTCTCTGGCGCAAACCAAACAGCCGGAAACCCTCTCCGATCTTGCTCCCTCCACGGCGACAGCCTTGGCACCTGCCGAGCCCGCACCGGCCAAGGCGGAAGAAGCGGCTGACAATGTCGTTGCCTCCCAAGCACCAGCAGATAAACCAGTAACGAAAACACAAACGACTGCTGCGACTGAAAATTCAGCCGATGAACGCGCTAAAAGCCAACCGGCGCGCAAGCGTGTGGGCGTTCAAAGTGTTTCTGAAAGCGGCGAACCTGCAGCTGGCAACGGCTCGTCGGGCAATTTGCTTTCAAGTCTCTTCCAGCCCAAAAAGGCCGCCACGAACCGCACCAGGGCCCAACGTTCCAAGACCACAAATAAGGCGCGCCGGACATCGTCGGCACGGGTCACGCGTGAAAGTAGTTCAAGCCTTCCCGGCGTCAATCGCAAAACGTTGTTCGGGATCATATCCGAGAACGAGACGGAAGAACTCGACGAACCCATCAAAGTTGCTTCAGTGACCAATCTGGCCCGGCGCGGCAATCATGGTCTCCTCCTCCAGCGCAAGGATGTGCAGGTAGGATGTTTCCCACCAGAGCTCGTTGCCCTGCTGAAGAAGGTTGAGCGTCGTTTTGGCAGAACGCCCATTGTGACATCCGGCTATCGCAGCCCGAAACACAACCGCCGGATTCGTGGCGCCCGCAACTCCACCCATGTTCATTGCAAAGCCGCTGATATTCAGGTCAAGGGGATTTCCAAGTTCACATTGGCCAAATATCTTCGGTCGCTGCCCGGTCGCGGCGGCGTTGGCACCTATTGCCATACGAGATCGGTGCATATTGACGTCGGCACGAAACGCGCGTGGCACTATTGCGGGCGTAAGCGCTCTCGCGGTCGTCGCAAACGCGCCTGAGGCACTCAACCTATTTTAGACTGGCGTATAGCTTTCCAGTACCTTGGAATGAATGCAGAGGCGCATCCTGCAAAGCACAGAAAATTTGTTGAACAAATTCGCCAACAGGGTCTTGCAGCAGCAGAATTTCCCGCCTATTAAACGCCCGACTGCGGTCCCTTCGTCTATCGGTTAGGACGCCAGGTTTTCAACCTGGAAAGAGGGGTTCGATTCCCCTAGGGACTGCCAGTATTTTCCCGGCCTTGGTTTTAAACGGGCCCACTTTGCAATCATGTCATGATCAGAGCTGCACGCACAGATGGTGCGCGGCTAAATTTGCCTCGGGTTGGGTGCCGGCGCGGCGTCGATCAGCCTGAGCTGCACCCTTGTCGTGCCGCGATAGAAATCTTTGGCGAGCGTGCCAACGAAATGCATGCTTTCTCCCCGTGCCTCCAGCAAAGCTTCTCCAAGCGGCGTATCAGCTGTTCGAAATGAAATGCCGTCGAGCGACGCGCCGTCCGGCGAACCGATTGTAAAGCGGACATGATTTGCCCCTACCCGGCTGGCGTGACGCAGCACATGATTGGGGAATGCAAACACCGGCTGCGCATTGCCCGCGCCATACGGCCCGGCTTGCTCCAGCCTGGTCACGAATTCCGGCGTTGCGCCACGTGTGCTCAAAGCGCTGTCGATCTTGACTTGTTCATTATCGCGGCGCTCCGACACCACTTCACCAAGGCGCTTTTCCATGTAAGCGCGGAAGTCGGCCAGTTTGGCGCGTTCAATTGTTATGCCCGCCGCCATGGCATGGCCACCACCTTTGGTGAGCAAACCGTCTTCGACAGCCGCGCGCACGGCCGCGCCGATATCCACGCCAGCAATGGAACGCCCGGAACCCGACCCGATGTCGCGATGGTCAAAAGATATCGCGAATGCAGGGCGGCGAAACCGGTCCTTCAAACGCGAGGCCAGCAAACCGACGACACCAGCATGCCAGGTGTTGCTCTGCGTGATCAGCACATTGGGTCCGTCGCCAAGCCCGATTTCAGCCTCCGCTTCATTGACGGCCTGATCAAGCATTGCTGTCTCCATCGCCTGCCGTTCGCTGTTGAGCATGTCCAACTGCTCTGCGATGGACTGCGCCTCAGCCGGGTCATCGCTGGTCAGCAAGCGTGCACCAAGCGAAGCGTCGCCAATGCGCCCACCGGCATTGATGCGAGGGCCAAGCAGGAAACCAAGATGCCACGGCGCTGCAGGCCCATCCTGACGCGCTACTTTCGCCAATGCAGTCAGCCCAGGTGAGCGCTGTTTTTGCATCACCTCAATGCCGCGCAAAACAAACGCGCGGTTGAGGCCCTGCAACGGCACCACGTCACAGACTGTGCCCAATGCTACCAGATCAAGCCATTGCATGAGGTCTGGTGTATCTCGCTGATCGAATAAGCCGTCTTCCCGCAGCGCCCGGTTGAGCGCGACCAGCGTCATGAAGACCACACCAGCGGCGCACAGGTGCCCCTGCCCGGAAAGATCATCGTGCCGATTGGGGTTCACCAGCGCCACGGTGTCGGGAAGTGTTTCCGCCACCTGGTGGTGGTCGATCACGAGCGTTTCCACACCAATCGATTTCGCATGGGCGAGAGCGTCGAAACTGGTGGAACCGCAATCCACCGTTACAATCAGTTGCGCTCCGTTCTCCACCAGTTCGGAGATCGCGCTTTCGTTGGGGCCGTATCCTTCGAATATCCGGTCGGGGATGTAAATCTCGACCTGCAATCCACATGCACGAAGGTATTTGGCCAGCAGCGCCGAGGATGTCGCGCCGTCAACGTCATAGTCTCCGAAAACAGCCACTTGTTCGTTCGATTTCACGGCTTCGACCAGCCGATCCACGGCGCGGTCCATGTCGGTCAAAGACGATGGGTCGGGCATGAGGTCGCGCAACGTCGGCTTGAGATGGGCGAGCGCATCCTGCGGCAACACCCCTCTGCCCGCCATGACGCGCGCCAGTTGCGGCTCGATGCCGAACTCTTCCGACATGGTTTCCGCGTGACCCAGACCAACGCGGTCCAAACGCTCCACCCATCGCTGATTTGTCAGCGAATCTTCGACATTCAAAAACGAACGGGTGCGCTTATCCATGAACCGCATTTACGCGCGAAGTCGTATAAGGGGAAGCGGATTCGCCAACAAGCACGCGATTGCGCGGTGCAAACGCATGCCAGTGGGCGGTGCCGAATGCCAGAAGCACAAGTCCGCCAAGCTGGTGCATCAGCGCCCAGAAGAACGGCACCTGAAGCACAAGGGTCACGATTCCGACCATTGCCTGCAAGGTGATCAGTCCGAATAACAGCAATGCACGATGGGCGTGGGTCGTTTTCGGCGCGCTGCGCCAAACCGCAAATGCGTGGGCTGCCGCAACGCCCCAGAGAAGATAGGCTGATATGCGGTGCACGAACTGCACCATTTTTGGATTGTCCGTGAAATTGACCCATGCCGGGTCCATGGCGAACAGTCCGCCGGGCACCCATGCCTGATCCATCTTCGGCCATGTGTTGTAGGCAAGGCCCGCATCAAGCCCCGCAAGCAGACCGCCC
Source organism: Pseudomonadota bacterium (assembly GCA_039180085.1). GTDB lineage: Bacteria > Pseudomonadota > Alphaproteobacteria > Rhizobiales > Rhizobiaceae > Pseudahrensia. The sequence continues at coordinate 19,261 of JBCDDX010000026.1, forward strand.
AAGAATATCTGAAACAGAATGAACAGAACAAGCAGGCCGCCCTGCCATCTCAAATCTGGTCTTTCGCTGTCCGTATGAACAGCAAGGCTACGCGCCAGCCAAACGGTCGCAACGAAGATGATGCATGCCAGTGTCAGATGTATCGCCAATCTGATCTGGCTGACATCCACACGATCCGTAAGACCTGACTTCACCATCCACCAGCCGATAAAGCCCTGGAAGCCGCCCAGAATTACCATGCCGATCAAGGGCAGTTTCAACCAGTCTGGCAGACGTCCAGTAGCCCAGAAGAATATCAACGGAACAATCACCGCAACCCCGATCAGTCGGCCCAGAAACCGGTGTCCCCATTCCCACCAGAATATGATCTCGAATTCCAGAAGGCTCATGCCCTTGTTGATGGTTTGATACTCTGTGGTGGTCTTGTATTTATCGAACTCAATCAGCCAAGCCTCGTGTGTCAGGGGCGGAATGATACCGGAAATCGGCGCCCACTCAGTAATGGAGAGGCCAGAATCCGTCAGACGCGTAGCGCCTCCCACAAGCACCATGACAGCGACCAGAAAGGCGATGAAATACAACCACGTACGAATGGCAGAATAGGGATCAGATTGGGTAAGCGCGTTGGATTGCATGGTCAGCTTATGTGCCATTTGTTTTTGAACTGACACGTGTTTGATACCAGTTTTGACAAATGTAAACTGGGACTTTCCAACTCATCGGCGCTTTCGCTCGTGACACGCTGTCGCGCGCGGCACACGCCCCTCTGGTGTTTGCCGATGCGAAGCGCTAGATCGTCGCTTCAGAATGAAAACCGTCGGGTGCTGAAGCCATGCGAACCACTTTGCCCATACGCGTCAAGAAGATGATCGGCATGTTTTTTATCGTGCTTCTGGTCATCGTGTACTCGCTTGTCGCGGTCACGATTGCTTCTTCGCTGCTGGCGGATTCACCGTGGTATGCACATCTTGCGTTTTTCGGGTTTGGCGGGCTTTTGTGGATCCTGCCCGCAATGGTCATTATCAAATGGATGTCCACGGAAACGCGCTAGGCGCTTGCTCAGGCAACGTTGATCCGGCGCATTTTCTGGCCCATTCGGGTTGGCAGTCCGCTCGTGAGCGGCGCAAAATATCGCAGATGTTGATACAGGCCGTTGACCGAAACCCTTGGCAGAGCCGTCAGGTGTTCACTGTGTTCCGGATAGATCATGCCGGGCCTGGTGGTCACCGCTGTGGAATAGCGCGCTGATTTTGCGAGCTGGAATTCGCGACTGGCCGCGGCAGCCGGATAACCATAGGGATAGGCAAAGTGTTTCGGCTTGCGGCCCAAAGTAGCCTCCAGAATCCGACCACCCTCCACCATTTCCAACTTGGCCTGTTTTTCGTCCAGGCGTGCAAGGGCATGATGGTTTATGGAATGCGCGCCGATGGTGCATAGAGGATCAGACGCAATTTCGCGGACCTGATCCCACGACATGATCTGGCTGGTTCGGATGTGGTCAACATCAATATTGTACAGCCAGCACAGTTCGCGCATGCGCTGGCGTTGTTCCAGTTCAGGCACATTGCGCGTCAAGTGTTCGAGCAAATACTGATAGCTGGCGTATTTTCGCGGGAGCGTCGAGCAATCAACCTCAACAGAACCTTCGTCCGTTGCAAGCATCAGATAGTCCTGCTGGCGAACCAGATCCGCAATCGCATCCCACCAAAGATCGGCTGTGCCCTCAATCAACCCCGTCGCCAGATAGACGGCGTAAGGCACATCGTGTTTCTGCAATATAGGCGCTGCGAATTCGAGCGTGTTGGTATAGCCGTCATCGAAGGTGAAGGCGGCAAACCGCTTTTCGCGGTCGGGTCGCTGAATGCGGCGGCGCGCCTCGTCCATGGATACGATGTCAAATCCGCGCTGTCTGAGCAGCCGTATCACGGCCTCCAGAAACTCAGGTTTTATCGACAGGTGGGCATTCGGCGCGAAATCCGGCTCCGGGTCGGGCCGCACATGGTGCAGTGTCAGGATCATGCCCAACTCATTGCCAAGCTGTTGATACAGCCGATCCAGCCCGGTCATGTTCAGACCCGACAGCATCTTTCGCGTCCAGGAGGTCGTTTTTGAAGTCATATGCGCAGCCAAGCCCTCTCTTAACGCATGAGAGTAGGCAGAAGTTGTTTAGAAATTGCTGATATCTGGTGGCAGGATGCCAATCACAAGTCTTTCTGCCACTATGCCTAATGGTCATAATAACTGGATATTCGAAGGCCGTTTCGCAACGAAGGGGATGGGCGAGCTTACCGTCCGGATTTGCGAAGACTTTGAACCGGTGCGCGCATCATGGCTGGCGTTAGAGCTGCATGCCATTGGCTCCGTATATCAGCGCTTTGCATGGGTCAGTTCCTGGGCAAAACACGCCGCCAAGCCAGCGCGCATGATCCCAAGAATTGTTCTGATCAGCCATGGCGACGAACCAGTGGCGGTGTTGCCTTTGGCTATTCGCCAGCGCGGCCCTTTCAAAATGGCGACCTGGCTGGCGGACAGCCACTCCAACTTTCATATGGGGCTGTATTCCAGCCAGTTCCTGCAGAATATCAAGCCTGACGATGTGCGGGAACTGCTGCCCTTCATTCTTAAACAGTTTGGCAAACTAGACGTGCTCGAACTGTGTTGCCAGCCCGTTATGTGGCAGGGCCATACCAACCCTTTCACGTTTCTGAAGTGGCAGGAATCGCACAATCACGCGTTCGCGCTGAACTTGTTGCCGGACTTTAATTCAGCACTCGACCGCAAGAACGGAGCCCGAAAGCGCAAGAAGTTCCGCTGGCAGAATAACAAGCTGAAAGAGCACGATGGCCCTCACCTGCGCGTCGCGGAAACACCGGACGATGTGCGCCGAATGCTCAGTGCAGCGACCGAACAGCTGAAACACCGCTTCGACCGGGCCGGGATATGGAACCGGTTTTACGATGAAGGGGTGATGCCCTTCTTCGAGGCTTTGGCCATCGAAGAATTGGGGAAAGCCGAACCGGCGCTGAAGCTTTTCGCGCTGGAAATTGATGGTGAAATACAGGCTACTTTCGCCGGGGGCATCAACAGCCGCCAATTCTCAGGTTGTTTCATTTCAGTCGCAGACGGAGAATTTTCCCGCCTCTCACCCGGAGAGTTGATGATTTATCTGGTCATCAAGGACTGTGTCGATGCGGGTCTGGAAGTCTTCGATCTGGGGCGTGGCGAAGAGCGCTACAAGACCTCATGGTGCGACACAACCATGCCGATGTTTGAAACAACAATTGCGCTCAGCAAGCGCGCCGCTGGTTTTGCGGCCTATGAACGGGGCAAGACGGCAACCAAGCGCTTCGTGCGCAACAATGAACGGCTTTGGGGGTTGGCGAAGAAAGTGCGCAGCCGCCTTTACGGGCGGGTTTGAGCCCCCATTCAAGCCACGCTGGCGGCCATTCCCATCAACCGTTTTTCCTCGTCTGAAACTTCAATGATCAATGGTGCGCGGAAGCCCGCATGTTTCATCATTTCGATGGCCAGGCGCACTTCGCTGCCATTGCTGTCTTGTGCGCTGATAATGTTGACTGTGGAACCGTCCGATACACGCGCGAGACCGCCTATATCCGCCAATCCGCAATCGACGATCAGATAATCATATGTGCTTTGCAAAGCATCAATGATCGCCGGCAGACGTTCGATGCCGTCGGCCATCAGCACAGCGTCGGCGCTGCCCACGGGCATGATGTGTGCCGATGAAGACATATCGCCGTGGATAGCGTCTCCGAAGTCACATGCGCCTGCCATGAAGTCTTTGATGCCGGGGAACTCGACGGACCCGAGCATAATTGACGATGAGGCGCCATCTCCGGTCATATCAACCAGAGCGACGGTCGCACCCATGGATGCAAGTGAACGCGCCAGCGCGGACGCCCCCTGCGCGGCAATCTCGCCTTCCGGAGTCAGAACCGCAATACGGGCTTTGCCCAGCATCATCAAAGACCGGGCCGTTTTGAACACGCCATCACCGACAGGTGTTTCGGGCTGTGTGACGGGTTGTGTCAATGATTCCATGGTCGGCGCGAGCGGCGGCGTTTCTTCAACCGTTTCGCGCTCGGCTTCGTCTGCCGCCGCAGCGTAAATTTCTTCGTCAGAAATGACCGGTTCAGTCATCCGCATGGTTTCATAGGTCATTTGCGACTGACGTGAAGAACCTGATGACAAGACAGCGCCAGCGAGCGTGAACATCGAACCCAGAACGAACGTTCCAAAGAACGCACCAATCAGCGTTGGCACTTTTTTGGGGAAATAAGCTTTGCTTTGAACTTGCGCACGCGCGAAGACATATGCGTCAGCCGGAAGGAATTCCCGGTTCTGCAGGGATTTGGCTTCCTTGAAGCGCACGAGATAGCTGTTGAGCAACTGCCGCTGGGCGTCTGCCTCGCGTTCCAGCGAACGCAGTGTGACCTGCGCTTTGCCAACACGACCTGCTTCGGATTTCAGTTGGTTGCGACGCTGCAATAGATCCTGTTCTCTTTCCCGTGCAACTTCGGCTTCTTCCTGCAGGCTTTGCTGGATTTTTTCCGCTTCCTCGCTGATCTGGGTGTTGAGTGCCGAAATCTGTGACTGAAGGCTTTGCACGCGCGGATGTCCCGGAAGCAGGGTCGTCAACAGTTCGGCGAGTTCACCATTCAAAGTGACCTGACGTTCGCGCAAGCGCTGAATGAGCGTCGACTGCAGAACGCGCGATGCGGTGTCGAGCGAGCCGCTCTGCAAGGCACGACTGACCGCAGCTGCATTGGCTTCGGCTTGCGAAAGCTGCGCGCGCACCCGGCCAAGTTCGGTGGAGATCTCAGACAGTTCCTGAGTGGCCAGCGTGTCGTTGTCGCGACCCTGAAGCAGATCGGAGGACTCGCGGAACTCTGCCACAGCCGCCTCCGCCTTCATCACGCTGGCGCGCAGTGCTTTCAATTCAGGCTCCAGCTTTTCCAATTCTGCAGGCCCTGCCCCACGCTTCAACTCCTCCTGCAGCGCGATATATTCATCAGCGATGCGGTTTGGAATTTCAGCAGCCAACTTCGGGTCCTTCGACCAGAACTGAACAACAATCACTCTTGCCCGATCGGCCTGGAACACTTTCAACTTCTTATAGAATGACTCAAGCACGCGGTCCTCAGCGGTGACACCGCGACCGCCATCGGACAGGCCCAGGATCGAAAACACGCTGCTGAGGACAGAGCTTTCCAGCCGCGGGTCGAATTCCGGTTTCTCTTTCAATGCCAGATCAGCGATGATTTTGCGGGCGATTGTTCGCGACTGCAGCAATTGCACCTGACTTGCGATCCCCGGATCGTCAAGATTCAACTGCCCCTGCGCCGTTGCATTGCCGGTTGCAGACAGGACGGGATCGCTGTTGCGGATCAGAATACGCGCTTCGGAACGATAGCGAGGCGAGATGACCTGCAGCACAGCGAATGTCAGCAGCGTCACGATAAGGCTGATGACGAACAGCTTGAACTTGTTGCGCCAAATGCTTCCGAAAATTCCGCCGAGATCGATATCAACATCTCTATTAAGCTCGTGTTCCCCGGCCATGGCGTGCGTTCACTTGTACTGATGATAAGACTGCAATTCGCCCGCGATAATGTGCGTTTATGGTAACCAAGCGGTTAACCGGCACGGAAATTGGCTCATCGCATTTGCGAAACACCGCGCAATTCAACGGTTTTTCCGATTTACGCAGAATTAACCATAGTTCTATTTGATGCGGCGATAAGTGGAATGCACCGGGTGTGTTCCCTCTTGTTGTAACGGTGTTCGGGTGTTGTCCGTCATCGCAGTTGAGTCAGGGTATCACAATGAACAGGCGTTCGTTTCTCGTTTCATGCCTCGCCACCTCGGTCAGCCTTGTTGCCGTCACCGGATGCGCATCACGCTACCAGCCAGCACCACCGGCTTTCCATGAAGTTCTGCAGCAGCCTTATCGGCTGGATGCGGGCGACCGCTTGCGGATCACGGTGTTTGAGCAGGACGATCTGACCAATACCTATGTTGTCGACAAGGCCGGATATGTGGCCTTCCCTCTCGTTGGTTCCATTCCTGCGCGCGGCATGACCATCAAGGAAATTGAAGGCGGCATCGCCAAGGAGCTGGCTCAGGGTTTCATTCGCAGCCCCGATGTTTCCGTTGAAATTGATCGCTACCGGCCTTTCTTCGTGATGGGCGAAGTCGGATCAGCAGGTCAGTACACCTATGTGCCGGGAATGACCGTGCAGAACGCGATTGCCGTTGCCGGCGGATATTCGCCACGCGCATATCAGCAGGATGTCGATATTACACGCCAGATCAACGGCAAGGTCATGACCGGACGCGTGCCGATCACCGACCCGATTTTGCCGGGTGACACAATTTATCTGCGCGAACGTCTCTTCTGAAGATCGTGCGCGACAAGCCTGGCCAAACCGACAATCCGTTGAAGATCGTTCATTGTTTCCGCTCTCCCGTTGGCGGGATATTTCGCCATGTCCGCGACCTGATCGACGAGCAGACCGCTGCGGGGCATGAAGTCGGCGTGGTATGCGACGACAATACTGGCGGCGCGTTTGAGGAAGCTCTGTTCCAACAGCTGCAACCCAAACTGGCGCTTGGGCTGCACCGCGTTTCCATGGATCGTGCGATTGGCTTGCGGGATATCTCCGTTATCCTTTCTTTGTTCAGGATGATCCGTGCGTTGAATGCAGATGTTCTGCATTCCCACGGGGCTAAAGGCGGCGCGTATGCGCGGATTATCGGCACTCTGCTGCGCATGAAATCAAAGCGTCCGGCGCGACTTTACTGCCCGCATGGCGGATCGGTGCATTACGACAAGTCGAAACCGAGCGGTTTTGTTTTCTTCCAGCTCGAACGGCTGCTCGAACGTGTGACAGACCGGCTGATATTTGTCAGCGAATACGAGCGCGACAGCTATTTCGATAAGGTTGGCAAAACCAGATGCCCCCATTCTCTTGTGTTCAATGGCGTGACCGACGACGAGTTTACCACGGTTGAAACCGACGGGGATGCTGCAGATTTTCTTTATGTCGGCATGATGCGTGACCTGAAAGGTGTTGATCTCTTTTTGAAGGCCCTGCCCCTGGTTGCGCGCAAGCTCGGCCGTCCGGTTTCCGCCGTTCTGGTGGGCGATGGGCCAGACCTTGAGAGTTACAAGGCCCTTGCCAGCAGCTTTGATGGTCAGGTCGAAATTGAGTTTCGCGATCCCATGCCCGCCCGCGATGCTTTTGGTCTCGGCAGGGCTCTCGTCGTGCCGTCGCGGGCGGAAAGCATGCCCTATATCGTTCTGGAAGCTTTGGCTGCGAAACGGCCATTGCTGGCAACCCGCGTGGGTGGCATTCCTGAAATCTATGGTCCGTTCGCTTCCTGCCTCGTGGAACCGGATGATCTTGAAGCTTTGTCGCGGGCGATGTCCGGTGCGGCGTCGCAGATGCGGGCCATGCCGAATGAAGACGAGCTTCAGGCGCGGATCAGGGCCAGATTCTCCACGCAAGTGATGGCTGAAAGCGTCATGGAGGCCTACCGGGCAACCCTTGCCGATTGAGGCTTTGCGCGGCTTTCTAAACCGTTTCTTAGCGGCTGACATGTAAAATCCACTCAATTTTTAGATGTGCCGAGACCATTGGCCCTTTGAATGGACGTTCCTGATGACCGTTAGCGACCCGCTCGACCCCAAGACCACATTCAGTTCCAAGTCCGTCCTGGCCGCTGCGCTGGAACCTTCCGAGACGGCGGGGCGTGACCGTGTTCTGCTCAGCGAACGTGCTGAGCAGGTTGCGTCGCAATTTGCCCAGAACGCGATTTCGCCATTTCTTCTGGCAACAGCCCTGCGGTTTATCGAGTTCTTCATGGTCTTCGGCATCGGGATTGGCGTTTACCTGGCCTATGTGGTGCCGATGGATGGGGTGAAAACCTTCTATCTGCTGACCTGTTTTCTGGGTGCGGTGCTGACCCTCATCGCCCTTCAGGCCGCTGACACCTATCAGGTGGCGGCGCTGCGCACGAACGTCACACAATTGGGGCGCGTCATAGCGGCCTGGACTGCGGTTTTCGCCATGCTGGCGCTGATGGCATTCTTCCTTCGCATATCGGTGGAGTATTCCCGCGTCTGGTTTGGATCGTGGTACATGATCGGCATCGCGTTTTTCGTCGTATTCCGCACCGTTGTTGCAACAATGGTGCGACGCTGGGCGCGCGATGGTCGTCTGGAGCGCCGGGCGGTTATCATTGGTGGCGGTCAAAACGCCGAACAGTTGATTATCTCGCTTGAATCGCAGGCCGACAATGACATCCGCATTTGCGGTATTTTTGATGACCGCAAGGGCGACCGTTCGCCGCCGATGGTTGCCGGATATCCGAAACTGGGGACAATTCCCGAACTGGTTGAATTCGGCCGTCGTGCGCGGATCGACATGCTGATCGTCTCCCTTCCGATCACTGCAGAAAGCCGGGTTTTGCAGCTTCTCAAGAAGGTCTGGATTCTGCCCGTCGATATCCGGCTTTCCGCCCACACGAACAAATTGCGGTTCCGCCCCCGCTCCTATTCCTATGTGGGGTCGGTTCCGTTTCTCGATGTGTTCGACAAGCCAATCGCCGACTGGGATTCGGTGATGAAGCGCAGCTTCGACATCTTTTTCAGCAGCCTTGCTTTGGTCTTCCTGTCTCCCGTGATGCTGGCGACGGCTGTCGCGATCAAGCTGGAAAGCAAGGGCCCGGTGATTTTTCGCCAGAAGCGCTTCGGCTTCAACAATGAGGTTGTTGAAGTTCTGAAATTCCGTTCGATGTACACCGACATGACCGATCACGACGCGAAGAAGGCCGTCACGCGCGACGACCCCCGCGTCACCCGCGTTGGCCGTTTCATTCGCAAGACATCCATTGATGAACTGCCGCAGCTTGTAAACGTTCTCTCCGGCAAGCTTTCGCTCGTCGGCCCGCGCCCGCACGCGGTGAATGCGCATACGGAAAACCGCCTTTGGGACGAAGTGGTTGATGGCTATTTCGGCCGCCACAAGGTCAAGCCGGGCGTTACCGGCTGGGCGCAAATCAACGGCTGGCGCGGCGAAGTGGACAATGAAGAAAAAATCCGCCGCCGCGTGGAGCATGATCTTTATTACATCGAAAACTGGTCCGTTCTGTTTGATCTCTACATTCTGATGGCCACGCCGATGAAGCTGATGAACACGGAGAACGCGTATTGAGCCTGGCGCTCGATCAATCTGCGCTTTCCCGAAGCGCCGGGACATTACCCGGCGCGGTTGCCGTTGCGCCCTCAAAACGGATCGCCCGCTGGACAATCGGATTTGCGGCATTTCTCGGCGCGTTCGTCATTCAGGAACCTGCGCCATTTGAACTGTTCATGGTGTTGGCCATGGCCATGTTCCTGCTGTTTGGCATGCGTCTTGGCCGTCATGCCATCACGCTTGCGGCTCTTTTTACGCTGTTCAACGTCGGTGGACTGATCTCCATGTTCACGATGGCGGAATACCGGGATGTGCCCCTCTATCTCGCCGTTTCCCTGTTCCTTGGTTTCTCGTCGGTGTTCTGGTGCGCGGCTGTTGAGGCCGACATGGCGCGCATTCGCACGATCATGCGGGGCTACACGGTCGGTGCAACGATAACGGCGCTGCTGGGCATCGCCGGTTATTTCAAACTCTTTCCGGGCGCCGAGTTTTTCACGCGCTATGACCGCGCGATGGGCGCGTTTCAGGACCCGAACGTGTTTGGCCCGTTTCTCGTTCTGCCGGCGCTCTACATGATCTATGGACTGCTTTACCGCAGCCCTTCGCTGGCACCGGTTCGAATTGCCGTTCTGGCCATTCTGGCGCTTGGTTTGTTCCTTTCGTTCTCGCGCGGTGCGTGGGGTCTGATCGTGCTGTCCGGTCTGATCTTCTACACACTCCTCTTGTGCACAGAACGCTCTCAGACAATGCGCCTGAAGCTTGTTGTGCTTGGCGCCTTAGGTGTTTCGGCCATCGTGATGATGCTCTCCTTCGCGCTGCAATTTGATGCCGTCTACGAGATGTTTGAGCAGCGCGCCCAACTTGCGCAGGACTATGACCGCTCGGAAACGGGCCGGTTTGCGCGTCACGCGATCGGATTTACCTGGGCGCTTGAAAACCCGCTCGGTATCGGGCCACTGGAATTTGGCCGCATTCTTGGCGAGGACACGCACAATATCTGGGTGAAATCGCTGATGGCCTACGGATGGATTGGCTTTTTTGCCTATCTGACAATGACCGTTGTAACGCTGGTTGGCGGCGCGCGGCTGATTGGCAAGAAACGCCCGTGGCAGCCCTACCTCCTTTGCGTCTATGCCACCTTCATCGGCCATATTGGCCTTGCCTGGCTGATCGATATTGACCACTGGCGCCATGCCTATCTGATCATCGGACTGATTTGGGGCTGTATGGCGCTTGAGGCCCGGCACCAGCGCCTGAACACCACCGCACATGCGCAACACCCATAGCTCCGCCTGAAAGTCAGGCAGAGTTGCGGAACCGGCGGAGCGGGTCTTTGTGTCTTATGTGCTAGCGAAAAAGGACACGCCGTCCCGCTCCACCCCGGCTGCTGCCTCATCCTTGCCATGCGATGCGTTTCTTGCGCTCACGTCAGTTCAGCAATGCTGAACGACTGCGCGGGAGCGGCGCATTAGCGCCGGTCTCGCTTGCGAGCCCTTGAACGGGAATTGTCCGAACAAAGGCACTGAAACGAAAACATCACACAGGCCCACGTGGAGCGCCGATGAGGCCCGGGCTGAACGCGCCATCCACGCCAATTCCCGAAGCCAGCCTTCCGCCCATGCTACCGTCTGGCTCTAGATACCACTGGTTCCGGGTGAGGAAGGTGCGGGCAGGATAAGCCGGTGCGGCCTGACGGGGATAAGTTTTTTGGAAAAATGGTCGGAGTAGCAGGATTCGAACCTACGACCCCACGCCCCCCAGGCGTGTGCGCTACCGGGCTGCGCCATACTCCGACTTCTCCTGTCGTTTAAGCCCAAGGCCGGTAAAGATCAAGCGTGACGACCCGGCAAACGCACCCGAATGGGAAACAAATTTGGGCGCAACGCGCCGCTCCAAGGGCGATCTAGCGCACCTGATCGAGCAGGCGTTTGCATTCCAGCAGTTCTGTCAGCGCCGACTGAAGCGCGTTGCGGTTGCTGTCCTGATCCGGCGCTGCCTTCGGCTGACTGACGATCTGTGACACAGGTAAAGCCTGTTTCAACGGAGCCTGCTGTTCCAGCAGCACCTCTGTACCACCCTCGGGCGCGGCCATCACAAAGCGATTGCCCTGCTCTTTCAGGATGCGTTGCACACCCTTGATCGTGTATCCCTCAGCGTAGAGCAGATGCCGGATGCCGCGCAGCAGGTCGACATCATCCGGGCGGTAATAGCGCCGCCCGCCGCCACGTTTCATGGGCTTGATCTGCTTGAACCGCGTTTCCCAGAATCTCAGCACGTGCTGCGGCAAATCAAGTTCCTCCGCAACTTCGGAGATTGTGCGAAATGCGTCTGGGCTTTTGGACACGGCGCTGATCCTGATTCCTGAATGCAATCAGACTACTGCACTTTGGGGCGGTCGGGAAAGACGGGAAGGCGGAGTTATTTTTGCCAAAGGCCCCGTTTTCGCAAAAGAAAATGCCGGGTGAGACACCCGGCATTGCAAGCTTTTGTTTCTTGTTTGGCTGCTCAGCTCAATTCGCGGTGAGCATCCAGAACACGGTCCTTCAAAATGTTGGACGGTTTGAACACCATAACGCGGCGCGGCGTGATCGGAACTTCTTCGCCGGTTTTGGGATTGCGGCCAATACGCTCGTTTTTGGAGCGAATGGAGAATGTTCCAAAAGATGACAGTTTGATGCTTTCGCCGCGAACGGCTGCGGCGCATATTTCTTCCAGAACGGTTTCCACGAGATCGGCTGATTCAGATCTCGAAAGCCCCACCTTCTGGTAGACAGTTTCGCACAAGTCTGCGCGGGTCAGTGTATTCGATGGCATGTGTCCGGTTCCCTCTAGTTTGCCGCACGCGTGATATTGCGTGCTGACACCAAAACGAGGGCTAACCCCTTCAATTTTCGTGCTGTTTAGAATTTATCGCCCGCACAAAATTGGGTCAACTGCCCGAAGTCCTTAAAGTTTTTCAAATTCTTGCTACCAGCGAACCAGCACCGACCCCCAGGTAAACCCGCCACCCATGGCCTCCAGTAGCACCAGATCGCCCTGTTTCAGGCGTCCGTCGTGAACGGCAACATCAATGGCGAGCGGAATTGACGCAGCCGATGTGTTGCCGTGTTGCTCCACCGTCATCACGACTTTTTCAGCGGCAATGTTCAGTTTTTTCGCCGAAGCATCGATGATTCGGCGATTCGCCTGATGCGGAATGAACCAATCGATGTCGTCAGATGACAATCCGGTCGCGGCAAAGGCGTCCTCGATCACATCCGTGATCATGGCCACGGCATGTTTGAAGACCTCCCTGCCCTGCATCCGCAAATGGCCCACCGTTTGCGTGGTCGACGGACCGCCATCGACATAGAGCTTGTCCTTGTGCTCGCCATTGGAGCGCAGGTGGCTTGTGAGGATGCCCCGGTCGTTTGAAAGGCCGACGCCTTCCTGCGCCTCGAGCACAACTGCGCCAGCGCCATCGCCGAAAAGCACGCAGGTTGTGCGGTCTTCCCAATCGAGAATGCGCGAAAAGGTTTCCGAGCCGATGACGAGCACACGCTTGGCCTGACCGGACACGATAAAGCTGTTGGCCGTGGTCATGGCGAACACGAAACCGGAACATACGGCCTGTAGATCGAAAGCCGCGCCGTGCTTCATGCCCAGCCGCTGCTGAATTTCGACAGCGGTGGCGGGAAATGTGTTGTTGGGCGTTGAGGTGGCCAGAACGATCAGATCAATGTCGTCAACGGTCAGCCCCGCATCATTAAGCGCGACACGGGCTGCCTGCTCGCCCAGATCAGCAGTGGTTTCGTCCGGATCGGCGATGTAGCGCTGGCGGATGCCGGTGCGCTGCACGATCCATTCATCAGACGTATCAACGCGTTTGGCGAGTTCTTCATTGGTCACAACAGTGCGCGGTTTGGCGGCACCAGAGCCTATGACAACGGAGCGGATCATACTCTAAGTCTCCTGAGAGCCGGTTGTGGCGTCCGCATCATCTGCGGGAGGTGTGGCATCGGCAGCGGTTGCCTGTTTCACTTCGGCATCCGCCGTTTTGTCGGCTGGTGGTTCGCCGCCGAGTTCTTCAGCACCAAAACGCGTTCGCTCGAGATCGGAGGCAATTTTTTCCTGAAGACTGTTGCGCACCATGTTGTGGCCGACATCAATGGCGCTGGCGATACCCTCGGCATCGGTTCCGCCGTGGCTTTTGATCACCACGCCGTTGAGACCCAGGAACACGGCACCATTGACCTTTCGCGGGTCCATTTTCTGGCGCAGATAATCGAACGCGCCCTTGGCGAGCACATAGCCAATGCGCGCCATCAGCGTTCTGGACATGGCATCGCGCAGATATTGCCCCACCTGCTTGGCAGTACCCTCAGCGCTTTTCAGCGCGATATTGCCGGTGAAACCTTCGGTCACGACCACATCGACACCGCCGCGCCCGAGATCATCACCTTCCACAAAGCCGCTATATTCAAGACCGGGCAGATCAATTTCTTTCAAGCGGGCACCGGCGGTTCTGATTTCCTCAAGGCCCTTGACCTCCTCCACGCCGATATTGAGGAGGCCGACGCGGGGACGGTCCATATCAAACAGCGCGCGCGCCATGGCACTGCCCATCAGGGCATAGTCCACAAGTGCCTCAGCATCCGCGCCAATGGTTGCACCAACGTCGAGAACGATCGACTCGCCCTGAAGGTTTGGCCAGACGGCGGCGAGTGCGGGGCGCTCAATGCCGGGCATCATGCGCAGGCAAAACTTGGACATCGCCATGAGCGCGCCGGTATTGCCGGCCGAAACCATGACGTCGGCCTCGTTTTCCTTCACCGATTCAAGCGCGCGCCACATGCCGGATTTGCGACGCCCATGGCGCAGCGCCTGGCTTGGCTTCATGTCCATCGCAATCGACATTTCACAGGCGTGAAATTCCGATTCCTCTTTCAGCCGCGGATATTTTTCCAGAACCGGCAAAACCGCGTCGGGTTCGCCGTGCAGCAGATAGCGGATTTCGGGATAGCGCTTGCGCGACAGTTCTGCCCCGGCCAGCACGACTTCCGGGCCATGATCCCCGCCCATGACGTCAAGGGAGATGGTAATTTTATCGGGTTGCACTGTCATGATATTCGGGGCTGTCCTGTCTGATGCGCACTCAAGATCACTGCTGCCATGCGGCAAATTCGTGCCCCGTCGTGCCATCGGCACCCCCAAATACACAACCCTTGGTCACGATGCGAGCCTAGAAATGCTTTTCTAGTGCTTTTTAAGAGCTGAAAGGGCGGCAAACGGGGAAGATTCGTTCGGATCAACCCCGGCGGACGTTAAAACCTTATCCAGATCAGCACTTTCGTGGCGGGCAAACGGATCAATGGCGAGGCTGAAGAATTCCAGCCAGACATTCGCCAGATCAATCGTATCGCCGGTAAAAGTCTCGGGAAGGTCATCCCCATCCGCGTCAAAGACGAGTTCACCGTCCTGATTCTGGTGCGGAAGTGCGAGTTTTGAACCTTCGGGCACAAAGATCAGATCGAATTCCTCTGAAATCTCATTGTGAAGCGGTTCCAGCGTCACTGCGCAGGGCTGCACGATCTTCGCTTTGACTTCGCCGACGAGTTGCACGCCATCGCGCTTCCAGGGGGTGAGAAGGCATTCACCACGCCAGCTCTCAACGGCGATCAGATCGTGCAGACCGGCAAGTGCTGCACGTTCGTCTTCGCTGGCCTCATGCCTCACCTGCTGCCCCTTTCGGGGCAGGGTACGGACATTCACCGGCACCGAAAACGGGTTTTTGCGATCATCTTCACTCATGCGGATGGCTTTCCTTGAATTATGTGTTGGCCGATATGGGCGCGCGGACGGACAATGCGGGCGGACCTTCAAACCATGCCTTGCCAGCGGTCAGTTCTGACGTATCAACGCTGGCGTAGAGCTTACGTTGCTCGACAAGATATTGCGCAAGGGCCGCGCTCGTGAACAAGGCGCCCGCATCGCCGTCATCCGCGTCGTCAGCATCGGGAAAGAGGTTGCGATGCATGACCGTTGTGAGTTCCGCAATGCGCGCGGCGGTGTCCATCTGGCTTTCAAACACGGTGTCATAGGCGCGGACACGGCCATAAAAGACCTTGGTCATTTTATTGATGCGTTTGGGAACAGTCTGATCTCCCACCGCCGCCTCACGCAGGCCTGCATCCATATCGTCAATGAAGGCGTCGAAAACCTCCTGCGAAAACCGGCGCGGCTCCCCCTGCCCGTCTTTCAGGCGCTCATGGATCAGATAGAGATGAAGAACCATGAGCTCAAACCGGCCGTCGAGCGTGTCCGGCACGCTTGTCTGTGTGAAAAAGGCCGTGTGCCGCGCTCTTGCCACAAGTTGGTCATACACACGCTTCGCATTTGAAGGTGGCTTGCGGCTAAAGAGTGTTTTCAACATGATAGGGGCCGGTTTACCGTTTGAATGCATTTGTGTTTCAAATCGCCCGAAAACCTGTATTTCGGGCATGATTTACGGCATATAGGTTATATCGGGGGCGGCTAAAAGGGCTGTCAGCCATTGGTGGAGACGAAGACATGGCCAATACACTCGCCAGGTTCAACATTGTTTCGCGTGGGAGCGGACCCATGGTGCAGACCCGGTCCCGGATGCGGCTGGGATTAAGCGCGGCTGCCCTGTCGCTCGCGCTTGTTGTTTCAGGCTGCAATTCCATGAGCCAGACATTTCAGCATGGCTATCAGCTTAATGAGGAATCACTGGCGCTGGTGCCGGAAGGCTCTTCACGCGAACAGGTTCTTTTGTCTTTGGGCACACCCTCGACGACCCAGCGCGACTTCAATGGCAATGAGACCTATTATTATATCAGCCAGAAAAAGACCAAACCGGTGGCGTTTGCCAAATCCAGCGTTGTCGATCAGCGCGTTCTGGCCGTCTATTTCAATGATGAATCGACCGTCAGCCAGATCGCCAACTACGGCCTGCAGGACGGCAAGGTGTTTGACTTTATCGGTCGCGTAACGCCGACCGGCGGGCGGGAACTGACCTTCCTGAGCCAGCTTCTGGGTGCTGCGAGCAGCATCGCCAACCCGTTTGGTGGCGGCGGGGGCAATCCCGGCAACCTCTGATTGGCAGACCATTGACTGGCAGGCGGCTTTTCATTTTCCCGCTTGCCGGTTTGATACAAAAAGGGCCCGCATCCTGAACCGGATGCGGGCCCTTTTGTTTGGCTTATTAAACCCGGTTCAGTGCGCGAGCACCGCCAGAAGAAGCAAGGCCACAATGTTCGTGATCTTGATCATCGGGTTAACCGCAGGGCCGGCTGTATCCTTGTAGGGATCGCCGACCGTGTCGCCGGTAACGGACGCCTTGTGCGCCTCGCCGCCTTTTTCATGGCGAACACCGTCCTTGTCGACAAAGCCATCTTCAAAAGACTTCTTGGCGTTGTCCCATGCGCCACCACCGGCGGTCATGGAAACAGCAACGTAGAAACCGGTCACGATAACGCCCAGCAGCATGGCGCCGAGAGCGGCGAATGCGTTGGCAGGACCGGAAATCCAGTTCACCAGGAAGAACACCACGATTGGCGACAGAACCGGCAGAAGCGAAGGAATGATCATTTCCTTGATCGCTGCACGGGTCAGCATGTCGACCGCACGGGCATAATCCGGCTTCGACGTACCGGCCATAATGCCCGGATCAGCCTTGAACTGACGACGAACCTCTTCAACCACAGCACCACCGGCACGGCCAACAGCTGTCATCGACATGCCGCCGAACAGGTAAGGCAAAAGCCCACCGAACAGCAGACCGGCCACAACATATGGGTTGGACAGGTTGAACAGGGTGTCAGCGTTGATGCCGAAGAACACGGAGCCTTCTTCTGCGCCCTTGGCGAAGAACTTCAGATCTTCCGTATAGGCCGCAAACAGAACCAGAGCGCCAAGACCGGCGGAGCCAATCGCGTAACCCTTGGTGACAGCTTTCGTGGTGTTGCCCACAGCGTCCAGAGCGTCCGTTGTGGAGCGCACTTCAGCAGGCAGTTCAGCCATTTCAGCAATACCACCGGCGTTGTCGGTGACAGGGCCGAACGCATCGAGCGCGACAACGAAACCGGCAAGCGCCAGCATAGCCGTCACGGTGATTGCGATACCGAACAGACCGGCAAGGCTGTAGGTGATCAGGATACCGGCGATGATGATGATCGCTGGCAGAGCGGTTGCTTCCAGAGAAACCGCAAGACCCTGAATGACGTTCGTGCCGTGGCCCGTAACAGAGGCCTGGGAAATGGAACGCACAGGACGGTATTCAACGCCCGTGTAATATTCGGTGACCCAGATGATCAGACCGGTGACGATCAGACCAATAAGCATGCAGTAGAACAGGTGACGAGCGGTGAACGTGGTCCCTGTTGTGGTGGTGTACGATGTGTCGCCACCGATCCAGAAGAACACGACCCCGGCGAGCGCGACAGCCGACAACACGGCACAGGCGATAAAGCCTTTGTAGAGCGCGCCCATGATGGAATTGTTCGCGCCGAGCTTCACGAAGAATGTGCCGATGATCGAAGTGATCACGCACACACCGCCGATAACCAGCGGCAGAAGCATCAGCTCTGTTGCAGCTTCACCAACGAAGAAGATCGAGGCGAGAACCATGGTTGCAACGACCGTCACAGCATAGGTTTCGAAAAGGTCCGCAGCCATGCCAGCGCAGTCGCCCACGTTGTCGCCAACGTTGTCGGCGATGGTTGCTGGGTTGCGTGGATCATCTTCCGGGATACCGGCTTCCACTTTACCAACGAGGTCACCACCAACGTCAGCACCTTTGGTGAAGATGCCACCGCCCAGACGGGCGAAGATGGAGATCAGCGAAGCGCCAAAGCCAAGAGCAACCAAGCCATCGATGACAACACGGTCGGTATTGGCAAGACCCATAGGACCGGTCAGAACAGCGTAGTAAACCGCAACGCCCAGAAGCGCGAGGCCAGCAACCAGAAGGCCGGTAACAGCACCTGACTTGAAGGCGATCTCAAGACCAGCGCCAAGGCTCTGGCTGGATGCCTGAGCGGTACGCACGTTTGCGCGCACGGAAATCAGCATGCCGATAAAGCCGGCAACACCGGACAGGATGGCACCGATGGCGAAACCAACAGCCGCAACGGCACCGAGCAGCAGCCATGCGATAACGAAAACCACAACGCCCACGATGGCGATGGTCATGTACTGACGCGACAGATAAGCCTGAGCGCCTTCCTGAATAGCGCCGGCAATTTCCTGCATGCGCTCGTTACCAGCGTCGGCACTCATGACCGAACGGCTGGCCCAAATGGCGTAGACAATCGAAAGCGCTCCGCAAACGATTGCAAGATAAAGAGGGTTCATGTCCTCAATTCCCTAAAAATGAGTTTTGTGTCCTGATAATCCCGCTTCAGAATTTGGCCGGGTAGCGCAGAACGTTTAGACCAGCGAAAGGAAGGTTCCCTCCCCGCTATCGTGGCGCAACCTATTCACACAGGCTCAAAGGTCAAGGTTTTGTTCACTTTTCGTTGTGAATGCCGTTATTTTATGTGCTCAGGCCGGAAAACAGACGCAGATGGGCGTGCACGCACCGCTTCAAAGAATCACGGCAGCGACGGTGCGATGCCGCGATTGGGTCTGCTGCGAAGCCAGAGCAGGCTTGCCAGACAAAGGCCTACCACCGGGAAAATGACGTAATTGGTGGCGTCCCAACCGGCAGTCCCGTCAAAGGCATTGAGCGTCTGGCCCGACATGAATGATCCGAATGCCACCATGCCGAACAGGATGAAATCATTGGCACCCTGGGCCTTTGCCTTTTCTTCAGGCCGGTAGGTTTCCGTCAGCATCGCGGTTGCGCCGATGAAGCCGAAGTTCCAGCCGACGCCTAGCAATATGAGTGCGATGTAGAAATTGGCGAGCGTGATCCCGGCAAGTGCCACGCCTGCGCAGATCAACAGCAGAACGAGACCAGCCGCCACGATGTTTTCCTTGCCGAACCGCGCGATCAGATTGCCGGTGAAGAAGCTTGGGCCAAACATCGCCATGACGTGCCACTGAATGCCCCAGATCGACTGGTCCGGCGAAAAGCCGCACAGCGCCATGGCAAGCGGCGCTCCCGTCATGACGTAGGACATCAGCGCATAGGAACCGACGGCGCACATGACCGAAACGATAAAGCGCGGTTGCGCGGCGATCTGAGCCATGGGCCGCCCGGTATCCGCGCCCTTGCGTTCAGACTTCGACATCGGTTTATCGAAACGCAGGAACGAGAGCACGATCATGCCGATCAACAGCAGGAATGTTCCGGCAAAATAAGCGCCTGCAAACTCAATCGGCGAGAACATGTCACGGGAGTAAATCGCCGTCTGCGGGCCAATGATGGCTGCAAACAGGCCGCCGGCCAGAACCCAGGAAATCGCCTTGGGCTTGAAATCTTCAGTACCCTGATCAGCAGCGGCGAAACGGTATTGCTGGGTGAAGGAGCCCCCTGCCCCGTTGAGAAGCAGGCCCACGCAGAACAGCCAGAAATTGCCTTGCAGAATGGCCCATGTGGAAATCAGCATGCCCGCCATGCCGAGCGCCGCGCCTGCCATAAAGCCCAGACGCCGCCCGATCCGCGACATCAGAATGGCGGCAGGCAGCGCCATCAGCGCAACGCCAATATTGTAGCCGGTCACCGGCGCGGTGGCCAAGGACTTGTCTTCGCCAAGCAGGTAGAATCCGGCCAGACCGCCAAGCGCAATCGAGATGGGAGCAGCCGCGCCCGCAAAGGCCTGCGCGGTGGCCAGAATGAGCGCATTTCTGCGCGCTGAAGCGTTTGGATCGGTGGTGTCGATCGCAGTCATAACGGAACAATCAAAAGTGGCTGAAGGATTTTTTCGTCACCAGTTGTGGCACACCTTCAATGGTAAGGAAAAGGCTTTGCCCCTCTTCCCCCGGTTTTGTATCGCCGTGCACTTTGCCAATGGCGGTGACGCGATGAGGCTCCCTCAATCCTGCAGCAAGGCTCGCCTCTTCAACGGCTTTGCAACAGGCAGACCAGTCTTTTTCCGTTACCGTGAACAGGAGTTGATAGTCGTCTCCGCCGGACAATATGGCATCCCAGTGCTTATTGTTGTGTTCCAGCAACGGCGTAACAAGGGGATGCACCGGCACCTGTTCGCGGGTGATTGTTCCCGTAGCGCCGGACGCCGCGAGCAGTTTTTCACAATCGCCCAACAGGCCGTCCGACACGTCCATCGACGCATTGGCGAATTTCGCGATGACGGCGGCCAGTTCAAAGGGCGGTCTGGGCTGCCGGTAAGCCTCCAGCAGAAGCGCTTTCGTTTCAGCATCCAATTGCGTTTCAAATTCACCAGTCGCGGCCAGAAGCCCGAGCGCGGCATTGCCGATTGTGTTGGTCACCGCGATGATATCACCCGGCCTCGCACCGAGCCGGGACACATACTTTCCCTCAACCAGCTTCCCGATCAGCGTGACACCTATCGCAAGCCTTTCCGGCGAGCGATAGGTGTCGCCGCCGCTCAGTTGAGCACCGAACAGCGCCTGCGCTGCGCGCAAGCCTTCAGCCAGCGCCGCGATGTCTTTGTCTTCAAACCGGTCCGGCAGGCCGAGCGAGATCGAATAGACAAATGGGGTGGCACCCTTGGCGGTGCAATCGGAAATATTCACAGCCAAAGCCTTGAAAGCCACGGAAGCGAGCGGATCACTGGCGAGAAAATGAATGCCTTCCAGAATGCTGTCCTGCGTGATGACCAGCCTGTCCTGACCGGCAACATCAAGAATAGCTGCATCGTCACGCAGGCCGAAGGCACCATCCATTGCGAGCGGCGCGAAGTAGCGGGCGATGATGTCAAACTCGCCCGAGCGCATCAGTCTTTCTCGTCACTGCCGGGGTTGTTTTGCTTTGGTGCCATTTCGCCGGGCCGCACATCGCGGGCGATATGGTCGAGCACGCCATTGATCATTCTGGGTTCTTCACCGTCGAAAAACGCTTTGGCGACTTCCACATATTCGCTGACGACGACGCGGGCGGATACATCCTTGCGGTCGTTCAGTTCAAACACCCCGGCGCGCAGCACGGCACGCAGGGTGGAATCGATGCGCGACAGGGGCCAGCTGGCCGGCAGCGCGGCATTGATGACCGGATCGATTTTCTTCTGGTCGCGCACAACGCCACCAACGATGCTGCGAAACCAGGCCGGATCGGCATTCAGATAGGTTTCGCCATCAATCTCGCGCCCAAGACGAAAGTTTTCATATTCGGCAACGATTTCGGTGAGGCCAACCCCGGCGATATCCATCTGATAGAGCGCCTGAACGGCTGAAAGACGGGCCGACCCGCGTTTGTTGGCGGGTTTTGGTGATGTGTGATCAGCCAAGAAACTTCTCGCGCAATTTGATCATGTCGAGCACAGCGCTTGCGGCATGGCCACCCTTGTTCAACTCATCCTTTTTGGCGCGGGCCAGTGCCTGCGCTTCGTTTTCAACGGTCTGAATGCCGTTGCCCAGCGCCAGACATTCGGCAATCGTCAAGTCCATGATCGCGCGCGCCGATTCAAAGGCGACAATGTCGTAATGCGTCGTCTCGCCGCGAATAACGCAGCCGAGCGTGATGAAGCCATCATAATGCGTGCCGCCATTCGCGATGCTTTCGACCGCCATTGAAACGGCCGCAGGAATTTCCAGAACACCGGGCACCGCAAGGTATTCATAGGTCGCGTTTTCGCGTTTCAGCACCTCTTCCGCACCTTCCACAAGGGCTGCGGAAATATGCGTGTAATAGGGTGCATCAATTATCAGAATGTGGGGCATGGCAGTCCCGTTTGTGAGCAAAAAACTGTATTGGCGGCAGAAACCATGCGCAGACGCCCATGGCAAGGACAATTGCTGCGGATTTTCGGCGTGACCTTAAGAACGGTCCGGAAACTCCGCCAGACGCGCCGCGTAGCGCGCCATCGTATCGACCTCGAGATTCATCGTGTCACCCACCCTAACATCGCCCCAGGTCGTCACCTCCTGCGAATGGCGGATCAGCAGCACATCGAACCGTGTGCCGCTGACGCCATTGACCGTGAGCGACGTTCCATTGAGGCAAATGGAGCCTTTGGGCGCGATGAAGCGGGCATATTCGGTCGGCGCATCGAGCGTATAACGGGTCGCCTCGCCCTCCGCCTTTTGTGCAACCACTTCGGCGAGCCCATCAACATGGCCCGATACGATGTGACCGCCCAGTTCGTCGCCAATCTTCAGCGCGCGCTCAAGATTGATCCGACTGCCGACATCCCAACTGCCCGCCGTGGTGAGGCGCAACGCCTCCTCCCACGCTTCAACATCGTACCAGTTCGCGCCCGACTGCGATTTATCGACGACCGTCAGACAAACACCGTCATGGGCGATGGACGCGCCAATATCGATGGTTTGCGAAGGGTAGGAGGATTTGATGCGGAACCGCTTTCCCGAATCCAGCGTGGTGACCTGTTCGACGGTTCCAATGTCGGTGATGATTCCCGTAAACATCGCTCAAATCCTGCTGAAAAGGTGAAGGTGGTCGTCGCCCAGTTTGAGGCTTCGCACGTTTTGGTATTGGTCGGACACACTATCAAGGGTGACGGGCGAAGGAATGCCGCCGGCTCCCACCGTGGTGGCCCCCTCAAAAAGGGCAATTGTGTCGACAAGGCCGGCCTCCATGAAAGAGCGCGCGACCTCGGCTCCCCCCTCCACCATCAGGCTGGACATCCCGGACGCGCCAAGGTCCTCCAGCAATTCCGGCAGCGCCAGCCGTCCTTCGTGGCTGTCGGCAGTCAATTGCTGCACGCCAAGCGCTTGCAGCGGCTCGGGCAACGTCATCGCAGCAGTGATAACGGTTGTCGGAACGCTGTTCGCGGTCTGCGCCAGCTTTGAATTCGGGTCCAGCTTCGCGTTGGTGTCGAGAATGAAGCGGGCCGGAGAGCGCGACTGCAGCCCCTCCAGCCGCACGGTGAGTTCAGGATCGTCGGTGTGCGCGGTGGTGCGCCCGACCAGAATGCCATCATGTTCAGCGCGCAGCCGGTGAACCAGCGCGCGCGATATGTCGCCGGTTATCGCGACTTCTTTTCCCGCAACGCCCAAAAAGCCATCGCTGGAAACGGCAAGTTTCAGAGTCACTTGCGGGCGACCGTGAAGTTTTCGATTCAAGTAGCCTGCCAGATCAAGTGCCGCTTCCTGCGCGCGCAGCCCGGCGTCAACGGTGATGCCCGCAGCCCGCAACATGGCATGCCCTTTGCCATCCACGCGGGGGTCCGGGTCAATCCACGCAGTCACGACCCGCTTCACGCCCGCGTCTATCAAACCTTGAGCGCAGGGCGGGGTTGCGCCGTGATGCGCGCAGGGTTCAAGCGAGACATAGGCTGTCGCGCCTCTGGCACGATTTCCCGCCTCTTCAATGGCCTGCCGTTCGGCATGGGGGCGACCGCCCTTTGCAGTCACACCACGCCCGACGATCGCAGGCTCGCCGTCCTCAAACTGAACGAGCAGTGTGCCGACGGATGGGTTGGTTCCGGTGAGCCCGCGATGGCGGCGGGCATAGCGCAGGCAAGCGCCCATCAGGCGATGATCGAGCGCTGCCTGAGGCTCAGACGCAGGCGATAAAGGCTTTGCTTTAGCCATGGGACTGCGTGCCGATACGGAAAGGATCAGCCGTCATCGGCAGCAACCGGGCCCGGCTCCAACTCGCCCAGAATTTCCCGGAAGTCTTCAGCTTCCCGAAAATCGCGATAAACGCTGGCAAAACGCACATAGGCGATCTCATCAATGCCTTTAAGGCCTTCCATGACCATATGGCCGATGGTGTCCGCCTCAACTTCACCATCGCCCTGGGATTCCAGACGGCGCACGATGCCGGAAATCATCCGCTCAACCCGCAAAGCGTCAGCCGGTCTCTTGCGCAATGCAATATCGACAGAGCGGGCAAGTTTGTCCCGGTCAAACGGAACTTTGCGACCCGATTTCTTCACCACCGTTATTTCACGCAGCTGAATGCGCTCAAACGTCGTGAAACGGCCACCGCAATCAGCGCAGACGCGGCGACGGCGAATGGTCGTGTTGTCTTCCGACGGGCGGGAATCCTTAACCTGGGTGTCGTGGCAATTGCAGAACGGACATCGCATGAAACCGTTTTCCTTCCGCCTGAATTACAGGTCCGGGTAAATCGGGAAACGATCTGTCAGTTCAACCACTTTTCGGGCCACCGCTTTTTCCGTTTCAGCGTTGCCTTCCTCGCCATTGGCGGCGAGACCATCGAGAACTTCCAGAATGTATTGTCCGACCAGCTGAAATTCCGCGACGCCGAAGCCGCGCGTTGTGGCCGCCGGGCTGCCAAGGCGCACACCGGATGTGATGGTGGGCTTTTCCGGGTCGAACGGTACACCGTTCTTGTTGCACGTCATGTTGGCACGGCCGAGAGCCGCTTCCGCCGCCTTCCCCGTAATGCCCTTCGGGCGCAGATCGACCAGCAAAACATGGGTGTCAGTTCCGTCAGACACGAGATCCAGCCCACCTGCTTTCAGCGTTTCACCAAGTGCCTTGGCATTGTCGACAACGCTTCTGACATAGGAGCGGTATTGCGGTGTCAGCGCTTCGGCAAAAGCCACCGCCTTGGCGGCGATGACATGCATCAGCGGCCCACCCTGAATGCCGGGGAAAATGGCCGAGTTGAACTTTTTCGCCAGCGCTTCGTCATTTGTGAGGATGAGACCGCCACGCGGGCCGCGCAAAGTCTTGTGTGTCGTTGAAGTCGCGACATGAGCATGCGGAAACGGGCTTGGGTGCGCACCACCAGCCACAAGGCCGGAGAAATGCGCCATATCAACCAGCAGATAGGCGCCCACACTGTCGGCAATGGCGCGGAAGCGGGCAAAATCGATTTCGCGCGGATAGGCGGAACCACCGGCAATGATCAGTTTGGGTTGGTGCTCTTTCGCCAGCGCCTCAACCTGATCGAAGTCGATCAGATCGTCTTCCTTGCGTACGCCGTATTGAATGGCATTGAACCATTTGCCGGATTGGTTGGGCGCGGCACCGTGGGTCAGATGGCCACCAGCATCAAG
Organism: Pseudomonadota bacterium; assembly: GCA_039180085.1. Lineage (GTDB taxonomy): Bacteria > Pseudomonadota > Alphaproteobacteria > Rhizobiales > Rhizobiaceae > Pseudahrensia. The sequence goes on from JBCDDX010000026.1 coordinate 44,558, forward strand.
GCTCATGCCGAGGATCGTATCACCCGGCTTGATCAGCGCCATGAACACGGCCTGGTTGGCCTGACTGCCGGAATTGGGCTGGACGTTGGCATAGGCACAATCGAACAGTTTGGTGATCCGCTCGATGGCCAAATCTTCAGCAATATCAACGAACTCACAGCCGCCATAATAACGCCGGGCTGAATAGCCTTCAGCGTATTTGTTGGTCATGACCGAGCCTTGCGCTTCCAGAACAGCGCGCGAGACGATGTTTTCCGACGCGATCAACTCGACCTCATGGCGCTGACGACCCAGCTCACCATCGATTGCCTTGGCGATTGCGGGGTCGGTTTCGGCCAGACTGCGACCAAAAAAAGTGTCGGTGTTCGGAGCGGAATCGAGGTTTTCTGCCGACGTCATGATGAGTATCTCCAAATTTGGATTCGTGTGGTCGCCATGGCCACAAACGGCCCGCGCGAAAGCCACGGGAGGAAAACTGAAATGTACCTATCGCCCCGCAGTGTGACTCGGCAAGACAATTTCGCAGGCATGATGGCGCAGGGATGAGTTAGCCACCCAAATTTGAGCAGGCGTGTGCCGGGCTTGCGTTTTTCGGGCGGCTCTTACTGGCTCCAGGCCAGCTCGTCGACGCCATCGCGCTGATAGATGTCGTCGCGGAACTGGACGACACCATTACCGGTGGACCACGCGCTGATATAGGTCATGTAGATCGGCACGGCCTCTGCAAGACGCAAATCTGTCCTGTCGCCGGAATCGATAATCCGCTCGATTTCAGAACGCGAAGCACCCGGCGTGTCTTTGGCCAGCCAAACCAGCAGATCGCGAACGTTTTTCACACGCACACAGCCGGAGGAATCAAAGCGCAGGAGCTTGTTGAACAGGCCCTTTTGCGGGGTGTCGTGCAGATAGACGGCATGGGGATTGGGGAAATTAATTTTCACCGAACCCATCGCGTTGATACGTCCGGGTTCCTGACGGAACCGGTAGTTCACTGCCTCATCAGTGTTCCAGTTGATCTGGGAGGGCGGAATTTCCTGATTGTTCCTGTCGAACACCAGAATCTTGTTTTCCGCCAGATAGTTTGGGTCTTTCTGCATTAGCGGAATGATGTCTTTTTCCACAATCGACTTCGGTGCGGTCCAATAAGGATTGAGGTTCAGCTCGTAGATTTTGGAGTTCAAAATCGGGGTCTGACGGCTGATCCGGCCAACGATTGCCGTGTGGCGCTGGGCGACACGGTCGCCCTCGACAGCCTCAATCTGAGCGGCGGGAATATTGACCATCACGTAACGGTCGCCCAGATAGCCGGACATGGACCGCAGGCGCACGATATTGGTTTGCAATTGGCCCAGACGCACATTGGCCGGGACATTCATGGCCGCGAAGGAATAGCGACCCAAAACACCATCAGCCGGAAGGCCATGACGCTCCTGAAACCGCTTCACGGCGGTGTCGACATAAGAATCGAAGCGGTCGGAAAACCCGGCGGATGTGGAAAGGTCACCCGAAATCATCAACCGTTTGCGCAGCACCTGAACTGCGGGAGAGGATGTGCCCAGACGCAGTTTCTCGCCCGCCGGCACGATCGGCCAGCCACCTGCGGCAACGATATTCTGATATTCTGCAATTGCCTGCTGAATATAATCGGACGTGCGGGGTGCGAAAATCGGCGTTGAAGAAGACACCTGCGCTGATCGCGCTGTGCCGGAATCGAAACCCTTGCTCCAGCTGTCGCGATTCGTGACGTTCAAAATGCGATCAATCGCCGTTTCTGCAAGAGCAGACGTTGAAGCGGCTGTCAGCGCCACCCCTGCCCCCAGTGCTGATGTTAAAACAGCGCGGCGCGAAAGGCCTTTTGCTGAAACGCCATCGACCGAGCTTTCTGCAATCAAATTCGTCTTCTTATTCATATCCCGGCCTTCAATCGCCTTCACCTTGCTCTGGCGTGTTCAAATGCCCCACCAGACGCCCCAAACTGACACAATCAACGCTGATCGCGTGACACCCGTTCCAATTTTAAACTGTTAAAGCACCCAAGTGTTAACAGAGCTTAACCATAAACGGCATTATCTGACGTAACGTCAACACAATTTTCCGCTTTGTGCTCTGTAGAACTGAACATGGGCAGAAAGAGGGCTGGATTCAAGCTGTTCGTCCCAATCCAAATGCAGTTCGCTTATTTCATCCGGACAAACGAAAACCGGTCCTGCGTGTTGTTCGCAGAACCGGCTTTTCAAATCGGCAGTATTTTGCAGTTTTTGCGTCGTCTGTGCTTACAGACGATACAGAATCTGGTCCGTCCAGAAGCGTTCCAGACGCTGAAGCGACAGGTTCAACTGCTGGAAAGACTGGGAATCAATGCCGCCAATCTCTTCCAGAGAGCGTGTGTGGCGCTCATAAAGTGCATCAACGGTGTCAGCGACAGCTTTACCGGTTTCGGAAAGGCTGACACGCACCGAACGACGGTCCGTGCGGGACCGCTGGTGGTTGATATAGCCCATGTCCACAAGCTTTTTGAGATTGTAGGACACGTTGGAGCCAAGATAGTAACCCCGCGTGCGCAGTTCACCGGCGGTCAGTTCGGAATCGCCAAGGTTGTAGAGCAAAAGCGCCTGAACGGCGTTGATGTCTCCATTGCCCTTGCGGTCAAATTCATCCTTGATCACATCCAGCAAACGGCGGTGCAGACGCTCAACAAGCGTCAGCGCTTCCAGGTATGCCGGTTTGATTTCGGTCTTTTCCATTTTCGGGGCGGCGGGCGCTCCGATCATATCGGGGTTGTTCATATTAGCCTCTCTGAAATTTGACGGATTGTTTCCGCCTTGAGACCAAATGTAACTGTCCCGGCTAAAATTTTAGTCAAAGCACAGACTTAACCCAACCTTACCAAAAATTTTTTAAGCCATTGTTTTTATTCGATTTAACAAATCGGAAAGGTTCCGTTTTCATTCTTTCTTTTCGATGATTCTGTGGACCATCTGGAAAAGCA
>JBCDDX010000027.1:0-41653 GCA_039180085.1 Pseudomonadota bacterium
CGAAGCCGGAACATTTCACGGCGATTGCGTGGGTGAGCCGTGGAACCAGGCTGCTGTTTTCAAAGGCATCGGAGTGCCGGTGATCACCGACTATGAGATATGGAAGAACAACCCTGAGAAAGTGTTCGGCCTGACCAAAGAGTTCACGGAGAAATATCCAAACACCACACTGGCGCTCACCAAAGCGTTGATCCGCGCTGCCAAATGGCTGGACGAGAACAACAATGCCAACCGTATGGAAGCGGTGGAGATTCTGGCACGCCCTGAATATGTGGGTGCAGACGCGGAAGTTATTGCCAACTCCATGACCGGCACATTTGAGTATGAAAAGGGTGATAAGCGCCCGGTTCCAGACTTCAACGTGTTCTACCGCTATTACGCAACCTACCCATTTTACTCGGACGCGATTTGGTACCTCACCCAAATGCGCCGGTGGGGCCAGATCACCGAACCGAAGTCTGATGAGTGGTTCGCCGAAACGGCAAAGTCTGTCTACCTTCCCGACATCTATATGAAGGCCGCTCAGATGCTGGTGGATGAAGGAATGGCTGCCAAGGAAGACTTTCCCTTTGGCAGCGACGGCTACAAGGACCCAACCCCCGCTGCCGATATCATTGATGGCGTCCCATTCGATGCCAAAAAGCCCAATGCCTACATCGATTCCATGCCGATTGGTCTGAAGTCCAACCAGTCCGCAGACGGTTAGCACATCGCTTGTAGCCAGTCGCGCCCGAGCGGCTGGCTACCCACCCATTTTTCAAAGTAACGGCGAAATCAACATGTCCGACACAACCAGTACCGACACCGGCGTAGCGTCTCCAAGTCGCGAAAAACTCTTCACGGCGATCAACAAATCTGCCGGCTGGCTGGAGGCATTGGGTTTCGCCTGGCTGGTGCCATTGATGAAGATCGGGGCTGGAGACAGCCCGCGCGAGCAAGTGAGTGAACTGAAACGCGTTTTACTGATCCCGCTTCTGGGCATCCTCATTTTCGTGAGTGCGTGGGGTTATCTTGCCCCCAAAGTTCAAACATCTCTTGGCGCTGTTCCGGGCCCTGTTGAGGTTTGGGAACAGGTTGGAAACCTGTGGCAGGATCACAAGCGTGAGCGTGAAAAAGCCGAGGCTTTCTACGAACGACAAGACCAGCGAAATGCCAAGCGCATCGAAGCTGGTAAGGAACCGAAGTTTCGCAACTATACCGGCAAACCGACATATCTCGATCAGATCGGCACGTCGCTGGTTACGGTGGCGCTCGGCTTCTTGATCGCAACCGTTATTGCCGTGCCGCTGGGCATTGCCATGGGTCTTTCGCAAGGTGTGAATGGTGCCTTCAATCCGCTGATCCAGATTTTCAAACCAGTGTCGCCATTGGCTTGGCTGCCCATCGTCACGATGATTGTTTCGGCAACTTATATTGACCCTTGGGACTGGCTGCCGAAGGCATTGCTGATCTCGGCGATCACGGTGACTCTCTGCTCAATGTGGCCCACGCTGATCAACACGGCTTTGGGCGTTGCATCCGTCGACAAAGATCTGATGAATGTCGGCAGAGTTTTGCAGCTGCCCACGTGGAAGACAATTACGAAACTCGTTCTGCCTTCATCCCTGCCGCTCATTTTCACAGGATTGCGGCTCTCTCTCGGTGTTGGATGGATGGTGCTGATTGCGGCTGAAATGCTCGCTCAAAACCCCGGCCTTGGAAAATTCGTCTGGGATGAATTCCAAAATGGTTCTTCGAACTCGCTGGCAAAAATCATGGTGGCGGTTCTGACCATCGGCCTGATCGGCTTCATGCTCGATCGCGTGATGTTTGCATTGCAGCGCGCCTTTACCTTCTCGGCAAACAGGTGATCTGATGGCCTTTCTGGAAGTTTCTCAATTGTCCAAGAGCTACGGCGATACTGGCGTACTCAAGGATGTAAACCTCAAGGTTGAAGAAGGCGAGTTCATTGCCATCGTTGGTTTTTCAGGCTCCGGAAAAACAACGCTGATTTCCGCGCTCGCAGGCTTGCTAAAGGGCGACAGTGGGTCTGTCCTCTTTCGCAACACGCATGTGGAAGGGCCGAGCACGGAACTGGGCGTCGTCTTTCAATCCTATTCTTTGCTGCCGTGGCTTACGGTAAACGGAAATGTCGCCCTGGCAGTGGACGAAGTCTTCAAGACCAAATCCAAGACCGAACGGCGCGAAATCGTCGACACCTATATCGATATGGTGGGTTTGGCGCATGCACGCGACCGAAAGCCTTCTGAGCTGTCCGGCGGAATGCGCCAGCGGGTTTCGGTCGCTCGCGCGCTGGCCATGCGACCAGAAGTGTTGCTGCTGGACGAGCCGCTATCAGCTCTCGATGCGTTGACCCGCGCGAAGCTGCAAGACGAGTTCGCTGATATCTCTCAAAAAGAGAAAAAGACGATTGTTCTGGTTACAAATGATGTGGATGAAGCGATCCTTCTGGCTGACCGCATCATCCCCTTAACAACAGCTCCCAACGCGACGCTCGGCCGGGAGTTCAAGGTGAATATTCCTCGTCCCCGGGACAGGGCAGCGATGAACCAGAATGATGAGTTCATCCGCCTGCGCGCGGCAGTCACATCCTATTTGCTGGAAATGGGTGCCGAGCGAGCAGCGACAGAAACCGCCGAACCAAACCTGCCCAATGTGGTTCCGATCACGGCCAACGTGCAAGATGCGCTTCCGGTCGCATATGAGGAAGCGGCTGTTTCCTCGATGGACAACCGCTATCTTGAATTCTCGCAAGTGAAGAAAGTCTATCCCACGCCTAAAGGTCCGCTCACGGTGGTGGACGGATTTGACATGAAAATGAAGAAGGGTGAGTTCATCACCTTGATCGGCCACTCCGGTTGCGGCAAATCCACCGTGCTTTCAATGGCAGCCGGTCTGAACCCGATTACCGGTGGTGGCATCGTGCTGGACGGCACGGAAGTGACAGCGGCTGGCCCGGATCGTGCGGTGGTTTTTCAGGCACCGTCCCTGCTGCCCTGGATGACCGCCTATGACAATGTCGCCTTGGGTGTCGACAAAGTGTACCCCCGCGCGACCAGACAAGAGCGTCGGGAAATATGTGAATACTATCTGAGCAAAGTGGGTTTGGCCGATTCCATGGACCGCGGGGCAGCGGATTTGTCCAACGGCCAGAAGCAGCGTGTTGGTATTGCCCGCGCCTTTGCATTGTCGCCCAAACTGCTGCTGCTGGATGAACCCTTCGGCATGCTGGATTCTCTCACCCGCTGGGAACTCCAGGACGTGTTGATGGATGTTTGGAAGCGCACAGAGGTCACCACCGTCTGCGTGACCCATGATGTCGATGAAGCGATCTTGCTGGCCGACAAAGTCGTGATGATGTCGAACGGTCCTAACGCACGCATCGGCAACATTATGGAAGTCGACCTGCCACGACCGCGTTCGCGCAAAGAGCTTTTGGCTCATCCAGATTACTACGCCTATCGGGAAGAACTCCTCGATTTCCTTGAGGCCTATGAGGGTGGCGCGGACCCAAGCGAAGACCAATTGGAATCCATCAAGGCAAAACGGGCTGCACGCATCAAGCGTCAGACCGCCACCAACCTTGCGGCTGCGGAGTAAATCATGAAACAGAAGCTCGTCATCATCGGCAATGGCATGGCGCCGGGGCGCATGCTGGAACATCTTCTGGAAAGCGATCCAGATGCCTACGACATTACGATTTTCAACGCGGAACCCCGGGTGAACTACAATCGCCTTATGCTGTCTCCGGTGCTTTCTGGCGAAAAAAACTATGAAGACATCATCACCCATGATGATGCCTGGTATGCCAAAAACAGCATCACGCTGCACAAGGAGGAACCTGTCGAAACCATAGACAGGGCTTCAAAAACCGTTACCGGAAAAAGCGGCATTACCGCCGGTTACGACAAGTTGGTCATTGCAACAGGTTCCAACCCCATCATGATCCCGCTGCCGGGCGCAGATCTTGATGGTGTGTTGACCTATCGGGACCTTGATGACGTGGAACGCATGGTGCGCGCCTCCAGGGCAATGCGGCATGCGGTCGTTATTGGCGGCGGACTGCTCGGCCTTGAAGCTGCGGCCGGGCTGAAAATGCAAGGCATGGATGTCACGGTCGTGCATTTGGCGGATTATCTGATGGAGCGGCAACTTGATCAGTCCGCAGCCCATCTTTTGGAGCGTGCATTCGCGCAAAAGGGTGTTGCGGTTCACACCTCGGCCAACACCAAGGAAATTGTTGGTGATGCGGGCAAGGTGGCCGCCGTTCTTTTGGACGACGGAACAAGGATCGAGGCAGATATTGTGTGCATGGCCGTTGGAATACGACCCAGCGTCGATCTTGCAAAACGAGCCGGGCTGGACGTCCATCGCGGCATCGTGGTCGACAACAATATGCGCACTTCTGATGCCGATATATTTGCACTGGGCGAATGTGTTGAACATCAGGGAGAGTGTTATGGCCTTGTGGCCCCTCTCTATGAAATGGCGAAGGTCATTGCCGACAATCTTCTGGAGGGCGCCTCCACCTACGCGGGGTCGGTAACCGCAACCAAGCTGAAAGTGACTGGTGTCGATCTGTATTCTGCCGGTGATTTCGCAGACGGCGAAAACCGGGAAGAGATCGTGCTGAGGGATGCAAATGCGGGCATCTACAAGCGGCTGGTGCTCCAAGACAACAAGATAATCGGCGCGGTGCTCTACGGCGAAACGTTGGACGGGCCCTGGTTTTTCGACATGCTGAAAAAGGGCGCAGACGTGTCATCGATGCGCGACACACTCATCTTCGGCCAGGCGTTTCAGGGGGCCGAACCCCTGGACCCTATGGCGGCCGTTGCAGCCTTGCCAGATGATGCGGAAATCTGCGGCTGTAACGGCATTTGCAAATCAACAATCACGGATACCATCGTCAGCAAAGATCTCTCCACGCTTGACGATGTGCGTGCCCAGACCAAGGCTTCATCTTCCTGTGGCACCTGCACAGGTCTGGTTGAGCAACTCATGGCGCTCACTCTGGGAGATGCCTATAACCCCAATGCTGTGACGCCCATGTGCGCCTGCACGGATCTTGGGCATTCGGACGTTCGGCGCCTGATCAAGACCAAAAATCTGCGCTCCATCCCTGCCATTCAACAGGAGTTGGAATGGAAAACCTCAAACGGTTGCGCAAAGTGCCGCCCGGCGCTCAACTACTATTTGATATCCGATTGGCCCGGCGACTATGCCGACGACTATCAGTCGCGCTTTATCAACGAGCGGGTGCACGCCAATATTCAAAAAGACGGAACATACTCCGTGGTGCCGCGCATGTGGGGTGGACAAACCTCCTCGCTGGAGCTGCGGACCATCGCCGATGTCGTGGACAAGTATAACATCCCCACGGTGAAGGTGACCGGCGGCCAGCGCATCGACATGCTGGGAATCGAGAAAGAGGATCTTCCCGCGGTCTGGGCCGATTTGGGGAAAGCGGGGTTTGTATCGGGCCACGCCTACGCAAAGGGTTTGCGCACGGTCAAAACCTGCGTCGGCACGGACTGGTGTCGCTTCGGTACGCAGGATTCAACGGGCCTTGGCGTTCGTATTGAAAAATTTATGTGGGGGTCCTGGACGCCCGCCAAGGTGAAAATGGGTGTCTCAGGCTGCCCACGCAATTGTGCCGAAGCGACCTGCAAGGATGTGGGTGTCATTTGCACGGAAGCCGGTTTCGAAATCCATTTTGCGGGCGCGGCCGGTCTGGACATCAAAGGCACGGAAGTGCTTGGCAGCGTCAAAACGGAGGACGAGGCGCTCGAATACATCGTGGCGCTTGTTCAGATGTATCGCGAGCAGGGTCACTATCTGGAGCGCATCTACAAATGGGCGAAACGCATCGGGCTGGATGAAATCCGAAGCCAGATCATGGATCAGCCCGAGCGCCGCAAAGCGTTTTTCGACGCCTTTGTTTACAGCCAGAAATTTGCCCAGGTCGACCCCTGGACCGAGCGCGTCTCCGGCAAGGACAAACACGAATTCAACCCGATGGCGACGCTCACTCTGGAGGCTGCAGAATGACCATCGCAACAGGAAATTGGGTGGCGATTGGCAATATTTCCGACATACCGGAATTGGGCTCACGCCGGGTGATGGCGGGCAAGAAGACAATTGCCGTGTTTCGCACTGGTCCGAGCGAAGTGTTCGCCATCGAAGACTCATGCCCGCACAAAGGCGGACCACTAAGCCAGGGCATTGTCCACGACGGCTGTGTGACGTGCCCACTCCACAACTGGGTAATTTCGCTGTCAACAGGTGAAGCACAGGGTGCCGATGAAGGTAGGGCCAAGACTTATCCCACCATGCTGGACGGCGAAACAATCCTGCTCGACGCGCAGGCTTTGACCTGATTGATGAGCGCGAGCGTAAAAACCACGTGCCCCTATTGCGGCGTTGGTTGCGGCATCATCGCGACGCCCAAGCCCGATGGTTTTTTGGCGATTGAGGGTGACCCGGATCACCCGGCCAACTTTGGCAGGCTCTGTTCCAAAGGTTCCGCGCTTGGCGAAACCGTATCGCTTGATGGTCGGCTTTTGCAGCCACACGTTCATGGAAAGCCTGCGACATGGGACAGTGCTCTGCGGGAAGTGGCATCCAGATTTGCAAAGACGATTGAAGAGCACGGCCCGGATTCAGTTGCGTTTTACGTCTCCGGCCAGTTGCTGACTGAAGACTATTATGTCGCCAACAAGCTCATGAAGGGGTTTATCGGCTCCGGTAATATCGACACAAACTCGCGCCTTTGCATGGCGTCTTCCGTCGCTGGCCATAAACGTGCCTTCGGGTCGGATACTGTTCCCGGTTGCTATGAAGATTTGGAAGAGGCGGACCTCGTTGTCCTGGTGGGGTCCAATCTCGCATGGTGCCACCCGGTGATCTATCAAAGGTTGGTGGCTGCGAAAAAAGCACGGCCTCAAATGCGCGTGGTTGTCGTTGACCCTCGTGAAACGGCAACCTGCGATATTGCCGATCTTCATTTAGCAGTCGCGCCCGATGGCGACACGGCCTTGTTCAACGGGTTGCTCGCGCATCTCGTTGAGAGTGGTTTGATCAACAAGGACTATATTGAGACCCATACGAACGGCTTTGACGAAGCCGTTGAGCAAGCAATTGATTCAACGCACGACTTGCCGGAAGCAACAGGTCTGCCCGCACAACAACTCGCTCAGTTCTACAAACTGTTTTCAGAAAATGAGCGGACCGTCACGGTATATAGCCAAGGTGTGAACCAGTCTTCTGGTGGAACCGACAAGGTCAACGCCATAATCAATTGTCATCTCGCTACAGGACGCATTGGCAAGCCTGGCATGGGGCCGTTTTCGATTACCGGGCAACCCAATGCCATGGGCGGTCGTGAAGTGGGCGGCCTGGCCAACATGTTGGCGGCGCATATGAACATCGAAGACGAGTGCCATCGCGAATTGGTTCGCGATTTCTGGAAGGCACCAGGTGTTACCACAAAGCAGGGCTTAAAAGCCGTCGACATGTTTGATGCTGTCGCGGACGGGCGCATCAAAGCGATCTGGATCATGGCCACCAATCCCGCTGTGTCCATGCCCAATGCATCTCATGTGGAGGCTGCAATTGCAGCCTGTCCATTTGTTGTCGTGTCGGATGTCGTCAATGAAACTGACACGGTTCGGCATGCTCATGTGAAGTTACCCTCCCTCGCATGGGGAGAGAAATCAGGAACGGTAACAAATTCCGAACGACGCATATCTCGACAGCGCAAAGTGCTCTCGGCCCCTGGTCTGGCCAAGGCGGATTGGTGGCAACTTGCTCAAGTTGCACAGCGCATGGGTTTTGAAGGGTTCGATTACAACAATGCTGCTGAGATATTTCGCGAGCATGCTGCCCTTTCCGAGTTTCAAAACGACGGCACCAGAGACTTTGATATTGGTGGCGTGAAAGACATCTCCGATAGCGCGTATCAGTCGCTTTCTCCATTCCAATGGCCTTTGCGTTTTTCCGAGAAGTCTCAGGTGCGCATGTTTGCCAACGGTGGTTTTTTCACACCGGATCACAAAGCCCGGTTCATCGCCGTAACGGTGCCGGCACGAAGGCACATTGAGGGTTTGCTGCTCAACACCGGCCGTATTCGGGACCATTGGCATACCATGACGCGCACCGGTCTGAGCCCTCGCAACTCATCCCACATCAGCGAGCCATTTTGTGAGCTGCACCCCGTGGAAGCGCTCAAACATGGGATCAATGAGGCTGATCTCGTGCGCATTTCCAGCCTACGAGGCAGTGTTGTTGTTCGGGCCCATGTGTCCGCCCGCCACAGAGCCGGTTCCGTTTTTCTGCCAATGCACTGGAATGACCAATGGGCTTCTCACGCGCGTGTGGATGAACTGGTGGAAGCACATTGTGATCCCGTCTCCGGTCAACCGTCGCTGAAGGATGGGCTGGTTACGGTAAGGCAAGAACGCTTCAGTGCTTATGGATTTATGGTGTCGCATGAGCGTCCGCTCACGCATGAACTCGACTACTGGGCACTGGCAAAATGCGAAGGCGGATGGCGGCTGGAATTTGCGCTCAGGGAGGGATCAGAATGGGCATTTCAGCGTGGTGCTGATACGACTTACCAGGATGCGTCTACCGGAGATCTTCGCAGCCTCTGGTTTCAGGATAGGGCCTTGCAACGCATGGTTTTCCTTTCGTCATCACCTGTTGCGGCATCGAGATCATGGGCAGCGGAGCAGCTTTTGATTTCGCACAACGAACCTGCAAAGCGTTTCATGCTGGCGGCCGGGCGCCCGCCGCTCGATCAACCGGACAAAGGCGCTGTTGTGTGTTCCTGTTTTGGAGTTGGCGCGAACGAAATTTCACAGCTTGCTTCAAACGGATGCAGCAGCATCGCGCAAATCGGCAAAGCCTGCGGTGCCGGAACAAATTGTGGTTCCTGCCAATCTGAAATCAGCCAAATAATAAGTGGTGTCATCCATGAAGAACTCGTCGTTGCCGCCGAATAAGCGAGCTGGCCGTTCGTCCCGCATGCGCAAGCGGGTCGAAGATCTGGTGGTGTTGCCAGTCTTTTACAAACTGAAAGCCAAAAAGGTCGTTTTGGCAGGTGGCACCGATGCAGCCGCTTGGAAGGGTGAGCTTCTGGCAGCCGCTGGCGCGCATGTACACATATATGCAGAAGAACTTGATGAGGCCTTTGACGCCATTTTAAGGGCCCGCCCTGACAAGTTTACCCATCACCGCCGACCATGGGGGCAACACAGTTTTGAACATGCAACACTGGCCATTGCTGATGCCGAAACTGACGGCGGAGCCCATGCCTTTTATTGTGCAGCTCGGGCCGCCGGAGTGCCGGTCAATGTCATCGACAATCCGAAGTATTGTGAATTTCAATTTGGCTCCATCGTCAATCGCTCGCCAGCGATTGTCGGCATTTCAACCGATGGAGCCGCGCCCATCCTGGGGCAGGCGATCCGAAGAAGGGTTGAGACCGCACTTCCATCGTTTCTAACCGAATGGGCCCAACTGGCTGCCAAAATCCGGTCACAAGTGAATGAGCGGTTTGAGATGGGCGCGTCCCGGCGTGCGTTTTGGGAAAGGTTTGTAGACAAGACATTTGCCGGGCCTCCGGCTGCAAAAAACGAGCAGCACTTGCTCAACACACGCGATGACGCACCGCAAAAAGGAAAGGTCACACTGGTGGGTGCAGGGCCCGGCGACGCAGAGTTCCTGACCCTCAAAGCCATGCGCGCGTTGCAAGCTGCCGATGTGATCTTGTTCGACGATCTCGTCTCCGATGAAGTTTTGGAGTTGGCGCGCCGCGAAGCGAAACGCATGTTGGTTGGAAAACGCGGCGGTCGCGTTTCCTGCAAACAAGAAGAAATCAATGATATGATGGTCACATTCGCCAAGGCCGGGAAAAATGTCGTTCGGCTGAAGTCCGGTGATCCGTCTATCTTTGGACGTGCGGGTGAAGAAATAGAGCATTTGGAGCGGCTTCAAATTCCCGTCTCGGTTGTGCCGGGCATCACAAGCGCCTCAGCCATGGCGGCTCAGTTGGGTGTCTCGCTCACCCACCGTGATCACGCCCAGTCCGTCCGGTTTGTCACCGGGCACAGCAGACAGGGAAAACTCCCTGAAGATATCGATTGGAAATCCATTGCCGCCCCTAACACCACCACGATTTTCTACATGGGCGGGCGGACCGCATCGCAGATCGCAGATCGCCTGATGCGGGAAGGAATGTCGGTTCAAACGCCTGTTGCGGTTTGTGCTTCCGTGTCGCGAACGGATGGCATCACCGAATTCACAACGCTTTCCAACCTCGCCGACACGCTCGGCGTCGTCGGGGTTGAAAGCCCCGTTCTTATTGGAGTCGGAGCGGTATTCCGCTCCCGCCAAGGCAAGAACCGTTTGCCTGTGTGGGAGAATGCTGCATTGGAAGCAGTCTCCTGATGTGGATCGAGTCGTGTGAACCGCATAAAGGCAAATATGAGAAGTTTGGAAATGCCTGTTTCTCCTAATCACTGAACCATCTGTACAATGCCGCGCGAGTCTCCCTCGTCCCTGTCTCGAGTTTCCTGCAATTTTGCACTTACGGTCATCTGCGGTTGTATCGACGCGCTATTGATTGTCAAAGAAAAGTCAGGCTCCACCACCATCCATAACGGTTGTATTCCTTTATTGAACGGGTAGGGTCGCTTCCGGAGTTTTTGGGAGAGGGTGTTTTGCCATGGGGATTCTGGTTTCGGTTGTGCTGCCGCTTGGGCTGGCGTTTATCATGTTCTCGCTTGGGCTGGGGCTGACGCTGGATGATTTCAGGCGGGTTCTTGTGCGCCCGGTTGCCTTTCTTGCAGGCGCTGTCAGCCAGTTGGTGATTGTGCCGCTCGTCGCATTTGCGGTTGTGCTGACATTCGGGCTGACTGCTGAACTGGCCGTCGGGATGATGATCCTCGCATTCTGCCCCGGTGGGGTGACCAGCAACATTATGGCGAAACTCGCCCGGGGCGATGTGGCACTTTCGGTGTCGCTGACCGCCGTGATCAGCCTGGTTAGCATGATCACGGTGCCGTTTCTGGTTGCTTGGTCGGTGATGCGGTTCATGGGTGCGGACGCGCCTGCCGTCAGCATCACCGGGCTTGCGATTTCCATGTTCCTGATCACCACGCTGCCGGTGCTGATCGGTGTTGCCGTGCGCCATTTTGCCAGCGGTTTTGCCGACCGCTTTGAACCGTCGATTTCAAAAATCGCGACCGGACTGTTCGTGGTGATTGTGCTGGCGGCTCTGGCATCCAATTGGGCGTTGTTTGTCGAAAATCTGGCGATCCTTGCGCCCTCGGTGATCAGCCTGAATGTGGTGCTGATCATCCTGGGTGCGCTGCTGGCGCGCGTGCTTGGCCTTGGCATGAAGGAAATCAAAACCGTGGCCATTGAAACCGGGGTTCAAAACAGCACGGTCGGCATCACGCTTGGCACGCTGGTGGCGGCGCAAGCGACGGGGTTCAGCCCCTTGTCGCTGCCGGCGGCGGTCTATGGCATTACGATGTATTTTGTCACGCTGCCTGCTATCCTGTGGTTTCGCAGGCGCGGCTGACCGGGCGCAGCGCTCCGACGCCTACTGAAAGTCTTCCGGGTGGAAGGACCATTCCAGCTGGGCGCTGCAGTTCCAGCCTTTGAATGGCTGACCAACCGGCGGGCGGATGGTGCGCAGGAATTCGTTGCATTTCTTGCCGTCGATCTGGTCAAGCGTTTCCAGAAATCCGATGGCCGTGCTGCCTTCGAAATCGATACAGCTCTTGTGGCCGGTCAGCATTCTCATAAAGCCCGCACCGGCGGGGAAATTGCCGTCCCCCTTGGAAGGGTCAAACCGGTAGCGAAGGGAAATTTCGTTTTGCTGGTCGATCTGATTGCTTGCCAGCGACTTGGTGTCGAGCGAGCAGATGCGTGAGTGAATGTTGGCCTTGGGGTGGGCATAAACAATGCCCCGCCGTTCTGCCATTTTGGGTTCATAGCTTGCGGCGCCGTTCAGCTGGCCTGTCACATTCGCGAAGGCCGATGTGCGGGTCTGCATGCCAGCGTGAAGCTCTTCGGAAACAGCCCGGTAGGTACCACTGACGATGGCGGGCTGCGGGTGGCGGCTGCCTTCCACCTTGTAACCCACGCTCAGCCGTATTTTCTTGCCCAAAACGAACAGGCAGGACTCCGTTGATGGAATATTGCCGTCTTCGGCCTTGTCGAGAAACCGGTCCTGAACGTAAGCGCCGTCCACCTCGACACGAATGGTGTATTTGTCGGCATCGACACCCAGCCCCGAACGGCAGATTTCCCACCACATGGCATCGCGGGTCGGCAGGTCCACAATGGTGAACGTGTTGCTGTTGGAATTGGTGACATAGGTCGCCCATGGCGCGGTTGAGTTGACGGCGGTGCGATTTTCTTCATCCGCGTGAGTTGCCGTTGTGAGTGACTGGCCAACCGAAATGGCAACCGTCAGAGCCGCGATCTTTTTCATTGATTTTCCCCAAAGTGAAAAGCCATTTGCCTTCCGTTCTTCCTGTTCGGACGCGCCGAACTGTATTGACTTCCCCTCGCCAAATATTGACACTCGCACAGGGTTTGGCAATGCGTAAATATCTTGGGGACTGGAATGACAGACAGCATTTTCAACGAAAAACTTTTGAGTGAACACGGTATTGAGCCGGGCGAAGATGCATCTTCGGTGCGCTTTGTTCTGGATGCCGTTTATCGGTCCAAGGGCGATCAGAGTGCCAAGATCATCGATGCCATCAAGGTGACAGTGAACGGCAAGGTCGCGGCCAAACTGGATGCTCCGGACAAGCTTGGCGACTTTCCGCTCAAGGCGGACATTACAGAATACTTCATTATCGGCGGTGCAAACGAGGTGCTGATCGAAACGCCGACCTATGATTTCAACGCGCTGGTGGGGTACATCAAAACCGAGTCCCGCATTCGGCTGCGAAAGGGGCGGCGGTCCATTTTCAATGAGACATTCAAGTGCCACACCGGATTTCGGATATCGTCCGAGAGGCTGATTTTTCCAGGATAATCCATCACGCGGTCAGCCGCTCGACGGCACCGGCGAGCACGTTGAGGCCGTGAACGAGATCAGCCTCTGCGGTGTCTTCTTCAAACGCGTGGCTGATGCCGTTGATGGACGGGACGAACACCATTGCCACTGGCATATGGGCGGCAAGGTTGGTTGCGTCATGCAGCGCGCCGGACGGCATTTGACGCCAGCGGCCCGGCACTGTGGCTTCCGCGCTGTCGCAAAGCGCGGTGCGCAGGCGGGTGTCCATCTCGACAGGTTCAAGACCGAGCATCGGTCCGAACGCGTGGCCGAGCTCGCGGTCGCTCGCGACGGCCAGAACCGTTTCGCGAATGATGTTCTCCATCCGGTTCAATCGGTCAGTATCCGCATCCCGCCACTGCATGGAAAATGTTGCCTTGCCGGGCACGATTGAAGACGCGTTGGGATGCACGGAAACGTGGCCGATGGTCCAGACCGTTTCCGGCACAACGACATTGCGGAAGGCATCGTCAATGCGGGTTGCATAATCGGTCAGTCCGGAAAACGCGTCACGCCGCAAATGCATGGGCGTCGTACCGGCATGGTTTTGCTGACCCGTCAGCGTCACGCGCATATCGCGAATGCCGACGATATTTGTGACAACACCGATAACTTCGTTCGCCTGGTCGAGCCACGGACCTTGTTCAATGTGCATTTCAATGAAACCGGTGAAGCGTTTGGGATCGACAAAGTCACTCGCCAGATGGACCATAGAGGCGCGGGCTTCCCGCAATGTCAGCCCGTCAGCATCGGTCAACGCATCTGCTTCGTCGAGCGAAGTTGCGCCGGACCATACGGTGCTGCCGGTTGTGACACCAAAGCGGCCTTCCTCATCCTGAAAACTGACCACCGAGACGGGTGGGCCGCCGGACGCCTGCGCAGCGCGGGCGATTTCAAAAGCGGCCATGACGCCAAGCGCACCATCGAGCCAGCCGCCTTCCGGCTGACTGTCCGTGTGGGAACCAAGCAGAAGGGACGGGCCGTCCGCCAGTCCCCAAACCGAACCCATCGGGTCGATTTGCACCTCAAGACCGATATCGCGCAACTGGTCTGCGAGCCACTCACGGGCTGCAATGTCGGGGTCGGAGAATGCCGGGCGAACAACCCCCTTGCCGATGCCGGATGCTCCAAACTTTCGCAATGTGTGAAGACTGGCGAGAAAGCGGTCCGGATCAATTTGGTCGGTCAGAGACATGATGAAAGGCGCAGCGCGCTGCAGGAGGTTGTGAAAAGGAGCAACATGGTATTCATGGGGCGAATAGCCCTGTCAACAAACAGATTGGGCGATGCCACGCCTTCCAGGGATCAAGACATGTTTCTACCGATATCGACTGCGTTCACCAGCCTGATTGCGCTCTGGCTGATTGTGCTGAGTGCCAATGTGATCTTCCGCCGCCGCGATGCAAAAGTGTCGCTTGGCGACGGTGAGGATATCATGCTGACGCGCCGTATTCGTGCGCAGGCCAATTTGATAGAGTATGCGCCGGTCATGATGGTCATGGTGGCGCTGGGTGAATTGCAGGGCGGCAATTCGATTATCGTTGGCGGGCTTGCCGCGCTGTTTTTCGTTGCCCGCCTTGCGCATGGCTATGCGCTGTCATTTTCGGCTAACAGCCCGTTGGGCCGGACGTTTGGGGCTTCGGTGACATTTCTTTCGATCATTGTGCTGGCGCTCTACAATCTCACATTCCTGCTTGGCTGAAGCATTTACCCGGCTTTGCTGTGCAGCGGTATTCGCATGCCGTCTGTCCCGACGTGAAGCGGTCCATTCCAGTGAGGTGCAACGGCGCTTTGCCAGTCATCGGGGCCGAAATCGGGATCGTCGGATGGGATGAGGTGGTGCAACGCCAGCGCTCCCACCTGTGCCATCGTGGCGATTTTTCCTGCGTCTTCCGCCATGGTGTGAGATCGCAACCAGTGCTTCATCAGCCGGTCATCCGTGTTGTTGATGCGTTTGAAAAGCGCGTCGAGCGCCTCTTCCAGCATGGCTTCGTGGATGAGCAGGTCCGTGCCCTTCGCGAATTCTGCAAGGCCTGGCAAAAAGGCCGTGTCGCCGGAGAACACAACATCGCAGTCGCCGCATGAAAACCGCAGGGCGAAAGTGTTGATGAGCGGCGGGTGCGTGTTGCGCATGGCGGAGACCTTGAGGCCCGGTTCGTTGCAAACGGTCCCTGCATCCATCACATGTATATTGATGAGGCTTTCGAGATCGGGCCGTCCTTCATCGGCTTTACGCAGATCGATATCCGCCTTCATGGATTGCAGGAAGCTGGACCAGTAATCGGTAATGCCATCGGGGCCATAGATTGTCACGGGCGTTGCCAGGCCCGCGGTCCAGGCGGTGTGGAGCAGGGGACCGAGCTCCAGATAGTGATCCGAGTGCATATGGGTGATGAAAATCAGTTCGAGATCTTTCAGCGCCATACCCTGATCAACGAGACCACGGGTGACCCCAATCCCGCAATCGACAACGATTTTGCGGCCATTTGCAACGAGCAGACTGGATGTCGGGTTGGTCGACCCGGTTCGAATGGCGGGCCCGCCTTTGGTGCCCAGAAGGGCAACAAAAGTGTCCTGATCGGAAATTGTGTTCACGGTCGTTTCCCGTCTGATCAGTTTGAAATGGCGGCGAAGCCGACATCAAGCGCTGCGAGCATCATGTCGATTTCCGTTTCCGATATGACCAGCGGTGGCGACATGATGAGATTGGGGCCGGATATGCGGACCATGACGCCATTTTTGTAAATGATCTCCTGCAAGGCCATTGGCAGCGCCTTGTCGACCGGTGCCTTGGTTTCACGGTCTGAGACCAGCTCAATGGCCGTCATCAGGCCGTGGCCACCGCGCACATCGCCGATAAGTTCGTACTTCTCTTTAAGTTTGCAAACGCCATCATAAAGCTGGGTGCCACGCGCGGCCGCATTGGTGGCAACATCGAGCCTTTTGGTTTCAGCAAGGCAGGCGATGGCGGCAGCAGCCCCAACCGGGTGGCCGGAATACGTGTAGCCATGGCCGATGAAAGCTGCGCCTGATTTATCGCTTTCGAATGCATCCACCACGGTTTGGGACATCATGACTGCGCCGAACGGAAAGTAGCCGTTGGTGATGGCTTTCGCTGTGCACATCAGATCGGGCTTGATGCCCCAAAGGCGCGAACCGCTCCAGGCACCCGTCCGTCCAAAGGCGGTGATCACTTCATCGGTTATCAGCAAAATACCGTGCTTGTCGCAAATCTTGCGCACCATCGGCATGAAGCTTTTGTGCGGTGGAATGACACCGCCTGCGCCCAATATCGGCTCCATGATGAAGGCGGCGATTGTCGCTGCACCCTGAAAGGCGATCTCGTCTTCCAGAGCGGCCGCGCATAATTGTGCCAGTTTGGCCGGATCGGTCTCGTTAAACGGATTGCGGAACGTGTAGGGTGCGGGGATGTGGTAGCAGCCCGGCAGGAGCGGTTCGTAGGCGGTGCGGAAATTCGCATTGCCATTGACGGACGCACCGCCGAAATGGGTTCCGTGATAGCCCTTCTTCAGGCTGAGGAATTTCACTCGCCCATGATCGCCTCGTATCTTGTGATATTGTCTTGCAAGGCGCAACGCGGTTTCCACACTGTCTGATCCGCCGGAGGTGAAAAAAGCGCGCACCAACCCGTCGGGCGCAAAAAATTCGGCCAGTTCGTAAGAAAGCGTAATTGCCGCATCGTTCGAGGTGCCCCGAAAGGTCGAATAATAGGGCAGGGCATCAAGCTGACTGGCGATCGCATCTTTCACCGGCTGGCAGGAATAACCCAGATTGACGTTCCACAAGCCGCCCACGGCATCGATGGTTTCATGGCCATCGACATCGGTGATGCGAACGCCCTTGCCGCCGGTTATGATTTTGGGCGGATTGGCGAGGCTGTCGGCCGGGTGCGCCATGGGATGGTACATGTGGCGCGCGTTGTTTTCCTTCAGGAAGTTGACGTTTGGAGAATACATTCTTGTTCCTAACCCCGGCTCACGCCGCGCTTTTCCAGATTTGCCTGACATGCCCGGGCACAGAACCGCCGAGCTCCATCGATATCGCCTGAGCGGTTTGCCAAAGCGCCGTAACGAACCGCGACTTTGCCTTCTTATTCATGCGTGAGGCTGGCAGAGCGATGGCGATGGACCCGGTGGCAAAATCGCCATCTTCGTAAAACGGAACGGCAACCGAGCAAACTTCTGCCTCGTAGCTTTGGTCAGTTTGCGAAAAGCCGCGGCGGCGCGTTGCCGAGACCATGTCAATCAACGCGTCCTTGTCCACGACGGTTGCGTCGGTGTAGCGCTCAAGCTTGTTGGTCAGAGTCGTTTCCAGAATCGATGGCACGCCGAATGCAAGGGCGGCGAGGCCCGATGCGGTTGCGTGAACGGGCAATATTTCGGCTTCACTGAAATACACCCGCGTACCGTTTTTGCCGTAGTCCCTAAAACATATCGGCGACATGACGTAGCTTTTGGCATGGCTGTGAATCAGGGATGCGTGCACCAGTTCCCGCACCTGAAGAGCCAGCCTGTCCACGCTTTCCTCAACGATTTTGCGCACCGGAAACGTTTGTTCACGAACTGAGGCGAGCCGCAGGACAGCAGCGCCCAAGCGATATTTTTTCGTCCTGTCGTTCTGCTCAAGGTAACCGCTGGCCTCAAGCTCGCGCAAATGGCGATGCACGGTGGCCTTGTTTTGTCCGGTCAGTTTTTCAAATTCAACTAGTCCGATTTCCGGCACACTATCTGAAAAATAGTTCAGCAAACTCAAAGCTTTGCTTATCGTTCCCATGGTGTGGCCATCACGTGTTGTGCGCTGTTTCCGACTTGCAAGATGTGGCAGCTTGACGGAGTTCCTTTTCCACATCAAGATAAAAATGCTATATATGGTTCAAATAATGAACCTATTCAGGGAGAACACAGATCATGAAATCGCTGATGAAATGGGCGTTCGCCGCGACCGCATCAATTGCCTTGCTGGCCGGAGCGCCCGCAATGGCCGAATATCCGGAGAAGCCGGTTGAATTCGTGGTGCCGTGGCCTCCGGGTGATCTGGAAGACGTGCTGACGCGGATGATCGCGGAAGATTTTCAGAAGAAATATGGTTCACCGGCTGCGGTGGTGAACAAACCGGGCGGCGGTGGCGGGCCGTTTCCGGGCGCAATCTACACAGCCAGCGCCCCGGCGGACGGTTACACCATCGGTTCATTTGTGATCGCCGTGCCGGTGATCGGCCACAATATCGGCATCCCCGAACTCGCTCCTGCGAAATTCGACCCGCTTGGCATTTTCCTCACCTACCCATTCGTCATCGTCGCGGGCGAGAACGCACCGTATGATGATATTGACGGGCTGGCGGAATATGCAAAATCCAACGATGTCACGCTCGGGCATTTCGGTGCCCCGCTGCCGCCCACCAAGGTGACGCTTGCGCTCGCCAAGCAGAAGGGCTTCAGCTACGCGTCCGACGCTGCGTTTGATGCGCTGGACTGCAACACGCTGGCGTCCGGTGATGTCGATGTCATGAACACAACCCTGCAACTGGTTCTGCCTTGTCTCGACAAGGTCAAGGTGCTGGCGTCGATTGGCGATGAGCGCATTCCGCTTACCCCGGACACGCCGACTGTCATCGAGGTTGCGCCGGAGCTGGATCTCGTCTTGTGGAACGGATTGTTTGTTCGCAAGGAAACCCCGCAGGATGTGCGCGACAAGATCATTGCCGTTGCCAAGGAAACCCTGGCGTCGGACCGCGCCAAGGCACTGGCGGAAAAAACCGGTGCGTTGATCTATTGGCAGGATGCGGAGGAATCAAAGGCTCGTATTGAGCGGTCCGCCGAGACTTTCGGAAAAATCAACGCGATGCTTGAATAGGCCTTCTCAATTTCGGGGGCGGGGTTCTTTTTGATCACGCCCCTGCTTATCCTGCTGCGATCCGCCGATGGTCGCGGAAGCCAAGGGGCCGGGAAAATCAATGCTGGTTCGTGTCAAAACACTCAAGCAGCTGTTCCAGCGTGACCGCCGCCCCGGCAATCTTTTCTTTGCCACGTTGTTTTTGGTTCTGAGTGTTTTCCTCGTCAGCCAGCTTGGCAGTCAGGTGCAGTGGCAGTCGGGTGGCAAATTTGTCTCACAACCGGCTTTTTGGCCGACGGTTTCACTATTGGGTATGACCCTATTTGCAGTGCTGAATTGGGCGAGCGCCGCCGTTTCACCAAAAATTCCCGGACGCTGGCAGGAAGTCGCATTCTGGCTTCGGTCTGCCGAATATGTGGCGTGGTTCATGCTTTACGTCATCTGCGTTCCAATCGTCGGATACCTGCCAACGACGATTGTGTTTTCGGTTGTACTGGCTTTTCGGGTGGGGTTCCGAAGCGCGCGAATGGCGGCCATTTCTGCCGCGATGGCGATCAGCGTCGTGGTGGTGTTCAAGACGTTCCTGCAGGTGAAAGTGCCCGGAGGTCAGGTGTATGAACATCTGCCGGACAGCATACGTTCGCTCATGCTGACCTATTTCTAGAGCGCGGCTGCGATGGAAGACTTTACCTCTGCGATTGGATTGCTGGCCCGCTGGGATGTGATGGTCGCGTTGGTGATTGGTTCGGTTGGCGGGGTTATCATCGGCGCGATCCCCGGCGTGGGTGCGGCTGTTGCGATTGCCATATTGCTGCCGGCGACATTCTCGCTTGAGCCCCTTGTCGGGCTCACGGTTTTGCTCGGCATCTACGGTTCGTCTATGTATGGCGGGTCCATTCCCGCAATCCTGATCAACACGCCAGGCACGGCGGTCAATGCGCTGACGACATATGACGGTTACCCGATGACCAAGGGCGGCGAAGCACGGCGGGCGATCTCGCTTGCCTATTCCGCTTCGTTTTTCGGTGGCGTTTTCGGCATACTTTGTCTCATCGCTCTTTCTCCTGTGCTGGCGTGGATCGCGCCGCAATTTGGCAGTCGCGAAATATTTCTGGCGGCACTGCTGGGCATTGTTCTGGTCGTTCTGGCGCATCGCGGCCAGATATTCGCCGCCGGGATGCTCGCCTTCTTCGGCATATTCCTCAACACGGTGGGTTTTGAATCCATCAGATACACCCAGCGTTTCACCTTCGGGCAATCATGGCTCGCATCGGGCTTTGACCTGATTGTCGTGGTGCTTGGCCTGTTTGCCCTGTCTCAGGCCTTTTTGCTGCTGGCGGAAAAAAACCAGACGCCAAAGGCTCAACCCCTGACGGGTTCGCTGTTTTCCGGTCTTAGGGAATTGTTCGGCCACAAGCGGGTCGCCACAACATCGTCCGGCTTTGGCGTGGTGATGGGCATGATCCCGGGCGTCGGTGAATTTACAGCGCAGTTTCTGTCCTACACCTACGCGCAAAAAACATCGAAGAAGCCGCAGATGTTTGGCAAGGGATCGCCGGAAGGGCTGATCGCCTCGGAAGCGGCCAACAACGCTGTGCCATCAGCCGCTATGATACCGCTTCTGGCGCTTGGCATCCCCGGCGAAGCGCTGACGGCGATGATGCTTTCGGTGTTTTACGTCCACAATGTGGTGCCCGGTCCGCAGTTGTTTCAAAACCAAAGGGATTTCGTTCTGGCGCTCTACATCGCCATGTTGCTGCTGAATGTAATCGTTCTCGCTTTCCTGCTTTCATCGACAAATCTTCTGACCAAGGTCATTCAAATTCCAACCCGTTTTCTGGGGGTCGTCATTCTAGTTTTGAGTTTTGTGGGCGTCTATTCGCTGCGCAATTCGACCGTGGATTGCGCCATCGCGGCTGTCTTCGGCGTGATTGGCCTTGTGCTGAAGCGGCTCAACCTGCCCATCGTGCCGATCATTCTTGGCATGGTGTTGGGTGGTATTATGGAAGTGAAATTGCGCAGCGCCATGGCGCGCGTGAAAACGCCGCTCGACTTCATAGACCGGCCGATCGCTGCCATTATTTTTGCACTGATCATCCTTGTGATCGTGCTGCATATCCGTACCCTCATGATCGAACACCGCAAGCGTGCGTGATCCTGAACCGGGTCTGCGGAGTGCGCTGAATTTGAGAGGGTTGGATGTCAGATAAGACGATTTTGGTGGTTGGCACCTACGACACGAAGAACGATGAGCTCGACTATATGGTTGGCCGCATCGAAACCATGGGCGGCGCTGTCCTGACCATGGATGTGAGTGTGCTGGGCGATCCTGCAAACCCCACGGATATCTCGAAACATGATGTCGCCGCAGCGGCTGGCAGCACAATTGATGCGGTGATCAAAAGCGGTGACGAGAATTCCGCCATGCAGATCATGGCGAAGGGTGCCAGCACTCTTGCGCGACAATTGTTTGACGCAGGCCGGTTTGATGGCGTTGTGCTTTTAGGCGGAACGATGGGGACAGATCTTGCGCTCGATGTCTGCGACGCATTGCCCGTCGGGGTTCCGAAATATGTTGTTTCGACGGTCTCCTTTTCACCGCTTATACCAGCCGACCGTTTGTCGGCTGATATTCAGATGATCCTCTGGGCAGGCGGTCTGTACGGCCTTAACTCGCTGTGTAAATCGTCTCTCAGCCAGGCCGCCGGTGCTGTGCTTGGTGCGGCACGTGCGGTTGAACCGCCGGACGGCGCGATGCCGATTGTCGGTATGACGGCGCTTGGGACATCATGTCTGCGCTACCAGAAAATCCTGAAACCGGAACTCGAGAAACGGGGTTTCGAAGTGGCCGTCTTCCACGCCACCGGTATGGGCGGTATGGCGTTTGAAAGCATTGCAGCGGAGGGCGGATTTGCCTGTGTGATGGATTTTGCATTACCGGAGCTCGGGAATCTGCTGGCTGGATCCGTGGTCAACGGTGGCGCAGACCGCATGCTGAACGCGGGACGGGCGGGCATACCGCAACTCGTTGCGCCCGGCTGTCTTGATCTGATCGATTTCGCTGGTTGGCAGGATATCCCGGCGCAATATCAGGACAGGCCGTTTCATGCGCATAACCGCCTCATCAAATCGTCTGGCCTGAACGGAGCCGAACGCCGGGAAACCGCGCGCGAAATGGCCCGACGGCTGGCAAAAAGCACGGGTCCCGTCCACGTGCTGATGCCGAATGAGGGGATCGAGGAATGGGACCGCGAGGGTGGCGATGCCCATGACCCCGATGCGTTTGCCGAGTTTCTGGATGAGATGCGTGGGGCATTCGCAGCGCCCATCGTTTATGACGAACTGGATTGTCACATCAACGATGAAGCATTTGCCGCGCGGGCGCTGGCGGTGTTTGATGCGTGGCTGGCTGACGGAACTGTCAAGAAGCCTGGGACGGCTGCGTAACCTTTCATCTTTGATGTGGGTTTGGTGACAATGTGCAAGATGAATTCGGTGGGTGCGTGAGGTGCAGATCAGCGCTTTTTTCACAGGCGATTGACGACGGCGATTTACGTACCTCATAATTGGCGCCGAACTTTTGCCCCTGAACTGGATTTGCGGTGCCGCGCCCGACTGTACATGACATTGCCAAGGATGCGGGCGTCAGCCTCGCAACAGTGGACCGGGTGTTGAACAAACGGCCCGGGGTGCGCGCTGGAACGATCGCGCGCGTTCATGACGCGATAGATCGCCTTGGCTATGTGCGGGACATGGCGGCGGCCAATCTCGCGCGGCAAAAGGATTATGAATTCGTTTTTGTGGTGCCGGATGGCCCCAGCTCTTTTCTGCGCAAACTCAACGAAGTGATTGAAGAAGCGCGGGGGAGGGCCCGCATTGACCGTATGACAATTTCCACCCTGCGCGTGCCGCCCAATGATCCTCATGCACTGGTGCAGGCGCTCGAGGGGCTGGATGTTGAACAGGTCGATGGCATTGCCATTATGGCCCCTGAAACGCCGCAGGTGCGCGATGCTATTCGACATCTGAAGGAGAACGATATTTCAGTCGTTGCCATCGTCTCCGACCTGCCCAGCTCCGAAATCGATCAGTTTGTCGGCATCAACAATGTGGCCGCCGGGCGCACGGCGGGGCATTTGCTGGGTGGATTTCTCGGGCCGCAACCGAGCGAAGTGCTGGTGCTGGCAGGGTCCATGCAAGCGCGCGACCATGCCGAACGGCGTTTGGGTTTTGACCAGATCATGGCCGAAAAATATCCGCATTTGCGCGTGTTGCCGACCATTGAAGCATGGGATGATACCGAGCTGGTGGAACAGTTGGTGCCCGCCGCGCTGGCGCGCCACCCCGAAACGGTTGGCATCTATTCCCTCGGTGCGGGCAATGCGGGGCTGTACAATGTGTTGCAGCAGATCGGCGGCGACCGGCTTACGGTTGTGGCGCATGAATTAACGGAGGTTTCCCGCAAGGCGTTGCTCGATGACAGTTTTGACGTGATCATCGCGCAGGATGTCGGCCACGTCGTGCGCAGCGCAATTCGCATGATGAAAGCCAATCGCGACATGCATGAGGTGATCCCGTCACAGGAAAAAATTCGCATTGAGGTGATCGTGAAGGAAAACCTGATGTGAGACTGCAGATCATGTTTCGCGAGATATTGTGCGAGGCTTTTTGGAACAACACCATCTGGGAGGAGATGAAAGATCATGAAAACCGTTAAGGGGCCAGCCCTGTTTCTGGCGCAGTTTGCGGGCGATGAGGCGCCGTTCAATTCCTGGGATTCAATCACCAAATGGGCCGCTGATTGCGGCTATGCGGGGGTTCAGGTGCCAAGCTGGGACGGGCGTCTGATCGATCTTGAAAAGGCAGCTTCATCGAAAGACTATTGCGATGAATTCAAGGGACAGGCGGCGGAAAACGGCGTCGAGGTGACGGAGCTTTCCACCCATTTGCAGGGCCAGCTTGTGGCCGTTCATCCGGCCTATGACATCGCCTTTGACGGTTTTGCGGACCCATCCGTTCATGGTGATCCCAAAGCACGGCAGGCCTGGGCGGTCGATCAGGTGATGAAGGCGATTTCAGCGTCGGCGAATATGGGCATCGGTCAACACGTGACGTTTTCCGGCGCTCTTGCGTGGCCCTATGTCTATCCATGGCCACAACGGCCGGAGGGTCTGGTCGAACGTGCCTTTGACGAACTTGCCAGCCGCTGGCTGCCGATCCTCAATCATGCTGACGCGAACGGCGTGGACATCTGTTATGAAATCCACCCCGGTGAAGATCTGCATGACGGGATCAGCTTTGAGATGTTTCTGGAGCGGGTGAACGATCACGCGCGCTGCAACATGCTATACGATCCTTCGCACTATGTGCTGCAGGCGCTCGATTATCTCGATAACATAGACATCTACCATGAGCGGATCAAAATGTTTCACGTCAAGGATGCCGAGCTTAACCCGACGGGACGGCAGGGCGTTTACGGTGGCTATCAGTCATGGGTCAACCGGGCCGGGCGGTTCCGCTCTCTGGGCGACGGGCATGTCGATTTTGGCGCGGTTTTCTCCAAGCTCACGCAATACGACTTCGACGGCTGGGCCGTCGTTGAATGGGAATGCGCGATGAAACACCCTGAGGATGGCGCGCGGGAAGGCGCGCAATTCGTCAAGGATCACATTATTCGCGTGACCGAGCGCGCCTTTGATGATTTTGCTGACGGCGGTGCAGATGATGCAGCCAACAACAAGATGCTGGGGTTGAGCTGATGAGTGCGTCCCGTATTCGACTTGGCATGGTGGGCGGCGGTCGTGACGCCTTCATTGGCGGTGTGCACCGGATTGCCAGCCGTATCGATGATCACTACGAACTGGTTGCCGGGTGCTTCAGCTCAACGGCGGAAAAATCCAGGGCATCGGGTGCTGATCTCGGCTTGCCCGATGATCGGGTCTACAGTGATTTTACCGAGATGGCGAAACGTGAGGCGCGGCTGAAAAACGGCATCGATGCGGTGGCCATCGTCACGCCCAATCATGTGCACTATCCCGCCGCGCGGGAGTTTCTGAAACGCGGCATTCATGTGATTTGTGACAAGCCGCTCACGTCGTCACTGGCTGATGCCAAAAAGCTGAAAAAGGCGGCGGATGCATCGGACGCGCTCTTTGTGCTGACCCACAATTACACCGGCTATCCGCTGGTGCGGCAGGCGCGTGAAATGATCGCCAATGGTCAATTGGGCGACATTCGGGTTGTACAGGTTGAATACCCGCAGGATTGGCTGTCGGAGCCATTGGAAACGACGGGCCAGAAGCAGGCCGGGTGGCGCACTGACCCTGCACGGTCCGGCGCGGGCGGTTCCATCGGTGATATCGGCACCCATGCCTACAATCTGGCACGGTTCGTTACCGGGCTGGAACTGGAAAGCCTGTGCGCCGACATGCAGTCCTTCGTTGATGGTCGCCAACTCGATGACAACGCCCATGTGATGTTGCGTTTCGCCGGTGGTGCGCGGGGCATGCTGTGGTCGAGCCAGGTGGCGCCCGGCAATGAAAATGCCCTGCGGATGCGCATCTACGGCACGAAAGGCGGGCTGGAATGGGAACAGGAAGACCCGAACAAGCTGTGGTTCACACCGCTTGGCGAGTGCAAGCAATTGCTCACGCGCAACGGGGCAGGCCAAGGCGATGCAGCTGCCCGTATGGTGCGCATTCCGCCCGGCCATCCGGAGGGCTATCTGGAAGGTTTCGCCAATATTTACAGCGAGGCCGCCGCCGCGATCCGCGCTCACCAGTCTGGCGAAAGCGTTGGAACTGAGGTGGTTTATCCCAACATTTCCGATGGTTTGGAGGGCGTTGCCTTTGTCGATGCCTGCGTGCGCTCGTCGGCCCGCAACAGCGCCTGGGTGACGCTGGCCCTTTAAAACTGTGGCGTGAAACCGCGTGGGATATCCACCGAACGCAGAAAGTTCAAAAAATGACTCGACATGAGGTGCGTACCTCATTTAGGCTTTAATCACGATTGGGAAGGTCTTTATTCGCGGTCGTGGTCCATATTTGGGAGGAAGACGTTATGAAATTGAAATCGCTTTTGGCGGCCTCTGCCCTGTCGGTTGCAGGGTCTGTCGCGGGTATTGTTGGCCCCACATCAGCGCAGGCTGAAGATTTGACACTGTGCTGGGCGGCATGGGACCCGGCCAACGCACTGGTCCAGCTGAGCAAGGAATTCGAGGCCCAGTCCGGCCACAAGATGAACTTCGAATTCACGCCATGGCCAAACTTCGCCGACCGTATGCTCAACGAACTGAACTCCGGTGGTAAGCTTTGTGACCTTCTGATCGGCGACAGCCAGTGGATCGGTGGCGGCGCTGAAAATGGCCATTACGTCAAGCTGAATGAGTTCTTCGACAAGGAAGGCATCAGCATGGACGATTTCGCCCCGGCGACCGTTTATGCCTATTCGACATGGCCAAAAGGCACACCGAACTATTACGCGCTGCCAGCCATGGGCGATGCCAATGGCTGGTTCTACCGTAAGGACTGGTTCTCGGACCCTGAAATCCAAAAGGCTTTCAAGGAAGCAACCGGTCGTGACCTCGCTGAGCCGAAAAGCCAGACGGAACTGACCGAAATCGCCAAATTCTTCCAGGGTCGCGAGATCGATGGCAAGAAAGTCTACGGCGCTGCGATCTTCACCGAACGTGGTTCAGAAGGCATCACAATGGGTGCGACGGGTTCGCTCTACACCCACGGTTTCAAATATGAAAACACGCCGGGCAAATATGACATGGAAGGTGCGGTGAACTCTGAAGGCGCTGTGAAGGGTCTGGAAGCCTATAAAGAGCTTTATGATTGCTGCACGCCTCCAGGCTACACCAACTCATATATGAGCGCTTCGCTGGACGCCTTTAAGTCCGGTCAGGTCGCAATGGCGATGAATTGGTTTGCCTTCTTCCCCGGCCTTTATCAGGATCCAAACACGGGTGGCGACAAGATCGACTTCTTCGTTAATCCACCCGAAACGCAGGCCGGTTCCACACTGGGCGGTCAGGGCATCTCTGTTGTGGCCTATTCGGAGAAGAAGGATGCAGCGCTTGAGTACATCAAGTGGTTTGCAAACCCTGAAGTGCAGGCCAAATGGTGGGCACTCGGCGGTTATTCTGCGCATAATTCCGTGCTGAATGATCCTGGTTTCAAAGACAGCCAGCCGTTTGCCGGTGACTTCCTGGAAGCCATGAAAGACGTTCAGGATTTCTGGCAGGAGCCTGCCTATGCAGAGCTTTTGCTGGCGATGCAAAAGCGCCTCCATGACTATGTCGTTGCCGACAAAGGCACCGCCAAGGAAGCGCTCGATCTTCTGATCCAGGATTGGACTGAAGTGTTTGAGGACGAGGGCAAGCTGTAACACTCCGGCTTTGCCAGGGGAGTGGCAGCCCCTCGCTCCCCTTCCTCCCCTCCGGGCCACGCGAAGCTGCGCTGGCCCGGAGGCATCCCTTATCTCTTCAAGTTGCAGTTTGTCCGCGCAGGGAAAACCCTGCAAACTGACCATCTATTTGTCAGGATAACCGAGCTATGTCTGAAACGCTGATAGATCGCGCTGCTGATCGTGCCGCACTGGGAACGCCCAAGCGTGTCGTGCGTCAGATCAGGGGTCTTTCCGACAAGGCGATTGCCTGGTTGTTTGTCGGGCCAACGATCGTGCTACTGCTCGCGATCAATATCTTCCCGCTGATCTGGACGATCAATCTTAGCTTCACAAATTTCAAGGCCAACCGCACCAACCGGGCGGTGGAATATATTGGCCTGCGCAATTATGAGCGCGTGCTGACCGATGGCGACATATGGCTGTCGATGCAGGCAACAGCGCATTTTTTGTTCTGGACGATATTCTTTCAAGTGCTGATCGGCTTTGCACTGGCCTGGCTGATCAATCGCAAATTCCGGGGCAATGACGTGTGGACCACGATAATCGTGTTGCCGATGATGTTGTCGCCGGCGGTGGTCGGCAATTTCTGGACCTTTCTGTACCAACCGCAAATCGGCTTCTTCAATTACATTGTCAGCTTTTTCACTGGCGTCGATCCATCGAGTTTCGAGATGCTCGGATCGGTCAATCTCGCGCCGTGGTCGCTGGTGATTGTGGACACCTGGATGTGGACGCCCTTTGTGATGCTCATCTGCCTTGCCGGGTTGCGCAGCATTCCCGACTATATTTATGAAGCGGCGGCCATCGACCGCGCATCGAAATGGCGGCAGTTCTGGACGATCACACTGCCCATGGTGCTGCCGTTTCTCATGCTGGCGGTGCTGTTCCGCGGTATCGAAAACTTCAAGATGTTCGATCTGGTTGTGCAGTTAACGGGCGGTGGTCCCGGTTCTGTAACCGAACTCGCCTCGATCAATCTCAAACGCGAGGCGTTTGAAAAATGGCGCACGGGCTATTCCTCCGCCTTCGCGATTGTCCTGTTTGTCACCGTCTTCGGTCTGGCCAGCATCTATGTGAAAGCCCTCAACAAGGTGAAGGAACGATGAGCTCTTATTCCATTACCGAGCCGTCCAACCGCCAGAAGTGGTTCGCGGGCATTCTGGTCATCGGCTACGCGCTGGTGACCATCCTGCCGCTGCTGTGGATTTTTGCTACGGGTTTCAAAAGCCCGCAGGACAGTATCGCTTATCCGCCAAAGGTGGTTTTTGAACCGACGATGGAGGGCTATGTAAACCTGTTCACCACCCGCACGCGGGTGACCAAAGAGGATCTGGATGCGCTGCCGCCTCCGGACACCTGGTACGAAGAAATCGTGCGCAACCGCGACATGGTGATTGCCGGGCCGTCGCGCTATGGCGAGCGGTTCATGAACTCGGTCATCATCGGTTTTGGCTCGACCTTCCTGTCCGTGTTTTTGGGCACGCTGGCGGCCTACGGTTTCTCAAGGTTCAAGATACCGCTGAAGGACGATCTTCTGTTCTTCATCCTGTCGACGCGGATGATGCCGCCGATTGCGGTGGCGATCCCGATCTTCCTGATGTATCGGCAACTGGGGCTTAGCGACACGCATCTGGGCATGATCCTGCTCTATACAGCGGTGAACATTTCGCTCGCGGTGTGGTTGCTCAAAGGCTTTATCGACGAAATCCCGCTCGAATATGAAGAAGCCGCACTGATTGACGGCTACACGCGCTTTCAGGCGTTCATCAAGGTTGTGCTGCCGCAGGCAGCGGCAGGCATCGCGTCGACGGCGATCTTCTGTCTGATCTTCTCGTGGAACGAATACGCTTTTGCGGTGTTGCTGACGTCCGGTACGGCGCAGACTGCACCGCCGTTTATTCCCACGATCATCGGCGTTGGCGGTCTCGACTGGCCGGCGGTTGCAGCAGGCGCAACCCTGTTCCTGCTGCCGGTGATGCTGTTCACCATCCTGTTGCGCAAACACCTGTTGCGCGGGATCACATTCGGGGCGGTGCGCAAATGAGCAATTTTGTTTCAGGTCTCATTGGTTTGCGCCGGGGTGCATGGGAAATGCTGGCCACCATCATCATCGCGCTGGGCGTGTTCATGCTGATGCAGCCCTTCGTGCTGTGGGCCTTCACCTATTCCTTCATCACGACGCTGGTTGGAACGGTCATGTTCATCATCGTCAGCCATTTCCGGGAGTAGGTCATGGCTGAGATCATCATCAAAAACCTGCAGAAGAAATTCGGCGATTTCACCGCTGTTCAATCCTCGTCTTTCACCATTGAAGACGGCGAATTCTTCATGCTGCTTGGCCCATCGGGCTGTGGCAAGACCACGACTCTGCGCATGATTGCCGGGCTGGAACTGCCGACATCCGGCGAGATTTATCTCGACGGGGAAGAGGTGGGTATGAAACCCGCCAGCGAGCGCGACATCGCATTTGTGTTTCAGATGTTCGCGCTCTACCCGCATATGAATGTGCGCAAGAACATTTCCTATCCGCTGGTCAGCCAGGGCATGCGCAAGGTGGATGTGAAGGCCAAGGTTGCGGAGGTCGCGGGCATTCTGGGCATTGAGGATATTCTTGATCGGCCGGTTGGTGGCCTGTCCGGCGGGGACCGGCAGCGCGTTGCGCTGGGCCGCGCGATTGTGCGCGATCCCAAAGCTTTCATGATGGATGAACCGCTGGGTGCGCTCGACGCTGAATTTCGTGAGCATATGGCGGAGGAGTTACGCGCGCTGCATGATCGCATGAATGCGACAACGGTTTATGTGACCCACGACCAGCTGGAAGCCATGCAGATGGGTGACAAGATCGTTGTCATGAACCACGGCGTTGTTGAACAGTTCGGCACGCCGCAGGACATTTACGACAAACCGGCAACCATGTTCGTGGCGGAATTCATCGGGTCGCCCTGCATGAATTTCCTGCGCTTTGATGGCGCGGTGAACAAGGGCGATACCAGCGTTGCGTTTGCCAACCAGACGTTTGGCATTCCCAAACAGATAGACGAGCGAGGCGGCAAGTTGGTGTTCGGTGTGCGGCCTGAACATATCTCGCTTTCTGATGCCTCCGGCTATCGCGGTGAGGTGCTTGCCAGCGAATATCTCGGCACCACGCTGATCATCACGGTTGCAACGCCCAATGGTGATGTGAAAGTGCGGGCGGATTCGGCGCAGATTGCGAAGACCGGTGAGACTGTCGGTCTCGATTTCAACCCGCAAACGATCACGCTGTTTGACGAGGCGAATGGCGCTGCCCTTGCCTCGGAACTCAATGAGGAGATTTTCGACCGTGGCTGAAGTCTCGCTCTCCAATGTGTTCAAACGGTTTGGTGACACTGTCGCTGTTGAAGATATGTCGCTTACCGTGCCGGATGGCGCGTTTGTTGTTTTGCTTGGACCAACGGGTGCTGGCAAAACAACGACATTGCGTCTGATCGCCGGGCTTGAAAAGGCCGATTCTGGCGATGTCCTGATCAACGGGCGAAGCGTTCTCAATGACACTCCTGCGCAACGTGATGTTGCGATGGTGTTTCAGCAATATTCGCTCTACCCGCATATGACCGTGCGCGAGAATCTTGAGTTCCCGCTCAAGTCGCCGATCCTGAAAACACCTGCCGACGAAATCGCCCGCAAGGTGAATGAGGTGGCCGGGATTTTGAGCATTTCCCACAAGCTCAACAACAAGGCGACTGAACTCTCGGGCGGTGAAATGCAGCGCGTTTCGATTGGTCGTGCGCTGGTGCGTGATCCGTCAATCTACCTCATGGACGAGCCGCTCAGTTCGCTGGATGCGAAGCTCCGCTCCGACCTGCGTGTGGAGCTGAAACGCATTCAGGCCGATCTCGGCGCGACCATGCTTTATGTAACCCATGATCAGGTGGAGGCCATGACCATGGCAACCCATGTGGGTGTGCTGGATCACGGCAAGCTGGTGCAGTTTGGGACGCCGCGTGAGATTTATGAAAACCCGGTGAGTGAATATGTGGCGACGCGGCTGGGTATTCCGCGCATCAACATTTTGCCGGTTGATCTGTTTGGCAATGCGCCAGCGGGCGCTGCGCATATTGGGCTCAGGCCCGAACATATCAAACAGGGCGACGGCAAGGAGGCGCTGGTGAACCGCGTTGAACATCTGGGAGACCAGACGCGGCTGCATCTTGAGCTTGAGGGCCACAAGCTCATCACACTGACCGATGCCCACACGCGGCTGGTTGCCAAACAGACCCTGAAAATTGCACCGCAAAATCCGCTCTATTTCGATGCGGCGGGCGCCCGGATTGTTTGAGGAGGAAATGTCATGAGTCAATTCATCAACAGCAAGGACACGGTGGTCACGGAAGCCATTGACGGCCTGTTGCGCACATCCGGCGGATCGCTGGCCCGGCTGGACGGCTTCCCTCATATCAAGGTTGTGGTGCGCAACGACTGGGACAAATCAAAAGTTGCGCTGGTCTCCGGTGGTGGGTCCGGCCACGAGCCGGCGCATGCAGGATTTGTCGGGCGGGGTCTTTTGACTGCGGCTGTTTGCGGTGATGTTTTTGCCTCGCCTTCGGTCGACGCGGTGTTGGCGGGTATTCTGGCTGTGACGGGAAAAGCGGGCTGTCTGCTGATCGTCAAAAACTATACGGGAGACCGACTGAACTTCGGTCTTGCAGCTGAGCGCGCCCGCGCTTTTGGTCTGAAGGTGGCGATGGTTGTCATCGACGACGACATTGCCTTGCCTGATTTGCCGCAGCCGCGCGGTGTTGCCGGCACCTTGTTCGTGCACAAGATCACGGGGGCGCTGGCAGAACAGGGGGCCGATCTTGAAACGGTAGCCGCCGCCGCTGAACAGGTTCGGGCTGGTGTCGTTTCCATCGGCATGTCTCTTGACACCTGCACGGTGCCCGGATCGCCAAAGGAAGATCGCATTGCCCATGGCAAGGCGGAACTCGGGCTCGGCATTCATGGCGAAGCTGGAGTGGAGCAGGTGGATTACGAGAACGCGCGGCAGGCGATGTCAATGGTGGTCGATAAGCTGTCGCCCACGCTTGAAAACCGTTCCTACACGGCTCTGTTGAACAATCTTGGCGGAACAACTCCGATTGAAATGTCTGTTCTGGCGGAGGAGCTTTGCCGTTCGTCCATCGGCGACAAGGTTGATCACATAATCGGCCCGGGCGCGTTGATGACGTCACTCGACATGCAGGGTTTTTCCGTTTCCCTTTTGCCGACCAGCGATGAACAGCTTGCACTTTTGCAGGCACCTGTTGATTGCGCCCAGTGGCCGAACATCGAACCGGTCCATTTGCCGGAAATTCTGCCGCTGCCGGATGGTCTCGCTCCCATTCAGCCGATGGCGTCAGAGCACGAGGAACACAAAGCGTTTCTGACGAAATGCTGCACGCTTCTGATGGACGCAGAGGCTGATCTCAATGCGCTGGATGCGAAGTCCGGCGACGGTGATACGGGCTCAACTCTCGCAACAGCGAGCCGGGCGCTGATCGATGCGCTGGACCGGATGCCGTTGGCCGACATGACGCAGCTCTATCGCGCCATCGGCAATGAGCTGAGCCAGACGATGGGCGGCTCATCCGGTGTGCTGCTGGCGATTTTCTTCGGCGCGGCAGGCGACGCTTCTGCCGGTGGTAAAGATGCAATCGGCGCTCTGTCAGCCGGGTTGGCGCGCATTCAACAGGTTGGCGGCGCGCAGGTTGGCGATCGCACGATGATTGATGCTTTGCGGCCGGCGCTCGACGCCCTGCCGTCGGGAATTGGTGCTGCTGCTGAAGCCGCCCGCAAGGGCGCTGACCAGACATCGAAAATCACCAAGGCAAAGGCCGGTCGCGCCGCTTATGTTTCAGAAGACAATCTGAAAGGCTACAATGACCCGGGCGCGGAGGCTGTTGCGATCCTGTTTGAGGGACTGCGCCCGTGACCACGTAAGCTCTGGATAAGGTTTGGCCTCTAGGGTTGTGGAAACATATCACAGCTGAGGGGCCTTGAATGCTGGTTCATGAATTGCTTGCCGGGCGCGAGATGCGACCGGTTGAATGCGTTGCGGCAGATTGCACGCTGCTTGAGGCAGCCGAAACACTGCGGGCCAACGACATAAGCGCACTGCTGATTACCAACATGCTGGAACAGATTGTCGGTGTTATGTCCGAGCGCGACATCGTTCGCGCATTGTTGAAATTTCAAAACGATATCGCGCAGCAGACCGTCGACAAAATCATGACGCACAACGTCATTTCCTGCTCTCCGGAAGATGATGTGGTCGCGACACTGGAACTGATGAATGAAAAGCACATCCGGCACATGCCGGTTTTGTGCGATCATCAGGCAATCGCCATGCTCAGCATTCGGGAGTTCGATTTCGCCTGCCGTTCATTGCAGGAACAGGCCAGAACTGACGAGCTAACCGGTCTCACCAACCGCCGCTTTTTCCTGGAGATGGCGAACAAGGAAATGGGCAAGCACAGCCGTTTTGAAACACCGGTGTCGCTTGCCATGCTCGACATCGATGACTTCAAGACGATCAACGATACCCATGGGCATGCGGCGGGTGATGATGTTTTGCGCGCCCTTTCCAAACTGCTTGTCAGCGAGTTGCGCACTTATGACATCGTTGGCCGATTGGGTGGCGAGGAATTCGGCATCATGTTTCCGAACACTCCGATCCACGATGCCCGACTGGCCTGTTACCGGCTGTTATCGGTTGTTCGCAATCTGAAAGTGCGCACAGCCAAGAACAGCGTCAATTTCACCGTCAGCATCGGTTTAGTTGAAGCGCAGAATTATTCCAGCGATTGCACACAACTCATGAAGCGCGCTGATCAGTTGCTCTATGAAGCGAAGGCGGGTGGGCGCGACAGGCTGGTGGCGGAACCTGATCGTCGTGCGCCGACACTGATCACCCGGGTTCGAAAGACGGTCGCCAAACAGCAATAGGTTCGACACGGAAGAAACCTGCCGAAGCTGCGGATGTGGTTTCCCTGATCGCACATTCCCGATAGGCTTTCCGGAACTGATTTTGCGTTTCGGAAACCAACTATGACGACCAGTCCAACGCCTATATCCATACCAGAGCGAGCCATTGACGAGCCTTCAGCCTGGCTCGGAAAAGACATGGCGGCGCGTCAGAGCGAATGGCTTCACAGCCTTGATAAGACGGATATTGCCGATCTGGAAAATGCCGCGCGGCACTATTTGTCGCTTGGCCGTGACATCGGCGAAATATCGGCTAACGATTTTCCTCTGAAAGGCTTTGGGGTACATTTACAGGCACTGCAGGAAAAACTGCTTCGCGGTGTTGGCGTGGAGGTGCTGCGCGGCTTGCCGATTGCGGGTTACAGTCAGGAATTCGCGGCAACCATATTCTGCGGCATCGGTTCTCATCTTGGCAGTGCGCGTTCGCAAAATGCCATGGGCCACATTCTCGGCCATGTGCGCGATACCGGTGCACGCTCAAAAGACCCCAACACGCGCATCTATCAGACTTCCGAACGTCAGACCTTTCACACCGACAGTGCCGATGTCGTTGGCTTGCTATGCATTCGTGAAGCGCGGAAAGGGGGGCGTTCGTTATTGGTCAGTGCGGAATCGATTTTCAATCGTATGCTGGCGGAGCGGCCTGATCTGGTGCCGCTTCTGTTTGACCCGCTTGCGACAGACCGCCGGGGCGAAATTCCCGAAGGCGGAAAGCCCTTTGTCGAAATACCGCCGCTCAGTTGGCATGAAGGGCGTTTGACGGTGTTTTATCAGCGCCAGTATATCGACAGCGCCCAACGGTTTGACGGTGCCATGCGGCTGACGGAAAAGCATTTTGAAGCGCTCGATCTTTTCGACGCCTATGCCAATGATCCCGACATGCATTTCGGCATGCAGTTGCAGCCCGGTGACATGCAGTTCGTTTACAATCATGCGCAGTTGCATGACCGGACGGGTTTCGTGGACTGGCCGGAACCTGACAAAAAGCGTCACCTGCTTCGCCTGTGGTTGTCGATGGAAGGCGACCGGCCTTTGCCGGATTGTTTTAAAGCGCGTTACGGCTCCATTGAAATAGGCAACCGTGGAGGCATCATCACAAGTGAAACGCGGTTGCACGCCCCGCTGGATTGATCGCTGTTATCCACATGCCGGACTTATGCATTAACGCACTGACGCAAACACGGAAACCGGTTATGCTTTCAATGTCATGACCGAGATTCCAACAGGACCCGTAAGGGTGAATAGCACAGGTTTGTGGAAACGTGCGCTCATTCCGCTCGGACTTTATGCCTTGCTGTTAATCGGGGGGCATCTTGGTGGCGACTGGCTGATCAATCATATCAACGCTGACATCAGCTCCACTCAAAGCGCTGCAGCCCAAGGTGTTGTCGTGCTGTTTGTGGGCCTTTATGCGCTGTTTCTGGCCGTGCCATTTGTGCCCGGTGTGGAAATCAGTATCGCGCTGCTGGTCACTTTCGGCGCGCATGTGGCGATGATTGTTTATCTGGGAACGGTTGCCGGTCTTATGGTCGCGTTTCTCGTCGGGCGGCTTATGGACGTTCGGGCCATCACGCGCCTTTTTCGCCTTTTCAATCTCACCAAAGCAGCAGAACTCATTGGCCGTCTGGCACCACTCGACAGCAGGCAGCGCTTGGATGCGCTGATGGAACATGCACCGCAGCGCTTCATTCCGTTCTTTCTGCGTCACCGTTACATATCAATTGTTGTGCTGTTCAACACGCCGGGTAATTTTATCATCGGCGGCGGCGGAGGGATCGCGCTGATGGCGGGCGTGAGTGGATTGTTCAGCATTCCGAAATTTCTGCTTGCCACCGCTATCGCTGTGATGCCGGTTCCACTCGCGGTTCTTTTGTGGTTCTGACGCCCTTGGCTATTGGGGCGTGATGAAGTCTTTCGGCACGAAGAACACATAGTCGTCTTTCGCTTTGGCTTTGTGGCAGGCGTGGCAATATTCCACCTGGGCAGGCTCCACTCCCATCGTATCGCCGAACACGGTTCCATCGGGTAGAATCATGACGTAGCGCCAGTCTGCGGTTTCGGCGCTTTCTCCAGCTTCGAGCTTCTCCATCACGAACAGGGCTCCGGGAAATTTCCTGTCTTCGTCCGTGATGGTCAACGTGTCCTTGGCGAAAATCGCACCCGGTGGATAGGTTGTACCGGGCTGCAGCTTGCCATAATCGGCGGCCTTGTCGTTTGCGTAGTTGTTGACGAACCGCTGGCCGTGCGTCGGCGAGATATAGGGCGCTGAGTTGTAGCGTTTCCAGGACAGATAATCTTTTGCCTTTTGATAGGCGGCAGGCGCGTAACCGGCGGCCATCTGTTCCTTCAGGGAATCATAGACCGCGTTTGCTTGGTCTTGCGATAGGTTGGCTGGGTTCTCGATTGCGATATGAGCCGACTCAATATCACTCTGGGCGGATGAATTTTGGGGCATGAGCAGCAGTGCCGCAAGCAGCGCAGCTGTTGCGCAAATGCTGGTCTGCAAGCGGCCTTTCAGGTCTTGCAATATGTTATATCGGCAGTGGCGTATCATTGGGGCGTCTCAGTGTTCCAGTTCCCCAGAACAATAGAATTGCCGATAAACGTTGTCAGGACATGCAGTGCAGTCCTCACCAAACTGTGCGCACCCGTGAAGTGCTCGTCTCAGCCGCCGTCATTTACCACATTGGCGGTTCGCATAAGAGAGAGGCTCGGGTACCAGATGCTTGTGTGTGGGGTTTGAAATGCACGCTTCAGAAAGTCTGCGGCAACACCACGTTTGCGGAAATAGGCGATGTCCTTGTCTTGTTCATCGTCCGATCCTGATTTGCGCATCTGGTGCGCCTTGAGGAAGCGGTATCGATGAAAGCCCAGCCTGCCCGAAGGCGAAACGGAACGCTCCATTCCGGCCATGAAGGGTATGGTGCACGCCGACTGGCATGTGGCTTCGACCCGGGTGTCGAGGCCGTGCTCCGCAATTGTTATGGCAAGAGCGCGCGCGGCAAAGACCAACCCGCCATCGCTGGACAAGGTTACGACCCGGACTGTGGGATGCGCTTCCAGGGTGGCGCGCAGTGATGCGTCTGATTTGAAATCCAGATCACCGCTCAGGATAGCGCTGGTGCCGTCATCGCTGACCGGAAGCAGAACGGGCCTGTATTGCGCTTCCAACGCGGCCCTCTTTGAGAAACCGGCCATCGCCTGATCGGTTATCTGCAATCCGCCCAACACAAGCGCCGTCAGCAGCGCACCGTAACCCAACCATGCATTCATGGGCGCGCCATAGGATCGTTGATCATTGGTGATGGTGCGCAAGGTACCAACAGTTTGCCATGAGAGGATTGCAAGGACAAAAACGATGATCACAGAAGTTGCGATCCGGCTCTCGAAAACCGGGATCTGGCGCAGAATCAGTGTGGCTCCAAGAACGGTGAACACAATGGTTGGCAAAAGCCGGTTTCGACCGTGCCAATGGTTTATCAGGGGATGCAACAGATGTCGGAGCTGAAATTGCGCCATGGTTCAGCATAGGCGACGAAAAAGGCCCGGCCAATATCGATGGATATTGCCTTAAAGAAAAAGGGCGCATCCGGGAGGAGAATGCGCCCCAGTTGGGGAGTCTTCGGGAGGAAGGAGGGTGATCTTTATTTCACGGAGGCGACGCCGAGTGGCACGCCGAATTTTTTGCACCAAATGTAGACTTCGTTGAAGTCATCGACATTGACGCTGGCTGGGACAACATAGACTTGGAGCCCTTTGATATTGGTCAGAGCACCAAGGTCGGACGCATCGACATATTTGCCGTCCTTGCCAAAACCAACGCGTGGGTCGGGTGCGCCATCAAGGCTGAAATCGCTGTCGAGGATGACAACTGCGCCGCCATTGGCCGTTTTCACGACTGTGACTCCACCAGTTGTAATGTGATCGCTTGCGCCGGTGAACGTTCCTGTCACCTGATTGGCTGCGGCCTTGGCAGATACCGGAGCCACCAAAAGAGCCAGCCCAAGAGCGGCGGCGAGTGCTGCACCAACGGTTTGTTCAAAAATGCGGGTCATGGGGTGTTCCTTTTGTTGCAATTTGTGTCTGGGACACTGAAGGGCGTTGCAGAACATTTATCATTAGGAACCAAATGGTTCAAAACACAAAAACGTGAATTGGAGACCATTTGGTTCCTTTGATAACTTCGCGTCGAACCGGGGCAGGGTTTCGGCGTGAAGTGTTGGGGCACGTGCAATATGGCGCATAACGCTGCGGGCGTTTTTCAAATGCATGCGGTTGATGCATTTTTCTTTTTTTAAGAGGACGGCTCGAAAGCTCACCTCGCCGATGCCCTCACATGTGCGCCGGGCCATGCTCCAAAATGATTGAAAACGCGGCTTCAAATCCTTGCGGGAAGGTTAACAAGCCTTACCAACATCCTAATTGTGCCTTCAACAAATCTTAAACCCTGCGGCGTAATTTGGGTTTGTCTGGTCAGACGCGTATTAGTATTGAGTAGAGAGTAATATGACCGAACAAATGCGCCCACGGGTGAAATATGTTATCGGCCCTGATGGAAGCCCGCTTACGATTGCGGACCTGCCACCATCGTCCACACGCCGCTGGGTGATCCGCCGTAAGGCGGAAGTTGTTGCCGCAGTGCGCGGCGGACTCCTGAGCCTTGATGAAGCCTGTCAGCGCTACACGCTCACGGTCGAAGAGTTCCTGTCATGGCAGGCATCTATTGATGATTATGGCCTTGCCGGCCTGCGCACCACGCGTATTCAGCAATACCGTCACTGACGCATTCCAATATTGCTTTGCAAATTCAAGGGCATGTTCCTCGCTGTCGGGAACATGCCTTTTTGCGTTGCTGTTTTTTCGTTCGAACGCGACCGGTTTAACGGCTGGTTTACCATAAATTGCCATGATTGATCGTAAGGCGCTCAATAAAAGCGTCGGCAACGGTCTTCATGACTACGAAATGGCAAACAGGGGAAATTCCAGCTCGATGAATGACAAGAGTTCGACCGAAATCAGACTTTATGACATCGAACCCCATGTGGGCCGCAAACTGGATGATGTTGAACGCGATCTCATCTTGAAGACTTTGGCGCGATGCGGCGGAAACCGCACCTGGGCGGCTGATGTGCTGGGAATTTCCATCCGCACCATGCGCAACAAATTGTTGCGTTATCAGGAAGCCGACGCCATGCCGGGTCGTGCCGGGCGCGCCACAAAGGTTGAGACAGAGACCCATGCCGCCCGCCTTGAGGCGTTCGAACCAGGTCGCCGCCTGCCTTCCTGATTTATAGATATCACCGCTTGCGTGAAGCTGACGTTTTCAGCAATCCCGCCGCGAATGCGCCGCACAAGGCACTCGCCGCATAAAACCACAATCCCGGTTGCGCGATAGCCGTGGCAAGACCAGAAGTCTTGGCTGCAAAAATCACCAGCGCAACCAGCAGTACATCCATCATCGACCATTTGGACAATGTCCCGGCAAAACGACTGATCGGCGATCGCGCCAGTCGGGCTGAAGGTGCAATGGCGGTCACGAAAACCACCGCGAGCTTGATCATGGGAAAGACGATGGAAAAGGCCGCGACCGCGATCATGATGAGCCAGTCACGGTCAGCCCACATCTGGCTGACAATCTCAATCAGCGACGGCGTTTCGGTAAACATGTAGAGTTTCTTCACCTGCAGCAGCGGTAATGTGAGGCCAAGGCCAAATGATACGGCAGCGACAAGCAGAAGCAGGGCGATCAGAGTGCGGGTCATGAATTGTCTGCGCCGGTTTCTATCGCCGTTGAAATGTCAGCGAAGCCCAGAAACTCTCCCAATGGGCCTGTTCAACCGGTTTGCCGGGTGATTGGGGGTCCGTGATGTGAATGGCGTTGAGCAGATAAGGCCCCGGACCGGCAGCCGGGATTTTAGCCTGCCCGTCTGTATTGGTCAGAATCTTGTAGGCGGGTGCCGTGTCCTGACCGACAAAAACCTTGATCATTGCACCGGCAAGCGGCTTCCCGTCATACAGCAACTGAACCGGCATGGCGGTCTTTGGGTCAATCGCCATTGGGTTTTCGAGCGCGACAAGTTCGACTTTCAGGCCGGTCGGCCTGTCCTTGCCCTGCGTTGTGCCATTGGGCGTAATCAGCGTCTTGGCGAAGCGGGAATAGGCTTCCAGCAGCTTTTCCTTGGGTTTGGAGCCATCAAGACTGGGCTGTAGCGCATAGGCAATCCCTTCCTTAAGGACATAGGCGCGAAACTTTTCCCAGGTCTGAAACGTCAGGTATTCAATATTGGATTGGTGTATGACCGCTGTCAGCTCCGTCTTGGGCAGCGTGACTGTGAGGGCAGGCCGGTCGCCATCTTTTCCTTCAACCTTCGCTGAGGTAT
Source organism: Pseudomonadota bacterium (assembly GCA_039180085.1). Taxonomy (GTDB): domain Bacteria; phylum Pseudomonadota; class Alphaproteobacteria; order Rhizobiales; family Rhizobiaceae; genus Pseudahrensia. The sequence continues at coordinate 40,731 of JBCDDX010000027.1, forward strand.
CGGATGTCCAAAGTTCTGAGCGAATATTCCATTTCGAGATCCAGGGCATCTCGTCGCCCTTGAAGCGCTGGCCAAGGCGATGCTCGATGGCGACTTCGCTACCTGCATCCGGGCTGAAGTTTTGCGGTATCAGATAATATTCATGCGCGGCGGCGGGAACGGCCAGAGCCATAAGGGCGAGAGCAATCGCTGAAATGGTTCGCTTTGCCAACAGCGCTGTAGATACCGAATGCATTTTATGTTCCGGGTTCAAAAAATTCATCTTCACAATGATGTCTCACGTTGCAAAAGTCTATGTGGCACGGCATTGCTGGCGCCGTGGGATTGATGGTTTGAGAAGAGCAGTGAATTAATGCGCGTTTTGAAGTCTAACACTCGGTATGCATTGGGCCCGGTGGGCATGATCGTATTTGCGATGGCGATGTTCGCCTGTCTCGCAACTGCTGCGGCGCACGAGTTGCGGCCTCTCATAGCGACGCTGACGTTCGACGGTGACGGCGGCTATGAACTCGCGCTCGATGCCAATCTGGAAGCCATATTGGCGGATATCGGGCCGGAGCACGATGATACGGATGACGCCCCGACCGCCGAAAAATACAACGGGTTGCGCGCCCTTCCACCGGAAATGCTGGCCGAGCAATTCAGCGCCTTTGCACCCCAATGGCTGGCAAGACTTGGGTTTGCCTTCGACGGGACTGTCGCGACTCCCGCTATCAGCGATATCGAAGTGCCGCCAGTTGGTGATACCGACCTTGCGCGCGAAAGCGTGGTGCGGTTGTCCGGGCGTGTGCCTGAAGGTGCAGGAAAGGTTGACTGGTCGTTCAGCGAAAACAAGGGATCCAGCGTTTTGCGGATCGAACGTCCCGGGCAGGAACTGCAGGCGCAGTTTTTTGGTGCTGGTGCGGCGTCCCAGAGTTTTGACA
>JBCDDX010000028.1:0-36349 GCA_039180085.1 Pseudomonadota bacterium
GGTGGTGACGGTTCGACGGCCCAGACCAGTTTCAACACCTGTTGGGGGTGTTGCAAAAGGGGCGTTTCCCCCAACAGCAGCCCGGAGCGCAATTCTAGCCGGGCAACACGGCCCCGATAGAAATATCGGGGCCGTTTTCGTGGGTTGAAACGGGTAATGCTTTGAAATCACGAAAAAAGATCGTGCGCACTGTTTGAGTGCATACGGCCTTGTTTTCGATCCGGGTATCCGGCGCAATGATTGCGCCAAGCTTTTTTCTTCAGATTGTCTATAACGGCTAGCGCTGATAGACAAAATCACCGGTCAGGCGTTAGCCAATCATGCCGGCGCGCTCGTAAGCGCTGACTTTGTCGACTTCGACGGACTTACCATCACGTTCTTCAAGCTTTTCAGCTTTGGCAAGCTCTTCTTCCACATCTGTGAGGGCCAGGCGGGCAGCGGCATGCTGTTCCTGGAGATCCTGAATGGATGTCTGAAGATTTTCGCGGCGAAGCCGTGCGGCTTTCGCAAATGTCGGGTAAGCGAAATGATTGATGTCGTCGATGCCGGCCTTTTTCTCTTCATAGGCAATCTGCCCGTCGAGATCGTCAGCCATAGACTTGAATTGGGAGACCATGGTCTCAATCTGGGCCACCTGGCGGGCCTTTTCCTGGACCTGAAAACGTTTCAGGCGCAGAACACTTTCACGCGACTTCATACTCAATACTCCCGCATCAGCGTGATACTCCACCGATCAAAAACACGATCGGGCCAGCGCAAACTCCGCTGGAAGAATATGGTTATCGGCCACAAACGTTAAAATTTACCCACCTTCGCAAGCAATTCGTTGGGGTTAAGACAGTTTGCCGACGTTGCCGCCGGGAAAAGCACAAATTTTACCGACCGTCATGCGTAACGAAGATGCACTGCGTTAGCTTTCCATTAATTCACCTTTCCAAATCCTTTTTGGAAACCTTTTGTTTACCCGGTTGATTAATGATGTGTCAGGAGAACGAAGCGGGTCGTAGGGGACCCCGCCAAGTGATTCATTTTTCCAGATCGGACAGATGTGGACGTTTATTAGAAATTGTTAAGGCTCTGCTTTAACGTTTCAGAATAACAAAAAAGGATTTGAATTCAACGTATTACGGCTAAATGTTGTATTTGTGAGGTAAACACTTGCCAGAGCAAATCATCTTTTGTTAACCATTTTACGACAGCGTTGAGTTCGGGTATTTGAAAACGGTGTTCGCAGGCAGGCCAGTATCGCCCGAAGCGGACCTCCTTCAAGGGGAAAGAAATGCGAGTTCTGCTGATTGAAGACGACAGCGCCACCGCACAGTCAATTGAGCTGATGCTGAAGTCCGAAAGCTTCAATGTTTACACCACCGACCTCGGTGAAGAAGGCGTCGATCTGGGCAAGCTTTATGATTATGATATCATCCTGCTCGATCTGAACCTTCCGGATATGTCCGGCTACGAGGTGCTGCGCACTTTGCGTCTTTCAAAGGTGAAAACACCCATTCTCATCCTTTCAGGCCTCGCCGGCATTGAAGATAAGGTCCGCGGCCTTGGATTTGGTGCCGATGATTACATGACCAAGCCGTTCCACAAGGATGAACTTGTGGCGCGCATTCAGGCGATCGTTCGCCGTTCGAAAGGCCATGCCGAGAGCATTATCAGCACCGGCGATCTGAAAGTGAACCTGGATGCGAAGACTGTCGAGGTCAACGGCCAGCGCGTGCATCTGACAGGCAAAGAATATCAGATGCTTGAGCTTCTTTCCTTGCGCAAGGGAACAACGCTCACCAAGGAAATGTTCCTCAACCACCTTTACGGCGGGATGGATGAGCCTGAACTGAAAATCATTGACGTCTTTATCTGCAAGCTGCGCAAGAAACTGGCTTCTGCAACAGGCGGAAAGAACTATATCGAGACTGTATGGGGCCGTGGATACGTTCTGCGCGAACCTGATGAGGTCGAACTGGCTGAATCAGCCTGATCTGATCGTCCATTTTATCAAAAAGCCCGGTGTGAGACTGGGCTTTTTGCGTTTTTGGGCTCAGATTGGGCGTGTTCCAAGCAATAAGGCGCGTTCTTATAAGAAAAGGCGCCTCTGATGTTACCATCAGAGGCGCCATACCCGGCTAGTAAAAGCGCTCCGGGTTCCGCTGGAAGAACGCCCCTTTTGCAGAACTTCCAGCGGATCTGGGAGGGCTAATTGTTAGCGGCGAAAGCCACCCCGACGGCCGCCCCGGAAGCCACGGTTACCTCGGAAGTTACGGCTGCTGCGGAAACCACGGTTGCCACGGAAGTTGCGGCTTGAGCGGAAGTTGCGGTTGTTGAAGCTGCCACGGTGGTTGAAGCTGCGGCTGCCGCGGAAACCACGTCCACCACGGTGACCGTGACGTACTTCCTGAACAAGGCCTTCAGCGCTGTCTGGATCAAAGGCTGCAAAGCTTGTTTCCACACTCAAAGTCTGGGCATCGAATGTATTGAGATTGGCGTCGGATGCGTTTGCCTGGCTCATCATAGGGGCTGCGATCAGAGTTGCTGCAACGATGGCTGATTTGAAAATGGCGTTCATGATTTTATCCTATCTTTTCACTTATCTTGGCCATCTTTCTTGCGACGACCTGGTTTCGAACTGTCACGAACCGGGATGGTTCGAAGGGGCTTGTTTGCCTGACACTCCACAGATAGGAACCATTTAGTTCCAAACTAGAGGTGTTTTTCCAGTTTCAACGTTGATTGTCCGAAACGAGAAAAACTCTCCCTCAGAATTTCTCTTAATACACTGAAATAAAAGAGATATTTCTATCTTCATTTGACTGTGCGTTTGTGCACACCCCATGTTCAGCGTGCCTGAGTTTCTGAAATTACTGGAGGCGGATCAGGTTTTTGGGTGCTGTTTTTCGTGTTGGGCATGCCGGGATTTTCTGCGGGTTAGACAGAAGACGAAGTCTGGACCGGGTCCTGGAAGGCAGAAAGGCAGGGGAAATGCCTTTCTGCCTCAACTCAAGCGCGAAAGCACTCAATAGCCGGATATGCAATCGCGATTGCCAATGGTTCAGACACCGGTGTCATCTTATCGGGAGAAGCCGCCACCCGTGAAACCGCGGTTGCCTCGGAATCCACGTTGGGAACGGAAACCACGATTTCGATTGAAACCGCGATTGCGGCCAAAACTGCGGCGATTGTTAAATCCCCGGTTGCGACCGAAGCTGCGACGGTTGTTAAAGCCGCGATTGCGTCTGAAACCACGGTGGCGTTTAAATCCGCGATTGCGTCGAAAACCACGATTGGCGTGACTGACTTCCCGGACAACGACAACAACGCTTTCCGGAGGTGGATCGGCGACATTCTGGCTGCTTGTTCTGGCAGCTTTCAACTTGACGGTTTCAGCAGCGCTTGCGTGAGCGAACAGCGAGAAAGCAACCAGAGTGGCAAAAATAACGGTCGATTTGGCTAGTGTGCGCATAATATCATCCATTCTCATTTGGTGGGGCCATGGCATTGAATGGCCTTGTTTCGAAGGCTTCGCGAACCAAAGGACTGTCGATCAGGGGTTCGGAAGACATCTTGCGCACACAAAGAGTGCTTTTGCGCGGCTTCTGCTTCAAAGCCGCGTGACTACGAAAGTATCTGCAAGCGCTCATTTTTCAGCCTGCCCGGCTATCGCGCGGAAAGACTTGCGAAAATGAGGATTGGGGTTTGGTTCTGACATGCAGCAGGGCCGGGAAACTTAACGTGATCTGGCGTACAGAAGCTCAATCTGGCGGCGAAAAACGCTGTTGGCGCACGATAATCGGTTTCCTGCTAGACAAATCGGCTGGCTTGATGGTCTTTTGTGTATGAGGTGCGACCTGTGAGTCGGCTGTGCGGGGGATCGCGCGGAGCGTGAGGTATTTTTGTATTGAAATGCAAAGCGGCCCTGATGTCGCCATCAGGGCCGCGGGTCTGGGTTTACGAGGTACTCCAGACCGGATTGGGAGCAACGCCCCTTTTGCAACACTCCCAATCGAGAGAAACAAACACAGAGAAAGGGGACCCTGTTGTGGTTCAGGTAAAGCGCGTCTAGGAGCGGAAACGACGGCGTCTGGACGAACGTGATTTACGCCGCTTCTTGAACCGGGCTTCGCGAACAGCTTGGCCACGGGCTGCCTGAATGGACTGAAAGTTAGGGTGTGCGGTTTCCGTTATATGAAACCCGCCGGGGCTGTATCCGCTGTTGACCCGAAACAGGCGGGCTTCGCTGCTTGTCGTTAGCTGTGCGGTGGTGGTTACAGACGTAAGCCCATTGTTGGCGTATGCCTGCCCAATAGTTGGCGCTGCTAAAAGAGCTGCCGCAACGACAAGTGATTTAAATACAGCATTCATGGCTTTGATCCTGGTTTCATCATCCTCAAGGGCTCGCGTATTCGATGCCCTTGTTCGTCAGTCAGATATTCGAGCTTTAAAGGCTTGCTTGTCTGACAGAACCAAGATAGGAACTAATTAGTTCCGAATAAGGGCAAAAAGAGCTCGCCATTGCTGACGTGTGCCGATGCGCACTATTCAATCAGCTGCATTGTTCGATGAACCGCATGAGCGCGTTTTCAGGAAAGCCCGACAAGACAGAAGGAAAAACCAATGAGTTTCGAACAGGCTGCGGCCCAACTGCCAACATGGGTGCAATATTGGCTCAACGTCATCGTCGTGGTGCCGTCAGTCAGCATGTTGGTTCTGTTGTTCTGGAAACAGACCCGGCGCCTTGCGCTAATCTGCATAGCACTCTTCGCGTTGGGTATAGGCGGCGTGATGTTGATATTCAGTCAGATGGGCTTCGTGCGTCTTATGGGTCTTGGGCATGTCATCTTCTGGACGCCGCTGTGCATTCTGGTTTGGCAGCACATTAAGAACCACAATCCCACTGGTGTGGTTAGGGTCGCGCTCTGGGCATTGCTGATTGTTGTGGCAGCCGCACTTGCCTTTGACATTGCCGATGTTGTGCGTTGGATTCTGGGTGAGCGAGCGCCTATGGTTTCCATATCTTGATATCAATTCGGGTTGCTACAGTATGAAGAAGCGCCAACTTGGCAAAGATGGTCCGATGGTTTCCGAAATCGGACTTGGATGCTGGTCCTTTGCGGGTTCATACGGCGCAACAGACGAAAAAGAGTCTCACGCCACCCTTGCTGCAGCTTTGGATATGGGGATCGATTTTCTGGATACGGCCAATGTGTACGGCATGGGTGTGTCGGAACAAGTTATTGGCTCGTTCATCAAAGGCGATGTCGCCAAGTTCAAGATTGCCACCAAAGCTGGCATAGCGCGCGACCCTGAAACCGGGGCTCGAGGTTTCAACAATTCAAAGAATTATCTAATAGCTGAACTGGACAAAAGCCTGTCGCGGCTGGGTGTAAAGCAAATCGCGCTTTACTATATGCACCGCCGCGACCCGCGTATCGAGATCGAAGAGGTAATGGACACTCTTCTGGAGTTTCAGCGTGCCGGAAAAATTGGCGGCATTGGTTTTTCTGAAATATCGCCTGCATCCCTGCGCCGGGCGTGTGCTGTAGGGCCGGTGATGGCTGTCCAGAATGAATATTCTTTGTGGAGCCGTTACCCCGATCTCGGTCTTATCCAGACTTGTCGTGAATTGGGTGTTGCCTTTGTTCCATTTTCGCCACTGGCGCGGGGGATGCTGACTTCAAATCCGCCAAAGCCTGAGCATTTTCCGGCCAGCGACTTTCGCAAAGGAACTCCGCGTTTCACAGAGCCGAATTTCAGCTTCAACATTGCCAAAGTGGATGAATTTGTGTCGCTGGCTGCGGATCTCAATACCACACCGGCTGCGCTGGCGATTGCGTGGTGTTTGGGACGAGGCGAACACCTCATACCCATTCCAGGAACAAGAACGGCCGCGCATTTGAAAGAATGCGCGGCCGGATCTGATTTTTCGATGACAGACGCCATTATGGACCAGATAGAATCTGTTCTACCGGTCGGCTGGGCTCACGGTGACAGATATTCCAGAGACCAATGGCTGGGCCCGGAAGGCTACTGCTGAGCTGATTACTTCCGCAGGCGAACGCGAGCGAAACCGGCTGCCACGTTAACGCCACTGGAGGCGGAAACGCTGACGGGTTGCAAAGCAAAACCTTTGTTGGAGCCGCCAACCAAAACATTGGCACCCAGACCAGCAGCAAATGCCGCTTCAGCAGTCGCGCCTGAATAGGTGCCCGCAAGGCTGCCCGGAGCATACTTTTCTGCTTCTGCGGTCACGACCGACCACAAAATGACAGTTTTACCGGTGAAACCGATATCAATGCCGAATTTTTCAATGGAGCCGGTGTAGGTCTCACGCGGCTGGTCGGAATTGGCCGGTGTGAATGCGCAAGTCAGATTTTTCGAAGAACCGAAAATGAACCCGGTTCCGCCTGCGACATCGCAGGTCAACTGGCCGACGCTGACGCCCCCTTGTGCCAATGCGGGCGCTGAAAGGGTCGTCGCCATAAGGGATGCGATCAAAAGCTTTGAGAGTTTCATAATAATTCCTGTTTGGTACGCATGATCCAGGGTGTTGTCTGATGACAACACAAATACCTTCATGCACGAAGTAGGTGTGCCTAAACTCTGTCAGAATAAAGACAGCCTGGAACAAAACGCATTTTTGGGCAGATTGTTCCAAACACTGTCAGTTCAGTGTTTGTTTGTGCTGTGCTGGTGGGCATGGCGACAAATTCAACCGCCGCCATACAGCAAGGTCAGGCGGCAACTTTGCGCAGCGTGCTGCAGATGTCGTCGACCACCTCTTGAACAAGGCCCTTGTCATCGCCTTCCGCCATGACGCGGATCAGAGGCTCCGTGCCTGAAGCGCGAATAACAAGCCTACCAGTGTTCGCAAGGCGGTTGCGACCTTCATCAATGGACTCAATAACCATTTTGTCTTTCAGAGGTTCGCCACTGGAATAGCGCACATTCGACAGGACTTGCGGCACCGGCTCAAAGCGAGTGCAGACTTCGCTGACGGGTTTGTCCCAACTGCGGACCACGGAAAGAACCTGCAACGCGGCAACAAGTCCGTCGCCGGTGGTCGCATAGTCAGACAACACGATATGCCCTGACTGTTCGCCGCCGACATTGTATCCGTTCTTGCGCATGTGCTCCACGACGTAGCGATCACCGACCGCAGTGCGAGCGAGAGACATTTTGCGGTCGTTCAAAAAGCGTTCCAGCCCTAAATTGGACATAACAGTTGCAACAACACCATCACCCGTCAGGCGTTCGCTTTCCTGCCACGACTGGGCGACAAGCGCCATGAGTTGATCGCCATCAACGACGTTGGACTTCTCATCCACGATGATCACCCGATCAGCATCACCATCCAGCGCAATGCCGATATCGGCGCGCACTTCATTGACCTTACGGGCGAGTGCAAGCGTGTGGGTCGAACCGCATTCGAGGTTGATATTGGTGCCATTCGGGTCAGTGCCGATTTCCACGACTTCCGCACCCAATTCCCAGAGCGCTGCCGGGGCGACCTTGTAAGCGGCACCATTCGCGCAATCGATGACCACGCGAAGACCTTCCAGCGTCATGGAACGGGGCAGGGTGTGTTTGGCAAATTCGATATAGCGATCGTGCACGCCTTCAACGCGTTTGGCGCGGCCAATGTCCTTGCCATTTGCGAGCTGCGAAGCGAGATCGGTGTCCATCAACCGCTCGATTTCGCCCTCAATCTGATCTGAGAGTTTGAAACCATTCGGTCCGAACAGTTTGATGCCATTGTCATGGAACGCGTTATGCGAGGCGGAGATCATCACGCCGATATCCGCGCGCATGGAGCGTGTCAGCATGGCCACCGCGGGCGTTGGAACCGGCCCAAGCAGAAACACATCCATGCCAGCTGCTGTGAACCCTGCCACCAGCGCGTTCTCGATCATGTAACCGGATAGGCGGGTGTCTTTACCCACAACAACGCGATGGCGATGATTGCCGCGCCGGAAGGCGATGCCAGCCGCCATTCCAACCTTCATCGCAGTCTCTGCAGACATCTGTGATTTATTCGCATAACCGCGAATGCCGTCTGTGCCAAAATATTTGCGAGATGTGCTCATGGTGGTTTGGTATCCGAATGTCTTGGCTCGAATGATTTTCGCCGTTACGTCCACAGCTGTCGATGTCGAACATCGTCATCGCCCGGTCTGCCCCGGCGAAAGTCTATATCAGATTATGCTTGGCGAGCGTTTAACAAATTGTGTCAAACTGTTGCCAAGTTGGACGCAGGTACACTCATTTCGAGCAGCTATCATAAGTAAAGCCCCAAAACTGTTTCCAGTTCCGGGGCTGTTTGTCTGATTGTATGGAAAAATCAGGTTGGCTGCGGTTCCATCGGACCGGTGTCGTTTGCGCCACCTTTCTTGCCCTTTGGTGCCTTTGTTCCCGTTTTGGGAACAGCGCTGCCACGGGATGGTGGGGTGTCATCACCCATATCCCGCGCGGGTGGCTTGCCATTCATGAGATCGTCGATTTCGCTGCCGGTCAGGGTCTCATATTCAAGGAGGCCTTGAGCCAGTGCTTCCAGATCCTTTTTGCGCTTCGTCAGAATTTTTTTGGCTTCGTTGAAGCCTTCATCGACAAGACGACGGACTTCAGCATCGATAATCTGAGCTGTTTCCTCAGAGACATTTTTGCTCTGGGCAACAGAGTGGCCAAGGAAGACTTCTTGCTGGTTTTCACCATAAGCAACCTTGCCAAGTTTATCGGAATAGCCCCATTGGGTGACCATGGCGCGGGCCAGACGTGTAGCCTGCTCGATGTCCGATTGGGCACCCGACGTTACGTTCTTTTTGCCAAAGGTCAGTTCCTCCGCAACACGGCCCGCCATCATGACGGCAAGGCGTGATGTCATTTCCTCATAAGACATAGAAATCTGATCGCGTTCCGGCAGTTGCATCACCATGCCCAGGGCGCGGCCGCGTGGAATAATCGTGGCCTTGTGCACCGGATGGGATGAAGGAACAGAGATCGCGACCAGCGCATGGCCTGCCTCGTGGTAGGCCGTATTGCGCTTTTCTTCTTCCGACATGACCATGGTGCGGCGCTCAGCACCCATCATGACCTTGTCTTTTGCGTCATCAAATTCCTGAGCTGTCACCAGGCGCTTTTCGCGACGTGCCGCCAAAAGCGCAGCCTCGTTCACGAGGTTCATGAGGTCCGCACCAGAGAAGCCGGGCGTGCCGCGTGCAACGACTTTCAGGTCGACATTCGGAGCGAGCGGTACGTTTTTGACGTGCACTTTCAGGATCGCCTCGCGGCCCATGATATCCGGGTTGGATACAACAACCTGACGGTCGAAACGGCCGGGGCGCAGAAGGGCGGGGTCCAAAACGTCGGGGCGGTTGGTTGCCGCGATCAGGATAATGCCTTCATTGGTTTCAAAGCCGTCCATCTCCACCAGCAATTGGTTGAGCGTTTGTTCGCGTTCATCGTTGCCACCGCCAAGACCGGCACCACGATGGCGGCCAACAGCGTCGATCTCATCGATGAAGATGATGCATGGTGCATTTTTCTTGGCCTGCTCGAACATGTCGCGCACGCGGCTCGCGCCAACACCGACGAACATCTCAACAAAATCGGAGCCGGAGATGGTGAAGAACGGAACATTGGCTTCACCGGCGACAGCGCGGGCGGTCAGCGTTTTACCGGTTCCGGGAGGGCCAACGAGCAAAACGCCATGGGGCATCTTGCCACCAAGACGTTGAAATTTCTGAGGATCGCGCAGGAAGTCAACGATTTCGATCAGGTCTTCCTTGGCTTCATCGACGCCTGCCACGTCTTCGAACGTCACACGGCCCTGCGCTTCCGTCAGCAACTTGGCTTTGGATTTGCCAAAGCCCATGGCCTTGCCCTGGCCAGACTGCATCTGGCGCATGATGAATATCCATACGCCGATCAGCAGCAGCAGCGGCAGCCAGTTGATCAGCATGCCGGTGAAAGTGGAGCGGCCATCGGTGACTGGCTTGGCCGTGATCTCAACTTTCTGAGCTTCAAGACGTTTCACCAGTTCGGGGTCCTGTGGCGCGTAGGTCTGAAAACGGGACGCGGAATCTGTGTAGGTTCCGGTAATGCGGTCACCCGTGACGGTGACCGATTTCACGCGATTGCGCTCAACCGCTTCTAAAAAGCTTGAATAGGCGATTTCACTGGTGGGTGTTTGTCCGGACGGTGCCTGAAACATCTGAAACAGGGCGATCAGGAGCAGGGCGATAAGACCCCAAAGAGCAAAATTGCGGAAGTTCGAGTTCATAAAACCTGTCCCAGTGACGCTGTTTGAGGCTTCAATCAAGGTGATGAAGCTTGAAATTATGGAGCAAAAGCAGGAATCTGCCCGTCGGTTCTGACAAGATAGGTATCGGGACGCCAGATGCCAAGCGATAAGGTGGTCCCTGCGTCATTTACTCTTGCTTATGTTGAACACGTTTGCCGGAGCAGGTTGCCTTGCTCTCCGCAATGACGCGGTTGAACACTTCGTGGAGCGGATCATCGGCGGGGCTGCGAAATCTTTCCAGTCCCGGGACGGAATTCATGGATTGATGGGTTTGTGTATCGCCGCGAACTTCGCGCGAAAAGCGCACATGGCGTTTTCGCACTTCAATCAGGCAACGGCCAGCGGTGCAGCGGGTGCTGCGTCTGTCCAAATAGGCGTCCAGGGCGGACATGTATTTTGATCTGTGAACACGGCGTGCCATGCCGCCGGCAGCCAAGATGAGGGCGCCGAAGACTTCGGTGATCAGCAGCGGATGCTCGCTTTTTGATCGCGCGAGCACAAAAGAGCCATCAGCGTCCTGCGTCACCTGTCTGGAAATGATGACAGCCGCCTCTTTGCCAAGCCAGAGGCGGCTCGAAGCGCACAAGTCTGCAAACCGCGCGATCTGCTGGGCATCCGGCAAATGCGTTTTTGTGTTCAAGACGGCGCGGACAGCAACCCGTTCGGATTGCATATCCGTGTTTGATGGGTCTTCGGTCCAGTCGATATCTTGTTGAAGCAAATAGGCGCGCAGACTATCGCGCGAACAGGTGAGCAAAGGCCGCCAGAGAGTGATGTCTTCATACTGAGTATTCATGCTCATGCCGGAAAGACCGCGCGTGCCGCTTTCTTTCTTTGAACGCTGCGCACGCATGATGATTGTCTCTGCCTGATCATCTTGTGTGTGGCCGAGTGCGATGGTTCGACTCCCAATGCTTCGCGCATGGTCGATCAATAGGCGGTAGCGCGCATCTCTTGCAGAAGCAGACGCTTTTTTGGGCGTGTCCCACACCAAAACCTCGTGTCGAATGTCACGCTCTGCGCACCACCTTGCCACCTGATCGGCCTCATCCGAGGATCCGTCCCTGAGTCGATGATCGACCGTTGCGACAGCGAGTTTTTCCGCGCCCCAATGTACCAAAAGCAGATGCAACAAAGCCATGGAATCGCCACCACCAGAAACGGCGACCAGAGTAATGTTATCGCGATGGGGTGCGATTAGTTTTTTGTTTGCGAAGGTCATGTTACCGAAGTGGCAGACCTGTTGCGGGACAGGCGCGAAGACGCATTAACGCACGCCCTAGCAACGGGCACCGGCTTGTTCGTCTTTAATCCGTTCAGCCAGTCGTGGCGCAGCTTTGGGATATTGTTGCAAAACTTCCGCGTAGGTCGCGCAGGCCACTTCACGCTGGTTCAGGCCAGCAAGCGCCAGTCCCAGTCCGAGCAGATTTTCCGGAGCTGTTTTCGCGTTCGGGAAATCGCGATGGGTGTCCAGATGCACATTCGCGGCTTCATAATATTTCTTTTGCCAGAACAGACTTTCACCCAGCTTGTAGCGGGCTTCTCCAGCGGCGGGGTCCTTGGGCCAGGCATTCAGGAAAGCCTGAAAAACCGCTTCGCCCTTGGCATAGTCGCGGGCGCTCAAGGCCGCATCGCCAACGGCGAAAACATCTTTCGGGGTTGCGCCGAACTCAGCCGCTTCAACGCCTTGGGAGGGCTGTCCGAATGGGGTGTCGGGCCCATCCAATTGAGGAGTGCCGGTGGGGTCGTTGTCAATGACGTTGCCCTGCTCGTCAAAGGTCAGTGTTCCCAACGCGCGGGGCAGGCTGCCTTTTTGCCGACGAGGTTCTGAAGGATCGACAGCGTCGCTCTCATCGCTTGCGTTTTGTCCGTCCGTGGAAGAATTTTCCCCGGACGGCTCAGGCTTTTCCAGGCCGGAATCTCCTGCATCTGCGAGGTCAGAGGAGTCACCGTCGTCGGTTCCATCCGAAGACTGTTTTTCTTCGATTTCCTGGAAGCGCAACTCGTTGTCCTCTTCCATCTTGCGAAGCTTTTCGATCATTTGCAGAAGCTGAAAATTCAACTCTTCCACCCGCCCGTTCAGCCTGCGAACCTCTTCTTCCAACTGGTTTAAGCGGAATGTCGGGTCGACGCTCTGCACCGGTTGGGCCGGAGCATTATTCCAGCCAGTTGCTGGTGAAGGCTGGATGACGTCAGCTGGAGGAACCAGGCGCTGAGCATGGGCCGCATTGTAGCTTGTCTGACCAATAACCATCAGGGCTGCTGTCGTGATCATGAACTGTCTAAGGCGTTTCATCATGTCCTCGAATGTGACGAGTTGAATTTGCGAATGCACGTGCCGAAGGCTCCGACCAGAACGATCAGAGCCTTCGTTTTCAACGCTCTCGCAAAAGAGCGTGTGCATTTATAGTGTGCGCCAAATGGTGGCGGTGGATCAACTGTTGCCGCCGCTCAGCACTGTAACCGCGCGTCGGTTCTGCGACCAGCATGAGATGTCATTGCACACCGCAACGGGGCGTTCTTTACCAAACGAGATGGTTTTCATCCGATTGCGTGCGACGCCTCGACCAGCGAGGTAATCACGAGCGGCTGCTGCACGACGTGCGCCGAGCGCCAGGTTATATTCGCGTGTTCCGCGCTCATCGGCATGGCCTTCTATCGTAATTTGATAGGAGCCATATTTCGCAAGCCATGCTGCCTGCTTGTCCAGCGTTGTGCGGCCTTCGGCAGACAGTGTGGAAGAATCAGTTGTGAAGAACACGCGGTCACCCACATTGACCGTGAAATCCTGAGCTGAACCTGGAGCAGCATTGCCCCCAAGACCCAACTGATTTGCGTTGTTCGGCAGGCCTTGTTTTTTGGCGCAACCGGTGATGGCAAGCATGGCGGTGACGGCGACTGCCAGAGCAATCTTGGACATCCGTGGCTGTTGTAAGGTCAGGCGCATGTGCCAGACTCCTGTAATCTGTAAAATCGGACGGGTTTTGGTCAGAATTTGATAACCAAACTCCCTTAAGGGCGGTTCAACAAATGCGGTTAACAGCTGGTAAACGCTTATGCCGCATCCACATCGAACGCGGCTCAATAAGAAAAAGAATGCGGCATTTGCGGGGCGCGCCGACAACTAACCCCGGAATCAACCGTTTGAGCGACGATTTTCGACGGCTTTTGCCATAACGCACAGCAATTCGAACATCATCGACGCGCCAACCCATGCGGTTCCGCCCGACGCATCGAAGGGCGGTGATATCTCAACCAGATCAGCGCCTATGATATTGGCGCATTCAAGACGACGCACAAGTTGTTGCGCGGTGAATGTGTCAGGGCCGCCAATTTCTGGTGTCCCTGTTCCTGGCGCATAGGCGGGGTCGACAAAGTCGATGTCAAAACTGACATAGGTTGGTTCCGCGCCAACAACGTCATGCGCTTCGTCAATAACATCGTCAACGCCGCGCGCCATCAGGTCGTCCGTTGTCAGAATAGTGACACCATTGGCGCGACCGAAATCAATGTCTTCGCTGTCATACATCGTGCCACGAATGCCGATTTGGATCGTACGCTTCGGATCGAGAATGCCCTCTTCAATTGCACGGCGAAATGGTGTGCCATGGGTGTATCGCGCACCGCCGAAATATTCGTTGAACAGATCGGTATGGGCGTCGAAGTGGATCATGCCAACAGGGCCATCCTGCGCGAGACCCCGCAAAATCGGCAGTGAGATCAGGTGGTCGCCGCCGGCTGTCAATGGCGTGATACCCGCGCTAGCCAATTCGGCGAATTTTTGTGTTGTGCGTTCCAGCGTCGCCATCAAATCGGCAGGGTTCGGCGCGACGTCTCCAAGATCAGCGCAATTGCACAGTTCAAACGGTTTGGTGCCCGAAATCGGATGCATTGCTCGAATCATGGTCGACAGATCGCGCAACTGGCGGGGCCCGTGTCGCGCTCCCGGCCGATTCGTCGTGCCGCCGTCCCAGGGAACGCCGATGAGACCGATCTCTATGTCGTCATAAAGTTCGTCACCTGGCACCAGATGGGGAAGGCGCATAAAGGTGGGAACACCTGCAAATCGAGGCAGATCGAAGCCCGAAACGGGCTGAAAGGCTGTTTTCGAGGCAATCGCAGGCATTTATGGGCGCTCGTTGATAAAAAATGAAGTACATACAATGACATATCATTTTTTGTGCGCAACAGCGGTTGTGCTCAAGAGACCGTGTTGCAAGCGCATACATTGGGCGTAGCTCTCATAAAATTGACTTAAAGGTAAAAATTCGCTTGCGCCGAACCGAGACATGGATAGTCTCAAAAAATGGTGATCGAAGAGTTGCGTCGTTCAGAATTGAGTTCTCGAAATCAAGATCAGAATCGGCCACATGTTTTGGCCGTTGAGAATTTGCAGACCGTCTTTCACACAAAGGGCGGAGCGGTTCATGCGGTCAATGGCGTTAGTCTGACCCTTAAGCCGGGTGAATTGCTTGGCATCGTTGGTGAATCCGGCTCTGGCAAGAGCGTTTCCATGATGTCGCTCTTGCGCCTCCTGCCCATGCCGCCTGCTGAAATTGTATCAGGCACCGCTCATTTTGATGGTCGGGACTTGTTGCAAATGAGCGAAGAAGAACTGCGTGATGTGCGTGGCGGCGACATCGGCTTCATCTTTCAAGACCCTATGACTTCGCTCAATCCCGTTTTCACGGTCGGATTTCAGATCATTGAACCGCTGCGGGTGCATCAGGGCATGTCGAAAGCCGAGGCCCGCGATAGGGCTGTGGAATTGCTGCAGCTCGTCGGCATCCCGTCCGCCCGTGATCGGCTGAAGGATTATCCACACCAGTTTTCCGGGGGCATGCGCCAAAGGGTTATGATTGCCATCGCTCTGGCCTGCGACCCGAAAGTTCTGATTGCTGATGAACCAACGACTGCGCTGGATGTCACAGTTCAGGCTCAGATTATCGAACTCGTCAAAGAACTTCGTCAGAAACTGGGCATGGCGATCATCTGGATCACGCATGATCTTGGTGTGGTGGCGGGCATCGCGGACCGTGTTGCGGTCATGTATGGCGGGCAGATTGTTGAATATGCGGATGTCGAGGAGCTTTATCGCGATCCACGTCATCCCTATACGCGCGCGCTGTTGCAGACATTGCCGACCCATGAGGGCGGACGGCAGGAAAAGCTGGTCAGCATTCCCGGTCAGGCTCCCAATTTGATTGGACCGCTGATGTCATGCCCGTTCGCACCAAGGTGCAGCGAGGCCTTTGCCAAATGCCACCAGGCCAATCCACCTCTGTTTGACATCAACGAGCGACAGAGCGCGGCGTGCTGGCTTGAAGATGAAATCCAAGAAAAGACAGGTGCCGCTTGAGTGAAGCCGTCGATGTTTTAGCGAACAATAATGGGCATCGCGAGAACGGCGCAGATGCAGATGCGCCTTTGGTAACTGTCGATAATCTGAAAGTGCATTTCCCCATTCACGCCGGACTGCTGCAACGCAAAGTTGGTGCGGTGAAGGCGGTCGATGGTGTGAATTTCGACATTCGCCGTTCGGAAACCCTTGCTTTGGTTGGTGAGTCCGGGTGCGGCAAGTCCACCACCGGACGAGCGGTGTTGCGGCTTTATAAGCCAACTGATGGTTCTGTGCGCTTTGAAGACGATGATATTGCCGGCCTTTCGGAAAACGAAATGCGCAAGATGCGTCCACGGATGCAGATGATTTTTCAGGACCCGCAAGCCTGTCTCAACCCACGTATGACAGTTGGTGCGATTGTTGCTGAACCGTTGATGGAGCATCGCGATCTGACAGCGAAGGAACAGCGTTCGAAAGTGCGCGAGTTGCTGGATTCCGTTGGCCTCAACCCGGACTACGAAAATCGCTATCCGCACGAATTTTCCGGTGGTCAGCGTCAGCGTATCGGCATTGCACGGGCGCTGGCTCTCGATCCTGACTTCATTGTCTGTGACGAGCCGATTGCGGCGCTTGATGTTTCCATTCAGGCGCAGGTGGTCAATCTGCTCGAAGACCTGCAACGCGAACGCGGGCTGACCTATCTGTTCATCTCTCACGATCTTTCCATGGTGCGCCACATCGCGAACCGGGTTGCGGTGATGTATCTGGGCAAAATCATGGAGCTTGCCCCGGTGGATGATCTGTTCAATTCACCCCAGCATCCCTACACCCAGGCGCTTCTTTCTGCCGTTCCGGTGGCTGACCCGAAGATCGAGGCTTCGCGTAAACGCGTGATCTTGCAAGGAGATGTTCCAAGCCCCGCAAATCCACCTGAAGGGTGTGTGTTCTGCACACGTTGCCCTATCGCCGAGAAAAAATGCTTTACGGTTCCGCCAGATTGGCGTGAACTCAAAAAAGATCAGTTCGTGGCCTGCCATCTGGCGGGGCGCTGAACGCAACGAAGAGAAGGGCATCGCCCCAATCTTCAGGAGGCCCATGATTGGGTTTTCAAAAACCGGTTCCAGTAACGGCATGCCTTTGAGAGGGCGGGCGAAGCTGGTGCTAAATCAAGAGGGTCGGTTTCAACCGGCTGAAACACAAACGGGAGTTTACTATGAAGAACCTTAGATCTCTCCTGCTGGCATCAGCTGCTTCTGCAGTTGCCGTGTCGGCAATGGCGACCGGCGCTTCCGCCGATGGCCATGAAGGAAAACGAGGCCGCGACGGTGAAGTGAAAATCATCTACTGGCAGGCCCCATCCATTCTTAATCCATACCTTTCCGGTGGGACCAAGGATGTTGAATCCGCATCCATGATCATCGAACCGCTGGCGCGCTTTAATCAGGATGGCGTTTTGGTTCCATTCCTTGCCGAATCCATTCCAACCGTCGAAAACGGTGGTGTTTCTGCTGATCTGAAAACGATCACCTGGAAAATCAAGGAAGGCCTGAAATGGTCTGACGGTTCGCCGTTCACATCAGAAGACGTGAAGTTCACCGCAGAATATTGCATGCATCCTGAAGGTGGTTGTGCACAGTCAGCCAAGTTCGATGGCGTTGACACTGTTGAAGCTGTTGATCCGCTGACGGTTAAAGTGACCTTCAAAGAAGCAAAGCCTGTGCCTTACGCGGCATTTGTAGGTGGTCAGTCACCGATCATCCAGAAGGCCCAGTTCCAGGATTGCCTCGGCGCGAAAGCACCTGAGTGCACCGATGCCAACTTTGGCCCAATCGGCACCGGTCCGTTTGTTGTCACAAACTTCAAGCCGAACGATGTGATCCAAATGAAGGCCAATGAGAATTTCCGCGAAGAAGGCAAGCCTGCTTTCGCAAGCGTCACCTTCAAAGGTGGTGGTGATGCCGCTGCGGCCGGTCGTGCGGTTATGGAAACCGGTGAATTCGACTACGCCTGGAACATGCAGCTTGCACCAGACGTGCTGGCCAACATGGCCAAGGGCGGCAAAGGTACGCCGATCTCGGCATTCGGTACGCTGGTCGAGCGCATTGAAATGAACATGACCGATCCAAGCCCAAGCCTTCCGGAAGGTGAGCGTTCAACGGCCAAGCATCCGCATCCGATCCTGTCTGATGAGCGCGTTCGCCGTGCCTTGTCGATGGCTATTGACCGGCCATTGCTGGTTGAAGTTGGTTACGGCCAGGCTGGTCGCCCGACTTGTAACCTTGTGCCAGCGCCTGTCGGCTATGCATCCGACAACACAGGCTGCCTAACGCAGGACATCGAAGGCGCCAAGAAACTGCTTGATGAAGCAGGTTGGGTTCCTGGCGGTGATGGTGTTCGCGTCAAGGACGGCAAGCGGCTGACCATCACTTACCAAACCTCGACCAACGCTGTGCGCCAGGACTTCCAGGCGCTGATCAAACAGTGGTGGGGTGAAATCGGCGTTGAAACCGAACTGCGCAACATCGATGCATCGGTCTTCTTCGGTGGTGACCCGGCATCTCCTGATACATTCCAGAAGTTCTATTCGGACGTGGAAATGTACGCCAACAACTTCGATGGTACGGATCCGGAGCAGTATCTTGGTCAGTACACTTGTGAGAAGGCACCACGGCCTGAAACACAGTGGCAAGGTGAAAACATCAACCGTTACTGCAACCCGGAATACGACAAGCTCGTCGAAGAACTGGGCCGTACCGGTGAGATTTCCAAACGTCAGGAAATCGCGAAGCGACTCAACGACATGCTGACCAAAGACAGCATGACGATTGTTCCGCTGGTGGACCGTGGTCGTGTATCGGCTGCCTCCGTCACACTCGGTGGTGTTGTGCTCAACACCTGGGATTCCGAGCTCTGGAACGTTGCGGACTGGTATCGCAAGAAATAATCACATGACGATTGGAGAGGCTGGTGCATTCGCACCGGCCTCTTTTTCTTCGCGTGCCCGCCTGTGTGGGTGCGGGATAAGCAATATTCCTATTGGCCAAGGTGATGCGGTGACCGCCGATCTCGCTTTTGCCAATGAGAATAAGAAGCTTGAACACAAAAGTTGGGGGCGCTCTGCCGCTGCTGATATGCTGCAGGACACAAAACAACCATGTTGACCTACACACTTCGACGATTGTTGCTGGCCATTCCGACATTGCTGTTCATCAGCTTTGTCATATTCTTCATCGTCAAACTTTCCCCTTCAGATCCTACGGCGAACCTCCCGCTCACCATTCCTCCGGAAGTGCGCGAGCGCATTCGTGAGTCTCTTGGCGTAAATCAACCGCTGATTTTCCAGTTTTTGCTGTGGTTGAAACAGCTGTTCGTCACCGAGCCGCTGTATTGGATCAATCAGAGTTTCGGCACGAATTTCGAAGTGGGCCAGCGGATTTTATCCTATCAAACCCGATCACCGGTGATGGACCTCGTTGTGCAACGTACGCCACAGACTCTTTGGGTTGTGGGGACGTCTTACGTCGTCGGCATCCTTATCGCGCTGCCGATTGGCATCATCTCCGCCTATAAACAATATTCGTGGTTTGATCAGCTGGGCACGTTCATTTCGATGATCGGTTTTTCCGTGCCGACGTTTTTCACCGGCGTTTTGCTGATCGTGATTTTCTCGATCAACCTTGGCTGGTTCCCCTCCATCTACGACACCACACACCAGGTGACGGACCTGTCCAGCTTCTGGTTTCAGGTCAAGCAGATGATCATGCCGGTGTTCGTGCTGGCGTTGTTCAATGCCGCACAGATCTCGCGGTTCATGCGTGCTTCCATGCTCGACAATCTCGCACAGGACTATGTGCGTACGGCACGTGCGAAAGGGCTGCAGGAGAAAGTGGTCGTTCTCGTCCACGTTCTTCGCAATTCGCTGATACCGGTCATCACCGTGATTGCGCTTGGTGTTCCAACCATTTTTGGTGGCGCGATCATCACCGAACAGGTGTTCAAGGTGAACGGGCTTGGTCAATTGCTGATTATCGCCATTCAGGGCGGCGACGTGCCGACTGTTCAAACGCTGACCTTCATGTTCGCGATCCTGATCGTGCTTTTTAATCTGATTGCAGATGTCCTTTATGGCGTCATGGACCCGAGGATTCGCTATGACTGATACGCGGCTGAACCTGAACGAATTGGATTCACCGGTGCGACCTGTCCGGTCGCAGTGGCGTGATGTGTGGGATCAGTTCAAGACCCACAAGGGTGCGTTGATTGGCATGATCTTTTTCGTGTCCATCGTGCTCTTTGTTCTGATCGGACCCTATCTCTGGCCGATTGATCCCACTTTCATTGACATCCGCGCGCGCAATCAGGGGCCAAGTTTTGCTCATCCCTTCGGTACCGACCAATTGGGGCGCGATACCTTCGCCCGCATGATGGCCGGCGGGCAGGTGTCCATGGCGGTCGGCATCACCGCGATGCTGCTGGCATTGGTTTTCGGTACGCTGGTTGGGGTGTTGGCCGGCTATTTCAAACGTATTGACGGTTTGCTGATGCGGACTACGGATCTGTTTCTGGCGCTGCCCCTGCTGCCTCTGCTTCTGGTCATCATCATGCTGTTTCGGGAGAGCCTGAATGCCGTTTTAGGCCCGGAGGGCGGCATATTCGTTCTAATGGTCACAGCCATCGGCATCACCAGTTGGATGCAAACGGCGCGCATTGTGCGCGGTGATGTGCTGGCGCTTAAAGAACGGGAATTCGTGCTGGCAGCGCGCTCGATCGGTACGCCGTCGCGGCGCATGATCACCCGGCATGTTCTGCCCAATGTGATGTCGCCGATCATGGTGTCTGCAACGCTTGGCATCGCCAATGCGATTATTACTGAAAGTGCCTTGTCATTCTTGGGTCTTGGTTTTCCGCCTGACTTTCCGACGTGGGGCCGCCTGTTGTTCGACAGTGTAGACTATCTTCAACAATACCCCGAGCGCGTGATGTGGCCCGGCCTCGCCATTTCGCTGACCGTTCTCAGCGTCAACTATGTGGGTGACGGCCTGCGTGATGCGCTGGACCCCCGGATTCGGGGGCGGTGAAGCAGGAACTGTTGCGCGAGCGCACAATCGCCCAACAATGCTGTTGTCGACCAGACGCCGCAAAGATTGCAGGCCGAAGCCCTTTAGACGCTTACGCTTGAAAGCTTCTTCGCGCTTTCGCGCATGGTAGAGATGTGTTCGAGAAGTTTCTCATGGTTCAGTCGCTGCGTGGGGCCGTGAAACGCAACGGAAGCAAAGTAGCGACCATTGCGATCCGTCACCGGCACGGCCAGCGCAATCATGCCGGAGAACAGTTCTTCATTGTCGATCGCATAGCCCTGTTCGCGAACCTGGTTGAGTTCCGTGACCAGTGCCTCACGCGTGGTCAGCGTGTTTTCAGTGCGCGCCGTCAATCTGAGTGTTTTGAAAACACGTTCCAGTTCGGCATTGCTTAAACTGGCCAGATAGCATTTCCCGCTTGCCGTACAATAAAACGGCACGCGCGACCCGATGGGCAGTTCAATGCGAAAGATCCAGTCGGTTTCAACCCGGTCCAGGTAGGTCATGCCTTCAGCTTCTGGGACCGCAAAGTTCACGGTTTCGCCTGTCGCTTCTGAGATCGCCAGCAAAACCTGACGACGCGCGACATTGAGATGCCGTGAACTGAACAGACCGCGCGCGATTGTCATCAACCGTTGGGCGGGTTTGAGGCGCTTGCCTTCCATGTCGCGCACCAAAAAGCCCTCGTCCATTAACGTTTGGCAAAGCCGGTGAATGGATTGTTTCGGCAAACCAATCGATTTGTTGATCTCGGTGGGCGTCAGGGGTTTATCAGCCAACGCCAGCGTTTCCAGAATCAACAGCATTCGTAAGTTGGTTGGTACGCGTCCGGAATCTGCGTCCTCTGCATCTAACCCGCGTATGGGCATCTCTGATAACATTATACCGCTCTTGCTTTTTTCAGACTCACTTTTGATGAGTCACACTTTTTGCACAAAAAGTCGCACCCAAGCATTGCAAACGCGAGCACAACATGGTTCCATAAATTTCGAGACTAAAAGTCTCATTTTTTGATATAGTCGGTCAAGAGGTGATCGGCCATTTTTTACAAAAAATGGGACTTTGAGGCTTCGGGAGCAGTTTTGGGCCTATGCCCATAAGCGGTTGCGCATCTTGCGTTTGGGAGGACCGGCTTGGAGTTTGACTTTGTCGTTGTTGGGGCAGGCTCTGCCGGCTGTGCCCTCGCCAGCCGGCTGTCGGAAAGCGGAGCCTATTCGGTTGCGTTGGTCGAAGCTGGTGGTCGCGACACGTCTCCATGGATCCATATACCAGTGGGCTACTTCAAAACCATGGGCAATCCGAAAACCGACTGGCGTTATCAGACGGAACCGGACCCCGGGTTGAACGGCCGTTCGATCAATTGGCCTCGGGGAAGGGTGCTTGGTGGTTCATCGTCGATCAACGGCCTGCTCTATGTGAGAGGGCAGGCGGAGGATTACGACCATTGGCGGCAGCTGGGAAATACGGGCTGGGGCTGGGATGACGTGTTGCCATGCTTCAAACGTTCTGAAAACTGGGAAGGCGGCGAGGATGACTATCGCGGCGGCAACGGCCCGCTTTCAGTCACCAGCACGAGGCTTAGCCGAAAAGCGATCGATACATATATCGAGGCCGCCCAGAACGCGGGTTACCCGTACAACGACGACTACAATGGCGAAACGCAGGAAGGTATGGGATATTTCCAGCTGACGGCGAGCGCCGGGCGGCGGTGTTCTTCTGCGCAAGCTTATCTGAAGCCTGCGCGGGGGCGTAAAAACCTCGTGGTTATGACTGGGATGGCCACCAAGAATGTGATCGTCGAGGACGGTCGTGCAATTGGAATTGTGGCCGAAGGTGGTGATGGCGACAAAACGATCACCGCACGGCGTGAGGTCATCCTTTCCGCCGGGGCCATCGGGTCGCCGCAAATTCTCATGCTTTCCGGCATTGGCCCAGGAGAGCAGCTTTCGCGTTTTGGAATTCCGGTCAAAAGCGAACTTCCGGGTGTCGGACGGAACTTGCAGGATCATCTGCAGGCGCGCCCGGTGTTCAAGTGCAAATCTGCCACCATCAACACCGAGACCAACTCATGGTGGAAGCAGGTATTGATCGGGCTTGAATACGCTTTGCGACGGACTGGCCCGATGACAATGGCCGCGAGCCTGGGTACTGGCTATCTGAAAACGCGTGATGAACTGGCAACGCCCGACATCCAGTTTCATCTGCAGCCTTTTTCGACTGACAAGGTTGGAACTCAAACCCACCAGTTCAATGCATTTACGGCCTCAGTTCTGCAGATGCGTCCGGAAAGCGCTGGTCATCTTGAGCTGCGATCTGCCGACCCAGAGGATCACCCGCTTATTCATCCCAATTATCTTTCGACACAGCTCGATTGCCAAACCATTGTCGACGGCATCAAGATTGCAAGGTCGATAGCAGTCGTTGAGCCTGCGCGATCCGAGATTGTTGAGGAATATGCGCCGGGTGCAAATGTTGCATCAGACGACGACGAAGCGATTTTGCAATGGGCGCGCAATACCGCGACCACGATTTATCACCCCACAGGCACCTGCAAAATGGGTAACGACAATATGGCTGTTGTCGACCCACGTTTACGGGTGCGCGGTGTGGAAGGTCTGCGCGTTGCAGATGCGTCCATTATGCCAACCATTGTTTCAGGAAACACAAATGCTCCCGCAATCATGATTGGCGAGCGTGTGTCTGACTTCATTCTGGAGGACGCCGCCTGATGTGGGAGACAGTGCTTGATTACGGCGCCATCATCATCGCCGATATCGTATTGTCTGGCGACAATGCGCTGATTATCGGGATGGCCGCAGCGGGCCTTGCGCCCGAACTGCGCAAGAAAGCCATTATCTTTGGCATGGTGGTTGCTGCGGTTTTGCGCGTGGTCTTCGCACTCATTGCAACCAAACTGCTTGCGGTTCCCGGACTGCTTGTCGTTGGCGCATTGTTGCTGTTCTGGGTTTGTTGGGGCCTCTATCGGGAAATACGCGAGCACACTGACGAAGAAGCTCTGCACGCGCTGGAAGATGCAGATGACCCGGAAAAAGGCTACACTGGTAAGCCGCGTCGGACCCTCGGCCAGGCGTTGTGGACGATCACAGTTGCCGATGTTTCCATGTCGATTGACAACGTTCTTGCCGTCGCAGCGATTGCTGATGGCAACACGCAAACATTGGTTTTCGGGCTTGGGTTGGCCATCCTGTTGATGGCCTTTGCAGCAACGATGATCATGAAACTGCTCACACGCTATCCATGGATTTCGTGGGCCGGGCTGTTTGTGCTCATCTACGTTGCCAGTGAAATGTTCTACCGAGGGTGGTTTGACCCTCAAAACGGAATTCTTGCTTATCTTGGCCAGACGGGTTGAGATTGAAAGGGAGTTGAAGCTTTGGCGTTTTTTTGTGAAGCGCCAGATAAACCGTGATGAACCACATCATCCCGAGCCTTCGGCGGGGTCCATGATGGCATCACATTCATCGAAGGCATGAGAGAGACACCAGGGAGGAAAAAACCATGTCTGTTCTTTCAAAACTCGGCAAAACCTTTGCCGCAACTGCGCTGGCTGCATCGTTCGCGACTGCCGCTTTCGCTGAGCCTGTCAACATCCGTATTCAGTCGGTGATTTCAGCGAAAGCTGATGAAGTCACCATGCTGAAAAACTTTGCTGACGATGTTCTGGCACTTACCAAAGACGATCCGGTCACCATTGAAGTGCTGCCGGCTGGCGCTGTTGTTGGCGCTAAAGAAGTTCTGGACGCTGTTGATAAAGGCCTCGTAGAAGGCGGTTTTGCCTGGACGCACTATTGGTCCGGTAAGCACCCGGCAGCAGCCCTGTTCGGCTCTCCACCTGCCGGTGGTGGTATTGGCATGGACAATATTGCGTTCCTGTCCTGGTTCCAGTTCGCTGGCGGTAAAGAGCTGTACGATCAGCTTTGGACAGAAATGGGTGTGAACGTCAAAGGCTTCATGTTGCAGCCTGTTGGCCCGGAAGCTTTGGGCTGGTTTAAAGAGCCAATCAATTCAATGGCTGATTTCCGCAAATACCGTTTCCGCACACCTCCCGGCATCCCCGGTCAGGCGTACAAGGACATCGGTGTTGCATCCGTTGCTATGGGCGGTGGTGACATCTTGCCAGCGCTGGAAAAAGGTACAATCGATGCTGCTGAATGGTGCTGCCCGAAGCCTGACTCCGTGTTCGGCTTCCAGAAAGTGCTCAAGCATTACTACCTGCAGGGTCTTCACCAGGTCGTCGTGAACGCTGACATGTACATCAATGGCGATGTTTATAACGGCATGACCGACCATCAGAAAAAAGCGCTGGAAGTTGCTGCTAACGCATCACTTTCAAAAGCCATGTCTTACCGCATCTACGAAAACGGCAAGGCTCTGAAAAAGCTGACCGAAGAAGATGGCGTCATCCTGCATGACACGCCAGCCGACTACTTCCCAGCTTACATGGGTGCTGCAAAAGCGCTTCTTGAAAAGAACGCATCTGAAAATGCATTCTTTAAAACTGTTTATGACAGCCAGAAAGAGTTCGCGACAATCGCTGTTCCTTTCTGGGCCGGTGCTCAGGCGTCCAACGCTGCGCTCGGCAAGGCTTTTGCCGACACACTGAAATAAGCAAATGACTGACTGGCGGAGATTCCCTCTCCGCCGGTCTTTCGTTTCGGGCTTTGAAAACCGGATGCAATGTTAGCCGATCCAGTTTTCTAAATTCGAATTGGCCCCCAAACCGGGCTTGTGTGCGTCATCAGATTTTCTGTGATGCCAACAAAAAGCGTGGTCGAGTTTTCACGCTGACATGATGATGGGGAGAGGTCACCATGGCTGAAGAGGTCATTCCAGGCGACTTGGAAATCACAGATGAGCTGATTGCGGAACGTCGCGCGGAAAAGCCGGGTGAAACGCCGGAAGACATGACGTCCTGGCAACGCCCCATCACTGCCTTCATTGATGTTCTCAATCTATGGGCCGGGCGGCTGATCTGCCTTCTGCTCATACCTTTGATCTTCGGAACTGTTTTCGAAGTTATATCGCGCAAAGCCTTCGCGGTGCTGACCGACTACGGATACAATGAACTGGCCATCGCCTGGGGGCTGGGGCCGACGCTTTGGAATTACGATGTCAGCCGGATGGTGGGTGGTGTCATCTTTATGGCTGCTGCCGGTTACGCGCTGTTGCGTGGCGTCCATATCCGGGCCGACTTTCTATACCGCAACTGGACGGCCAAAACGCAAGCCACCGTCGACGCGACGCTTTATCTGGCGTTCTATTTCCCGGCGATGCTGTTCTTTTTCTGGTCGTCCGGCGAGTACGCGCTTGATGCATTTGGAAATGATATTTTCAACTATTCTGGATGGGAGCGTGCGGGG
The DNA here is from genome assembly GCA_039180085.1 of Pseudomonadota bacterium. Classification (GTDB taxonomy): domain Bacteria; phylum Pseudomonadota; class Alphaproteobacteria; order Rhizobiales; family Rhizobiaceae; genus Pseudahrensia. Next base: position 26,095 of record JBCDDX010000028.1, read on the forward strand.
GATTCAACCTGGGCACCGGTGTTGGCTCCAGCCCGTATCTTCATGCCGATCGGTGCCTTGCTGTTGCTGTTGCAGGGCCTGCCGGAACTGTTTCGGGCTTTCCATCAGATGGGCAAGGAGCGCGAGGCCAAATTCGTCAAATTCCTGCCGGTTTATCTGATCCTGCTTGCTGGTATTTTCTTTTCCGTTTTCTATCCGAAAATGGTGCCGTTTGATGACTGGTGGGACGCTCTCGCGGGCGGAGGAATCTTCGATTTCTCGAAGTCGACAATCGGCTTGTTCATGCTTGCAGCGATGCTGTTCTCCATCTTTGTCGGCTTTCCGATCTCATTCACTCTGATCTTCCTTGCATTTACCTTCGGCTCATGGGGCGCGGGCAGCAAGGTCACCTTCTTCCTGATGACCTTGCAGGTGAACTCCACCATGCTCGATGACCAATTGGTGGCGGTTCCGCTGTTCATTCTCATGGGTATTGTTATGGAACAGGCAGGGCTGATGGAACGGCTTTTCAACGCTGTTCAGCTGATGATGTCGCGCACTCGTGGAGCGCTGTTTATCGCGGTTCTGTTCGTCTCCACCATTTTTGCGGCCGCGACCGGTATCGTCGGAGCGTCGGTGACCATTTTGGGCATCATGGCCGCCAAGACGATGAACAGGTCGGGCTACGACGTGCGTCTGGCAGCGGGCACGATTACCGCCGGCGGTACGCTTGGCATTCTCATCCCGCCGTCGATCATGCTGATCGTTATGGGGCCTGTGCTTGAAATTCCCGTCACCGATCTGTTCCGGGCGGCCATCGTGCCGGGTATTCTGCTCGCCACGCTGTACATGATGTATGCGCTCGGCCGTTGCTTCATCAATCCGAGCCTTGGGCCGATTTTGCCGCCGGATGAACAGCCGGAGACGTCGCCCTATTACATTCTCGAAGTGATTGCCGTGATGGCTTCGGTCATCGTCTTTTTCTACCTGATTTCTGCTGGTGCAGCGGGCAGTCTTGGCTTTATCCCACTCGGTGGCCTGATCATCCCGCTGGCATGGCTTGGGATCATGTTCCTGACATACAAATGGGCACGGGCAACGAAGCCTGGCGGATTCTATTTTTCTGAGCTTTGGTACGAGTTCTTCATGGGCCTCGTGCCGCCAACTGTGCTTATTGCTTTTGCGCTCGGTTCCATCCTGCTCGGTTGGGCAACACCGGCTGAAGCTGCAGCCTGCGGCGCATTCGGGGCCATCGTTCTGTCGCTGGCGTATCGTAAGCTCACGTTTGCTAAATTCTATGATGCGCTGATCAAGACACTCGAAATCTCGGTTCTGATCATGTTCCTGGTGGCAGCGTCGAATTTCTTCGGCGCCGTATTCTCCAACCTTGGAACACCGAAATATCTGACCGAACTTCTGTTGTCGTTCGATCTGTCGGTGGCGGCAATGCTGATCCTGGTGATGGCACTCGTCTTCCTGCTGGGATGGCCGCTCGAATGGGTTCCGATTGTTTTGATCATCGTGCCTATTCTGGTGCCGCTGTTGGTGGAACTGAATGTGAACCTGACGTGGTTTGCCATTCTGGTCGCGGTGAACCTGCAAACCGCATGGTTGTCGCCTCCGGTGGCCCTTTCAGCTTACTTCTTGAAGGGTGTGGTGCCGGAATGGGATCTGAAGGACATTTACCTTGGCATGATGCAGTTCATGGTCATTCAGGTGATCGGCCTTGCGCTGATCTTTATCCTGCCCGGGTTTGCCCTGTGGCTGCCGGACTGGTTGTCGAACGCGGGTTCTCCAGGGTTCTTCACCTATACCGGCTACGGCCAGTAGGAAAAATTACACCTCTCCCTTTGGGAGGGGTGGTCCATATTTTGTCAACGTGACCACGCTTTTGCGTGAAACTGGGAATGAGATTATGCCCATCACATATATGAAAAAGGCCGAGAAAAGCTCTGCAACCGGGGAAGACGAAACCCGTAAGATCGTCTCTAGCATGCTCGCAGAAATTGAAGCTGGCGGCGAAGACGTCGCCCGCGCCTATGGGGAAAAGCTGGACAATTATACGGGCGAAATCGTTGTCGGAGCCGCGACCATAGAGGCGGCTGCAAGCAAGGTGCCGCCGCGGCTGAAAGACGACATTCAATTTGCTTATGACCGTGTGCGCAAATTTGCCGAAGCGCAGCGCGCGTCCATCACGGAGTTTGAAACAGAACTTTCACCGGGCCTCTGGGCCGGGCAAAAACTGATCCCGATGGACACTGCCGGATGTTATGTGCCCGGCGGACGTTACGCCCATGTGGCCTCCGCCATCATGTCGGTAGGCACTGCCAAAGTGGCTGGCGTAGAAAATGTCGTTGCCTGTTCTGCTCCAAAACCGGGGGAGGGGATTAACCCTGCCATTCTTTATACGATGAACCTGTGTGGAGCTGACCACATTCTGGCGCTGGGTGGTGTGCAGGGAATCGCTGCCATGACCTTTGGCCTGTTTACCGGCAAAAAGGCGAATTTCCTTGCTGGTCCGGGCAATCGTTTTGTCGCCGAAGCAAAGCGCATGCTCTATGGCCGCGTCGGCATCGACATGTTTGCCGGACCAACTGAAATCGGCATCATTGCTGATGAACATGCCGACCCGCAGATCGTGGCAGAGGACCTTGTATCGCAGGCAGAGCACGGATTTGATTCCCCAGCCTGGCTGTTCACGACATCGCGCAAGCTGGGCGAAGAGGTGATGGCCAAGATGGACGGTCTGATCAACGCTTTGCCGGAAACGGCACAAGCGGCCGCCACAGCGTCATGGCGGGACTATGGCGAGGTGATCCTGTGCGACAGCAAGGAAGAAGCCGCCAAAATTTCTGACGAATATGCATCGGAACATCTGGAGTTGCAGACGGCTGATGATGACTGGTACGTCGAAAACCTGAAGTCCTATGGGTCCCTGTTTATTGGTGAAGAAACCACGGTCACCTATGGCGACAAATGTTCCGGGACCAATCATATTTTGCCCACCAAAGGTGCGGCTCACTACACCGGCGGCCTTTCAGTTCATAAATATCTGAAGGTGGTAACAACCCAACGTATGACGCGCGAAGCCAATCGCGAGGTTGGTCAGGCAGCGGCCCGCATTTCCCGCCTTGAAGGTATGGAAGGTCATGCCCGCGCGGGCGATGCGCGCTTGCGCAAATACTTTGAAGGTGAGAACTTCGAGCTGGGCATCGGTTAATCGCGGGAAAGATCACCATGCGCGCACTTTATTACACCGGGACGATGCAATCGGAACTGCGCGATGCGCCGGACCCGGTTGCTGGTAATGATGCAGTTCATATTGATGTGCGTCTGTGCGGCATCTGCGGCTCGGACATGCATGCCTGGCACGGCCACGACGAGCGGCGCATACCACCACTGATTTTGGGGCATGAAGCCGTTGGTATTCCGCGCAGTGGCGAATATGCCGGCAAGCGCGTTGCTATCAATCCGCTGCATACTTGCGGGCGGTGCCGCCATTGCCTGGCTGGTGATGATCACTTGTGCCCAGATCGCAAACTGATGAGCATGCAATTGCCCGGCGCCTATGCCGAACAAACGGTGGCTGCAGAGCGCAATCTTTATCCCCTGCCGGACGAACTATCCGATGCGGATGCCACATTGGCTGAACCCCTGGCCGTGTGCGTCCATGCTGTTGAAGTGGCGCGTCGTACGGCGAAACGTCCTTTTGCAGAAAGCCGTTGTGTTGTGCTCGGCGGAGGCGCAATCGGTGTTTTGACGGCTCTCGTTCTTGCCGATCAAGGCTGTAAGGATTTATCGATTGCTGAGCCTAATGAGAAACGGCGCACCGTATTGGAAACGGCGACATCTGCGAAAGCATATGACCCATTCACCGGCGAACCCGATGAGGGAACCGTCGATATCGTGTTTGATGCCGTTGGCATGGGCGCCACCCGAAAGGCAGCTTCAAGGCTCGCCATCGGAGGCGGCACGATTGTTCATATCGGCCTCCAGGACAATCATGAAGGGCTCGATACCCGACGCATTACGCTGCAGGAAATCCATTTTTCCGGAACCTATTGCTACACACGCTATGATTTTGCGGCTGCACTAAAGTTGCTCGCACGGGGGCTTATCGTGGATCGCAACTGGATTGAGATACGTCCTTTGGCTGAAGGTGCTCAAAGCTTTATGGATATTCATGAAGGAAATGCGCCACCCAAAATTATCCTGTCGATGGCTTGATAGCGGCGCGATTTTCTCAGGCATAGAGATCGCAAAGCGTCTCTATCAGCTTGCGCGCTTCCTGGCTTGCGATTCTGTAGCGGATTGATTGGCCTTCCCGTTCTGTCGCCACCAATTTCGCTTCCCGCAGTTTCGCCAGATGTTGGGACAGCGCGCTTTGGCTTATTGCAATATCGTCGAGCAGTTGCGTGACCGTGCGTTCTTTTTCGATCAAATGGCACAGCACCAGCAGCCTGTGACGGTTGGCGAGCAACGACAACAGTTTCTCAGCGTTCGCGGCATTCGATTTCATTTCAGGAAGTGGAATTTTTTTCATCTTGATAAATTAGCAATTCCTAATATATTTGCAAGAAGAGAATTGCTCGTTGGAGAGACAGATGACGGAGTTTACACCTTGGGCCTCGGCATTTGGCGGTACCATGATCGGCCTGTCAGCAGTGCTGATGATGTTTTTCAACGGCCGTATCGCGGGCATTAGCGGGATTGGGTCTTCGATATTGCCGCCGTGGACACAGAAGCTGGAGGAGGGTGATCTTGGCTGGCGTCTCGCCTTTATTGCCGGTCTTCTGCTCGCTCCACTGCTTGTGCCGCTGGCGACCGGCGAGCCGGTGCAAGAGACTGTATCGTCCAATGTCATGCTGATGGTCATTGCTGGTCTGATCACCGGATTTGGCTCTGTCTATGGTGGCGGTTGCACGTCTGGTCATGGGGTATGTGGCATGTCGCGCCTTTCCACCCGCTCCATCGTGGCAACGGCAACTTTCATGGCGACAGCTTTCGTCACGGTCTTCATCATGCGTCATGTGGTGGGAGGATAGTTCTATGAAAACGGTTATTGGATTTTTCGGCGGTCTTTTGTTCGGTATAGGCCTTGTGGTGTCCGGCATGAGCAATCCGGCCAAGGTGCTCAACTTTCTCGATGTGTTTGGAACATGGGATCCGAGCCTCGCCTTCGTGATGTGTGGCGCTGTGCTGGTGGCATTTATCGGTTATCGTATCGTGCTGAAGCGGCCTGCGCCGGTTTTCAGCGATGTGTTTCATTTGCCCACCAAGCAGGATGTCGATGGCCAGTTGCTGACGGGCGCTTCACTGTTTGGTGTTGGATGGGGGCTTGGTGGCTTTTGTCCTGGCCCCGCGTTTACGGCGTTACCGCTGTTGTCCACCGGCATCATTGCTTTCTTTCCGGCCTTGCTGATTGGCATGTGGGCTGGAAGAATGCTGCCAACGTGGCAACAAGCGCGCGCCTAGGAGGAGATTGTCATGAGTGACTGGCCGGTTGATCTTACAACAAAGCCCGAAGTGAACGGGTTTTTCGATCCGGAGACCAACACGATTTCCTATTGTGTCAAGGATCCGAATTCGAACGCTTGTGCGTTGTATGACAGCGTTCTCGATTTCGATTTCGCCTCGGGGCGCACTTCTCGCAAATCGGCAGATGAACTGATTGCATATGTGCAAGAGCAGGGTCTCAGCGTTGAATGGATCATCGAAACCCATGTCCATGCTGACCACCTCTCTGCCGCCCCTTATCTGCAGGAAAAACTGGGCGGTAAGCTCGGCATTGGTGCGCGGGTGATCGAAGTTCAGGACATTTTCGGCAAAGTGTTCAACGAGGGAACGGAGTTCCAGCGTGACGGCAGCCAGTTCGATGCCCTGTTTGAGGATGGAGACACCTACACGATTGGCACAATGAAAGCCTTCGTTATGGCAACACCGGGCCATACGCCGGCTTGCATGGCGCATGTGATCGGCGATGCGATCATTGTCGGCGACACGCTGTTCATGCCGGACGGCGGCTCAGCGCGGGCGGATTTCCCGGGCGGTGACGCAACGCAGCTTTACCGATCCATCAAGAAGGTTCTGAGCCTGCCATCGGAGATGCGGATGTTCATCTGCCACGACTATGGGCCCGGCGGCCGTGATATCGCATGGGAGACGACGGTTGCTCAGCAGCGTGCAGAGAATATTCACGTGCGCGATGGTGTAAGTGAAGCAGAATACGTCAAAATGCGCACCGAGCGCGACGCCCAATTATCTATGCCCAAGCTGATCATACCGTCCGTGCAGGTCAATATGCGGGCCGGTGAAATGCCCGAACCGGATGCTGATGGTAAGCGGTATCTCAAGGTTCCTGTCGACGGTCTGTAGGACAACTATCAAGCCTGAGAACGCAACTACCCGGTGGACGAGCGCCTCATTGGCTCTCTCATGGGACTATTTTGCAGCCGAGCTCGCCAATTGCGACCCATTGCAAGCATAAATGCACGAAGATTGCCGCCTGATATGGCCTTTCAATGCATTTTCGAAGCGCGTCATTATTTCTTTGATTGATCACGTTTTATGAATGCGCCTTCGTGCTGCATTTGCTACATGCTCATACATCAACAGCAAATCATAAAGCGGTTTGGGCAATTTCGTCTGCAAGGTCCGCTTACGAACGGTGGTACGCAGACATATGCTCGATTCTTCCGATTGCAATGAGCAGCGGACCGAAACACGCGATGCGCGTGATTGGGTCAAAATACTTTCAGCCTATCGCGAGCCCAGTGCACTGCGCAGTTCGTTTGAACTCGCCGTCACTCTGGGGCCATTCATAGGCTTATGGGCTTTGGCATGGTGGTCTTTGGAAATCAGCTATTGGCTCACCTTTGCGATTTCTCTCGTCAATGCGGGTTTTGTCTTGCGCCTGTTCGCCATCCAACACGATTGCGGACATTCATCTTTTTACAAGAACAAGACCGTCGGAGACTGGCTTGGACGCGTGATCGGTGTGGTAACTCTCACGCCCTATGATGTATGGCGCCGGGCACACGCGATCCATCACGGTTCATCGGGCAATCTTGGAAGACGTGGCCTCGGCGACATCCACACCATGACAGTCAATGAATACCGCCAGCTGAAACCGTTCAGGCGCATTCTGTATCGGCTCTATCGTAATCCAATCGTGCTGTTTGGTTTGGGGCCATTCTATATGTTTTTCCTGGAGTATCGGTTGCCACTAGGGCTCACGGCACACGTCAAATACTGGGTGAGCGCGATGGCAACAAACGCCGCAATCCTGGCCGTTCTGGCACTGATATTCTGGTTCGGGGGCTTGATGCCCATCCTGCTGATTTTTGTGCCTTCAACGCTTCTCGCAGCGACCGCAGGGGTATGGCTGTTTTATCTGCAGCACCAATTTGAGAATACCCATTGGGCGGCTGAGGAAGACTGGCAGTTGCACGATTCTGCCCTAAAGGGCAGTTCGCACTATGTGCTTCCATCGGTGCTGCAGTGGATAACGGCGAATATCGGGATCCATCATGTGCACCACCTGTACAGCCGGATTCCATTTTATCGTTTGCCGCAGGTGCTGCGTGATCACGCAGATCTCGCGAACAATAATCGCCTGACCATCCGGGAAAGCATTGCTTGCGCGCGTTTGCATCTTTGGGATGAAGCAACCGGACGGCTTCTTTCGTTTTCACAGGCCGCATCTAGCAGTCGTTAAACTGTGCTCAAACGAGGCGTCGCAGTCTCTTATCCGCTTCCCAACACAGTTTTGCTGTTCTAAACAACGGTGAAACAGGTTCTGCGGAGATCAGATACGATGGAAGAGATTCAACACTATATTGGCGGCAAACGGGTGTCGGGAACGTCTGGACGCAGTTCGGATGTGTTCAATCCGGCTACCGGAGAAGTGCAGGCCCAGGTGCCGCTTGCATCGTCTGACGAGCTGAATGCGGCTGTTGCCAATGCAGCGGCAGCGCAGCCTGACTGGGCGGCACAGAATCCGCAAAAACGCGCGCGTGTGATGATGGAATTCGTGCGTCTATTGCATCGCGATATGGATAAGCTTGCCGAAGCCCTGTCTCGCGAGCACGGCAAGACCCTGCCGGATGCGAAAGGCGACATCATTCGTGGTCTGGAAGTCGCCGAATACTGCATCGGCGCACCACAAATGCTGAAAGGTGAGTTTTCTGAAGGGGCCGGACCGGGCATTGACATGCATTCGGTCAAGCAACCGCTCGGCGTTGTCGCCGGCATCACGCCTTTCAACTTTCCCGCGATGATCCCGATGTGGAAATTCTGTCCGGCCATCGTTTGCGGCAATGCGTTCATTCTCAAGCCGTCCGAGCGTGACCCGTCGGTTCCGGTCATGCTGGCGGAACTGATGAGCGAAGCCGGACTGCCGGACGGCATTCTCAACGTTGTCCACGGGGATAAGGAAGCCGTCGATGGCATTCTCGATCACCCTGATATCATGGCAGTCGGTTTTGTCGGCTCAACGCCAATCGCGGAATATGTTTACACGCGCGGTTGTGCCAATGGAAAGCGCGTTCAGTGTTTTGGCGGCGCGAAAAACCACATGATCATCATGCCGGATGCCGATATGGATCAGACAGTCGATGCGCTTGTTGGTGCCGGCTATGGCGCTGCTGGCGAGCGTTGCATGGCGGTTTCCGTCGCTGTGCCCGTGGGCGAAGACACGGCCAACCGCCTGATGGAAAAGCTCACCCCACGCGTTGAGGCGCTCAAGATTGCACCTTACACCGCTGGTGACGACGCGGACTTTGGACCGTTGGTGACGCAGGATGCCTATGCCCGCGTGAAGGGTTATGTTGATGCGGGCGTGAACGAGGGCGCGGATCTTGTGGTCGATGGCCGTGATTTCTCCATGCAAGGTTATGAAAACGGGTTTTTCATGGGTGCCTGCCTGTTCGACAATGTCACGAAGGACATGTCGATCTACAAGGAAGAAATCTTCGGACCTGTTCTTTCAGTTGTCCGCGCTGCGGACTACGAAGAGGGTCTCGATCTGGCGATGAGCCATGAATATGGCAACGGCGTTGCGATCTTCACCCGCGATGGCGATGCGGCGCGCGATTTTGCCAGCCGGATCAATATCGGCATGGTGGGCATTAACGTGCCGATCCCCGTGCCTCTCGCCTACTACACATTTGGCGGTTGGAAACGTTCTGGTTTCGGTGACCTTAACCAGCATGGGCCGGACGCGTTCAAATTCTACACACGCACCAAAACCATCACGTCGCGCTGGCCGTCGGGCATCAAGGACGGTGCTGAATTCTCCATTCCGACGATGGGCTGACGAACATCATACAAATGACGGGTGGCGCTTAACGTCGCCCGACTTATCCCCCCTATCGTTGCAGCGAATATCCTTGCTTCTCATTCAAAGTGAACGAGAGGCGAGAATATGTTCGACCCGAAAACGCGTGCGGAAATAGAAGCCATTGCCGAGCGGCTTAAGGTGCCACCGGCAGCTTTGCTTGCAGTTGTTGAGGTGGAATCGGGTGGGCGTTCGCTCGCCAAAGTAGCGGGGCGCAATGAACCTCTCATTCGCTTCGAAGGCCATTACTTTGATCGTTTGCTTGACGGAGTCTCGCTCTTGCAAGCGCGAGAGGCGGGGCTTGCTGACCCGAAAGCGGGAAAAATCAAAAATCCACGAAGTCAAAGCGGGCGCTGGAAATTGCTGCGCCGCGCCATCGCGATCAATCGTACCGCTGCGCTTTCCTCAACTTCCTGGGGTGTCGGCCAGGTCATGGGTTCGCACTGGCAATGGCTGGGTTATGGCAGCGTCGACGCGATGGTGAGCGAAGCGCGTTCCGGCGTTGCCGGGCAGGTGGAACTCATGGTGCGCTATATCGAGAAGGCCAAACTGGTTGAGGCCTTGCGAAAGGGTGACTGGGCGCATTTTGCACGCATTTACAATGGCCCTGCATATGCGAAGAATCGCTACGATGCGAATATGGAAGCTGCATTTTTGCGGTACAGATCGCGCGCTGTACCCGCTGCGGAGGCGACGCCGATAGATCTTGGCGCAGCGCATGTCGAAGCGACGGGCAAACTCGGGTTTGGCATGCGTGGCCATGCCGTTAAGAAACTGCAAAACGCACTTTCGAAAAATGGTTATGTGTTGAAAGTGGACGGAGTATTTGGCCTTGTCACTGACCGTGTCGTGCGCCAATTCCAGCGCGATCATCTGTTGTCACAGACCGGAATTGTGGGGCGAGAAGAGCAAAAGCTGCTCTTCTCGTCGCTGGAAACC
>JBCDDX010000029.1:0-32925 GCA_039180085.1 Pseudomonadota bacterium
GGCGGCCTACGATTTCCACGCACGACCCGGGTTCACAGGCAGCGCTCCGGAGGACAGATCGTTAGCCTGATCCCCCGAACACCGGCACCCCCGGCACGGCAACGAACGATCGTTTCCGATGGTCGAACCGGGCGTGTGAGGGGAGTATGAGGGAACGGGAGAGGGCGGGGATAAGTTTTTTGAGAAAATGATTTCTATGGCTTTCGGCCCTCTGCGGACGTTGAACGCTTAATCTCACACTGCACTCCAACTTTATCATAGCAGCCATTCATTAAGCCTGCGGGATTGCATTGAAGATTGCGTCGCTCATCGAGCTCGAAGTGTCATCATCAACCACCAATTCCTTGTTCTTACTTCGCCATTCCTTCGTCGAGTTGCAGGCAAGCGGCTGCATCAAATGCAAGTAGACCATTAAGGATCTGATTTGTCTCTGACAAAACGGAGCTTCGAGTCTCCGAAGTCTTCATTTTAACTTTATGGGCGATTGAGCCTCTTTTTGTTCCGAAGGCATTCAATGCAGCTGAGACATTCAGATCAACCTCTTCGGGATCAACTCCAATCTGCAAAAGCAGCTTTCTCTGATCGGCAGTGGTGACGCCGTGGTTCGCTTGTATATCTATGGTGAGATTTGAGACTGCGCTTGACGCAAAGCCAAGCAGGTCGGACGCCACCGATGACCTTATTTTGCGCCGTGCAATATCATCGTCGACTTGCTGCATCGCCTCAGAGGCAACAAGACTTAACATTGCTCGACAGACTCTATCGCCCTTTTTTAGCTGCGAATGCGCTTCGCGGGATACGCCCGTCACGACTTCTTCTATGTACTGTTCAAAGGCTGCGTGAGCTAGAAGCACGTAGGATTGTACTTTCAAGTGATCAAGCGGGCTTATACATTCACTCTCAGGAACTCGCGCGAGAATCTTACGAATATTTTTAAGAGACGCTTTAAGCGCCTTGTATGGTTCAGTTGGCGACTTCATTGGCAATCGCCGGCAGACTGAGTTGAACACCGGTTAGTTCAGCAACCTTGGCATAGAAATTAGCGAATCTTGTGTGCGTCGAGGTAACTGATTTGGTCGTTGTCTCAACAGCCCTTCTGAAAGTATCTGTTCCGGAGGTCTGTTCAAAACCGGCAACAAACTCTTCTGAATTTTCGACCGCCCAAGCCCGAACTTCAGGGTTTGCCAATGCGCCGACAAGAACATCAAACAATGCTCTATTGAATCTGCTTTCGTATTCTCCATCCACAAATTTCCGACAGAACTTTTTGTCGGGGAAAATAGTTAGTCCAGCGGCAATAGCCTCATTCATGATAGTCAAACGTGACTTAACAGCCTCAACAGCGTTTTGATTGTCGGCCATCGCGTTGTTGTAGCGCGTACATAGCTCATCGAGAAACTTCTTTAGATCGCCAGCGTAGGTAAGGTTCGGATCAGAAAAAGCGAGAAACCGCGAAGCTAGCTCTACATCATTCATTCTTGGGTCTGGGCTTTTCTTGGAAATCAGCTCGTGTAGCGGTCCAACTTGGTCTGTCCATTGAATTATGAATTTCAAGAAATCTCCCGGATACAACGACATCCGAAGCTCCATTGGAGACAACTTCACTGAGCCTGAATTGAGACGATGGAATATCTCGTAAAGTATTCTATCGTCTTCCCAGCCTCGGATTACGGCTGTCCTTTGAGTTTGATTGAGTAGCTCAAACCGCCAGTCTTCATTTTTTCCGATTTCTTCCCAAGTCAGACCCTCAAGGTCGGAAAGCACTCGCAAATTCTTTAATCGGAATTTTTGCCCACTGGGGAATTTTCCATCGATGAACTCTTGAATAGTCAACAGTCTTTGTTTGCCGTCCAAAACTAAGAACGACTTACTACTACCACCACTGGCCGATAGCAGAATCTGAGGGATTGGAATCCCTAGGAAGAGTGACTCTATGAAGCTGATCTTGGCCTTTGGAGACCATACATTTCGACGTTGAAATTCCGGTGAAAGGTTAATTTGACTACCTATTTGTCTGTACAGCGTCTCGATTGTCCAGTCGGTCGGTGAGATCAAAAGGGATGAGAATTCAGCAGCTGTTACATTCGAACTTTCGCCTTCTTCGGTTGGTTCGATTTCCTCAAATTGCTCATCCCTGTCTTCGTAAGCCAAACCAACCTCCCGCGTGAAATCAGCACTCTAATTGCTACAGATTTGCAGTCAATCAACTGTCGCCATAATGCGACCTTGCGAATGTCCGCTTCCGTTAGTCAAGGTCACGCAAACTGCAGCCGTAGCGAAAGTCCGCTCTCCCCCAAAATTGAACGTTTGCACCGTTGTGGAAGCAAGTGGTGTGATGCTTGCCTCCACGTATTATAGCTCATTGTTGCTGCAGCTTCAGTAGGCTCCCTCAGCTACATCCCGTCGTTGACCCGCAGCTGTCACACTTCAAACATGTTCCGTTCCGGACCAGGGTGAAGTTCTGGCACTCGGGGCAGGATTCGCCTTCGTAGCCTTGCATGCGGGCCATGGCACGGCGTTCGTTTTTGCTGGGGGTGTGGGCAGGGGCGACTTCGCCTTGCTCGACGGTGGTGCGGGTGTTTTCCTCATAATCGCGTTTGAAGGCGGTGGCCTCTTCCTGCAATTCGAGAACCGTGGTGTCGACGGCAATCGCGGTGGCTGCTGATGCGCCGCCAGAGATGGCTGCGACGACGGTGCTTCCACCACCCGATCCGCCACCAGTGCCGCCCGACGAACCGGCTGTCGGAGCCGATGCGCCGGATGGCTTGCTGCTGGCGCTGCCGGCAGGCTCATCTGTAATCTTGTTGCCATCAACAACTGCCAGCTTGTGGCCGCGGGTGAGGCCGCGGGAGACGATTTCCGTCTTGCCGTCCTGCACGCCCTTGCCGAGCGCGGTGGCGGCGAAATCGGATGTATCGACATGGCCGAGATCATGACGACCAAGATAGGAAATCGCCAGCTCGCGGAACGTGTAATCCAGAATGGAGGTCGCGTTCTTGATCGCGTCATTGCCCATCACCAGACCGGCAGGCTCGAACTTGGTGAAGGTGAAGGCCTCCACATATTCTTCCAGCGGCACGCCATATTGCAGGCCCAGCGAGATGGCGATGGCGAAATTGTTCATCATCGCGCGGAACGCGGCGCCTTCCTTGTGCATGTCGATGAAGATTTCGCCGAGGCGACCATCGTCGAATTCGCCGGTGCGCAGATAAACCTTGTGGCCGCCGACATTGGCTTTTTGGGTGTAGCCCTTGCGGCGGTTCGGCAGTTTCTCGCGCGCCTGCTGGCGCTCAACTTCAATGATGCGCTCAACGATTTTTTCCGTCACCTGCGCAGCGCGGGCCGTGGCGGGCGCTTCGATCAGGTTGTCAACGGCTTCTTCGTCCTCGTCATCCTCCACCAGCGACGCGTTGAGCGGCTGGGAGAGTTTCGAACCATCGCGGTACAGCGCGTTGGCCTTCAGGCCGAGCTTCCAGGACAACATGTAGGCGGCGGTGCAGTCTTCCACCGCTGCGTCGTTTGGCATGTTGATGGTTTTGGAAATCGCGCCGGAAATGAACGGCTGGGCCGCTGCCATCATGCGGATGTGACTTTCGGTGGAAAGCGAACGCTTGCCGATGCGGCCACACGGTGTGGCGCAATCGAAGACGGGCAGGTGCTCGTCTTTCAGGCCCGGTGCGCCCTCAAGTGTCATCGCGCCGCAGCAATAGATGTTTGCGGCCTGAACCTCGTCTTTTGCAAAGCCGAGCGCGGCCAGTATGTCGAAGGAGAAATCGTTCAACTGCTCGTCGGTGAAACCGAGTGTTTCTTTACAGAATTCTTCGCCAAGCGAGAACTTGTTGAAGGCGAACTTGATGTCGAAAGCCTGCGCGAGGCCGGCTTCGATTGCTTCGATCTGTTCTTTGCCAAAGCCTTTTTCTTCCAGCGCGCCGTGGGAAACGGCGTTGGAGCCTTTCAGCGTGCCGTGGCCGACGGCGTAGCTGATCATGTGCTCGATTTCGGCTTCCGAATAGCCGAGCTTTTCCAGCGCTTCCGGCACGGCGCGGTTGATGATCTTGAAGTAACCACCACCGGCGAGCTTCTTGAATTTCACCAGCGCGAAATCCGGCTCGATGCCGGTCGTGTCACAATCCATGACGAGGCCGATCGTGCCGGTAGGCGCGATGACGGTGGCCTGCGCATTGCGGTAACCGTGGGCTTCGCCTTTTTCAACAGCGCGGTCCCAGGCTGCTTTTGCGTGGTCCGAGAGACCGGCCCACAATGTGCGGCCTTCAAGCGATGCATGGTCGAGCGGCACGGGTGCAACGGCGAGTTCTTCATAACCATCCGCATTGCCATGGGCGGCGTTGCGGTGGTTGCGCATGACGCGGGCCATGTGGTCGCGGTTTGGCGCATAGCCGGGGAAGGGACCGAGTTCCTTCGCCATTTCGGCGGACGTTTCGTAGCAGATGCCGGTCATGATCGCGGTGATGGCACCGCAGATCGCGCGGCCTTCGTCAGAGTCGTAAGGAATGCCGGCGGTCATCAGCAGGCCGCCAATATTGGCAAATCCAAGACCGGTTGTGCGGTAGTCGTAAGACAGCTGAGCGATTTCCTTCGACGGGAACTGCGCCATCAGAACGGAGATTTCCAGCACCATCATCCACAGGCGGCAGGCGTGTTCGAAATTCTCGATGTCGAACGATTTGTCGTCGCGGCGGAACTGCAAAAGGTTCAGCGAGGCAAGGTTACACGCCGTGTCGTCGAGGAACATGTATTCCGAGCAGGGGTTCGATGCGCGGATCGGGCCTGCGGCGGGGCAGGTGTGCCAGTCGTTCATCGTGGTGTTGTAGTGCAGGCCCGGATCGGCAGACTGCCAAGCGGCGTTGCCGATCTTGTCCCAAAGATCGCGGGCGCGGACCGATTTGGTGACCGAACCATCCTTACGGGCAAGCAGGTCCCATGTGCCATCGGCTTCAACGGCCTGCAGGAAACCATCCTTGATGGAAACCGAGTTGTTGGAATTCTGGCCTGATACGGTGAGGTAAGCGTCGGAGTCCCAGTCCGTGTTGTAGACGGGGAATTCGATGTCGGTGTAGCCTTGTTTGGCGAGCTGGATCACGCGATAGATATAGTTCTCCGGCACAGCGTTTTTCTTCGCTGCGCGGATTTCGCGTTTCAGGGCAGGGTTGGCGTTCGGGTCAAAGCAGGTGTCGCCGGGGCCTTCGCAGTTGACGCAGGCCTTCATGATCGCGGTCATGTGGCGGGAAACGAGCTTGGAACCGGTGACGATGGCCGCAACTTTCTGCTCTTCCTTCACCTTCCAGTCGATATATTCCTCGATATCCGGGTGGTCGATGTCGACCACCACCATTTTGGCTGCGCGACGGGTGGTGCCGCCGGATTTGATCGCTCCTGCGGCGCGGTCGCCGATCTTCAGGAAGGACATCAGGCCGGAGGACTTGCCGCCGCCTGAGAGAGGTTCGTTTTCGCCGCGGATATAGGAAAAGTTGGAACCGGTGCCGGAGCCATATTTGAACAGGCGCGCCTCACGCACCCAAAGATCCATAATGCCCCCATCGTTGACGAGATCGTCGCCGACCGACTGAATGAAACAGGCGTGCGGCTGGGGGTGCTCGTAGGATGACTTTGATTTCGTCAGCTTGCCGGTTTCGAAATCAACATAGTGGTGGCCCTGTGCCGGACCGTCGATGCCGTAGGCCCAATGCAGACCGGTGTTGAACCACTGGGGCGAGTTCGGCGCGACCTTCTGGGTGGCGAGCATGTAGCACAGCTCGTCATGATAAGCCTCGGCGTCTTCGGCGGTGTCGAAATAGCCGCCTTTCCAGCCCCAATAGGTCCAGGTGCCGGCCAGACGACGGAACACTTGTTCCGACATCATTTCAGGGCCGTAGCGCTCTGCTTTTGGCAGCTTTTTCAGCGCTTCCTTGTCTTCAACCGAGCGCCACAGGAAGGACGGGACGGAATTTTCTTCAACCTTCTTCAACGCGGCGGGCACACCGGCCTTGCGGAAATATTTCTGCGCGATGATGTCGCTGGCCACCTGACTGAACTGCTCAGGAACAAGAATGTCTTCGAGCTTGAAAACGATTGAACCGTCGGGGTTCTTAATTTCGCTGGTGGCCGTGCGGAAGGGCACGTCAGCGAATGGTGATTGACCCTGTTTGGTGTAGCGACGTTCAATGCGCATTGTGTTTCATCCCGTAATTTTCATTTTCGCCCCGGCAGCCGGAAGCGTCAATTTCTGGACCGGCGTTGCATTGCCAGCCTTCCTGATTTGCGACCGTGGCTTAAAAACCGTTGGTCTCCCCTGATCGCTTGTGAAGGTTGAGACACGAAACGCATTCCGTCTTGGCCTTCAGGCGACCGCCCACTCCTTGCCGAACACCGGCACTACTTACTTCCCCTCGTTTTGTTGCGCGCCCCGTAACCAAAAAGGCCGCAAAAAACGATCAGCGCTCTGCCAAAACAGCGCGCTCAATTTTCACTCCCACCAAATCCCGACATTGCGCCGAAAAAGGCAGGCTATAGTCGCTAATGTTTGAGACCGGAGCATGGCAATGACTAAGACATTTGTCTTGAGCATTAGCCCGTCCGGACACTCTATCTAGCGCCCTTTGACGACAAATACCACAACATATTGTGGTTAACGGGAAGTTAATAACAGCCCTTTTTGTCGTCCCCAGCTGCCAGTTTTGGCCTGCTCATTTCCCGAAAAAAGGCACACGAAGACGCATAGCGAAAATCATCAGATTTTCGATCAGCGGCCACCCATATGCCGTGAATTCTGAAAATGAACTTGAAAGCTTTTACGCGCTTTCTGCGACCGCCAATGGCGAACAAGTGGAAGGTAACAAAGTCGTGGGTGAGGTCAACACGGGGAAAAGGTTGCAGACGGTTACGGACGGCAATGTTGAGTTGAAAAGGGCCGAAAGCAACACAGCCACGGCTTTTTATAACTCTATGAAAAAATTGATAAATTCGGCGTCTTTCCAAAAAGTCGACAAGTAGTAAAAAATAATTTGGAAAAGATCGCTTGACCCGTGGCCCGGTTCATAGGGTGTTGATTCTGTAGGGTGAATACCCCTCATATTGTCTCAATTTTGTGACATGCCCACTAGATGTTGTGGATAACGTGGACAGAATCGGTTGGGTGTTTTCGATAGCCGAAACGAGGACAGGGAGGCTGTATCAAGGGTGCGCAAGACTGACATCAGCACAATGGCAAGTAAGCCGGACATCTGGGTCGATGATCTGCGGGCGGGCGGTGATGTCGTGCGTGTTCGTTTCCCCATGCTCGGCCAGGTGTGGATGACAACCAGCTATGCTGCCGCAGCGGCCATGCTGAAAGATGATGCGCGCCTTACAATGCGCAAAGCGGGCCCGGATGCGAAGCTTGCAGGCCTGAAATGGTGGATGCCGAACATCATTCGGCTTTTGGCCAACAACATGTTGTCGAACGATGAACCGATCCACGGCCGGTTGCGGCGTGCTGTCGATCATGCGTTTCGGCCACCATTTGCGGACACTTGGCCCAACCTGATCGATCAACAGTTGGATCGATTGCTGCCACCCATCTTCAAGGATCTCCAGAATCACCGGCAAGTCGACATGGTCGAACGTCTGGCGCGACCGTTTCCCCTTGGCGTGATATGCGAAATGCTCGGTTTTGACAGCCCCATGACATCGCAATTCGCCATATTGGCCGCCCGGATGACCGATATTTCGGGTGCGCTAAGCTTTCTGCGCGCGATTAGGCCAATGCGCCGCATGCGCAGGCTGATTGTAAATCAAATGGAGGCCTGTTCCGGTTCTGATTTTCAGCCGACGGGAGGGCTTGTTGCCGCTCTTGTGCAAAACATGAACAAGGCCAATGAGGGCGAAGACGTGCACGAAGATGGGCATTTGAGCGAAGACGAGGTTGTGGCCATGATCTTCCTGCTGCTCATGGCCGGGCATGAAACCACCACGCATCTGATTTCCGGCAGCCTGCTGGAATTGATGAAACACCGCGACCAGTGGGACTGGCTCAAACATCATTCTGGCGACCGGGCAGCCATGCGGCAGGCGACGGACGAGCTGTTGCGCCACGTTTCGCCCGTGCAGGTGTCTAAACCACGTCATGTGGGCGAGGACTGCGTTTTCCATGGAGTTGAATTGAAGCGGGGCGATATGATCATGGCCGGTCTCGCCAGCGCCAATCGTGACCCGACGATCTGGGACATACCGCATCAATTCAATATTCACCGGACGGCGCACCCGCATATCGAGTTCGGGTCCGGCATTCATTTCTGTCTTGGCCACCGGTTGGCCCGGCTGGAGCTTGAGCGCGTTTTGCAGCGCCTGATGGAATTTGAAGACGCAAGTGGCCGCAGGCTGGCACTGGCCAGCGCGCAGCCGGTGTGGCGCAAACGCCCCGGTTTGCGGGCGCTGCAATCGCTTCCTATGATTTTGAAATGACGAATCGATGCTCATACAGACTGGCAGGCGGATTGATGGGGAGGCCGATAGGCCGTTTGGCGGCGGCACTCTTTCTCGCTTTTGCTTTGCAACAAGCCCCAGTGGCACAGGCGGAAACGTTCAGCGCATTTGTGAAATCTTTGAAGAAGGACGCGAAAAAGCGCGGCATCTCTGAAAAGACATTCGCTAGCGCGACCCGGGGGCTGAAACTTGATCCGAGTATTGACCGGCTGACCCGCAAACAACCGGAACTGGTGAAACCCATAGGCGGCTATATCGAAAGCCGGGTGAATGGCGCGCTTTACAAGCGTGGTGTCGGTAAAGTGCGGGGAATCAAAAGCACAATTGGCAAGATCGACAAACTGTTCGGTGTTGACCCCTATGTGGTCGCCGCGATCTGGGGCATGGAAAGCGGCTATGGTGCGGGCATCGGTAAGAGCGATGTTTTCCGTTCCCTCGCCACACTTGGCTGGAAGCGTTATCGCGGTGATTTTTTCCGAAACGAGTTTCTTGATGCGCTGGTCATCCTGCAACAGGACAAGGTGAACCGAAACCGCATGGTGGGGTCCTGGGCCGGCGCGATGGGGCAAACCCAGTTCATTCCATCCAGCTTTTTGAAATTCGCCATCGATTTTGACGATGACGGCAAGCGCGATCTGTGGCGCAGTTCAGCCGATGCCCTTGGCTCGACTGCGAACTATCTGGCGCGCAAAGGCTGGCAACCGGGTGCACCGTGGGGCATGCCCGTGCGCCTGCCCAAAAGGCTTGCCCGCACGGCGCTCACCAAATCATGGTCCGATTGGGCAAAGCTTGGTGTAAAACCTGCCGACGGATCGCGATTTCCCAAGCGAGGGCAGGCGACCCTGTTCTTTCCCGCAGGCGAAGAAGGCCCGGCATTTCTGATCACGCCGAACTACGAAGTTATTCGCGACTACAATTCGTCCGACGCCTATTCCCTGTCAGTCGGCATGCTGGCCAACCGTTTTCGTGGGCGCAAACCGGCGAAGCTCAAATGGCCGTCGGGAAAAACGCTGAACAAGGCGGAGCGTATGGAAGTTCAAAAGCGTCTCGCTGACAAAGGATATGACGTGCCGAACCGCACCGGGCGCATTCTAAAGGGCGTGCGCACGGCAATTCGCGATTTTCAGCTGAGCATCGGCGTAACAGCTGATGGCTATCCCGACCAGCAATTGCTCGCGCAATTGCGGCGGTAAATCGGATCAGTTGGTGACCAGAACAAACCCGTGGCTGGTTTGAAAGCGGCCTTTGCCCTGTTTGGCGATGGCAAAGCACGTGGCCTTGTTGCCAGCGCTTGGCAGGCGCGTGCACATCGCATCGCCTTTGAAGGACCAGACACCCATTTCCTTGCCGAGAGCTGTTTTGACCCGGATGCGATTGCCGGTTGAATAGCGCACGACACCGCGCACCGGCAGGCCATTGGCAACGCCGACAAATACGATTGGCTTGTCGATGATCTGGGCTTCAATGTCGCTGCGGTTCATCGTGGAAGCGGCGAGGGCGGTTTGAGCAAACAGCCCGGTTGCGGCTGCCACAACGGCAAAGCGTTTGAAATTCTTCATCATCGACATCTCCAATCTGACATTCAGGCGCAATCTGAAAGAACAATTGCGCAATGAAATCACGGTTGGATTGGAAAATTCTTAAGAAGATGATTCAACTTGTGCGGGGTGTTTGGCCCGGCTCGCCCGGTGGCGATCAATGCGCACGATGATCAACGTGATGATGAACAGGCCGGCGCCGAAGAAATAGAAGCTGCCGGGGTTGCTGAATACCGGGTTCGCGCCGGAGGAACTGGCAAATATCTGCGTTGCGACCAGCGGGCCCGCAATCATGGCGATGGTGTTGACGCTGGATATTGTGCCCTGAAGCAGGCCCTGTTCATCGTCAGGCACATTTTGCGACATGAGGGCCGTGAGCGTTGGCCCGGCGCAACCCCACCCCAGAATGTGAAAGAAGATGCCGGGATAGATGAGCCAGCCTTCCGTGATGAACGGCAGCAGAATGAAGGCGATGGTGGAAATGGTGAAACCGCCGAAAAGAACGCGCCGCTCACCAAACACGGGGACAACCTTGCGCACGACATAGCCTTGGACAAAGGCCATGCAAATGCCGACCCAGGCAAGAGAATATCCGGCTTCCGCCACACCCCAGTCAAACCGGGCTTCCGTCCATAAAACCCAGATGCCCTGCAACCCTTGCTGCGCAATGCCGGTGAGCAGCAGGGCGATCATCAACACCAGAAGCGAAGCATAGCGGCCAATGCGCAGCAGCGCTGTGAACGGGTTGGCCTTCGCCAATGTGACGGATGAACGTTTTTCCTGCGGCAGGCTTTCCGGCAGCATGAAATAGCCGAATACCATGTTCACAAAGGCAAGCGCCGCGGCGAGCCAGAAGGGATATTGCAGATCGATCGCACCCAGCACGCCGCCAATCAGTGGACCGGCAACGAAGCCGATGCCGAAAGCAGCGCCGAGCAACCCGAAGGCCGCCGCACGGTCTTCGCGCGGCGTGATGTCGGCGATATAGGCATTGGCGGTAGAAACCGTGGCGCTGAATATGCCCGCAACAATACGCCCAATCACCAGCCATGCAAGATTGGGGGCGAGGGCGAGAATGATGTAATCAGCGCAAAGGCCCGCCAGCGAAATCAACAGAATCGGACGGCGGCCAAAACGGTCTGACAAAGCGCCGATGAAAGGGCTGATAATGAATTGCACCAGCGCAAAGCCCGACATCAAAAGCCCGTAAATGACGGCTGATTCCGCAATATCCGTGCCCGAAAGCTCCCGAACAAGCTGAGGCAGGATAGGCCATGCCAATCCCACGCCCAGCATATCGATAACGACCGTCGCGATGATGAAGAGAAGAGCGGTTTTACGTTTGGTCAAATGGCTGGACTTTGGATCGTGTTTCAACTTGGGCTTTTGCGAAACGGATAAAGCAGACGCCTTGCGCTCGCCGCCCAAAGTCCGTTTCTGTGAATTGCTGGTTTATTGCAACCGGGCCGTCGCGACTTTTAACCCCGCCAATCCAAAGCCAACAGCGAATGCGCCTTCAAACCAGCGGCGCAAATTCAAATACAAGCGTGTCATGGATGGGGCTGAGAAGAGCATTGCGTATCCGGAGTAAACGACCGTCGCCTGGAGCCCGACTGCGCCAACCACTGTCGCGAGCTGCAGAGTGGTCGCATCGGCTGGCATGCCCATTGAATAAAGTGCACCGAAAAACAATATCGATTTGGGATTGGTGATGTGCAGCGCTGCGCCCCGGGCGACCAGCGCTGAAGCTTTGCCTTCAATCGCTTTGGTGTTCACATCTTTCGCAGAGAATGCGGACCGAGCAGATTTGTACGCCAAATACAGAAGATAACCCGCGCCGGCGTAACGGATGATCTCAAAAACCCATGCGTTTGCGAGCATGATAGCGCTAAGACCAAGAGCCGCGGCCACAGACCATGCCAACGAACCGACCATTATGCCTACAGTGAGAAGAAGACCGGCACGACGCCCGCGCGCCATTGAGGTTCCCGCGATAGCGAGAGACGCCGGACCAGGGCTGAGACTTGCCGCCAACGCGGCGAGCAAGATCACAACAAGATTCACATCACCAACCAAAACCCTTTACCCTCGAAATGTTTCATCAAATCCGATGTGCAGTTGAGCACAGAGCACCGCGAATGAAAAGCTGAGGAACCTGGCCGATCAGGCAACAGCGGCCCTTCGAACAAAGCACAGCATTCGGTACAATGGGCTCATGGTGGAAGTCGGCAATGCGGGGCTTTTCTGCTTGGTATACCAAAGGCCGACGGCCAAGCTGCGACAGCGTCTATCGGATCAAAACGTGCCAAAACCAGAAATCATAAACGTTTAGCAGTCCACAAGAAGAGTGTTAAATCTGAAAGCACCGTATTTAGACACTTACGAAGTTGCATTTCAAATTCAACCTATTCCAAGAATCAGCCACGAAAACACAATCGAGTAAAAACAACTGAGACAAAACAATCCATACTTTCGTGCAAACAGAATAGAGAAAAATGCACCGACAAACCCATAACCCTTACCCAATCGTTTCTCTCGTTCCAAAGGAGACAAAACTACTAAAAACATTTGTATTAATAGCCAAGCATTGAAAGGAAAATAAAACCACAATCCAATGAATGCGGCATTATTATTAAATATTAATCCGGGTAACAAAGATGTTCCAAAACCACACGCAGCTCCAAAGACTGCTGCTGATAAGTGATTTAGCCCTATCCAGAAGTTATGTATTGGCTGTAAAATGAAATTCATTTCAAAATCATAGCTCTTTATTGGCAACAAGAACGCTCAAAGAGATTTGTGGCTTTTGATAGTTTTCCGATTGCGCACATTTAGCAAAATTACCAGTTCTTCCAAATCATCAAAATTTCCGAGTTGGGCCATTCTTGATGGTGTTGTCGTTTTCGGGCCGTTCAATCCGCGACACACATGCCATATCCGAGAGGGGCTCAAAGCCATTCTGACTTCGATATCACAAAGCCTTGTGCCCTATCGACGAAGCGCTGTGGGGTCAGCCGTCTTTCAGGCCTGAGATCGGCTCGACATAGGACATTTCCATGTCCCATGGGAAATAGATCCACGTGTCCTGGCTTACTTCGGTTACGAATGTATCGGCCATGGGAACGCCCGTTGGTTTGGCATAGACCGTGGCGATGTGGGCGTTGGGCAGCATTTCGCGGACCTTTTTTGCCGTTGCGCCGGTGTCGGTGAGGTCATCGATGACCAGAACGCCGCGGCCGCCATCCTTGTTGGCCATGGCTTCATCGATACCCTTGATAACGTGCAGGTCTCCCTGATCCTTATATTCGTGATAGGAAGCGATGCAGACGGTTTCGATGGTGCGGATGCCGAGTTCGCGCGCGATGATCGCGGCCGGCACCAGTCCGCCACGGGTGATCGCGACGATGGAAGACCATTCCGGCCCGTCTTTGCCAGGACCGGCCAAACGCCATGCAAGCGCCTTGCAATCGCGGTGGAACTGATCCCAAGAGACGGGAAATGCTTTTGAAGGTTGGGACATGGGAGAACAGGCCTGTCAAACGGTTCCGGTTCCTCAAGGGCGATAGCGCACCAGCAACGCGCTTTCAACCGGCAACGTTTCGCATTTCAACGGCCATTCGTTTCTATGAAAGCTGCTGCGGGCGATTGAGAATGCGAAGGCGCACAAAGTAGAAGGGCAGGGCGATTGCCTCCCGCAGCCATTGCCACGCAAGTTTGCGAATTGGGATTGCCGAATATCTCCGATCTGGCGCCGCGCCGTCTGCGGCGAAACCAAGCGACCTGAAACACATAAGTGCGCGGGGCAGGTGGTAGGAATCGGTTACGACAAGAATTTTGGTTGCATTTTGCAACCGCAAAATCTGTCCTGAATACAACGCGTTCTCCATTGTGGTGGTCGATTGAGCCTCTTCGAGCACACAATCCACAGGGACGCCGTTTTCAACACAAAGTCGCGCAATCATCTCTGCTTCGGACGGCGGGTGCTCGCCCGTGCCGCCGGAACCGATGATCACAGGCGCTGAACCGGCATGATATTGGCTGGCGGCCTCCAACGCCCGGCGCTCAAGCGTTGGGCTTGGCTGACCGTTCGGCCACACAGCAGCGCCCAGCACGACAATCGCATCATATGGCGTCTTTTCAGAGCCAGAGCCCACAAAAGCTGGGGTTTCGGCGTCGGGCATGACAGCTGAGTGTCCT
Source organism: Pseudomonadota bacterium (assembly GCA_039180085.1). Taxonomy (GTDB): domain Bacteria; phylum Pseudomonadota; class Alphaproteobacteria; order Rhizobiales; family Rhizobiaceae; genus Pseudahrensia. The sequence continues at coordinate 14,217 of JBCDDX010000029.1, forward strand.
CACTTTTTTGGGCGCAGCTGCCCGTTTTCATAAGTCGACCGACCCTAAACCAAGTTCTTCCGCCAACACAGAGCGATCGCCGGATATCAGACTCCCATTGTTCTCATATGTCGCGATCAAATGCCGTTGCAAACGGACTTCCTGACCCAGCGTCAGCGCGAGAAAACGTCTGTTTTCATGTGGTTAACGCGCGTGGGTGTGACATTTTTGCAAAGCTTAACAAGAAGTTTCATTACTCGCGTCATGGTTGCTTTTTTCGTTTCGCGACTTGTGGCCTTTTTAGGGCAGGAGGGGGCTCCGCATTAAATTGCAGACAATCGCATTGGGGAAGTCCATGAAAAGCTTCGCATTTTCGAGAAAATTGGCCGTATTCACATCTTGTTCAACGCTGGCGCTTCTCGCGCTCGCACCTGCCGCAAGCGCTGCCGACCTTGATGTCGCAGTCAAAGCGGACAGCTGGTCCGGCGCTTATGTTGGCGTCGCGATTGGTGCTGGTGGCGCTGTCAACGAACTTGAAGCGCCGTTCGGGCCCGGCATCACCGCTTCTCTTGATGGCATTGGCGCCGAAGGCTACCAGTTTTCCGGCGGCATCGGCTACGACTATCAGTTTAATTCACGGGTCGTTTTCGGCCTGATGGCCGATTACACATGGTCCAACATCGAAACCGATCTTGGTGTCACAATCGACGGTCTTGGTTCCGGTGGATACGATCTTGAAGCGGACAACGCTTTCTCAATTCTGGGACGCGTCGGCGCGCTGAGCGGCCCTGATACTTTGATTTATGGTCTTGCCGGTTACTCCTACCAGTCCTTCGATGGAAGCCTTGGCATTTTTGACGATGTTGGTGACCCGGTTTTCGGTACCAGCTATGATTTCGACCTCAATGGTTTGACCATCGGCGCCGGTATTGAAAACCGCATTGGCAACGGCCTCGCGCTGAAACTGGAATATCGCTACACCTCATTTGAGAATGTCGACATCATTCCCGGTTTCCTGTCGGCCAACCCAACCTTCCACACCGTTCGTCTTGGCCTGAATTACCGTTTTGGTGCCGATGGCAACCAGCCGGATGTGGCGGCTATTCCTTATGACTGGACGGGCTTCCTGTTCGGTATTGAGGGTGGTGCGGGAACCAATGTCACGGAGCTTTACGGCGGTATTCCCGGCGCCGGTTCCGGTTCATTTGACGGTCTTGGCGCATCGGGTGGCACGGTCGGTCTTCGCATCGGTTATGACTATCAGTTCGCAAACAATTTTGTTGCCGGTGTTCAGGTTGCCGGTCGTCTGTCGCGACAGGACTTTGAGATCAACGTAAACACACCGGGCGGTGATGTCGGACTTGCCGAACTGTCAGAAAGCTATCAGTTCAGTGTAACCGGTCGCCTTGGTTACACAGCTACTCCGGACACTTTGTGGTATGTGCTTGGCGGTTACACCTGGGGTGAAACGGACCTCGGCATTTTCAGCACGGACATCACGTCGTTTGACCGTGAGGGCTATACCGTCGGTGTGGGTGTTGAGACAGCATTGTCGCAAAACATCACCGCCGGGCTGGAATACCGCTTCACGCAATATGATGACAACGGCATCCTCCCGCCGATTGTGAATGCGGAAAACTCGTCCCATGCGGCGATGTTCAGCCTCAACTACAAGTTCCGCCCATAAGCTGGGGGGCCGGAACTGAAAAGCCCCGCCAGGCAACCGCCTGACGGGGCTTTTTCATGTTTACCCGGGAAGACGGATTTTGTGTTCGGGTGGGGATGCCAGCACGTCGACGGCGTCGCCCAACCGCACCTCCCCTTCCGCCAGAACACGGCAGGTGATACCGCCGCGCCATTCCGGATAAAGCGCTTTGCGCAGGCCCATGTGCGCTTCGTCCATCCGACCACAAGGGACCGTGGGGTAGGTCACTTCCAGACGCACCGGACCGATCTGCACAATGCCGCCGCGGGCGCGGGGCAGGGCGACGCCTTCAACCAGGAAATTGGCCCTGCGCGCCGTCCATGGCAGATCAGGCACGCCTTCAATGTCGTTGAGCGCATCTTCCCACGCTTCACGCGACAGAACGGTGATCTGGCGTTTGGGAAATTTGGCACCCTTGTGATCACCGATCAGGCCGCCGTCCAGAGTGACCTCTCCAAGAGAAATTTCTTCAATGGGCAGGCGTCTGGCTGCCCGGCGGGCAATGCCGATCAGTTTGCCGATTTGCGGTTCGCCGTTCATCGAGGTTTCCGGGCAAGGCCATCAACCATCGCCTGAACCGCCCGTATGGCTGCGTCAATGGCGGCATCGCCCCGCCCCCGCACCACGATCTGGGTGGAATAGTTGCCGTGCTCGAATTTCGGATAGGAGCCGATCATCGTGTCGGGATGGAGCGCCTGTATCTCGCCAAGCGGGCCGCCAATCGTGCCTTCGCCAACATCGCAATCGACGGTGCGGGAGATGATTTTTGCGCCGCCCTCCAGAGTGGGGGCGATCGAATCCATCATCGCCTGCATGATTTTTGGAACACCGGCCATGACATGCACGTTGCCGATGCGAAAGCCGGGCGCTTTCGATACGGGGTTGTCGATGAGCGTGGCACCTTGTGGCGTGCGGGCCATGCGCTGGCGCGCCGCGGTGAACTCCATATCAGTTTTCGCATAGTGTTCGGCGAGCAGCTTCATCGCGTCGGGGTGATGAATACAGGGCACGCCGAATGCGGCAGATACGGAATCCGCCGTGATGTCATCATGGGTCGGGCCAATGCCGCCGGATGTAAAGACGTAGGTATACGCGGCCCGCAGCGCATTCACGGCCTCTGCGATCTGCTCCAGATCGTCCGATACAATGCGCACTTCCTTCAGGTCGATGCCCATATTGGTCAGATAGTCAGCGACGAAGCCGATATTCTTGTCCTTCGTCCGTCCGGAAAGGATCTCGTCGCCAATGACAAGCATGGCGGCTGTGATGATTGTCTGTTTCATTTTTGGCGTGCAATCGGGTGTTTGCTTTCAGTCACGAGGGCTTATCGCGCAACGCGGGGCAGGGCAATGTGCGACAATCGTTACCACAACCGCGAAATATTGAACTGTTGGTTTAACCGGGGATCAAATTTCGTCCCGTAGGTTCTCTCTTTTGATGAGCCGTGCTGAAGCGGCCAATCGTTTGGACAATCGACGGGAAATCCCAATGCTGACGGTATCATTTATCGCCTTTCTACGCGTGACGCTTGCTCGCTACACCTTCGCGCGTGCCATGTTTCGCGTTGCGACACTGGCGCTTGCCATCGCGGCGTTTGGCCCGGCGACAGTTGCACAATCTGCATCTTCGTCCGCTTTGAAGAGTGTGAACGCGATCCGTGCTGCAAAAGGGCTTCCCAAGCTCGCTGTGCATCCGGCGCTGGTCAAGGCCGCACGTGAGCAGGCCGATCTGATGGCCCATAAGGGCAAGATGGCCCACAAGGTCAGTGTCCGGCATTCCTTTCGCCGCCGTATGGCGCGCGTGGGCTGGAAGGGAACAGCAGCGGAAAACATTGCGCGCGGCCAGCCTTCCGAACAGGCCGTCATCCGCGCCTGGATGAGTTCACGCGGCCACCGCCGCAACATCCTCAACCCGCGCATGCGCTACATCGGCATGTCTGCCAACCGCCAAAACGGCCGCCCATACTGGGCCATGGTTCTGGGTGGGTGAGGCGCTGAAGCGAGGTCACAATCCTTAATCTGTGGTGCGGATTGCGTAGCGAATGTCTTCGACGTTGAGCATCTTTTCGAGATCGAACTCGCAACCATACTCTTCGATTTCTTCTTCATATATATGCCTGAGTGTGCGGCGGCCAATTTCGTCTTGAGTCGCCAGTTCCAGGTTGGATGAAACAGCCGCAAGCCGTCCCACAATCGTCTGTTTCGAACGATCATTAGATAGCACCAGCATGGTGAAACAATCATCGTTGGTTTTAATCTGGTGCTTTTCCACTGCCATGACCTTTATGCCCAGGGCACTTCCCGGAGCTTGATTCTCACCATTCTTGGCCGGGACACCGAGCATATAAATCGTGTCCTCAATCTCCAAAACGATGCCGTTCGTGCGGCGCAGATTGTCATTCTGGTCGCAATAAAAATGCACGAACCGGACCCTGTTGCTCGCGCCGGCAATGAGAATGAGATGTGATTTCAGAATGTAGGGTTCGTGTGAATCGCGTTCCTTTGCTCCCCAGCGAAAGCAAGCGAAGTGGCGCTCTACTTTGCTCAGGCCCTTATTCAACTGCGCCTGCAGGTCGGGAAACAGTTTTGCAATCACAAACGCATTGTCGATGCTTGGTATTTTGAAAACTTCAGTGAATACGTCCGTCACCTTACCAAGCAGCGCCATTTCCTGGTCGGCGACGAGTTTCTTAACGGCGTCGGGGTTTTCAGCGATTGCGGAGAGTTCAGACAGCAAAGCGCCGGAAGGATCCGTTGCCGCCGCGAAATTGCTGTCTCGCAATATGGGCTTGAGCGGCTCTACTTCGCTCGCTGAAAGAAGGTAGAGGGCAATTACGGCCTGGCAGGACAACATCTGTTGGCGGTCGCGCAGATGCCCCATGAACACACTGCCGCGTTTGGCGTAACGCAGGAAGGAGGGCTTATCAGGAAAATCTCCGTCGAGATGTTCGGCAAAGTTTTCGCTGTAGAACTGCACTATATCGTCGTGAAGCCAGTTCTGCTTCACGCCACGGGCTTCCGACAGGACAATCGATAACAGAGCGAATGCAATCCGTTCATTGAGATCGGTATTTTCAATTCTATCGACCAGTACGGAAATCACGCGTTTTGCATGCGCATGGTCCTTCAACGCCGCAGCGCATGAGACGTTGTAATGTTTCGTCGGCATAAGTCCCCCCAGAGTGCCCGGAAAGACTATTTTTCAGTGACTTTTCAGTCAAGTGAAACTCTGTTTGCCTGCGACTGAAACGCTCCCGGCATGACTAAAGCGCTTTGGAACATGTAACAATTGCCCATCGAAACGAAAGGAGCATTGTTATGCCTATCTCTTCAAACTTCGCAATCGCCTTAATTCCTGCACGGAAACCCCACTCCCGACTGACGCCGCAGGCCGGCGCTCCCAAGCATGGAGGGAACAGCCATGCGTCCGGATGAACTGCGCGCCTCGAGCGCGCATCCAGCACTTTATCATTCCACGCTGACGTCACCGCTGCCTGCGGACGTAACAGCATTTGAATTGGCTTCACGACTGTCCTGCGGGGCTGTGGTGAAGCCAATTGCGTTTGGTGGCCTGGAAAACCAGCAGCAGGAGGGCGCCATGTAGAAGCAAAATCAAAGCCGGTCTTCGAGCAGGACGCGCCCCACAAAACACAAACGCCGCCCCGGCAAGGGCAGCGTTTGGCGTCGATACGGGATCTGATCCTGGCTCAGGACGAAGACCCAACTGCAGCGACAGCGGCAACGGCCTGATCAAGAGGCCGTCACCTGTCGAACTCAGAGCCCACGCCCAGTGGGAGAAAGGGAGCAACCCATGTCTGCAACCAGACAGGACCTTGAATTCGCATATGATCCGCAACCGGCAGGCATGCGGAAAAAACTGTCAGACTTCTATTACGTCACCTCGTTTCGCGTGTTTGATGGCGTTGACTTCAATCGCGCGCAAGAAAGCGTGTCGACAATTGATAAAAATGTGGTTGAGGCCGCCTCCGCTTTGTCGCAATTTGATATGGCGAGCGGTGGCAATGTTGTGGCGGTATATCAGATCACGGCGGCTTTGGTTGATTTGTGGCGTGCCTGCCACGTCGGCACCAAGCTGAAAGCTGCAACGGCGGCTTCGCTCGATATGGCGTCGGATTCCAGTAAAAGCATCGCGCGCAGGGCTGACCAATACACCGTTCGCGCCGCCATTGCGGTGAAAACCATGACAATCTAGCGCAGTTTTCTGCAACGGGACTTTCATGTCCAATGATGCTGGCATGTTAAATGATGCCGGGCGAGGATTCACGGCTTGATGCGTATCTCTGATCCGGGTCATCAATTTACCTCTTTCGTGCAGAAATCAGCGCCGTTTTGTCCAGATTTAATCCGAATGGGGCCACACTTGCCGCTCCAAGTCAACAAAATGGACAGGCAAGGGGCAATCGCGCTGCATTGTTGGTTAAGGTTTCAGATCAGTTTCCGTGCGCCATTTGTACACGTTGTCTGCTTACATTTTGTCATGCACTTTATCCGCCACCGGCCTTGAAGGCGCAGTCAAAAACACGACGAAGGAACGACATTTATGGCCAGCAAAGTCCTGATGGTCGGATTTCACCCCGATGTGGTCGATTATGCAAAGTGGCCGGATCTGTCTGAAGAGAAGCTTACCAAAGGTTTGGGAGCGCAACGTTCTGCTTTGGTCGAGCGTGGGTTTGAGGCGCGCTGGGAATTGATCAAAGAGGCTGAAGCAGGCGCAAAGGCGTTGGAGTGTGCTTTGAAGAACGAGATGCCTGACGTGGTGCTGATCGGCGCTGGTGTGCGCAAGGACGACGATCATTTCATTCTGTTCGAAGAACTCGTCAACATCATTCACAAACACGCGCCCAAAGCCGCAATCGCCTTCAACACCAACCCCTCCGATACAATGGAAGCGATAGAGCGCCGCCTGCAAGTGGGCTGATCGCGCGATGCCACAATGAGCCAAGGTCTCGACGTCGACCCCGGCTTTCGGATCTGTGAGCGCAGCAAATGGTGTGAGATCCAAAATGGTGCCCCCTGCCGGACTTGAACCGGCACGGCCTTCCGGCCTACAGATTTTAAGTCTGCTGCGTATACCAATTTCGCCAAGGGGGCGGTGCTGCGGCTTGTTTGTGTGCGCGGCCTTTGTCTGATAGCGCTTTTTGGCCGCGGCACAAACCATTGTTCGTGCCGAACCACCTGTTTTTTGGACATTCCTTCATGACTGGCATTCTCGTCCTGGCGGGCGCCTATATCATCAGCCATTTCTATCGCTCGTTTCTGGCTGTGCTGTCGCCCTATCTCGAGGCTGACTTGGGTATGAGTTCTGCTCAGATGAGCGACGCGCTGGGTGCCTGGTTTGTGGCTTTTGCGGTGTCACAAATTCCCGTGGGCGTATTGCTGGACCGCATCGGACCACGGCGAACCTCGGCGCTGATGTTTGGTGTTATCGGCGGTTTCGGCGGCGGTCTGTTCGCCATTGCTCAATCACCGACGGCGGTGCTTGTCGCCATGGTGGCGCTGGGTGTCGGGTGTTCGCCCGTGCTTATGGCCTCCGTTTATCTGTTCAAACGCAGTTTTGAGCCTCGTCGCTTTGCAGCACTGGCCTCCACCTTCATTGCCATCGGCCTTGCAGGCAACATCATAGGCAGCAGCCCGCTTGCACTGGCTTTGGAGGCCTGGGGGTGGCGCGCGGTGATGATGGTGTTAACGGGTGCAACGGTTGCGCTTGCGCTTGGCATCATGGTTTTGGTGAAAGACCCACCGAACGTTGACAATAAGCAGGGCGGGCAGGGCAGTTATCTCGATATTCTGAAGCTGCGGGAATTGTGGTCCATTTTGCCGCTGATCTTCTTCATCTATTCGGTTGCGGGCGGTCTGCGCGGCATCTGGGCCGGGCCATATCTGGCCAAGGTGCATGGGTTGTCAGCAACGGAAATCGGCACAATTACATTCTGGATGGCGATTGCCATGGTGGCCGGCAGTTTTGCCTATGGGCCGGCTGACACGCTTTTCAACACGCGCAAGTGGGTGGTGTTCACCGGTGCCGTCATTGCATTTGCCGCGCTGATGTTCTGGGTGCTCAATCCTGCCGCTTCCGCGTTTCAGGTCGCGATTGTGCTGGTGATCATCGGGTTTTTCTCGCTCTGCTATGGCCTGTTGATGGCGCATGCGACGGCGAATATTCCCGATCATCTGGCGGGGCGCGGCGTTACTCTGGTGAATTTCTTCAACATGGGTGGCGTCGGCACCATGCAATGGGTGACAAGTGCGGTTTATCGCGACGCCGGGGGTGATGCCGAACCACTGATCGCGATTTCCAGCGTGTTGTGGGTTTATGCCGCCTGTTTTGGGGCCACGCTGGTGCTGTATGCTTTTTCAAAGGACGCGAAGCCGAATCCGGCGGCGGTCTGAATTCCTGTCACGATCAAAAAGCGACCTGCGCCCGAATATCACCAGTGTGAATATCATTGCGATTGTGGATGGGCACATTGGCCATGTCTGACAGGCCGCGCTGCAGCGGGTCGTCGATGGGCAACAGGTGGTTGAAGATCGCCGCCATCAGCGCTTCGGACGCGCGGGTCTGGCCGTCATCGCACTTTAGAGCGATGCCAAGACCCATTTCGGGAATAGCGCCACAGAAAACCCCTTCGGCTCCGGTCTTTGCAAACAGGCGGCCATCGCCCAGGGTCATGACATTGGTGCAGAAGCGGTTTGTGCCGGCCATATAGTAAGGCTCGTTCATGCAGGCGTCGAGCAGGCGCTTGCCAGCGGCAGCCCGCTGCGGCTCCAGTCCCGCTCCGGTTGCCATTTTCGCAAAACCCCGCGCCATGGCGTCGAGGCCAATGGCGTAGGTCGGGATGGAACAGCCATCTGTGCCGCGCATCTCTTCCGTGTGAGCAGCGCCCGTGACAGCTTCGAGCGTGCCACGCACATTTTCCATGGTTGGGTGGTCGGGACCGATATAGCCCTTGGGGTCAATGCCATTGTGGACCGATGTGCAGATAAAGCCTGCATGCTTGCCGGAACAATTGTTGCAGATGGCGGGCGGCGTGGTGTCATAGATTTTGGCCTGCTCGCGCATGACCCAATCCTGTGACGACCAGTGGCCACCACATTCCAGACAGGTGTCGTCGCACCCGGCGCGCTGCAGCATGTCCATGGCCATCGCGACATGTTTGGATTCGCCGGAATGCGATGAGCAGGCGAGCGACAATGCCCGGTCATCAAGCCCGTAAGCATCAGCAGCGCCGGATTCGATCAGCGGCAAAGCCTGAATGGCCTTGATCGCCGAACGCGGAAAGATCGGAAGTTCAACATCGCCCAGTGATAAGACGGTCTTGCCATCGCCATCGACCACACAAAACGCGCCCCTGTGGCGTGATTCAACAACATTGCCTCGGGTGACTTCAACAAGAACGGGATTTGCGGTCATATCGATTTGAAACTTTCTCTCACATGGTTGGAAAAGGCCTTGGCGGCTCTTCCTGATTCCTTGCCCATGTCCTCTGCAGTATGCAGTCTGATGTCATATGTGCCCATGTCTGGCAAAGCGTGTTTTTCTCCCAGCCTTTCAAACTGTGGTGTGATCAGGCTTTCGGGCAGGGGGGCGATCGCGAGATCGCCCAAGAGAGCCGCCAACTGGCCCTGACAGTTTTCGCAGGTGTAGGCGATCCGATATTTGATGCCGGATGAGGCGAAGGCCTCAACGGCGGCACCACGCCAGCAACAGCCCTTGCCGGCCAGAGCAAGCGGAATGACAGGAAGCTTGTGGGCCGTGCCGCCTTTGACGCCGGTCCAGACCAGTCGCTCCGAGTGAACGACCTCTCCGATCCCGTCGTTAATACCGCCCGGCACGGCGGTGAGCAGGGTCATATCCAACTGGCCTTTGGCGAGGTTTTCCAGCAAGGCTTCGCTTGGCCCGAGCGTGACATTGACCTCTACAAGCGGGTGCGTGCTGGCAAAGCGTTTCAGGATCTGCGGCAGAAACCTTGTGCCGAAATCATCCGGCGCTCCGAAGCACACGCTGCCCTCGATAGCGGGGCCGCGAAAGCGCGATACGGCCTGATCGTTGAGCTTGAGCATGTCACGGGCGAAGCCAAGCAGGGTTTCGCCATCGGTTGTGAGTGTGACCATGCGGCCTTCGCGGTTGAACAGCGTGCGACCAAGCTGTTCTTCCAGCTTCTTGACCTGCATGCTGATGGCCGACGGCGTGCGGTTGACCCGCGACGCGGCGGCACTGAAATTCCCGAGCTCGGAAATCGCAACGAAGGTGCGGATCAGGTCTGTTTCCAGCAATGTGTTGGGTGAGGGAAGCATGCGCCTACCTTTCAAAAAAATTGAAAGGTATCATAAGAACTATTCGTTCGATTGATCAACCGTAAAGGTCCATCTTGGTCTCAGAAAAGGAGACTGATATGACCCTGATCAATTCAACACCCTACAGACCTCGCGTGATCAAACGCGGATATGTTCAAAAACTGTTGTTGCGTCTGTTGCATGCTTGGAAGCAGCGGCAAAAGCACAGGGTGGACCGCTTGGCTTTTGAAAACCTCATGCACCTCGATGACGCGACGCTGGCTGATATCGGCTACCGGCGTGAAGATGTTGTTGCCGGTATGCAAATGCCACTTGAAATGAATGCCGCGATGGAAATTCACCGCCAGTCACGGCGTTTGAACCAAGGTGGCCGTTTCAGAACTCAGTAGGGCGCGTCAACATCGCCGAGTTCGACATAGACGCTTTTCACCTGGCTGTAATAGTCCAGGGCATGGGCCGAATTTTCCCGGCCTATGCCGGACTTTTTGTAGCCGCCGAAGGGGACGCCAACCGGCGTGAGGTTGAAGTTGTTTATCCATGTCGTGCCCGCCTGCAACTGACTGATGACCCGATGGCCGCGCGCGATATCACGGGTGAACACTCCCGCAGCCAAGCCAAACTGGCTGTCATTGGCGCGGGCGATCACATCATCTTCGTCATCGAAATCGAGCAGTGACAACACCGGCCCGAATATCTCCTCGCGCGCGATTGTCATATCGTCGGTAACATTACCGAAGATCGTCGGTTCGATGAACGCGCCTTTTTCCAAGCCTTGCAGAACCGGGGCCGCACCGCCGGTCAAAACGCGTGCACCGCCTGCAACGCCGCGCTCTATATAGTCCATCACGATATCGAATTGTGCACGCGATATCATTGGTCCCATCTGGGTGTCGGGATCAAGCGGATCACCGAGCTTGATGGCTGCGGTGCGCTCAACGAGACGTTTGGTGAAGGCATCTTTGATATTGGACTGGACGAACACGCGGGTGCCGTTGGAACAGACCTGGCCGGTTGAATAAAAGTTGGCGAGGATTGCGCCGGATACGGCATTTTCAACGTCAGCATCGTCAAAAATGATCAGCGGTGACTTTCCGCCGAGTTCCAGCGTGACGTGCTTTACGTCTTCGGCCGCCGCCGCCATGACTTTCGCGCCGGTTGGTACCGAGCCTGTCAGGGTCACCTTGTCGATGTCCTTGTGCGTGGTCAGCATGGCACCCACGCCACCGCGCCCCTGAATGACATTGAATACACCATCGGGCAGGCCGGCTTCGCTCAGGCACTCCGCCAGCACGAGGGCAGACAGCGGGGTCATTTCCGACGGTTTGAAAATAAGCGCATTGCCGAGTGCCAGTGACGGCGCCGCTTTCCAGCTGGCGACCTGAATGGGATAGTTCCACGCACCAATGCCGCCGACGACACCGAGCGGTTCGCGCAGCGTGTAGGCAAAGCAATTGCCATCGATGGGGATATGTTCGCTGGTCAGTGTCGCGGCGATGTGGCCGAAATATTCCAGATTGTCAGCTGCGCTTGCGGCATCGACGACCAGCGTTTCCTGAATGGCTTTGCCCGTATCCATGGTCTCGATACGGGCGATTTCATCATTTCGCTTGCGGACAATTTCGGCAGCCTTGATGAGAATGCGCCCTCGTTCAGCGCCCGGCGTTTTGGCCCACGCCACCTGCGCGCGTTTGGCGGAGGCAATGGCTTTCTCCACGATTGCGGGCGTTGCCTCGTGCAGCTCAGCAATGACATCACCGGATGCAGGATAATGCGTTGCAAGCGCGTTTCCGGCTGCATCATTGGTGTATGCACCGTCGATATAGTGAGAGCCTTTCGGCTGAACGGGGTTGGTCACTTCAGGCTCCTGATCCACTCAACGGCCTTGTCGGCCAGCGGTTTTGAGTTTGATGGGCTGAGAATGCGCCCGGCAATCACATGGTTATAGCGGTCCTCGGCCTCATCGACCGTGTGGACAGTAGCAGTCCCGCTACCGTTCGTTCCCCAATTGTCGGCCACACTTTGCGTTATCGACGCATCCACGACCTGATCGTCGGGATGAAAGATAAACAGGGCAGGGGTTTTCATGGCGGCAAAATCGGCATTCGCCGCGCGGTCGACACTGGCTTGCATCGGCAAAAGTGCGATGGTCGGATATTCCGTGGTCCACCATTTGCCGTGATCTTCGTTAGACGGTTCGAAAGAGCGGGTTTCGCCAACGAGGCTTGGTATCAACTGGCGGGCCCAGGGCAGGCTCAGGATTCTGGCAGCAGCGGCTTTGACACCGAAATTGGGTGAAACCATAACCACGCCCTTCACGCCTTGCGCCAGTGCGGCCTGTTCCAAAGCCCAGGCGGCCAGTGTTCCGCCCGTTGATGTGGCAACGATAATGGTTTCATCGCCGATGGCACGGCCAATCGCGAGGGCCTCCGCGACATCGTTGAACCAGTCATTCACGGTCGCTTGTGCCATCGCAGCCCCGTCACGACCGTGGCCGGTGAGGCGTGTGTAGTGAAGGTTGGCCCCCAATTGTTCAGCGATGATGTCGGGGGTCGGGCGCACTTCCTCCAGCGTTGCAGAAAATCCGTGAATGTAGACAACCGACAAAGGTGTGCGCTGTTTTGTTTGAGGATCGGCCCAGACGACATGTTTACCCGCGCCATCAACGAGGTTTTCAATATCGGCTTCACTCTTTGCCAGATGATCTTCCACAGCAGCGCCGCGCAGGGCGGCGATGGCTGCAAAATCTGTGTCCAGCGTTTCATCGACAGGTTCGCGCGGCCCCAGAAAGAAGGCGATCGCAAGCACGACGACGCCTATCAGCAAAAAACGTGCAAATTTCTTCATTGTGTTTGGTTCCCGACCGACATTTCACGGCAAATGTGCAGCCGTAACGGCCCAGCACATTTTTCGCACGGGTCTAGAGCATTTCAACGGGAAATGGGAGAGTGCAACGCAACACTATCTTTGAATTGTGCAGGCAAAAGAACCGCACAATCTGTTCCTGCAAACCGAACGTCAGGCCTTTAGGAAGCTGACACCCAGTTCGTTGCCGCGACGCCAGGCAACCCGGGCGCGGGTATCCAGGCCTTCCTGGCGGCTTTTCAGCATGAACTCATCGGGAATGGCGTAATGCGCCATAACGCTGATGCGCGCTCCACGGGTGTGGATGTCGCGCAAAGTGCAGCTTATGACCTGACCTGTTTGCTCAACCACTATGGTGGCCGCTTTTTGAAGCGCCATACGTGTTTCACGACGTCGTTGCGTACCGGCGGACGGTCCAGCACCGCGCATGGGTCGGTTTGGTCTGTTGGCTGCTTTAAACATCTTTCCCTCTTAAAGCCCCGATGTTCGGTTTCGCCGACTCATCGTATCCGGCGACCCTACGTCAACTTGATTAAGAGTGTGTTGCAGCAAATGATTGAATTTTAGCGACCGGGGGCACGCCGCTAGCGCAGATACCGTGTTGCGCGGCGCAATGTGACCCGGCGATTGCGCCAATCAGGACGCTGCGTATTGATGAGCAATTGCTCCTCGCCATAGCCAACGGTGATCAGCATGCGAGGTGGCACACCAAACCAGTTGACCAATGCGCGTTTGAGAGACTGCGCGCGGTCTTCCGACAGAAACTGGTTTTTCTCATAAGACCCAACAGCGTCGGTGTGGCCTTCCAGAAGGAAGCGTTCATTCCGGTTTCGGCGAAAGCGGAGCAGGGCATCGGCAATATTGCCAACTTTCCAGCGTTCGCGCGGCGATATCGCGGCTGACCCGAACTCAAAATTGATCGACTGGATGTTGATGGAAGGCAATTGCGAACGCAGACGCCGGTTGCGTTTCAATTCATCGACGCTCACGCGCTGACGCGGCGCTGCTGCCTGTCCGGCGGGGACTGCACGATTGAGCTTCTTGTATATCGTTGCTGCACTTGGCGTTTGCTGGGCATGGGCCGAATGCGTCATGGCAAGTGCCCCAGCCACGAGGCTGATGGCGAGTGTGGCTTTGCTGATGAATCTGATCATGATCAAACGTCCATTTGTTGGTGTCTTTGAGCCCCTGATCCGCCAAACATGGAAAAAGCTGTGTGAACTCAACATGAACGGGCCAAAAAGTGCATTTTGAGGGCTTGCAAAGCTGCCATTCGCGGTTTGCACTGCTCCAACGCCAAATACGGCGATTATCTGGTGCTGGAAGGGTTGACCTTTTACGGGGTTGATCGTAGATACGCGCCATTCCGAACCCATGTGAGTGTGGAGATTCGACGCGACACGCGTTGGAACAAACCCGCTCAAACAAGGTTTTGATCAAACGATATATAGTTCTGGAGCACGAATAGCGGGTCCCCGGTATTCCTCTGCATTGTTCTAAGCGCCTCGGCAGCAAGGTCTGCCTGATGGTGCTTTTACGCATGTTGAGGCTTCAGATTTGGATGCACGGTCTACCCAAGGCGACAGCCCGGCAGGCTTAAAGTGAAACGCCCATCCTCAGCAGGTCGAGCGACCTCAAGAGCGGGCAAATTTGATAAGGGATGTGTCATGCCGACCATCAACCAACTGGTTCGCAATCCTCGGAAAGCACCGGTCAAGCGCAGCAAGGTTCCAGCGATGGAACAGAACCCTCAGAAACGGGGCGTTTGCACGCGCGTTTACACAACGACGCCTAAAAAGCCGAACTCGGCTCTGCGTAAGGTTGCCAAGATCCGTTTGACCAACGGCTACGAAGTGATCGGCTACATTCCTGGTGAAGGTCACAACCTTCAGGAGCACTCGGTTGTCATGATCCGTGGCGGACGCGTGAAAGACCTTCCCGGTGTGCGCTATCACATTATTCGCGGTGTTCTGGACACCCAGGGCGTTAAAGACCGCAAGCAGCGCCGTTCGAAATATGGCGCCAAGCGTCCGAAGTAACTTTTAAGAATTCAAGGTTACCCCGGGCAGGCGCAGCAAGCGGCAGACCGGGGTCTAAAAGGTAGAATTAGATGTCACGTCGTCACCGCGCTGAAAAACGAGAAATCAACCCGGATCCGAAATTCGGTGATCTCGTTCTTTCCAAATTCATGAATGCCGTCATGCTTGACGGTAAAAAGTCGATTGCCGAACGCATCGTTTACGGTGCTCTGGATCAGGTTGAAGAAAAGGCCCGTCAGGAGCCGCTTCCCATGTTCCACACGGCCCTGGAAAACGTTGCTCCGCAGGTTGAGGTTCGTTCCCGCCGTGTTGGTGGCGCAACTTATCAGGTTCCTGTTGAAGTGCGCTCCGAGCGCCGTCAGGCGCTGGCCATTCGCTGGCTGATCGCTGCTGCACGCAAGCGCAATGAAACAACAATGATTGAGCGTTTGTCAGGTGAACTGATGGATGCTGCTAACAACCGTGGCTCAGCGGTAAAAAAGCGCGAAGACACGCACAAGATGGCGGAAGCCAACCGCGCGTTCTCGCATTACCGCTGGTAGGCTGAAGCCCGCATACGCACACGTTATCCTTACTGATTACGAGCAAGATTATGGCACGCGAATATCCTCTTAAAGACTACCGCAACTTCGGCATCATGGCGCATATCGACGCCGGTAAAACCACGATGACCGAGCGTATTCTTTATTACACAGGTAAAATCCACAAAATGGCTGAAGTGCACGAAGGTGCTGCAACCATGGACTGGATGGCGCAGGAGCAGGAGCGTGGCATCACGATCACGTCTGCTGCGACAACGACATTCTGGCAGGGCCGCGATGGCACGAAGCGCCGTTACAACATCATTGATACGCCCGGCCACGTGGACTTCACCATTGAAGTTGAGCGTTCGCTGCGTGTTCTCGACGGTGCTGTTGCTTTGCTTGATGCAAACGCTGGCGTTGAGCCGCAGACTGAAACCGTTTGGCGTCAGGCTAACAAGTACAACGTACCGCGCATGGTTTTCGTCAACAAGATGGACAAGATCGGTGCTGACTTCTACCGCTCGGTTGAGATGGTCAAAGAGCGTCTGGGCGCCACGCCTTGCGTGCTGCAGTTGCCAATCGGTGCGGAAAACGAATTCGCCGGTGTTGTCGATCTCATCGAAATGAAGGCACTGATCTGGCAGGGCGAAGACCTCGGTGCTGCGTGGGACGTCGTCGACATTCCAGCTGATCTTCAGGACAAGGCCGAAGAATATCGCGAAATGCTGATCGAAACCGCTGTTGAGGCGGATGAGGAAGCAATGGAAGCTTATCTGGAGGGCGAAATGCCCGACAACGACAAGCTTCGGGCGTTGATCCGCAAGGGTACAATCAACGTTGAATTCTTCCCTGTCATGTGCGGAACCGCGTTTAAAAACAAAGGTGTACAGCCGCTTCTTGAAGCTGTTACTGACTTCCTGCCAAGCCCTCTCGACGTGCCCGCTATTGCAGGCATCGACGCGAAGACAGACGAAGAAACAACGCGTGAGTCTTCCGACGAAGCGCAGTTCTCTATGCTGGCGTTCAAAATCATGAACGACCCGTTTGTGGGCTCGCTGACGTTCTGTCGTATCTATTCCGGTACGCTTGAAACCGGTGGTTCCTTGATGAACACCGTTAAGGGCAAGAAAGAGCGTATTGGCCGTATGTTGCAGATGCATTCGAACGACCGCGTGGATATCAAGGAGGCCTATGCTGGTGACATTGTCGCTATTGCGGGCCTGAAAGAGACCACAACGGGCGACACACTATGTGATGCGCTCAAGCCGGTCATTCTGGAGCGCATGGAATTCCCTGATCCGGTTATTTCCATCGCGATTGAGCCGAAGACCAAGGGCGACCAGGAAAAAATGGGCATCGCGCTCAACCGTCTGGCAGCGGAAGATCCGTCTTTCCGCGTCAAGTCAGACGAGGAAAGCGGTCAGACCATCATTTCCGGCATGGGCGAACTGCATCTCGATATTCTGGTTGATCGCATGAAGCGCGAATTCAACGTGGAAGCCAATGTCGGCGCGCCGCAAGTTGCTTATCGTGAGACGATCACACGCGAAGCGGAAATCGATTACACGCACAAGAAACAGTCCGGTGGTTCCGGTCAGTTCGCACGCGTGAAAATCGTATTCGAGCCGAACCCGGAAGGTGAAGACTTCCTGTTCGAATCCAAGATCGTTGGCGGTAACGTGCCGAAGGAATATATTCCCGGTGTTGAAAAAGGCATCCAGTCGGTCATGGACAATGGTCCTGTCGCCGGATTCCCGATGCTGGGCGTTAAGGCAACGCTTCTCGACGGTGCCTATCACGATGTTGACTCCAGCGTGCTTGCGTTCGAGATCGCTTCCCGTGCTGCATTCCGTGAGGGTGCTCAGAAGGCCGGTGCGAAATTGCTTGAGCCAATCATGAAGGTCGAGGTGGTGACACCGGAAGACTACATGGGCGACGTGATTGGTGATCTTTCATCCCGTCGCGGCCAGGTTGCTGGCACGGAAGCGCGTGGTATCGATCAGGTTGTTACAGCCATGGTGCCGCTCGCCAACATGTTTAAATACGTCGATAGCCTGCGCTCGATGAGCCAGGGTCGCGCGCAATATTCAATGGTCTTTGATCACTATGAGCAGGTGCCTCAGGCGGTTGCTGACGAAGTGGTCGAAAAATACGCATAACCGGGTGCTTTCAAGTCGATAGACACCCAAAACAGTTTCCATAAACGAAGAATGATGGAGAAGCCCGATGGCTAAGGAAAAGTTTGAACGTAATAAGCCTCATTGCAACATTGGCACGATTGGTCACGTTGACCACGGCAAGACGACATTGACGGCTGCGATTACGAAGTATTTTGGTGATTTTCAGGCGTATGACGAGATTGACGGCGCGCCGGAAGAGAAGGCCCGCGGGATCACGATTTCGACGGCTCACGTTGAGTATGAGACGGATGCGCGTCACTACGCCCACGTTGATTGCCCCGGCCACGCCGACTACGTGAAGAACATGATCACCGGTGCTGCCCAGATGGACGGCGCTATTCTGGTTTGTTCGGCTGCCGATGGCCCGATGCCCCAGACCCGCGAGCACATTCTGCTGGCGCGTCAGGTTGGTGTTCCGGCACTTGTTGTTTTCCTGAACAAGGTTGATCAGGTTGATGACGAGGAGCTTCTTGAGCTTGTTGACATGGAAGTGCGTGAGCTTCTGTCTTCTTATGAGTTCCCCGGTGATGATATTCCGATCGTCAAGGGTTCTGCTCTGGCTGCGATGGAAGGCCGTGATCCTGAAATCGGCGAGAACGCGATCCGTGAGCTGATGGAAGCTGTCGACAGCTACATTCCACAGCCTGAGCGTCCTGTTGACCAGCCGTTCCTGATGCCGATTGAGGATGTGTTCTCGATTTCGGGTCGTGGTACGGTTGTAACGGGTCGTGTTGAGCGCGGTGTGATCAATGTTGGCGAAGAGATTGAGATCGTCGGCATCAAGGACACGCAGAAAACCACCTGCACGGGCGTTGAGATGTTCCGCAAGCTGCTTGATCGCGGTGAAGCGGGTGACAACATCGGTGCTCTGATCCGTGGTGTTGACCGTGATCAGGTTGAGCGTGGCCAGGTTCTTTGTAAGCCGGGTTCTGTCACACCGCACACGAAGTTCCGTGCGGAAGCCTATATTCTGACGAAGGAAGAGGGTGGTCGTCACACACCATTCTTCACCAATTATCGTCCTCAGTTCTATTTCCGCACGACGGATGTGACGGGCGTATGCTCGCTTCCTGAAGGCACGGAAATGGTGATGCCTGGCGATAAC
>JBCDDX010000030.1:0-32484 GCA_039180085.1 Pseudomonadota bacterium
GGAGGCAAGGTTTTCGGGCTGCATGAGCGCGCCTTCGACTTTCGAACTGGCGGCAGGCAAATCCAGATTGAGAGAGGCGAGCGCTGCTCGATAAACATCGGGCCTGTATGCGCCTTCGACCTTCTCAACCAGGGCCGCATCCCACTTGGCCAAACCCCATCGCACCATTTGCGTGTAAAACCACAGGGCGTGGCTTTGCCATGGAAAGTTCGCTGCTTTTTCGAACGGGATGTAAAAGTCTTCGATCAGTGCAGGGGCGCCATTCAGATCATGAAATTTCCCGCTCATCGCAGGATAGAGACGCTCCATGGGGATGTTGAGCCGGTGGGGCGCTTGCAGCAAAGAGACCAATTCTTCACCGTTGGCACGGTCACTGCACCATTGCGCGGCACGGTAGACGGAACGGATCAGGCCATGAACAACCTCTGGCTCACGTTCCAGCAGTTCGGAATTTACGCCCAGAACTTTTTCCGGGCTTGAACGCCAAATACTTGCCTTGGAAGTGAGGATGTGCCCGGCGCCAGCCGCCACCGCAGCGCTGCCCCAGGGTTCGCCCACGCAAAAGCCATCAATCTTGCCTTCAACCAGCATCGACGGCATCAGCGACGGCGATACAATCACGATATCCACCTCGTCATCGGGCTCAATGCCACTGGCCGACAGCCAGTATCGCAGGTCAAGATTGTGGCTGGAGAACCGGTGGACCACTGCAAAGACCGGGCGAGAACCGGTGTCCTTCTCCCATCCCCTGAGAGCTGTTTTGAGCGCAGTGCCAGCGGCCGCAGCATCGACACCGCTAAAGTGCGTCAGGCGTTTGATGCGGGCGGCCAAACGGGATGATATGGTCACAGTATTGCCACCAAGGCCCAGCGCCATGGGCGCGATGACGGAAGGATCGTTTGGCGAAAGCCCAAGCGCGGCAGCCACTGGCAGCGGCGCCAGGAGATGCGCAACTTCAAAATGCCCCACCGACAAGCGGTCCCGCACATTCGCCCATGATGTCTCGCGAACAAGCCGAAGATCGATGTTTTCTGCTTCGGCAAACCCCTTGTCCGCCGCCACAATGAGCGGTGCTGCATCCAGCAATGGCAAAAACGCGGTGTGAATGGTGCGGTTCATGCTCATGACGGCTCCTATAAGTCCAGCAATCCGGAAGCGGTGATGAGACCTTGAGCCACTTCGCTCATCTTTCGATTTTGGTTCATAGCCGCGTTGCGCAACAATTGGTGCGCCTCCTGCTCCGATATGCCTTTGGATTTCATGAGAATGCCTTTGGCCTTGTCGACCAGTTTGCGCCCGGACAGTTCGTCCTTTGTGCGCTCCAGTTCCTGTTCCATCCGGCGGAAAGCTTCAAACCGGGCGATGGCCATGTCCAGGATCGGCTTGACCCTGTCGGGCCGCAGGCCATCCACGACATAGGATGAGACGCCGGCATCAATTGCGGCTTCCATCCAACTGGGGTCGGACTTGTCAACAAACATCGCAATGGGTTTTTTGACGGAACGCGACACCGCAAAATAGTCTTCGAGACGGTCCCGGTCAGGGCTTTCAATATCCATCACGATGACGCTGGGAGACGTGCGCTCAATCTCAGCGACCAGCCCTTTCAAATCGCTGACAATCGTCACCTCCCGACAGCCGGCAGCAAACAGCCCGTCGCGGATCATCGACGCACGAAGACGGTTTTCATCAACCACCATAACGGAAAGATCAGTTGGTTTCATATGTCGGACGCGGTTGCCAGGGTTGCCTCCCAAACAACAGCAAGAAACGTGCCGAAATGGAAAGTGCACCTTTCAGCGATAGCGCTGCAAGGCCACACCTCCCCAACTGGCTGCCCCCCTGCCCTGCTGAACCGATGAGGCCCCAAGTGCGGAGCTTTGGAAACAACGCCTATCGAAGCGAGACCAATCCCGATGACATTTCAGTTTTCGCCACGCGGGTTTTGAAACTCAGCAGGAAACCGCTGCCGACGATCACGACGCCAATGAGTTCAGCCGCGGAAGGTGTTTGACCGAGCGCCATTCCGGCAATTGCAAGCGCCACAACTGGCGTGGCGGCGGGGAGCAGCGAGACCACTTGAGCAGGCAGGACCCTGACTGCACCAATCAGGGCCACGACGCTGACAACGCCTCCGAAGAAACCCTGCATCATGATTTGCAAAATCACGCTGGACGTCGGAACCGATGTCAGCGTTTCATATGCTGATACCCCCAGGAACGGCACCGCAACCAGAGCAGACCCGCATGCAACCGCAATCGTGCCTTCAATCATCGGGATGCGCCATAAGCGCAGAAGCACCGTGTAG
Source organism: Pseudomonadota bacterium (assembly GCA_039180085.1). GTDB lineage: Bacteria > Pseudomonadota > Alphaproteobacteria > Rhizobiales > Rhizobiaceae > Pseudahrensia. Next base: position 2,309 of record JBCDDX010000030.1, read on the forward strand.
CATCCCCACATTGCGCCTGCGAGACCAAACAGCATGACGCCCTGATGCCACGTGTTTCCCAGATCTCGCAGTTCAAAGCCGACCAACACGGCCAACCCGACGAACATTATGGCGGCGCCGATCAGCCGGAACGTGGAAACACGCTCATTCAACAGCAAGGCCCCAAGGAAACTGCCTGCAACAAAAACGGCAACCGGAGCAAACAGCAATCCATGCGACAGCGGAGCATGGTCGTAGCCGCTGACGGCGACCAGACCAAACAAGGGACCACCGAAAAAAACCAGCACCACCACCTGAAGCAGTGGGATGTTGGCGTGCTTCGCCTGAAGTCGAAACACAATCAGAATTGGCAAGGCAATTGCACCGGGCACTGCGAAGCGCAGGAACGTGAGCGCTTCGGGTGACAATCCGTTTTCGATCCCATATTTGGCTGCAATATTATAACCGGACCAACACAACACCGTCACCGCCGCCAAGCCTATTCCCTTAAGGTGTTTCATCATCGTGACAGGCCTCCACATTGGACGCCCTGAAAATGAACTTTGAAAACGATGCCTACCAATGCTAATTTACAGGTTATTTGATAGCATTTGGGTATAATGAGTGGAGCTTCGACACCTTCGTTATTTTGTGGCCGTTGCAGACCACGGCGGCATTAGCCACGCCGCTGAACGCCTTCACGTCGCGCAACCGGCCGTATCCCGGCAAATCCGCGACCTGGAAGCAGAAATCGGTGTGGATTTGCTGTTGCGCGAAGGGCGGCGCGTTGTTCTGACCGACGCCGGACGCATATTCGCCGAACGCGCTCGGGCAATCTTGGCCAATTCGAAAGATGCGGTGGACGAAGCGCGTCGGGTTTCCAAAGGTCAGTCCGGAACACTTCGTATTGGTTTGCTGGAAAGCGCATCCTGGGCCGGGCATTTGCCGCGTGCCTTGAACCGCTTTGCACGGACCTATCCTGACATACGTCTGGACATCGTGCCCTTGGGGTCGGTGAATCAGATCGAAGCGCTTCTGGCCGGGGAGATAGACGCCGGTTTCGTTTACCGGCAGGAAAATCTCGTGGAAGACGCGCTCTCAATCTTGCCGCTTGATGTTGACGATGTCGTCGTGGCGGCATCGACCGATCTGCACTTCGACACCGATGGGCCACTTGATTTTGAGGACATTGATGGTTTGCCCATCGTTGCTTTTCCGCGAGCGGTCGCGCCCGCTTATTATGATGCTCTTTTTGATGGGCTCAACAGTATTGGGCTTGATCCGGTTGTCGTACAGGAGGCGGAAAACGAGACCACCATGCTCAGCCTCGTTTCGGCAGGGGTCGGCTGCGCTTTTGTCAATTCAGCGAATATGAACCGCCCACCCAGCGGAGTGCAGTTTCGTCAGGTCAGGGGTCTCTCTGTACCCATCGAGTTTCTGTTTGTGACGCGAAACAGTCCCGGCGATCTGACTGTGAGGCTAAAGCAGATCGTCGAGGATATTAATACCTGAAAAGTATTAAATATATTCTCAAACAGACTTTTTATTTATGTAAAAAATGCACCAGATTTGCTCCATCACACCAACCCGATGGAGACACATTATGAATCGCACACTTCAATCCGTTTTGCTTGCTACAACGCTGTTGCTGCCGGTGCCTGCCGTTGCAACCGATATCTCCTTCGCAGGAACACCGGTCACTGCTGAGACACTTGTGGATCAAGCCGAAATGATCCGGGTCGCCGACGCGCTTGACGCCGCCGTCGATGCCAAAAACTGGAAACTGGCTCGCTCGTTCTTCACCGATGAAATCAGAGTCGACTTTACGTCTCTCGTCGGCGGCGAGCCTGCAACCATCCCTGCCGATGCCCTGATTGCCGGATGGTCAGCCAATCTGACGGCGGAGAAAACGTCGTTTCATTTGCGGGGCAATCACCGCATCACCCGCCACGATGACGCAACCGCCACGATGCTGTCCCACGGCTATGCCTGGAACCGTATGGAGCGTGGCGCACAGCCAGAAAATGGTGGCGAGGCGCTTTGGGAAGTCTGGGGGACATATCTCCACGCGTTCGAAAGAACCGACGATGGCTGGAAGATCAAGGCGATGACTTTCAATGCAACCGCCGAGCGCGGAAATGCGTTCGTACGGAATACGCCTGGAAGTTGACGCCCGTTTCGTATCGAACGCGAGGCCCGAGCCGATGGTTCATGGCAACAGAATGCATCAACCGAATAAATCCCCAAGGAGCAGTCCTATGAAAAACGAATTCGACCCAACCCGCCGTTCATTTCTGACCGCAGGATCCGCTGCCCTCGCGCTCAGCAGCCTTGCCGCAACGCAGGCTGCCGCCCAGTCGGCAAATACTACGGCAACCACCACAACGCACACCAAGGAACGGCGAATGCTGGGTGCCCTTGAAGTGTCGTCAATCGGCCTTGGTGTGCAGAACATGCACCGCACGTTCCATTCCATCGTGCCCAACCGCAGCGACATGATAGACCTGATCCGCGCGGCCTACGACAAGGGTGTCACCTTTTTCGACTGTGCTGAAGTCTACGGCCCATACGTCTGCGAGGAAATTTTGGGCGAGGCGATGGCTCCTTTCCGTGACAAGATCGAGGTGACGACCAAATTCGGTTTTGATCTTGATCCCGACACGGGCGCGTTTCTGGGTGTCACAAGCCGACCTGAGCGCATCCGTGCTGCTGTCGAAGGTTCGCTCAAGCGCCTGAACACCGACCGGGTGGAGCTTCTCTATCAGCACCGTGTGGACCCCGAAGTGCCAATCGAAGACGTGGCAGGCACGGTCAAGGATTTGATGGATGAAGGCAAAGTCCTGCATTGGGGTTTGTCAGAAGCCGGACCGAAGACGCTTCGCAAAGCGCATGAAATCCTCCCGGTCGCAGCGGTTCAGAACGAGTATTCCATGCTCTATCGCGGCGTCGAGGATGACATTCTCCCTCTCACGAAAGAGCTCGGTATCGGGTTCGTCCCGTTCTCGCCTCTTGGCTACGGTTTCCTGACCGGTGCGGTTGATATGCAGACAACCTTCGCACCCAGCGATTTCCGTGCCATGACATCACGCATGGACACCGAAAACCGCGAAGTGAACATGGCACTTGTCGAAATCGCGCAAGACTGGGCAAAGCGCAAGAACGTCAAGCCCGGCCAAATCGCGCTCGCCTGGCTTCAGGCACAGGGAGAAAATGTTGTGCCGATCCCCGGAACAACTCAGATGTCGCACCTGCGTGACAATATCGCAGCGGCGCAGGTGTCGTTCTCGGACGCCGAACTGGCTGAACTGAACACGGCTGTTCGCTCCATAGAAGTGCGCGGAAACCGGGCGCCCAAGATGGTAATGGACTGGAACGGCGTAGAAGCGCCTGACGCCTAAATGACCACCGCCCCGCCCCCGGCGGGGCGGCCAACGCTGCTTGAAAACGTGATCTTTCGCCGGAAACTCAAACCGCACAACCGCAGTGAACTCTTCATGAATAATGACACGACAACACTAGATGCCGGTTTCAAAGTTTCTCACAGCGGTCAACTGCGCCTGATCCACGCGGAAAATGCGGGGCTTCGACTGGCGGTGCTGTGCCGCACTGCTGCGGCCATGGCCGGGTTCATCTGGTACGCAATTGCGGTTTCTTTCACCAATCAGGAATTCCGCGGCTGGACTTTCATCGCATTCGCAACCTTCGTCTCAATTGGTCTGGCGCATCTTTCGGTCATCGGCACGAGGTTCGATCAATGGTGGATGAAATACCTTCTGTATGCCGTCGATATCATCAGCATTTGCGCCCTGTTCGTCATCGTGCCGGTCAGCCGGGCTGACGACGTTCCGCAAATCATCGCATTCCGCGCCTATGGCATCTACTATGTTTTCCCCGTCATAGCGCTTGCTGCACTTTCCCTGTCCTGGCGTCTGGTGCTCTGGTCCGGAATTGTTGTCGTGGCTGGCTGGTGGGGGGCATTCCTCTGGGTCGTGTCCACAATGGACAACACTTTGTCATGGGCCGACATACCGGCCGATGCGACCCTGAATGACTACCAGACGATATTTCTCTCCATCGACTTCATCGGTCGCGGCAATCGCATTGAGGAGACCGGGCTGCTTTTCATAGCGGCTGTCGTGCTGTCTGTCGTCGTCTATCGCGCGCGCAGATTGTTCTTTGCGCAAATCAATGCAGAGGAAAAACGCCAGAAAGAACAATTGGAAAGACAGCGGATTACCGATGCGTTCGGTCAATACGTGCCTGAGATTGTCGTCAACCAACTCGTCAGAACAGGCGGCAAACTGCCTCCGCGTCAGACCCACGGCGTGGTCATGGTTTTGGATATCGCTGGATTCTCAAGCTATTTAACGCAACAGCAGCCCGACGTTGCAATACGTCAGGTCGACGCTTTTCTTTCCGAGGCTGCCGACCTGATCGGCAAAAGCAATGGAACTGTGATCAGCTACACCGGCGACGGGTTGCTGGCATCATTCAACGCGCCACTGGAGATCGAAAAACCCGAACTGGCGGCCGCGAACGCCACCGTGTCTTTGGCCGGGGTAGCGAAGAATCACGACTTCGAAATCAGAATTGGCATCGCCGCCGGCGACGTCATTTCCGGAAGCATCGGGTCCAAAAGCCGCATGGCTTTCACGATTTACGGCGAGGCGGTGAACCGCGCCGCACGTTGCGAGACGCTTTGCAAAGAGCTCGGGCAAACCGTTCTGATGGACGAGCGATTTGCGCGAGCAATCAGCGCGGATTCCGATATCGTTTCCGTGGGTCTGCACGAACTCCGCGGCTTTTTGAACCCGGAACACCTGTTCACATTTGCCCCACCCGCAATGAAGTGAACCCGGCTGTTGCCGTCCTTGCAGCAACTGCACCACCTTCAAAAAACTCAGCCCTGGCAAATTCCAAAATTCACGCGACTTTGTGCTGGCGGTTCGATGATGGGGGAAGGCCGCCGTTCATGGTTCTGCGTTACCTTTTCAGGGAGACCGTGAAACGGTCGTTCAAATCACCCAATTGGTTTCAAAACAGATGGGTGTTGAACCACTTACTAGGCCATTCCAACCTGCGTCCTGGTTGGCCCGGCATCATCGGGACGTGAATGGATGTATGTCATCAGCTCGGCCTTGATATCCGCACTCATGGGATCATGAAAGATATTGTTGGTCTCTTCCGGGTCAGCGATCATGTCGTAGAGTTCACCCTCCTCAGACTGAAGATCGATGGTGAGTTTATGGGTCTTTGTGCGCACCGTTCTCAAACTTAGTCCCACACCAGCACGTGTCGGCAGCAGTTCCCATTCGTTGTAGGCAAAGTCACGGGTTGCTGTGTCCGTATCAATGAGGGGGCGCAACGATGTGCCGTGCTGGGTTTGAAGTGCTTTGGCACTTCCATAGTCGAAAAATGTTGGACCCAGATCAAGGGTTGAAACCGGCTCCTCCACCTTCTTGCCCTTAGGGACATCTGGCCCACGCACAATCATCGGTACGCGGAGAAGGCCGTCATAATGCATGGGGCCTTTCAAGATCAGCCCATGATCGCCAAGCCAATCGCCATGATCACTGATGTAGATGACGATGGTATTATCAGCCAGACCCGCTTCATCCAGCGCGATCAAGATGCGCCCAACGTTGTGGTCGATGAGTGCGATTTGACCATAGGTGTTTGCGATGATTTCTCGCAACTGGTCGTCAGACTGCTCTGCAATCCGGCTGTAGGCTTTTCGAATTTCTGCGCCTTTTTTGTCACCCGTTGGTTCAGCCGTAAGCACGGCCTCGTGCCACCATGGTCGCCCTTCAAAGGTGCGCTTCCTATTTGTGGGCAGGTCAACTTCTGCAGGATCATGCAGCCGAGACCACGGCTCAGGCGCATCAAAAGGATGGTGCGGGTCAGGAAAACTGATCCACGTGCAAAACGGCTCGTTCCCTCGCCCATGCTTTAGCCATTCAACAGCTCTGTCTGCGGTCCATGTGGAATTGTGCCAGGCAACAGGCAGTTTGGAATGCCATGTTTGGGCGGCTTCTTTGGTGTCGCCGGCATTCGCGCGATAGAGCGCATTTTTCTCATCGCCGCGTCCATCTGCGTAAAACCAACGCTCGTAATGCTGCCCGCTGGGTGGCTTCTCCGGCAGAAACCAGTTGTGCCCCACCAGCATGATCTCCACGTGGTTAAAGCCCATGTAAGGGCCATACCATGTATCCGGATAATCCGCAGACGACTTTAGACACTCTGGCGTGCCGGTGGGCGCAAACGTGTGATAGGTTGAAAAATGCGCCTTGCCGAAGAATGAGGTTTCGTACCCGGCTGCAGCCATCGCGCCAGCAAACCCTTTTTCCCCAACCGTGGGATCAAGGTCGATGCCGTTGTCATGAACGCCATGGGTTCGGCAGAGCTGCCCGGTCAGGATTGAGGCGCGCGCTGGTTGGCACACAACTGTCGGCGTAATGCAGTTGGAAAAATGAGTGCCATCAGCGGCAAGTTGATCGAGATGAGGCGTTTTGATGGCGCGACCTTCAAAACCAAAGCAGTCGGCGCGATGCTGATCGCCAGAAATGAGAAGGATATTGGGTCGATTCATTTTACGGGCTTTCGCAGGTTATAGGCCACAACGCCGACGGACATGATGATGAAACAAAACGCGATGGGATGATTGAAGAGAAAGAATGGGTCGGCGCCTGTGGCAGCAAATGCCTGCCGTGCTGTGGATTCCAGGTTTCCACCCAGAATAAAGGCGATAACAAATGGAAGGGGTGACATGCCTACACGGCGCATGATGTACCCTAAGGCGCCAAAGAACAGGGTGATCCAAACGGCCACCATTGAAGTTTCCTGCACATAGATAGCCGTGAGTGTTAGCAGCAGCACGACGGGCAACAGACGCCCTTTCGGAACGCGTGCCATGACACCGACTTTGCGCATAAAAAAGCCACCAACGGTCCAGTTGAGTGCATTGGCAACGAACATTGTGGTGAAGATGCCAAAAGCCATTACCATTTCCGGGTTCAGTGAATTATCGCCAATTCCACCGCCGACGCGAAAGACCGAAGGGCCGGGGTTGAAGCCGCCTATGGAGTCCATTGCGAGGATGAGGAACACCGCCGCAGCATTGCCTGGAATTCCCAGTGAAAGCACGGGAATGAGATTCGCACCGGAAACGGAACTGTTGGCTGCTTCCGTTGCTGCGATACCCTCCGGCGCACCTTCGCCGAAATCTGGTGCGCTGCCCTGCTTGTTGAGATCGTACCGCCGTTTGGCTGTGGTATAGCCCAGTGTTGCCGCCAGTGTTGATCCAATGCCCGGCAGGGCCCCGATACAAGTGCCAATAATGGCGGAACGCCCAATGTAGGGGAACAGGTTACGGACGTCTGCCAACTCAAACTTTCTTTCTGAAGTTTTGGTCGTTGCCCTGGCGTTGGTGTGAGAATGATCAGAATTCAGGTCCTCCAACGCTTTGAAAACTTCTCCTACAATCAACACCCCTAAAATTGCCGCCGCTATGGGAATGCCTTGCGACAACGCTTCTTGTCCCATTGTCAGGCGCGGATAAAAGTCCTCTCCGGTCGCAATCATTGTAGCGAGGAGACCAAGCCCCATCGATATAATGCCTTTGCCCACTGAGCCGCCAATTACGGAGGCAATGAAGGCGAGTGACAAGATCAGCAGGGCCGTCTTCTCGGGCAGGTCCAAATAGCGCTCAACCATGATTGCCAAAAAGGGAGCGCAAATCACCAAGACCAGATCGGAGAACGTATCACCCGAGGCGGACGAGAAATGAGCGATCCGCAACGCGCGGTGAGCTTCGCCCTTTTGAGCCATGGGATAGCCATCCAGGGTCGTCATATAGGCGTCTGGTGTACCGGGCGTGTTGAACAGAATGGCCGGCACTGCGCCGCCAACCGTCGCTCCCTTCATGATGCCAATAAGAAATCCCAACACTGGCAAAAGAGCATCATTGGAAAACCCGAATACAGAAATGAGAACGGGCAATGAAATCGCCATCGCCATCGGTCCGGCCAGACCGGGGGTTGCGCCAACAATGATGCCCAGCACAAAGCCGCCAAACACCATGAGCACCGTTATGGGAATGCCAAGGACAGGTTCAGACTGAAAGACAGCGAAGGCCCCGGCAACCACGTGATCCCAAATGCCCACTAAACATCTCCGTTCGGTGGAAGCACGAGATCGTCAAAGGGAAGATCATACGCCAGGGCGATGAAGACGGATGCAACAAATCCAATAGCAAAGTCCTGCATTGAAAACTGCCGCCTTGCCAGTCCAGTCAACCCGCCAACCATGATGGTGCCGCCCGTAAGAAAACCCACATAGTTCCACGGTGGCGTGGCGCGAAAGGGTCTGTACCCTTCTTCAGACAAAGCGAAGGTCAGTGGCCCAAGATACCGCATTATCACGAGCGCAATGGCAAACAGGATGAAAAGACCAAAGAGCCAGCGCAGATTTGAAATGGACAGAGCCTTGTCCGCACCGTCTCCCAGGAACAATAGAACCGCACCAAAAAGAATGATTATCCCTGCGATTGTGGGTCCAAGCGCATCTCCAACAACCAGGTTGCGGCGCACTTTTTCGATCAGGCCTGTATCTGTATCCAATGGAATCCAAACGAAGACGACGAGGACTCCAGCGCAAAAAAAGAAAAGGGCCAGCCAACGATCAGCGGAAAATTTCCGTATCATGGGCTAACCCTTCGCAGTCACAAACCGTCTATTGTGCAGCTTTCATAAGCTCCCCGGCTGACTCAAAGTCTGATTTCATCAAACCATCAAGTTCGGCGCCCTGAATGGTCACCGCTCCACCAAACGCCTTTTTCAACATGCCGGAAGCCTTGCCGTTTTTGGTGGCGTCCACAATGGCCGCGGTAATGGCTTCGCGCGCCTTTGGGTCCATACCCGCTGGGGCGACGTAAACGAAATATCCATCGGCGGAGAATTTAACGCCCAGCTTTTCAAACGTCGGGGCTTCCGGCGTTTGCACCAGAGGTTTAGACAGCGCAGATGCGAGGTTCACCAGATCACCAGAGGCAACGCCCTTGCGCTGAATCCCGGCCATGAAGCCAAGATCCATATCCCCGGCCTGCACACCGTTCATAACCGCTTTGCCACCGCGCACCTGCACGACGTTGAACTCAACGCCTTGAGCCTCGCCCAACAAATAAGCCAAATCAGAGAGCTTTGGAGACATTGTCCCGAAGCGAAGTTTGCTGCCCTTTGCAGCGGAAATCATGTCGGCAAAAGTTTTCCAGCCTTTGTCCGCCTTGGCAACGACACCCATCTGGAAACCGGCGGTTGTGGTCAAACCTGTAAAGTCCGCCGGAGAAATTCCCGCACCTTTCGCAGCAGCAGCATTGTAACCAAGTGACTCGGTAACAACCATCGCAATGGCGGTTCCGTCGGCAGGCATTTTCTTGAGTGCGACAAGAGCGTTCACGCCGCCCTTGCCGGTTACCTGCTCAGGAATGACTTCCCAGCCTGTGGCCGCTTGAATGTCGTTTGCAATTAAACGCGCCTGCGTATCGGCACCGCCACCTGCTGCAAAGGCTATGATCATCTTGATGGGCCCGGATGGTTTCCATGCGTGGCCATCGGCCAATGCTCCGGTTACCGTTGTTAAAGCGAATGCTGCGCCAAGGGCCGCTCGTTTAAGAAATTTTCTCACGTTGGTTCCTCCCAAAACGTTCGTTCAGCAAGGAATCCACAATCTAGTTGACCTGTCAAATTATTTCAGAAAACCTGCACCTATGAACGAGCACCCGAAACCAGACTTCGCAACACCTTCTTCATTCGTGACTTTCCGACTCGCGCGATTGCAAAACAGCTTGAACGCGCAAGCTGTTGCCGTTTTGAAATCTCGGTCTGATCTATCGCTGGTTGAATGGCGGCTGATTCAGTCACTGCGCATATTTGAAAACGCGTCTCTTACAAAGCTTGCAACAGTTGTGGAGATGGACAAGGGACAAATGAGCCGGAAGATCAATGCAATGGTCAAGAAGGGGCTTTTGCGTATTGAAAGAGATGATCGCGATCAACGGGTGCAGCACCTTCATCTTACTGATACAGCACGAGCAATAAGCCGAAAACTCATGCCAACGATGGAAGCACGCCAGAAGACCCTCCTGGCAGAGGTATCGCCTGAGGATTTGAGTGTGTTTTACAAAGTCGTTGAAAAAATCGAAGCCGCCTCGAAGGTGAGGGATATCACGTGAGTTCGTCAAATCTGCTGGTCATAATGTCCGATGAACATCAGGCGCGGGCAATGGGCTGCGCCGGACATCCCTTCGTTCAAACGCCCAACCTTGACCAATTGGCTCAAAGAGGTATGCGATTTTCAAACGCTTACACTCCAAGCCCGATCTGCGTTCCCGCAAGAGCAAGTTTCGCCACCGGACTGTACCCGCATCAGACACGGATGTGGGACAATGCCATGCCTTATGATGGATCCATCAAAGGCTGGGGCCATGCGCTTCAGGACAAGGGGGTGCAGGTCGAAAGCATTGGCAAATTGCACTACCGCGCGGAAGAAGACCCTGCCGGATTTGATGCTGAACACATCCCCATGATGGTCGCTGGCGGCGTTGGCATGGTTTGGGCCAGCATTCGCAAGGAAGACGAGCGGATACTTGGACCCAAAAGGATGTTGGGGGATTACATCGGGCCAGGTGAGAGCAAATACACTGAATATGATGCTGCGGTGGTGGAGCGAACCAAACAATGGCTTCTCGCCCAAGCGGGAACTGAAAGGCCATGGTGCCTCTATGTCGGACTGGTCGCCCCGCACTTTCCGCTCGTCGTGCCGCAGGAGTATTTCGATCTCTATCCAGCGCAGAGCCTGCCGCCGGTTAAGTGCCATCCCGACGAGGGCTACACACGCCACCCCTGGATAGAGAAGCAAAATGCGTTCATGGACAGCGAGTCCAAGTTCTTTGACCCCGAAGAACGGTTGGCTGCCATGTCATCTTACTATGGCTTGTGCACCTGGCTGGATCAAAACGTGGGGCAAATCCTAAATGCGTTGGACGAAGCCGGGCTGACCAATTCTACAACGGTGGTTTATACATCAGACCACGGAGACAATGTCGGGGCGCGTGGCCTTTGGGGCAAATCCAACATGTATGAGGAAAGTGCAGCCGTTCCTCTCATTATGTCAGGCCCTGATATGCCCACCGGTGTTTGCAAAACGCCCGTCAGCCTGCTCGATTTGTCAGCAACCATAGCAAAGCACTTTGGAGCTGAAATCCAGACCGCAGATGGCGTTGCTGATCTCCCTACAATTTTTCAAAATCCCGAAGACCCGGAAAGGGTTGTGTTTTCTGAATACCATGCCGCCGGGTCCGTTTCGGGGGCGTTTATGGTGCGCAAGGGAAGCTGGAAACTCATTCACTATGTCGGGTTTGCCGACGAGCTGTTTGATCTGGAAAGTGATCCGGAGGAACTGGTCGATCGTTCTTCTGACTCACAATGCTCGGCAATATTGAATGACCTTCATCGGGAGCTTGGCCGGATTTGCGATCCGGTTGCGACCGACAAACGGGCATTTGACGATCAGGCAGCTTTGATTGAACGATATGGCGGGCGTGAGCCGGCCCTGAAACTTGGTGCTGCCGCTGCCACACCTCCCCCACGGATTGCCTCATGAAGCTCACAATACTCGGTTCCGGCTCGCCGGAAGCCTATGTTCGCCGTGCCTCGAGCGGATATCTGGTGGAAGCTAGCGGGGACATGATCTTGTTCGACTGCGGTGGTGGTGTGTTCGACAATCTCTTGCGGTCGGGCAGACTGCCGTCTGATATCACCCACATTGTGTTCAGCCACCTTCATTCAGACCATATGATGGACTACGCCCGCTTGGTTCATGCTGCATGGGATGAAGGAGGGGCGCCCATTAAGGTCTTTGGACCGGCTCCCATTTCGAAGATCACCGCTGGCTATTTTGGCTCCGAAGGTGTCCTGTCACATGATTTACGCGCCCGCACTGAACTCCCGCAAAGCCAGGAAGTTTGGGTGGCTCGCGGTGGAATCGTCCCACGTCCTTGGCCAGCCCCGCTTGTAACGGAGATTGCGCCGGGCGACGTGATTGAAGGTGAAGGCTGGCGCATCCATTCATGTTCTGCGCCCCACGCCCAACCGCTGTTGGAGTGCATGGCCTTCGCCATCACCTCGCAAGAGAAGAAATTTGTCTATTCTGGCGACTCTGGAATTTGCGATGAAGTGAGAGAATTGGCGCAGGACGCCGATCTGCTCCTGCACTGGTGTTATCGTCTGGATGACGAAAATGTTTCCGAGCTTATGGCAACAACTGCTCCAACCCCTTCTGAAATCGCAAACATGGCACGTGAAGTCGGTGCAAGGGAGCTTTTGCTCACTCATTTCCGAAAGCACATGGATGAACAAAGCCGTTATCAGGCAGCAATCAAGCGCGCATCAAATGCATTTGGAAAGCCGGTTATGGTGGCTGAAGATCTTCAGGTGATTGAGATCTAAAAGCAGTCGTCGCGACCCACTCGTTGAAGCCAAAACTTTTCCTGAATCTCTGAGACTTTCAGACCGCCATTGCGATGCACTTTGGGTCCACCAAGGTTTGAGTTTCGTTTTCGAAAGTTTCCAATTGGAATTCTCAAAAGAGGCGAATGTCAGCAATAGGCGGCGAGCGCCATTTGGTTCTTCAATTTGGCGAGGAGAGCTGACCACTTCTCAGGGGCCCAGATGCATGATGCTGCGTTGCTCAAAAGTGGCTGCTTCAATGGTCTGCGCATTGACCATTCTTAATCACCGAGAGAGCACCGCAGCAGTATCGTATTTCGGAGTTTGATTTTCAGTAACCGTGGTCAATTCACGAGTGTGCCGTCTCCGAGACGCCATTCACGATTGTCCTGACATGAAACATCGTTTCACGAAGCGACGATCGTCTCTTTGATCGTCTGTCGCAACCATTGATGTGCCGGGTGCTTGTCCACGCGTGGATGCCATAGCATTTCATGACTTGTTCGGTGGCTCTCGAATGGCAGTTCGCGCGCGATCAGGCCGTATTGGGCAGCAAATCGGTCTGACAGTCGTTTGGGCAGCGTTGCGATGAGGTCGGAATTCGCCAGAACGCTTGGTGCGGCCGCGAAATGGGGGATTGTCATGGCAATCCGTCGCTCGAGTCCGCGCTCCGCCAAGAGGTCGTCCATGATACCGCTGGTGTCGCCAACCAATGTCACGAGTAGATGGGATGCTGACGCAAACGCTTCGAGTTTGAGAAGATCACCGGCAAGTGGATGGCCCCGGCGCATGACGCAGACGAAGCTTTCTTCGAGCAACAGTTCGGTATGGAGACGCTGGGGTGCGCGGGGGAACCAACCAAGTGCTGCATCAACTTCGGCCGTATCAACCTGCGCCACCGCGTCCACATTGACGTGCGGCAGGATGCGCAGATCGATACCGGGGGCCTCTTTCGAGAGGCGCTGCGCCAGGCGCGGCACGTGCAGCGCGACGTCATAGTCACTCGCGCTGACGGTGAAGGTGCGTTCCGCGGTCGACGGATCGAAAGTGCCGCCATCCAGTGCTGATCGCACATCCCGCAACGCACGCCGCAGAGGCTCGGCCAGCTCCAGAGCGCGGGGCGTCGGGATCATACCATCCGCCGTGCGGACGAAGAGGTCGTCCTGCAAGGCCTCGCGCAGACGCCGCAGCGCGCTGCTTGTGGCTGACTGGCTCAGGTTCAGCCGCCTTCCGGCCCGCGTCACATGCCCCTCTGTCAGGAGCGCTTCAAAGACGAGCAGTAGGTTGAGGTCGAACTGAGTTAAATTCATGAGATGGATATTACTCATCCATACAATGCGTTTCAATAGATGATTGGTATCACCTACTTTCCTCTCGAAACCGGACGCCATGAGCGGCGGGCGCAGGATCGAAAGGAACAGAATGATGAGCAAGACAATCGCACTGATCGGCGGAACCGGGGCCATGGGCCGCGCGGTCGTCAACGCGCTGTTGAATGACGAGTCTGAAGACTGGAGCGTTCGCCTGTTGACGCGCGATCCCAATTCCGAGCGCGCGCTGACCATGAAAGCGGCGGGTGGTGATCGGGTCGGGTTTGTCGTTGGCAATCTCGAAGACGGAACCGGTCTCCATGCGGTGATGGAGGATGCCTACGGCGTTTTCTCCAACACCAATTTCTGGACCGTCGGAGAGAAGTCGGTCGCCCGGGAACGGGCGCATGGGCTGCGCGTCCTCGAAGCTGCCGAGCGCGCCGAGGTCGAACTGTTCGTACACTCTTCGCTGGACGCAGCGACGAACCTTTCTGACGGCGCGGTTCCTGTTCCGCACTATGATGCGAAAGCGTCTGTCGAGCATGAGATGGACTGGCGGCGGTCCGACGAGTTCTTCCGCCAGGACCATGAAGGCTGGTTGCGCAAAACCGGTTGGCGGGGTGGTGCGGGCGATGTCCAGAAGGACGCGATCAGCGGCGAATGACACAAACAAACCAAAACAGACAAAGATCCATGAAAGGAAAGACCATGACCACTCTCAAACAACGCCGTCTTCTCGTTATCGGAGCAACAGGCCAGGTCGGCGGGGACGTCGTCCGCGCACTGACGGAGGCACCCAATATCGAAACGCTTGCTGCTGTCCGCCGCGACGATCAGGCGGAAGTCATGCAAGACCTTGGCGCAAAGCCTGTGCATCTTGACCTGGATGACGTGCAGATAGTTGAGAAAGCCGTCGTCGACGTCGACGGCATCCTCTTGATGGGTGGTTACTCTGTCGACCTCATCAAGCAATCGAAACGGGTTATCGACGCGGCCAGGCGGGCGGGTGTCGACCACATTGTCCATATCGGCGCTTCGGGCGCTGACACGGCGGAGGTCGCCCACTGGGGCTGGCATCGGATGATCGAGGCCTACATTGAGGACCAGGGCTTCCGCTTCACCCATATCCGCCCGGAAGCCTTCATGCAGAACGTGCTGACCTTCGGATGGCTGCAAAGCGGTGCGCTGACCAATTTGATTGGCGATGCGCGCTGGAGCTGGGTTGACGCAAAAGACGTCGCGGCGATTGCCTCGGCGGCTTTGAAAGACCCTGACACGTTTGCAGGTCAGGTCTGGCGTCTCGGCTATGATGCGGCAACGATTTCGGACGTGGCCGAAAAGATCGGCGACCACGCAGCGCGCGAGATCGAGGTTACACCACTCGACCCGCAGGTCTTTTACGATGGTGCCGTCGGCGCAGGCGCGGACCCCGCTTACATGGCCTGTATCCGCGACCAGTTCCGGCTTAACGCCCAAGGCGCGATTCCCAACGCGGATGAAACCTTCGACGCCACAGCCTTTGAACGCGCCGTCGGCAGGCCGCCAGCGTCCTGGGCTGATTACATCGCTCGTAACGGTGACGCCCTTACCGCAGCTGCAGCGTAACACCGCAAGGCGTGGTCAACTGAAGATCGATCACTCCTTGCCTTTTTTGAAGACAGGAGAGACCCATGAATACGATTGAACAGAAGCTAAGCGAAATCGACCACTTCTCAAAACTCGACCGAGCCGCGCTTATCAGGCTCACCAAAGAAGCGGAGTTCACGACATGCGATGCTGGCGAGACTATTCTTGATCCGGCAACGCCACGAGCAGGCTTCACCTTCCTGATCAAGGGGTGCTGGTGGATGTCCCGTCACATCGTCGGAGCGGAGACACCCTTCGAATGGACGGATGACAGGCCCGGCAACTGGCATGGCGGCGTCGCTCTATTCGATGCGGTCGCCCCGGCCCATGTGAAGGCGGAAACACAATGCGAGGTGATCTTCGTCCCCGCCTCGCTCCTGGTGGAACTCGCCGCCAACGACGCGCATCTGGCTCAAGCCATGCTCCGCGGCATTCAAGGCGGCGCGACCGTTCTCTACCGGCACGCGACGGAAGGCTCAGCGGACAACGCGCCTTCAGGGCCAGCAAAAGGTCTAACAGTCTAAGCATTGAAGCTGCGCGGCACCGGGTTGATGGACCTCCGTTTTGAATCGGCCATTCCGCAGACGCCCGCTCGCCTTGTTGTTCAAAAAGCAACATCTGATCCAGAGGCTCGTGACAAGATAGCAAAGCGACCAATGAGCCGTTGCGGGTGGTGAAGAGAAACAGTCCATCTTCTCAAAATCGCACTTACCGTAATCGGTCATATCCAACCCGGACGGGAGAAAACACTGCCATCAATTTCAAACCACCGCGCCTTCATTTCTTCTGGGAACCAATAGGCGAAGGGCGGAACCGCATAGCCAAACGAGCGAACGAAATCGTCGGCTCGCGCAATAATGTCGTTGGTTGTCGAGCGTTTCATGGAAGGGCACTTTACTCCATGCAGAACGGATTCTCGGCTGAATGCCAAAATCCGCTTGATTCCGAAAGCGCTTTCGGAAATGCTGGATTCTGGAGGATTGAATGACAACGCGTATGAGTTTGAAAAAACTATCCGCGCATCTGGGCCTTGCCCAAGGCACGGTTTCCCGCGCGCTCAACAACTACCCGGACATCAGTGCGAAGACACGCAAGCGCGTGCAGGAAGAAGCGATACGCCTTGGCTACACAGCCAACCCGATGGCGCGACGGTTGGCAACCGGGCTTGCCGAAGCCGTCGCCTTTATCATGCCGGAAAGCCATTCTTCGCTCGCCGAACCGTTCGTGTCGCAATTGTTGGAAGGATTGGGTGACTCGCTCTCCCGGCGTGGTTGGGACTTGCTGGTTACGCAATCCGTGCCTGCCGAAGACGAGCCGGAAATGATCCGCAAACTCGTCACGTCAGGTCGCGTAAGTGGTGTGGTGATTTCTCGACCGCACAAAAATGATGCGCGTATCAAATTGCTGCAAAGCGCAAAATTTCCGTTCATCGTTCATGGTCGTTCGCTGCGAAGTGATGATTATGCTTGGTATGACGTGGACAGCGAAAAAGCTTTTGGCGATGCTGTCGACCATCTGGTTGCTCTCGGTCACAGTCGGATCGGTTTTGTGGGCGCGCCGACCTATCATACATTCGCGCAGGCCCGCCTTGACGGCTATCGCAAGACAATGGTCGCCAATGGATTGCCAAGTGACGACAGCCTGATCCAGATCTGTGAACTGTCCGACGATGGCGGAGAACGTGGTGCCGGCCATTTGCTCGATGCAGACGACCCGCCAACCGCCATTTTATGCACCACCGACGTGCAAGCTTTCGGTGCACTGGCCGCGATCCGCTCAAGGGGCATGGTTGCGGGTAAGCATGTATCCGTTATCGGCTATGATGGTCTGCGCATCGGCCGTCACACCAACCCGCCGCTCACGACGCTGGTACAGCCGCAGGCCCATTCCGGGCGGCAATTGGGTGATATGCTGCTGGCGATCATTGATGGCGGCGACCCAAGAGATTTTCAGGAACTTCGAAGCGCAGAATTGCTGCGTCGACAAAGTGATGGTCCCGTCTGGACCGAAAGCGCGCAGTAAGTCGTGCAAACATCAATATCCCAGTGTTAACGGAGGAAACACATATGAAAAATATCGCAAAACTCACCGCAGGTTTGATGCTGTCCGCATCGATCTTCACCACCGCATGGGCCGATACGATCACCATGTGGACAATGGAAGAACAGCCCGACCGTATGGCCGCGCAGGAAAAGATCGCAGCCGCCTTCAAGGCTAAAACGGGCCATGACGTAAAGATTGTGCCGGTGACGGAAAAAGACATCGCGACGCGCGCAACAGCCGCTTTCGGTGCCGGTGATCTGCCGGACATTTTGAACCACACCGTTCAACACCTTCTGCCGTTCTCGTCCGCCGGAATGCTGGACGCTGGCGCGGCAACGGAAGTTGTGAACGACCTCGGCATGGGCACATTCGCCTCCGGCTCGCTCAACATGGCGAAATCGAATGGTCAGATCGTTTCCGTGCCCACCGATGGCTGGACGCAGTTGGTCGTCTACAGGGCAGACAAGTTCAAGGAAGCTGGTCTCAATCCGCCAAAGACTTTCGCCGACATCAAAGCGGCAATCGATAAACTGCACAATCCGCCATCCATGTACGGCTTTGTCGCTGCCACCAAGATCGATGAGACCTACATGATGCAGCTCATCGAGCACATCTCCCTTGCAAATGGCTACTCGCCGATCAACGCGGACGGTTCGATCAATGAGGATACGTCCAAGCTGAAAGAGGTCTTGGAGTTTTACAAGACTATCGCTGACGCTTCGCCCGAAGGTGATCTGTTCTGGAAACAGTCGCGCGAGCAATATCTGGCAGGTAAAGCTGCAATGATCATCTGGTCGCCATCACTTCTGGATGAGCTTGGCGGCCTGCGCGACAGCGCGCCGGTGACAATTGGTTCCGATCCGACATCGAAAGACCTCGCCAAGAATACCGGTTTTGTGACTGTCTTCTCAGGCCCGTCCAACGCGGCTGGTGCAGCCTATGCTGACACCCGCTATCTCGGCATCACCAATGACGCCAACACGGAAGTGGCGCAGGACTTTGTAAAGTTTGTGGTTTCCGAAGGCTACGGCGAATGGCTCGGCATGGCGGCGGAAGGCAAATTCCCGGTCCGCAAAGGTTCCGCTGAAGGCCAGAACGACTATGAGCAAATGTGGTCGACGCTCAGTGTCGGCGTTGATCGCAAAGAGCCGCTCAGCAACATCTACTCGAAAGAAACCATCGACGACATCGTTGCCGGTCTTTCCGTTGGAGATCGCTGGGGCGTTGCCGATGGTCAGTTGGAGACGGCTTCCAAGATCGTCAACGCGCGTGTCATGGCGCAGGAAATCCGCAAATATATCGACGGAGAACAGTCGCTCGATGAAGCGGCCAACGCCATCGTTGCCAAACACAAAGCTCTCTGATTTTTCAGTGAGATGGGCGGATGGCTCGCTTCGGGGCCATCCGTCACCCTACCATGTCGTCAACTGATCATTCCCTGCCGCCTACGCATGTGGGAGCCTTGGCCAAGCGCGAACAGCGACTTGCCTATAGCCTGCTGCTGCCAACTTTTCTGGTGGTATTTGGAATCGTGCTTGTTCCGCTGCTGGCGAATTTCTGGATCAGCTTCAAGCCTGTTCAATTGAGTGACCTGCGCCCCGCCGCCATGCTGGCCAATGAGCAGTTGCGCCCACGCCCGAAGGCCGCCGGTGACGAAGTGGTCCTGCGCTACCGCATCCGCAACTCATCGCAGAAGGATCCGATTACCGCTGTGACCATGAGTGACGTTCTGCCCCCCGGTCTGGACGTGACGCTCAACGACGACCGATGTCGGCTGACGGGGCGTGACCTGTTCTGCGATTTCGGCACGATGGAAGCCGCACAACGCTTCAATCTCGAATTTCCGACAATTGTTCAGCAGGCCTATATCGATGCGGACGAACGCCCCCGCGATGTCAAAGCCACATTCACCGGCTCGGCCCGCAATGTTTTGACGTCCGGCGAATTCACCCTCGACAATTTCCGCAAAGTCTTCTCGTCCGACGAATTCTGGACGGTGCTGAAAGTCTCGCTCTACTACACGATTTTCGGCACACTCGGCGCGCTGGTGCTCGGTCTGTTCGCCGCACAAATTCTCAACACCGCTTTTAAGGGCCGCAACATTTTGCGCGGCCTGTTCCTCTTTCCCTATGTTGCCCCCGTCATTGCTGTCGCCTTTGCCTGGGTGTTGCTTTTAGATGCGGGACCGGGCGGAACGTTCAACGCCATGCTGATGCAAATGGGCGCGACTGATGGCCCAATCAACTTTCTCGGTCAGCGCGCCGTACCGGTCACGCTGTTCGGCTTTACATTCGATTTTCCCATGGCGCTCACTACGGTGATCGCCTTTGAAGCGTGGCGCTATTTTCCGCTGTCTTTCCTGTTTATTCTGGCACGGATGCAATCCATCTCAACCGACATGTACGAAGCCGCTGAGATTGATGGCGCAACGCCGTTGCAACAATTCTGGTATCTCTCCCTGCCGCAGCTTCTGGGCATTCTTTCGGTCCTGTTTCTGCTGCGTTTCATCTGGACCTTCAACAAGTTCGACGACATCTTCCTGCTCACCGGCGGCGCGGCGGGTACGCGCACACTGACGGTGGATGTGTACGAACAGGCCTTTGCCGTCTCCAATCTTGGCGCGGGCGCTGCGGTGGCCGTGGTCGTGTTCTTCGTTCTGCTGTTCTTTGCTCTGATCTTCTTCAAATTCTCACCGCAGGACGATGGCTGATGAAGTTCGGATGGGTCGATATCAGTGCCGTTATTCTCGGGGCTATCTGGGGCGCTTTGTGGATGATTGTTGTTGGCGTTCTGCTCATGCTGGTTTCCGGTTTGATCGTGTCGCCGCCCGTCGGCGCGGCGTGCCTGATGGGTGCTTTGGCTGGGTGGCTCACCCTGCCGCTGGCACAACGCATCGTTACAAAGAATGCGCAACACATCGCGCTGACCGCATCTCTCGTTATCGCCCTTTTGCTGGTGACAGGCTTTGCGCCTTTCGGAACAACGATTGGCGAGAACATTGCATATCAACTGATTGCGCTCATAGTCTGGGCCGGACTCGTTGCTTTGTCATGTGGTCTGTGTCTTGACAGCTACGTCAGCGGGTCAGCGAAACGCTACCGCATGGAGTTGCTTCTCATACGCGTTATGAAGGGGCTGGCCTTCGTCCTGTTCACAGTCGTGGTCGCACTGCCCTTCTACGTCATGGTGATGACCAGCTTAAAGAGCCAGCAAAGCCTGCTCGCCAATCCGCTCGATTTCTCCATTGACCTCACACAGGGTCTTGGAAATCTGTTGCGCTCCTATGTGGAACTGTTCACGCAATATCACTTCGGATCGTTCCTGATGAACTCGGCCATCGTGTCGGTGGCAACCGTTTTCATCACGCTGTTTTTCGCGGTGCCGGGTGCCTATGCCGTGGCGCGGTTGCGCTTTCCTGGGCAGGCGTTCCTCTCCCGCTCCATCTTGCTGATCTACATGGTGCCCGCCATTGTTCTGGTGATCCCGCTCTATGCTGTGTTCAGCCAGTTGGGCTTGCGCAACACGCTGATTGGCTTGCTGGTCGTTTATCCCGCCACGACGATTCCCGTCGCGCTTTACATGTTGCAGGGATATTTTCGCGGCCTGCCATCGGAACTGGAAGAAGCTGGTCTTATGGATGGTCTGTCGCGCGTGGGCGTCATTGCGAAAATCACCATGCCGCTCTCGCTACCGGCTTTGGCCTCCGTTGCGCTCTACGTTTTCATGATCGCGTGGAACGAATTCCTGTTCGCTTTCATGTTCCTCGATGATCTTGACATCTTCACGCTGTCGCGTGGTGTCGTCTCTCTCAATTCCTCCGAAGTACCACGCCAGCATCTCATGGCCGGTGCGGTCATCGCAACCGTTCCAGTGCTGGCGCTGTTTCTTTGGTTCGAACGTTTCCTCGTCTCCGGTCTCACGGCCGGTTCTGTAAAGGGCTGATAAATGGCACATGATCTCGACCATAAAGCCATGGACATTTTGCGTAAGAATGATCGCGGCGGCTTTACGATTCCCACTGCGCGGCTTTATCCCTATCAGTGGAATTGGGACTCCGCTTTCGTCGCGCTCGGGTTTGCCACATTCGACATGGATCGAGCATGGCGCGAACTTGAATTGCTGTTGGAAGGCCAATGGGCAAATGGCATGATTCCGCACATTCTGTTTCGCCAAAACGACCCTGACTATTTTCCTGGCCCGTCAGTTTGGCGCACGCCAGACGCGGAAAATGGCGGCGGCAAAATGCCATCTGGGGGAATTTCCCAACCGCCGGTGCTGGCGTCGATCATTCTGGAGCTTGTGGAGCAAAGCGCCGATTTGCAACGCGCTGATGCGATGTTCGACGCTGTGATGAACTGGCACCGCTGGTTCCATGAATGCCGCACGCCAGAGGGTACGCAAACCATCGCCACCGTTCATCCGTGGGAAACGGGACGTGACAATTGCCCTGATTGGGAAATCGGCCTTTCGGCAATGGACATCGACCCCGAAATTGAACCCTATGAGCGCCGGGACACGGTCCACAGCGCAGCCCACCAGCGGCCAAGCAAAGAGCAATATGACAAATACGTCACGATCATAAAATTCGGACGTGACCACGACTGGAACCAGAAGAAACTGACCCGCGATGGCCCCTTCGTCATGTACGACCCCGGCCTGCACTTCATTCTCTTGCGCGCCGACCGCGATTTGCTCACGTTGGCAAAACGATTTGGCCGCAACGATTGCGTTACTGAAATAGAAAGCTGGATCGCCAAAGGCGTGGCGGGCACGGAAATGCTCTGGAATCCTGATCTGAAAGTCTTTTGCGCCCGCGATGTTCGCACTGGAAAATTCTCGAACGGGTTCTCCAGCGCAAGCGCTCTTTGTTTTTACGCTGATGCGGGCAGTGCAGAACAACGTGCTGGCACATTGGAAAATATGAAGCGTATCGGCGACGCCGTTCAGTTCATGCTGCCGAGCTGGGATCCCCATCACCCGATGTTCGAACCACAGCGCTATTGGTGCGGACCGCTTTGGCCGCAAATGAACCACATCATTTCCAGGGGTCTTGCCGAACAGGGTGAGCAAGGCATGGCGGACCGCATACGCGCCGATCTGGCATCGGTCATTTCACTATCGGGCTTCTACGAGTGCTTTGATCCGACCACGGGTGGGGGCTGCATCGGCACCGATTTTTCATGGACGGCAGCCCTATGGCTCGCGTGGGCTTCCCCCAAAAAGACAGCCGTGGCCGCGTAAGGAATTCATCATGGGATCAATTCAGCTTCAGGCGGTCGAAAAATGGTTCGGCGATGTGCAGGTCATCAAGGGCATCGACCTTGAAATCAACGATGGCGAATTCGTTATTTTTGTTGGCCCATCCGGCTGCGGGAAATCCACACTCTTGCGGATGATCGCAGGCCTGGAGGACACCAGTCGCGGTCAGATTTTGCTGGATGGCAATGACGTCACAGACAAGATTCCGTCAGAGCGCGAATTGTCGATGGTGTTCCAATACTACGCTCTTTAACCACATATGAGTGTGCGGGAGAATGTTGGTTTCGGCCTGAAAACGGCAGGGGAGACCAAAGCTGAAATCGAGCGCAAGGTCGCCCATGCCGCCGATATTCTGGAACTGAACGATTATCTCGATCGCCGCCCGAAAGCCCTGTCCGGCGGCCAGCGCCAGCGCGTGGCCATTGGCCGAGCCATTGTACGCGAACCGAAGGGCTTTCTGTTCGACGAGCCATTGTCCAATCTCGATGCAGCGCTTCGGGTGCAGATGCGTTTTGAGATTGCCAGACTTCATGACCGGCTGAAAACGACCATGATTTATGTCACCCACGATCAGGTGGAAGCGATGACGCTGGCCGACAAAATCGTGGTGCTGAAGGACGGCATCATCATGCAAGTTGGCACACCGCGCGAACTCTATGAAAGTCCCAACAATCTCTTTGTCGCGCAATTCATTGGCAGTCCGAAGATGAACATTCTGCCGTGCAGCGCAAGCAACGGGTCGTTCCGGCTTGAAGGCCACGGATCTGGAAAGCATGGTTTGAGCGGTGAAGAAACGGCAGTTGCCCATCTGGGCATACGCCCCGAACACATCAAGTTGGGACCAAAACGCACTGCACACTGTTCCGGAATTGTCGAGGTGGTCGAATATCTGGGGTCAGATACGTTTCTCTATATCGACTGTGGCTCGCTCGGCAGCCTGACCGTGCGAACAAACGATGTAGGGAAGGATGTTAAGGGTGAGACCGTCCATTTGCATTTCGGTCCGGAACACCTGCACTTTTTTGATGAAAGTGAACGTGTGAGCTGAATCAATACAACAAGGGCTGCATGAGTGCTCACCAGCAGCAAATGTAGCCACCATTTCTGAATCTCAACCACCCACCATCGGGAAGCCGAGCCCGAACTGAATGACGGCTTTGGCTATGCGGTTCCTCTTACCGGACGATCATTGTCTATGTTGAATTTCATCCCGTCTAAAAGCTCCTCCAGATCCGGGCGGGCGGCGGGGCCATTGGAAATATCAACAAGCATCAGCGATCCGTCCGGGCGAATGGCAAATGTGCCGGGTTCGGCAAACAAACCCGTTGTTTCCGCATCCGAGAGCGGTTCAGAAACGTACAGCCCCAATGAACGCATTTGAGCTTCTGTGAGGCCGTAGCAAAGATCAAAATTCCAACCGAATTCTTCCCTGTCGGCCAACGCTTTCTCTTTCGTGTCCGCCGAAACAACCAAGACATCCATCACGTCAGTCCAGGATTCCAACGCGTCGTTCAGCTTGTTCAGGTATCTCTTGCAACGCGGACAGTGTTTACCGCGGTAGACAATCAACATGGTCCAGCGATCTTTTGGCGCGCCAATTGTGACGGTTTCTCCCCCTTGAACAGACGGAAAGCTGAAAACACCAATTTGGGCACCGACGTCAGGCCTTGCTGTTGTCATTCAAAATACTCCGAGTGCTTTTTGTGGACGTCGGCGATAATATCGTCCAACCGGGCAAAGTGCTGCCGTGCGACACGTGTCGCGTCTTCCACAGCCCCGTTTTTCAGCGCTTCGGCAAGCTGCTCGTGATCGTCAAACAGAGTTGCAGATTCGTCCTTTCTGTCCAGACTGAGAACACACAGCCGATCGACCTTATTCTTGCATTCCTCAATTGTCTCAAATGCCATGGGGCAACCACCAAGTTCGCAGATCAGTTTGTGAAACTGGTAATCCAGCTGATGGAACTGGTCGGACTGTCCACCTGCCAACGACTGCCGCTGCAGCTGCAGATTTTGCTCCAGAGTGTCAACGCACGTAGAGTCCCAAACGGAACAAGCTTGTCGAATGACTTCCAGTTCAACCGCCAATCGAATGAACCGCGCGTGAGCGATCCGCTTCATTGAAAATCCACGCACTTCCGTCGCGCGCTGGGGCCGGATGAGCAGCAAGTCAAGATTTTCAAGGCGGTTGAAAGCATCACGCACGGGTTGGCGTGAAACACCGAAACGTTGCGCGATGTCAGATTCCGACAGTTTGGCACCTGGCAGAATCGTTAGCGAAGCAATCTCTTCATGCAACTGCTCAAACACAACATCCGTTGTGGTGCGTCGTTGCAGATTTTCAACCAGGTCCAGCATTCTGAATTTCTTTCGTTTTTGCCATTCATTTTGCATTCGCACGAACTGCAAACGATCTCAATCTTCTCATTGAAATGCCCCCACCGCAGCTTCGCTGCGCGCATATCCACAGCAGCTACGTTGTTCAGAATACGCGCAAATTTTCTTATTGACAATACTAGTATGCTAGTCCTCTAATATGCTTATGGCTCCACGGCTTGTCGCATATTGAGGTTGAATAAATGTCTGAAAACGCGGGAACGACACCCAACCATCTGGCTGGAAAAGTTGCTGTCGTAACCGGCGGTGGTCGGGACATCGGACGCGCCTGTGCCTTAAGTTTGGCTGCCTGCGGCGCGGCGCTTGCCATCAATTATCACAGCTCATCTGACGGCGCGGACAGTGCGGTGAGTGAAATCACCAACCGCGGTGGCAAGGCATTCGCAATGCAGGGCGACATGACATCGGGGGAGGATGTTGCTGCATTGGTTGAGAAAACAACCCAGACTCTGGGCAATCAGATAGACATTTTGGTTCATGTAACCGGTGGTCTGGTGGCCCGCAAAAGCCTGGCCGAAATGGACATTGATCATTGGAACCGCGTTATGGCGCTCAATGCCACGTCGTTCATGCGCACCGCCAAAGCCGTGCTTCCTCATATGAAAAACGGCGGATCGATTGTCGGCCTCGCCAGTCAAGCGGGCCGTGACGGTGGCGGGCCGGGTGCGACGGCATATGCAGCATCAAAAGGTGCCGTGATGACATTCACCCGCGGTCTGGCCAAGGAACTTGGACCTGATATCCGGGTCAATTCCGTCTGCCCGGGCATGATCGATACGGATTTTCACAACACATTCACGAAGCCGGAAGTGCGCACTCATGTTGCCAATATCACGCCTTTGAAGCGCGAAGGCACATCAAAGGACGTCGCCGATCTGGTGACCTATCTGGCGTCAGATCAGGCGGCATTCATTACCGGCGCCAACATCGACATCAATGGAGGCATGCTTTTTTCCTGACCGGCATCTGCCTGTCTTTCACACACTCAAAAATACATAATCCAAAGGGAGGAATAAAATGTACAAGAAACTTTCTTCAAAACTGCTCGGTGCGGCGGCTGCAATGTCGCTGTTGTGCGGCATGGCGACAGCGGCAGAATGGCGCGCGTGGAACATCCATAATGATGGTCATCCAAACACTGCAGCGATGGACCGTTTTGCAGAACTCGTGAACGCGGACACCAAAGGCGAAATCAAGCTTCAGGTATTCCATGGTGGTGTGTTGGGCAATCAACCTGACGCCCTCGAGCAGGTTCGCATTGGTGCCATCGAAATTGGTAACTTCAATCTCGGGCCAATTGGCCCGATGGTCAAAGAAGCCAACCTGGTTTCACTGCCCTTCATTTTCAAAAGCGTGCCGCACATGTTCCGCGTTCTTGATGGCGAAGCTGGTGCAATCGTGTCAAAAGGCATGGCTGATGCGGGCCTTCTGCCTCTGGCATGGTTCGACGCAGGCGCCCGGTCATTCTATGCCCAGAAGCCAATCAACACGCCCGATGATGTCAAGGGTTTGAAAATCCGGGTTATGAACAACAACCTGTACACATCCATGATTTCGGCAATGGGCGGAAACCCTTCGCCAATGGCCTTCTCTGAAGTGCAGCAGGCCTTGAAAACCGGTGTCGTTGATGGTGCCGAGAACAACTTCCCGTCGTTTAAGAATGTGGGTCACTACGAGGTGACGAAAAATTACTCGTTGAGCGAGCATTTGATCATTCCTGAGTGCATCTGCGTCAACACGGCGAAATTCAATGCGCTTTCACCGGAGATGCAAGCCGCCGTCAGGGGTGCTGCCGAGAAGGCCGCATTGTACCAACGCGAACTCTGGTCTGTTCAATCTGCACAAGCGCGCAAAGATGTTGAGGCTGCTGGCATCAAGGTGAATGAAATCGCCGACAAAGCGCCGTTTCAAAATGCGATGGACTCTGTTTACGCAGACTATCTGAAGGCGAATCCAGACATGCAAAAACTGGTCGATCTCGCCAAAGCAACAGAGTAATCTATAGTCAAAAACAAACCAAGCGCGCCCGGCTCCAACCATGGATGTCGGGCGTTTCTTTGCCGGGGAGAGACAGATGCGAAGATCAGGAGAGCCACCTCTGTTTTTACGGAAAATGGACGCCCTGTTCGATCTGATTTCCCGCGTGTGCATTTTTCTGGCTGGATCAGCCATTGTCGTGATGACCGTGATTTTCGCCTGGCTGGTTTTCGGTCGCTACGTCTTGAATGATACGCCAACATGGGTTGAGCAGGTTTCGTTGTTGCTCATCATGGTCATTTCTTTCCTGGGCGCGGCAGTTGGTGTGAATCAAAACACGCATTTGTCTGTTGTCATATTCCGCAGCATCGTCCCTGAATGGATGCGCACCGCGTTCGTGATTGTGACCGACCTGCTAATGCTGATCTTCGGAGGCATGATGTTTTGGTACGGCCTCGAACTGACGCAGTTTAAGTGGACCACTCTCATCCCGTTGATCCAGGTGCCGGAAGGGTTGCGTTCGCTGCCTTTAACGGTTTGCGGGATATTGGTGTTTTTATTTTCTGCGGGCCATTTGATCCGTTTGCTGCTCGGCCGCGATGAGCGTGAAGACAGCATAGAATAGGGATCATCATGGGTATTCTGCTTCTTCTGGGCGTCTTCATATTTTGCGTCATCATCGGAACGCCGGTCGCTTTTGCGCTTGGGATCGCGGCACTCGCGGCCTTCTTTCATGAAGGGTTGCCGCTTTTCATTGGCTTCCAGCGCATTGTTTCGGGAATCAATGTGTACGCATTCATGGCGATCCCGTTTTTCATTTTTGCCGGAGAATTGATGTTCCACGGCGGCATCGCGATCCGGCTCGTGCGTTTTGCGCAAGCAGCTGTGGGCGCAGTGCGTGGTGGTCTTGGCATTGTAAATGTTCTTTCATCCATGTTGTTTGGGGGCATCTCAGGCTCTGCCATCGCTGATATCTCAGCACTTGGTTCCATTCTGGTTCCTGTGATGAAGGATAAAGGCTATGACGCAGACTATGCGGTCAATGTAACCGTGACATCTTCGATCGCCGGGATCATCATTCCGCCCAGCCACAACATGATCATCTATGCCCTTGCAGCCGGTGCGGGCGTGGCCGGGTCGGTCTCGATTTCGAAGCTTTTTCTTGCCGGTGTTGTGCCAGGCATATTGATGTGCGTTTGCCTTGCCGTGGCCGCTTACCTCGTCGCCGTAAAACGCGGATACAGGGCGGAAAAATTTCCAGGCTGGTCGGCGCTGGTGATATCCTTCCTTCTGGCTGTTCCGGGCTTGTTAACGGCCGTGATCATCGTCGGAGGCGTTCTTTCCGGTATTTTCACGGTCACTGAATCCGGCGCTTTTGGCGCAATGTATGCATTGCTCATTACGCTCCTGGTTTATCGCAGTCTCTCGTGGGAGGGGTTCAAGACAGCGGTGGTATCGTCTGTGCGCACAACATCGATGGTGATGATCCTGATCGCTTGCGCCGGTGCCTTTGCCTATATGCTGACCTTCTACCGCGTTCCCGACAAAACGGTAGAACTGGTCACAGGCATCACTGAAAATCCAATTATGATCCTCCTGATGATCAACGCCGTGTTGTTGGTCCTTGGTATGATTATGGACATGGCTGCGTTGATCCTGATCTGCACACCGATATTCTTGCCGGTGGCGCACAGCCTCGGAATGGACCCTTTGCAATTTGGCATCATGATGCTGGTTAATTTGGGGCTGGGACTCTGCACCCCTCCGGTTGGCACCTGCCTGTTTGTTGGATGCGCAGTCGGGAAGCTTCCGATTGAACAGGCGGTCAGAACAATCTGGCCATTTTATCTGGCAATTTTCGCCGCTCTCATGCTCATCACATTCATCCCGGCGATTTCCTTGACTCTGCCAAATCTGGTTGGAAACTAGGGCCCAACAAAAATCATCGTCTGCACGTCGCGTGCGATACAGCCTGATGCAAAGCGCCCGGGCCGCGAAGAGCGCATTTCTGCCATTCCCTTATGAGGTTAGGTTCGAGTTCAATGGCTGGTTTGGCGAGGTCGATTGAAAACTGGATCCCGGCGCCAACGACCGATATGGGCCGCTGGCTCAGCCGATGTAACCCGTAATCGTGCACCCATGTCCATTCATCAAGGCATTGGTTAGTCTCATCTTAAAGCGAAAACCTTGTGTTGGTGTGGATTTGGCATGAACATCGAGAGCTGCATCGAACAATACGTGCAACAATACCGGAATCTCGCGCAGGATGAAACATCGTTCTACGCAAGGCAGCCCACGCTGTCTGCAGCAATAAAGGTCGCCGCCAGTTGCAGGCGCGCCGATGGCAAACGACACTCGCATCAACGCCGTATTCCTGAGGTCGTCCTGGATGAGGCAGGGCGAAGACTTCGTGCAGCTATCGAGGAACTGATGGCTGCGAAAGACTTTGGTACTCTCCATTCTGTTGTCAAACAAACGATTCAACCTGTCCACGGTGTCGGCGAGTTGACCGTTTACGATGTGGCGCTCCGCATTGGCGCGTTCCTGGGTCTGAAGCCTGGCGTTGTTTATCTTCACGCAGGCACACGCATTGGAGCGGCGGCGCTTGGCTTTTCCGTTGAGTCAATCAAGAAAGACGAATTGCCTGACGCATTTGCACCACTCACGGAAGCGGAGATTGAGGATTTTCTATGCATTTACAAAGATGCGCTGCGTGGAAATCGGCAAGCTTCCTCCAGATGCGGCGACTTGATGGACACTCCGTCCTGTTTTTCAAAGAGTGCGCATAGGAGTCGCCCATGTTGAGCGCTCGTTGGAAATGGCAGCTTTGGCGATCCGTATCCTAGCGCGCTAGCTCTATGTAAATGTCCGCAAAGGGCCGACAGCCGCAAAAAAAACACAAAAACTTATCCCCGCGCTTTCCCCTCGCCTCATAATCTTCCCACACGCCCGGTTCGACCATCGGAAACGATCGTTCGTTGCCGTGCCGGGGGTGCCGGTGTTTCGGTTGTGGGGCTAACGATCCCGCATCGGAAGCGCTGCCTGTGAACCCGGGTCGTGCGTGGAAATCGTAGGCCGCCTTA
>JBCDDX010000031.1:0-31450 GCA_039180085.1 Pseudomonadota bacterium
CAATCTTTGGCGGATGACAGGCATAGGCCTCATCTGCATTGGAACCGTTCTGATCGCTCAAGGCGGCAGTCAGGATCAAACACACTCTAACCAAGCAATAAACAACAACACGATGAATAAGCAGGTCGGATTCGCCCCCGAAAACCTGCAAAATGAGGGAAAAATATCATCATGAAACACATTATTTTCGGTGGAGACGGATTTGTCGGACGCATTCTGGCTGCGAAATTGGTGGCAGAAGGCGCCAATGTTCTCGTCGCTGACATCGCGCGCGGCGACTGCCCCCACTATGCCCATTGCGACTGGGTGCATCTGGATGTGACGAAGAAGTCCGACTTTGATCAAATTCGCATCGGCAAGAAAGATGCTGTCTACAATCTGAGTGCAAAAATGCTCTCGCCTATCGTGACGCGCGCTGAGCGTCACGACTTCTTTTGGCCGGTCAATTATTACGGTACGCTCAATATTCTTGAGGCCATGGAGCGCGCCAGCGCAAAAAACCTCGTCCACTTTACCACTGACATGATCTACGGGCACACCAAAACCGTGCCCATGTATGAAGATCATCCCGTTCAGCCATTGGGCGAATACGGTGAAAGCAAGCTCGAAACCGAGCGACTTGCAGAGAAGTGGCGTCAGGAAAAAGGTTTTAATATCAGCCTGTTTCGCCCGCGCCTTATCATCGGTCCAGGCCGCCTGGGCATTCTGGAAAAACTGTTCAAACTGGTCGACAACAACTTGCCCGTACCCATGATCGGTTCGGGTAAAAATCCTTATCAGTTCATTTCGGTTTTCGATTGCGCAGACGCGGCCTACTTGGCTTGGAAAGCAGGTTTTCCGAACGAAGCCTACAATCTGGGTTCAAAAAATCCGCCGTCGGTTCGAAAACTGCTCGGCCGTTTGATCAAAGAAGCTGGCAGCCGTTCAATTTTGATCCCAACCCCCGGTTGGGCCGTGAAGCGAACGCTGGACCTTCTGGACCTGATCAACATGCCGATCATGGATCCGGAACAATATCTCATAGCCGACGAAGAATGCCTGCTCGATTGCTCGAAGGCCGAGAAAGAACTGGGTTGGGCTGCGAATTATTCCGACGACGACATGCTGGTCGCTGCCTATCGCGAATATCGCGAAGGCCTCGCAGCAGCCAGAGGCGAAAACCACATGGCACAGGCCGCTTAGGGCCTGGCGCCACCAATACACATCCAAGAACATCCAGGGGACGGGTCACATGTTGCTGAAATCACGCAGGGCCAAACAGGCCGATAAAGAAGCCATCGCAGCGGTGTCCGCCCCTGCCCTTTCGCCATACCTGTTGCCATTGGAACCAGCGTCGAACGAAGCCAAACCGGCTTTGTTGAGCGTCGAACAAGCAAAATCGATGCCTTTGGAGCAGATGACCCGCTTGTTCATGGATCATCTCAACCCCGGCCAGTATCATTTCATGAAACTGCTGGGCTTTCACAAAATCAAAATCGAAAGCGCGCAGGGTGTTTGGTACACCGACCAGAACGGGCGCAAAATCCTCGACTTCTTCGGCGGGTTTGGCTCCCTTTCTTTCGGACACAACCACCCGCGTATTCTCAAGGCCCGGAAAGCCTTTCAGGACGAAAACCGCCATGAAATTGCAATGGCATTTTTGTCTCAATATGCCGCTGCACTGGCCCATAACCTGGCATCGATTGCCCCTGGCGATCTGGATATGGTCTTCTTGGGCTCTTCGGGTTCCGAAGCGATGGAGGCCGCGCTGAAGGTCGCCGAACGCGCGCAGGGTCCGAAAAAGGCGAAAGTCCTTTACGCAGACAACGCCTTTCACGGCAAAACAAAGGGCGTTCTCTCGATTACGGATTCGAACCTCTATCAGTCGGATTTCCAACTGATTGATGATGTTGTGAAAGTTTCGTTCGGCGATCTCGACGCAATCCGCGACGCGCTTAAAGACGACCCCGAAATCGGCATCGTTTGCCTTGAAACCATTCAGGGCGGAGCTGGCATCATTGAGGCGCCACAAGAGTTCTGGGTCGGTCTTCGCGCATTGTGCGATGAAATGGGTGTTCTTTGGGTGGCTGATGAAGTGCAGTCTGGGACGGGCCGTTCAGGACGCTTCTTTGCTTTTGAGCACTACGGCGTCGTTCCCGATGTCACAGCGCTTGCCAAGTCCCTCGGCGGCGGCAAAACCGCAATGGCTGCAATGATCGCGCGCCGTGAGATCTACATGAAGGCTTACGGCAAGCCTGCTACAGCTCTCATTCACGGCCCCGCAACATTTGGCGGCATCGGTGAGGCGTGTATCACGTCAATTGAAGCTTTGAACATCATGTATGATGACGACCTGATGGCCAACGCCAGAGATGTCGGCTCTTACATGAAAAGCGAGCTTGAACGCCTGGCTGCGAAATACCCGAAACTCATAAAGGACGTACGCGGGCGTGGCTTCATGCTGGGTCTGGAGCTTCAGGACTTTTCGCAGACCATGCCAATGGCTGTTCGCCCTGCCCTCTCGATGCTCGATGAAAAACTGAAAGGCTCGCTTTCCGGCTTCATCGGCTCGGCCTTGCTGCGCGACCACAACGTGCTGGTCGCTTTCACCGAATACAACCGCAATGTCATCCGGCTTCAGCCGCCGCTCATCACTACCCGCGAGAATGTTGATATGTTCATCACCGCCCTCGACGAAGTGTTGTCTGGTGGTGTGATCAAGATTGTGACCGATTTCATTAAGTCCCAACGCGGCTAGTGGTCCTGCGATGATTGGCCAAACACCACTGAGCCATATCGTGAATGTGCTTGGCACAATCACAACACCAATTGGACGCTCCACAAACCTGTCGGTGCTGATGGCTTTTGCCTTTCTCGGTGCCCTGTTGGTGTTATTCGCCGCAGCAGTGGTCATGCCCGGCTATGGCTATGATCTCGTGCCCTATATGGGTGCAGTGTTTCAGGCCAACGGGCTACCAGCCGCTCAGGTTCATGAGCAGGCATGGAGCACCATGCGCGGCTTTGCGCCGCCTGAAATTTATGCAGGCCTGGCAAACGGCGATGACTACCGCAAAGCTCAGTCCGGCACCCCTGCAGCTTTTGAATCAGTTTTGCCGCTTTACTCCGTAAAGCTCGGATATATATGGCTTTTACAAGCCGGATCATCTTTCACGACTCTGCCAAAATTCGCGGTGTTCGCCTCGCATATAGCCGGGTTTGCGATGGGGCTCACCGCTCTGTTTTGGATGGCGAGACGCAGGATTCTTCACGCTGCGCCGATCATATTCGCAGTGCTAATGCTCGGAAACTATTTCGAGCTTCTGCGCAATGCCGGGCCGGACATCATCGCAAGTGCGTTTATTCTGATCGGCTTGTGGTTGTGGTCATCCTCACGTGATTGGGCGGCGATGGCTGTGTTCCTCATCGCCTGTCTGTTTAGGCCAGACACTTTCGTTCTCCTGATCGCTCTCACGATGGCAGGCGCGTTGCTGAAACAACGTTGGTTTCCTGCCCTGGTGTCGACATTCGTTGCCCTCGCTGTATCCGTAGCGATTGCAAAGTCCGTGGGGCATCCCGGGTGGTGGACACACTACTATTTCTCGAATGTCACGATTCAGAACACATTGGTTGGCTTTGCACCGTCGTTCGAAATCATCGGATGGGCAAAGGGCATGGCGCGCGGCATTTGGATGTCGCTGACCGAGTTCAACTGGCCATACATGCTCATTGCCAGCCTAGGTATGGTCATTGCACTTGCACAGTCCGGCAAAACGTTTTCAGCAACGCAGACAGCGATGATATTGGCAATGGTACTGACTGTTGGCGGGAAGTTTCTGCTTTTTCCCCTTCCCGACGAAAGGCTTTACACAGTCTTCATTCTGGCCTTAGCGCTCACGCTTTTTGAAGTCTGGCGCCCAAACTTCGCTTGGGCAAACAAGAGTTAGACAGCCCTACCCTTCTTCCTTTTTCGGCTCGGCAACCGCGGGCTGTGGCACCCATGGTGCATACATCATAGGAACCGGCATGGGTTGCTGCATCATTGGCGGCATCGCAGGCGCATAATATCCCGGATGCACAGGCATGGGTTGCGGCGCAAAGTGCTGCATAGGCTGGCCGTAGACTGGCTGCATGACAGGTTGAATGGGAACCTGAGAGGCAGGCGCAGCGTGTGGCACTTCTGTGGCCATTGAAGCGGCATGAGCGGGAGCCATGCCCGGCAAGTTCATTTGTTGCGCGGCTTGCGATCCTGACGCACCACCGAATGGCGCACCACGCAAACGTTGCGATACTGGCTGTTGTTGCGTTGAGGCTGCTTGAGAGGCTGGCAAATCGATGGGAGTCGTGCCGTACAAATCATCATTATCAGGCGAAACAGATGGTGTGGCAGCATGCAAACCTGATGGATCAAAGATTTCCTGGGCCCCCTTACCTGCCAGTCGCAAAACGGCAATCATTAGAGGAATGATGACCAGAAAGACGCCCAGCCCCGCTCCGAGAATTGAACCGATCAGCACAATCAGCTTTCGGTTTGGTCCACTTTTTTCGGAAGACGGCACGGCCTCAGAAATAATGCGGGCGCTGTTGGTGCTCACCTTGCCCTGCTCTCCCGTCTCACGAGACCGCAAAAGGAACGATTCAAATATACGCCGGTTTGCCTCGACTTCGCGATTGAGTTCGCGAAGGCGAACTTTAGCCGCCGAGTCACTCACCGCAGTGCTTTTCATGGTGTTCAATTGAGACTGCAAATCCGCCTGACGCGCGCTTGCGCGTTTGAACTCTTCTTTGCTCGAGCGAATAATGCGCTGAATCTCCTGAGCGATTGCATCGCGCGCACTTTCCAGCTCAGCTTGCGCCGCAATTCGTTCAGGATGACGCTCTCCCAAACGGGTTGAAAGGCGCTCCAGCTGCGATTTTGCCCTCGAATATTCAACCCGCAACTGGCTGATCGTTGAAGACGCGATGCTGGACGGCAAGGAGCCGGAGAGAACATCCGCCAGATTGGCGTTTTGTGCGACTTCAGAACGGGTCTTCGCGTCACCTGCCTGAACTTTTGCGAGCGCCAATTGCTCATTCAACCGTGAAAGCTGAACTTCACTGATCAGCTTGCCATCGGTGTCGACAAGGCCGTTCTCCGCCTTGTAGGCTTCCACTTTCTCTTCAGAAAGACGCACAGCTGCGCTGAGCTCGCCGAGGCGGCCGGTGAGATTTTCATTGGCATCACGGGCAGCAGAACTGCGGGCAACCGACTCGTCATTCATGTAAGCGCGCGCGATTGCATTGGCGACACGTGCTGATTTCGCAGGATCACGCGTCGTAACACCGATCTGGATCGTGAAGGTCTGATTGGCCCGCAACACATAAAAATTCTGATAGAGATACTTTTTCGCTGCAGCGCGCGATTCCTCAATCGTTTGCGTGGGCCCGGAAATGAACGAGAAGAACTGGCCAAACAGGGTTGGCAGCGGTGCCGTACCGTTAAACTCCGGATCATTGTAGAGTTCCAGATCCTCAATCACAGGATCGATCACACTGGAGGAACTGATAATGCGAACCTGGCTCTCGGAATAAGCAATCGTTGCTTCGCGGTTGAGCCCGTCGGGCGTCACGGAGTTTTCCAACACCTTCACACCGCGTGGCTCAATGAGAATTTCGACAATCGACTCGTATTTGTTCGGCAAAGTCAAAGAATAACCGGCAGCGATTAATGCGCCTAAGAATCCCATGAGAGCGATGAGCCACCACCCCCTGATCAGTGTACCGACCACGGAACCGAAGGAGAGCAGATGGTGCATCGCGGAGTTCGCGGGAGTGGCTGCGCCATGCACTACATGTTGTTGTGAGTCGTCGCCGACCGGAGCTTCTTGCTGTTGATTGCCATCATCATGCGTCTGCGAAGAACGGGCCGCGTTCGCCCGTTTTTGCTCCCCAACATCTTGAAGTGCCTGGGCGAGCAAATCCAATTGCTCCATCGCGGAAGGTTTTGAAGCAGTCGTCGTTACTTCAGCGGCGGGTACTTCGTTGTTGCGGACGGATTGGAACTGAGGTGCTTTCGCAGCCATGGCGGCTTCTGCGCGCTGAGCCATTTCTCTCGCGCGGCGGCTCCGCTCAGCCTCTTCATGTGCACGAGCGGTCTGACCGATTGAATTCAGCAATGATGGCTGACCAGAATGCGCTGAGCGGGGGGCAACTTGTGGTGGCAGCATGTCCAACAGCGATGGTTGAGCGGCAGGCGCAGTTTCAACAACAGGCAGGGTCTCTGACTGTCCTGTGTCTTCTACCCGTTGTTTTCTTTTGAAAAACCGCGACGTCATTTGCTGGCAACATGTTCCTGTAAAATACGACAGCCCAGCAAAAACCGGGCCTTACCCAGTTATTAAGCAGTATGGATAATGAACCGTTAACCGGCGTCACTTCCCGTGGTTTTTTCAAGGGTTTTTGCAGGGCGCTTTATCGCCATGAACACCCTAGCTTTCGCCTCGGGTAAACCTTTGAAGAACATCGAAAAATGGCTTGCGGTTCCAATCGGCATCGAATGGCAATGGCCTGGCTTGCGCGGAGTCTTTGCGCGGAAATGTATCGCCAATCCAACTTTGCGTGTCCTGCATACCCCAGGTGGTTATGTTTCGCGGCACAGCATGCCCCTCAAACGCGCTGAGAAAATCACTGACGGTCCGTGCAACGGCCTGATCCCGAATCTGCGGATCGGCGGAGAGTTTCCAGTCAATGACATCAAGTTCCGTCACTGCGGCCTCGACACCCAATACTTTTAGTTCGTCCAGAAAGCGACCAAGCGCATCGTGTCCAATGGCCCGCTCCGCATAGAGATGCGCCTGAAAACCAACCCCATGAACCGGGATGTTTTTGTCCTGAAGCCGCTGGATGATCTGGAGAATGGCTTTTTGCCGCGCCTCGGTCCGCAGGCTGTCGTCCTCCAGATCATAATCATTGACGAACAACCGCGCTTTGGGGTCGGTTCTCGCCGCCACTTCAAACGCGAGGTCCACGTGGCGAGGGCCAAGCCCGTTATACCAAACGCCCGAACGCCATTTCCCCTCGTTCAGAGGATTGTGGGCGACCACCTCATTGACCACGTCCCATGTAGGAATTCGGCCAGCGTAGCGACCAACAACCGTTTCAATATGCTCAATCAACAACCGCTCTAATTCGCGCGGAGACGTGATTGCGTCGAGCCATTTCGGATTGGCGTGATACCACAACAGCGCGTGGCCGTGAGTCGACTTCCCATTTCTTTCGGCGAACTCCATGAGTTCGTCAGCACCGGAGAAATCAAAGCCATTGCGGTCGTAGCGCAGACTCGCCCATTTCAGGGCGTTCATCGGGACGATCAAATCAGCATGCCGTATCAGATTTTCACGAAACTGCGGATCATTTCGGAAATGCTTAAGCTCAACCGCCACGCCATAAGGCACTGGCTTCTGGAAAGCCGCATGAGCAATATTTGCAGGCCCAACGGGAAGGGCGTTCACAAAGGCGCCGGCAGCCGCAGCCACCAGCACAGAACGTCGTGTTAATTTCTTTTGACTAAAACTTTCCATGATCGCCCCGTCGCGATTGGCCCATGGCCACTAATTGAGCACCGTGCTGATTTCAGCTTTGTCTCACATCATACGGAAAGAGTGATGGCACACGTCACACAAATCGCTTCCTTGGTAAACGTGATGCATCGTTTGGGCATCAACCGCCAACGCGCGTTCGATTTCAGCGCTCTTTTGTCGGGCCAGGTGGGGCGTTTGATGTGCTCTATGGTCTACTTCGTCGTGCTGGCCAGTGCACTGAGCCTTGAACAGTTTGGTGTCTTTGCCACGTGCTCCGCCATCGGCATCGTTTTGTCGCGGATGACGGGACTTGGTTTCATCTCGCCCCTTTTTCGCGTGGCGACAACGAAGCCCAGATTGATTGGTGACTACACTGGCGGTTTCTTGATCGCCACACTCGTCTCAACGCCCCTTCTCACGGCAGTCGCCTTCGGCATCTACGCTCTGCTTTATGCTGATCTTATTCCACTCACCGCTTTCCTGCTGATCATTATGGCGGAAGTCCTGATGTGGCGCGGCCTTGAGGCCGTGATCATCGTCAATAACGGGCTGAACCGCTACGCGTTGGCGTCGGCGATTGGCATAGGAGGTGTCGCGGCAAAAGCGGTCGCCGCAACCTATTTCCTGCTTTCCGATGTCCGCTCTTTGGAGATCTGGGCGCAGCTCTATTTTGGAATATTGGCGGCGAGTTGCCTTATTGCTGTCGTACTGTTTTACCCACGGCAGCGTTTGCGCTGGAGACCAAAGGCCTGGCTGGGAAGAGCGAAAGACGCCATCGGCGTCAGTTGGGCGGAAGCCCTGTTTTACGTTCAGGCGGAAATGGACAAGGTTCTGGTTCTCGCCCTTGGTGGCGAGATGCTCGCTGGTCTCTATGCGATTTGCATGCGGCTGATCGATCTGACCGCCATGCCCGTTCGCGCCTTCAATACGATGCTGACCCAATGGATCATGCGCCAACGCAAATCAGGGGGTGAACCCCTCACAGGCCTGCGACTGGATCTGTTGATTGCGTTCGTCTCGATTGCGGCAATGGCCGCGATGGCGATCATACTTTCGCTTGCACCGGGCATCCTTGGCCAAAACATTGCCCTCGCCACATCCTATCTTTGGCTGCTGCTTCTGGTCCCCGCCTTCCGCAATGCAATCGAGCTGCATACGGAACTGCTTTATGGCCATGAGCGGATGAAGCAGCGGGTTCTCCTGCTCGCTTATCTGACTGTGATGAAAGGATTGCTGCTCGCCGTTCTGCTAGGACAGGTTGAAGATTTCCACACCATCGCACTTTGGCTGAACGGCATGTTCGCAGTTCTCTATTTGGTGTCCGCAATCGTAACGTACGGACAGGTTTTGCAGCGTTCAAACAAAAACGAACGCCGCGACTAAGCCTCAATCAGGGCGCGCAGAATTTCAGGATTGGTATTGGTGAAAGACTGAATGCCAATGGCGACCTGATTGGGTTCAATATTTCTGGCAAAGTCGCCAACCCCCTCGCGATCCAGCGCTGCGCCAGACCAATAGGTTTTGCAAAGCCCCGTCGGCGCATGCCAAACACCCTTGCCCCCCAAAACACCGTCGCTGTACGCGCCAAAAATCTGACATTCGGAAAACGAGCGGTTTGATCCTATAGCTGCCGCCCAATGCTTGCCCGTTTGCATTTCGATATGGGCGCACATGTCGACCACATCCTGGCGCCGCCAACTCACCAGATTGTTGATATAGTCATGAGCAGGGAAATCTGGCTTGGGAAGCCCATTCAGGCGAGCTGCACTGCGTGTCCACAGCATGTGCAGCTTTCCACCATCTGGAAGCTGAGGCCCAATCCCGTTGGGCTTTCTGTAAAGCCGCAGCGCATCGCCGCGCCACAAATCCGAGACGGAAAACGGGCGAACAAACAGCATATCGGAATCGCAATACAACAAGGCGTCATGGTTGATGTAGTTGGCAATGGCGATCCGTCGCAATTGCTGCACATGCCAGCCCCGCATCGGCCAGGTGCGAAACGACCACCACAAGCGGCGCGCGTCCTGCCGTGTACCCTGCTTTACCGCATGCAACCAGTTGGGAAGAATATCCTCCTCATTGATAACATGACGGTGGGGACCTCGGAGGCCGAGGAACTGATCATGATCATGCGCATCAACGAGAATATAGTGATCGACCGGCCCATCAATGAACCGGTCAACGCTGTCGCACAGCAGTTGGCAGCGTTCGTAGTCGCCAAAATAGCTGGGCGTGATCAATGCTGTTCTGCGCGCGGTCACAATCAGGAACCTTTGTGTCGCCGGCCAAAAAGCTTCTGTCCCAATATCCGCGCGAGAAACGCAGGGTTACCTAAGACATACCGCCGCCACATCCGGCGCGGTTCTATTGAAAGGCGGTAAAGCCATTCGATGCGCAGGGCGATCATAAGGCGCGGGGCACGTGGCACACGACCACCCAGAAAATCAAACAGAGCACCAACACCGAAAACCGCTTTGCCATGCGCTTCCGTCATGTGTTTGGAAATCCAGAGCTCCTGTTTCGGGTTGCCGAACGCAACCAGCACGATGTCCGCCCTCTCCTGCGCCAGAGCTTCAAGAACGTCGGCCGTTTCATGCTCTTTGAAATAGCCATCTCGAATGACCTTGAAGCGATGGTGCGGGTGCGCTTCTTGCAGGGCAGCAGCCGCATCTTCAGCAACACCGGGCTGGCCTCCAATCATATGGACCAGCATCGGTTTGGACATCGCACCCATCAGATCCGGAATGAAATCGGTTCCGTTCAAATTGTCAGGAAATGCATCGCCGTAAAGAACCCGCGATCCAAGGTCGACGCCTATGCCGTCTGACAAAACAGTCGAACGATTAAGGCATGCTTTGAATTCCGCGTTGGCGAAGGCCAGATTGGCACCATGCGCATTTAAAAAAGCGTAAGGCCGAAAGACATTCATAGCGATTGTATTTTCAATATGCGCGATGGCCTGGCTTCTGGTGAAAACTGAAACCTTCACACCCAGAATGTCCCGCTTCGAGGCCGTCGAAGCGGGTTTTAGTCCCCGAGTGTGGTGGGGAACATCCAGTGTTCCGATTTTCCCGCTCATACCGTCAATCTGGTTTTGGCCTACCCGGCCAATAATTTAGCTCACATGAGTCAATTTTACATAAAAATGGTCCTGTGTCGGGAAAGGGTTGCGAACAAGGTTAAGCGAGCCTCTCCAATCCTTTGCGCAATGCACTATCCATCGCCAGACACTGATTTGTTGAAAAGTGCGCGCCATCCGTTCGACCGAGGGAGCCTGCCCTGCTTTCTGCGATCATGTTTTTCAGAATGCGCGCAAAGTCTTCTGTCTCATCGGCCCTGAAACAATTGTCCGGCAGATCGCTCACACCGCGCAATGAAGAAGACGTTGCAACACATGCAAGGCCAGCCTGCAGAGCTTCAATCGTCTTCAGCTGAACGCCGGTCCCTCCCCGGCTGACCAATGGCACAGCACGAATTGAATTCAGGAATTCGGAGGCGCTGGGCACACGCCCCAGAAATTCAACGTCGTGTCGGCCCTGCATCATCTCGGAAGGTACAGTACCGGCGACCGCAACTTTCGTTCCCGGCTCAAGCTGGGGAACGACCTGCTCGAGAAACCACTGGAGGCCAACGCGATTGGGTTCCCACGTCCATGTCCCGATCAAACCAACGTCATAGACGAAGTTGGGTTTTCCAAGGACTTCTGCTGCATTGGGCGGCGCAAGCGGCAGAAAAACACCTTTGGTAGGCTCCAATCCAAGTGTTTGAAGGTCATCTGTACTCAAACCCCAGACAATATCAGCTCGTCGGCAGATGTCGGTCTCAAGCCTTTCCAGCAGCCTTGCATCACGGCCGTAGAGATATCTCGACAGCGAGTTTGTTCCCGACCTCGCATTGCCCGCTGCCGAGAGATGTTCAACATTGTGCGCAATGAACCCAAAGGGCGTGTCCATGAGATGCGGAAAAGCAGCAGCCATCTGATAGGAATTGATGATAGCTGCATCAAACGGGCCAAGACGCTCAGTCAGGGACTCCAAGGTTTCCCTTCGCGTGCCCGTCAGTTTTGATGAGGAAATAGGCTGCCTTTTGAGAATTGCCCTTGCCAACCACCATGCTTTCGTTCCGACAGTCGCATCGGCGTTTTCCATTGAAACCGTATCGATGACATGCGCGTCTGGATCACGAATTTCGCGTTGCCGTGGAATAGAAAACCCGATCACCGACACCCAATGCCCCAAAGCCCGAAGCCGCGATACAATGGCCTCATTCGCGACCTCAAAACCCGAGGTCGGATGTCCATCCGTTACCAGCGAAGAATAGAAAGCGATATGCATCGACGAAAGTTGCCTGAGACCTGTTGGTCACAATTTATCGCGCGTCATTGGAGATTTCGTTAAATGAAATGCCCTAAAACAGGGGCTTCCCATTAATGACCACTGATTGAAAACCTATGACAGGCTCATCCTCGAAACCGTCAAACATCAATCGTTTTGAAGAGCCTGAAGACATAACTGTCATCGCCAGAGCGCATCAACCCGATTTTGCCGATACAAGCATCGTGGTGATAATCCCGACATTCAAACGACCGGATCACTTGCGGATCACTCTCCAGTCAGTCTTCGATCAGGATACGCGATCACCGTATGCGGTGATTGTGATGGACAACCATCCAGAAACAGGTGAAGGCGCTCAGGCCGCTGCTGAAATGCTCGAGAAATCAAAAATCCCAGGCATTGTGTTGCTTGCGCATCGGCGCGGGAACTGCGCGGCTTACAATGCAGGCATCGCAACAGCACTCGCGAATTTCCCAAACGCCACCTATCTGCAGATCATCGATGATGATGAGATTGCGTCGCCCGAGTGGCTGAAAAAAATGGAGCAAATGGCCCAGCAAACAGGCGCAGATTGCATCGGCGCGCCGCAAATACCGGTGTTCCCTGATGCCCGTTTTGAGAAATGGCGTGCTCATCCGGTTTTCATGCCCCCGTACAAGACCGGTGGAACAGTGCCCATTCTCTATTCCTCCGGCAACGTGATGATCAAAACTGAATTGCTGAAAAATCATGGTGCACCATGGCTCGACGAACGCTTTAATTTCCTGGGCGGCGGCGATTCAGATTTTTATGATCGTTGCAAACGCGATGGTTCAAAATTTGCCTGGCAGCCGGAAGCTCCTGTTGATGAAACAACACCAGCAAGGCGCGCAGAATTGTCGTGGCTGAATTCACGAAGTTTCAGGAACGGCTCCATTTCCGCGCTCATTCAGAAGAAGGCCGCGCGTTCACCGGCTGACCACTTGTCGAGAATACTCAAATCTGTCGCACTTCTGGCGGTTTCTCCTTACCGTTCGTTCATACAGTTTCTTAAGACCCGATCCTTTATCATGGCGCTGAACCCCATGAACGTCGCCCTGGGGCGGCTCATGATGGAAATCGGTTTTGTTAACGAGCAGTACAAGGCAGCTGAGAAAAACTAGCGCCTGCCCGTTTGACACTGGGACGCAATGACCATGCACGGATTAACCTCAGCGTCCAGCCGGTCAATGAATGTGGCAATGCCACGGTCTATGCCATTGTTCGCTCAAGCCCGCTGGCAGGCTGCGCTGATCATGTCGATCGTATGGGTTTCGTTCCGCCCCTTCGGAACGACGCTCGCCGACCCTGAAACGGGCATACCGCCAAGCGGTGGCGATATCATCAACCAGCTCGGTTTCGGCGCACTTGGCGTTGTTTGCATCTGGCTCCTTGTCGTGCGGGTCAACACGCAAATTCTCCCAGCGTTTCGTACCCCGATTTGGGTCTTGGCATTACCAGTGCTCGCCACAGGTGCTTTCATTGCAGACAACCCGTCCGGCGCGCTGCGCGCGATGGTGTTTTCACTCATTGTCCTGCTGGCAGCAGCCACGGCACTCGCACTGCCAAAGCGAAAGAGCGAACTCGTCGATGCCATTTCTATCGCCGTGGCAATTACCGTGGGGTTTTGTTATTGCGCCGTATTCTTTGTGCCTACCCAGGGCGTTCATAGTGCTGTTGGTTTCGAAGCCCAACATGCCGGGCTCTGGCGCGGCGTATTCGACCACAAGAACGTTGCTTCCTATGTCATGGGAGCCTTCGTTTTGATGAGTGTGTTTATCATGCGCAATGGAAGGCCCCTGCTCGGCGCAATCCTTGCGACCATGGCATTGATTTTCGTTCTGCAGGCTGGGTCAAAAACTGTGTTGGGTGTTCTGCCTGTCGCAATCGCTACGGCCATGGCAGCCCGTTGGGTAACATTCGCGCCTTTGCGCGCCATCATCATTATGATGCCTGTTCTCACACTCGCCACCGTAACACTTGGTGCCGTTCTCCACCCACCGATTTTGGAGTGGCTGCGCGGCCATATTCCCGATCTCAGCTACACGGGACGAACAGATCTTTGGGTGTTCGGCCTTGAGCATTTAGCCAAGCATCCATGGACTGGCCATGGGTTTGAGAGTTTCTGGGGCACCCAGCGCGTTGCCGGACTGGAACAACCCATTGAACTGAACTGGGATGTTCGCGGCATCGTGCATGGCCATAATTCCTGGCTCGATCTCGCCATTGCCTTTGGTGTGCCCGGAGCTGTTCTCCTGATTGGCGCTTTAGTCGTTCTGCCGATACGCGACTTCATGTCGGTTCCGCAGAACAGTCCCGCCGTTCCACTGGCAAATCTTTATATTTCGATGTGGATTTTCACGAGCCTGGGCGCCAGTCTTGAAAGCTTCTTCTTTCGCCGCGCAGACCCGGTCTGGTTCTGCATGATCATGGCTATCATTGGTTTGCGTATCGCCGCCCACATGACCAGAAAAGCCGCAACTAACGCGCGTTAATCATATCTTAACTTAAGAGGCTGCGTTCGCGCGCATCCGATTGACTTGGCACGCCTTC
Source organism: Pseudomonadota bacterium (assembly GCA_039180085.1). GTDB lineage: Bacteria > Pseudomonadota > Alphaproteobacteria > Rhizobiales > Rhizobiaceae > Pseudahrensia. The sequence continues at coordinate 14,441 of JBCDDX010000031.1, forward strand.
TTCGCCGAAATTAACGAAGTGTTAACCCTGTCGATGCGGCCACGACGTGCGTATTCTTGTTCCAGTTCTTGCATCTCTCATGGTGATTGGAAGCTCGTCGAGCGCCGTTTCCCACCAGTCGATGCAAACCACGGGCCGCACGTCCCAACCCATTGGGCATTTATGGCTTTGCCAGCAACTTCCGGACGAATGCCAGGTCCGCAGTCGAAATACGAAGCCCCCTAAACTGACACGCAAGCGCTGGCGGCAAATGCTGGAAGTCAACGCTTACGCCAATGTGGCTATTGAGCCTCTGACGGATCAGGAGTTTTACGGTGTTGAAGAGCACTGGACCTACCCCGTCAGCTATGGCGATTGTGAAGACTACGTGCTTTTGAAACGACGCATGCTGATGGATCGCGGCTGGCCGGCGTCAAGCTTGTTGATTACTGTTGTTCGCCGCGAAAATGGCGAAGGACATGCAGTCCTCACCGTGCGCACAAGCAAGGGCGACTTTGTACTCGACAATCTGGTTGCGAAGGTGCGCCCGTGGCGCGCGACCCCATACAAATACTTGAAACGTCAGTCAGAGACCCATTCAGGGCACTGGATCAACATCCTTGATACACGCGCGCAAACGGTGAAATTCTAAGCGCCTAGCGCGTTGAGCCGGTCAGGATTTCGCCCTCAGTCTGCAATCCTTCAAGGTCACCGGGATAAGCCTGATTTTCAAAGCAGACTTTGCAATCCTGATACAACCGTTTGGCGGCCTGCCAGAGTCGATGCTGCAGCGGCGTCACTGTTCGGCCGATGATCATGGGGTCCACCCCAACAGAAACCATAGGCAGGCTAGAAGATGTTGTTTGTTTTGGACTGGTGCGTTCAGATGCGCTTGAACCGATCACTCCGGCCAGCAGAAAAGAAACCGCGCAGGCTGCTGAGAATACAAGCGATTTTGCCATATCAGTTCACCTTCCACCTGCTCTCGGCGTGGCACAGAAGAAGCGCCGTGCTCGTGCAATGTGGGTGAACTGGGTTAACAGAAGCCTAATTGCGAAGGGCAGGAAGTCCTATTCCGATGGCGTCAAAGCCACCGTCCACAGCCAATATCTGCCCGGTTACATAACTGGCTTCAGGCGAGCACAGAAAACATATTGCGGCAGCGATCTCGTCTTCGTTCCCATATCGATTGAGGGCTATTGCGTCGTGATAAGCAGCCCGAATTTCTTTCGAATGAACAGCCAAAGCCAATTTGGTGTCGACCGGCCCCGGCGCAACGCAGTTTGCACGAATGCCGAGCTCGCCAAGCTCGGCAGCTTGCTGCAAAGTCAACTGCTTCACTGCCGCTTTCGATGTTCCGTAAGCAACACGCAAAGTGCTGGCGCGAAGACCTGAAATCGATGCGATGTTCACGATGGATGCATGGGCTGATTTTGCCGATTCCGCCAGCAAAGGCGTAACGGCCTGACTGACAAGAAACGTACCGTCCAGATTGACGGCCATAACCCGTCGCCACCGTTCAAAACTGGTTTCTGCAATCGGACCAAAATCAGCAATCCCGGCGTTATTGATCAACGCATTGCACCCGCCGAAAGCGGCCTGCGTGCGGCTGGCAATTTGCTGAGCGTCCTCTGGCGAAGAAATATCGAGTTCCAGCGGCAACACCTGATCCCCGAACTGGTTTGCAGCCAAGGTAAGTTCCGCACCGTCCCAATCGACCATCGCGACGCGATAGCCTTTATCAACCAGCACACGGGTTGTCGCCAGCCCGATGCCTCGCGCCGCGCCGGTTACAATTGCTGAAAATCCACTCACGACAGCGTCATCCAACTCGCGAACCCATCGACAACCCGGTCAATCTGGCTTTTGTCAAAGTCCAGATGTGTCACCAGACGCAAACGACCAGCATCACCATAGGGATTGGACATCACAATGCCCTGCGCCTTCATGTGATCTGCCAGAGAAGTCGATCCACGGTTGTTAACCTGAAGCCAGACCATGTTGGTTTCGACCTTCTCGGTCTCCACCGCGATGCCGTCAATTGATGACAGTCGACCGCACAGAACCGTTGCGTTCTCGTGATCTTCAGCAAGTCGCTCGACGTGATGGTTGAGCGCATGAAGGCCACAAGCGGCCAGAACTCCAGCCTGCCGCATGCCGCCACCAACCAGTTTCCGGTTGCGTCGGGCTCGCTTGATGAAATCGGACGGTCCGGAAAGAACCGAGCCAACGGGAGCACCCAATCCTTTCGAAAGGCACAGGGAGACCGTATCGAAAGGTTGTGCGAGTTCTTTTGCCGATCGGCCAGACCCCACCACCGCGTTCATAAGCCGGGCTCCATCCAGATGACAGGAAAGGTCATGCTTGCGGGCCTCAGCCGTTGCGGCAGAGATTGCGCCCTGCGGGACAACGCGGCCGTGATGCGTGTTCTCAAGGCAGAGCAAGCGTGTCACCGCAAAATGGGGGTCGTCTGCCTGAACTGCACCGGCAATCTCCGTCGGATCGAGACAACCATCGGCCATCTCCCGCAAATGGCGCGGAGATATGCCGCCCAGCACCGCAGCACCCGCCTGCTCGTAGCTGGAAATGTGGTAATCCGTACCACCGATATATTCATCACCACGCCCGCAGTGAGACAGCATCGCAATCAGGTTGGATTGGGTGCCCGACGCGACAAACAGGGCGTCCTGCTTGCCGAGCATGTCGGCAACTCTTTCCTCCAGTGCGCGTACCGTTGGATCATCACCGTAGACATCGTCACCCACTTCGGCGTCGGCCATAACCTTTCGCATCGCAGCCGTTGGCCGCGTGACCGTATCGCTGCGAAGATCAATTATACTGTTGTCGCTTGCGACCATTACCAAACATTCCCTTCATACCGCTTACGATATCAATCGATCACCAGTGAACTTGGAACCTCTGCCGGCTTGCCGAGGCGCCCCTTGAGCGAGGCTTCATCTGTCAAAGTTTCCAAAAATGCAATCAACGCGCGCGTAGCGTTTTCGCGCCTGGTCGCTCCCCAATCCCGCATTGGTGATGGCGTTTCGCTTTCAGCCGCCGAAGCAATATCGGCAATAATGTCTTTTCGGCTTTCCGGAACAGGCTCACCGTTTGATTCGATTTCAGCGAGCTTTTTCTGCAGGCTTGAAGCCGGGTCGATGTGCTGCTCAATCACGGCTTCAAGGGTTTTATACCCCCCGGCGTGGCCGTATGGTGCGGTCGCCGCCACATTGCGCAATGAGGGCGTTCGCAGCTTGAACAGATCGACCTGATTGCCGGTCATGTCTGAACGACCGCGCAAGGGCACTGGGAGATCTTCGTCCGCCAGATCCGCATCATGCGCCCATGGCCAACTGCCCATGGCATGAAAAGCATGGTCCGTCAGAAGTGGTCCGCTATGACACCCGCTGCAACCCGCTTCGCCGTAAAACAGCTTTGCACCTGCACGTGCCTCATCACTGAAGCCCGAAAAATCGCCAGCCATCGCGCGATCAAAAGGACTGTTTGTCGACCGCCATTCCGCGCGGACAAATGCGCCTATCGCATTCGCTATATCCACAATGGTCAGTTGCTGGAGTGATTGCATTTCCGGATAAGCCTTCTGGACATGCGGCCAGTAGTCCGGCAAATCGCGAACCCGCGCAGCCAGCGCATCCCAGACCGATTGGTTGCCGCCATGGGCCATTGGCGACAAATCGCTGCCCGAGCCTGCAAGTTCTTCACGGGTCACCGCAGGCATTAACGCTTGCAGCGCAACGATATCATCCAGACCGTCCGGGCTTTCAAGGCTTGATGGCGCATTGAATCCCGTTTCGCGCGAGCCGGAAATTCTGCCGTCAGAAAACAGGGTTGTGAACTCGCGCGCGCCGAGATTGAATAAGGTCGGCGCATGACGAATATTCGGATTGAGCGCGTAGATGCCCTGCTCTTCGTTGAAACCGCCGTCAACGTGCCGCAAATCCAGCCGTACGCCGTTGGACGATCCGCGGTCGTGATTGTGACAACTGGCGCAGGATACGATGAACTCGCCCGACAGAACCCGGTCATAAAACAGCAGCTGCCCCAGCCTGGCCTTTTCGACGTCAAATGGCTTGAAATCTGCATCCGTGAGCGGTGATGGCAATTCTGCAGTTTTGTGTTCAGACGCTGAAACCAGCGTTGAACAAAGCAATACGAGCATGATGGCTGCGCGAAAAAGCATCATGAATCTTCCAGATATCCACGCGCAAAGACAACGGCATGACCACCAATACGTCCGCCCTGGAAAGCGCCGTCTTCGATATCAATCCCTAAGGTAATGAGCGAAGGGCGACCCATTTCAATGCCCTGCTCTATCCTGATTTCATGTTTCCCATCGCCCAGCTGATCAAACTCAGCAATCGCGCCGGCGAGCGAGGCAACAGCCGAACCTGTGGCTGGGTCTTCGGGAATACCATCAGCAGGAGCGAACATGCGGGCATGGAAATGATTGTCATGGCCAACGCACTCGCGACAATAAACGTAAGCGGACCAGCCATTGTCTCGATTGATAACGTCGGTCCATGTGGCCGGATTGGGCGTTGCTTTGGCAACGGCAGCAAGATCGCGAACCGGTATCAACTGATACGCCAGACCGCCGTCGTAAATCGCAGGGCGATGGTTCTCAAAGCCGATGTCGGCAGGGTCCAGTCCCAGAGCGAGTGCGATCTCCGCATCTGAAGGACTTGGCTTAACAAGCGTTGCAACAACCGGAAGATCGAACTCTGCAAAGGCGGCTTGACCATCCAACCGAACGCCACAACGCACGGGGCCAACCTTCTCTTCCAGAACGACGATGCGTTGGTCGGGCCCTTGCGCAGCATCTTCAAGCGACAGCGCAATTGCAGCACCGACCGTTGGATGGCCTGCAAAAGGCAACTCGGTGCCGGGTGTGAAAATACGAACTTTCGCGGTGTGCGCTTCGTTTTCTGCTGGCAGAAGAAAAATGGTTTCGGGGAAATTGAACTCCCGTGCGATGGATTGCATGGCTTCGCCGTCGAGGCCTTCACTGTCAAAAACGACACCAAGCTGGTTTCCCGCGCGGGCCTGGTCTGTAAACACATCCAGAATGGCAAATCTGCGCTTCATCATTTCAAACTTCCAAACCTCTGGTTCGAGATGGATCCATTGTTCGATTCACAATCGATTTCACCACAAATCCTTGGACAAGGATCGAAAACAAGGCAACCGCTTTTGTAAACGCAAACCGCATCAATCCTTCGGCATGTGAGATAAAGAATGCGCAGGCACCGGTGAATTGCCTGCCTTGCAAAGACATGCAGCCAAGGCAACTCATCGCAAATTCAGCGTTACGGCAACCGGGCAGTGATCCGATGCTTTGGGTCGCGACCAGCCCGTGCGTGGATAGCGTGCGACCTCTTGGGACGGCGGCATTGGCGTTCGCAGCGGTTGCCCATGACGCAGAATATCAGCGATGGCTGCGTCATTGCCGTTTTGAGTTGCAAACGCAGGCGACGCCAAAAGATAATCGAGTTGTACAAGATGTTGCACCTCACGATCATAAGGGTGTCGGGCATCTTTGCTTGGACCGGCTGCATGATACAGCGTCCAACGATCATCTGCGGGCCGCCGGCGAACAAGGTCCACAGCGAAGTCGCCGCGCGTGAGGATATCCAGAGCGCCACCATCATCCTCCATATGTCGGAAGTTGCGCTCCCCTGCGCCCTCACCATCCACAACGAGCCGTTCATCGTAATCGTTGAGATCGCCGCATATCATCCAGCGCATACGGGCGGCACGCTCCGCACCGAACTTCTCTTCAATGATATGACGAACGGCTGAAGCTTCCGCAACGCGCAATGAGCGCGAGGCCTGACGACCGTCGACACCGTTTCGTCCGCCGCCCATCGATTTGAAATGGCAGACAAAGATCGTCAGTCGTCGCCGACTTTCGCCATCGCCGATACGCAAATCAACTTCAAGGCAATCACGTCGAAAGATGCGGTCATGGGCTTCAAAACCCTGCTCTTTCAGTTCCTCAGTAAGAAGATCTGCATCTCCAAAGCGCAGCTTGCGATGCGAACGCACAGCATCGATGGTGATTGTCTCGCCATCAGCCGTGTGCGAACGGGCCATGAGGGCAACATCGATACCACGACTGTCATTGCCCTGCCGCCAAACCTTTTGCGGATAGGACAATCCCGTCATCGGATACAAATATTCATCCTCGAACGCTTCAAGCGTTGCCAAATCTTCAACTTCCTGCAGACACACTATATCAGAGCGGCAAGATGCCAGCGCCAGCGCCGTGAGTTGACGGGAATCGTCATCATGTGCGCGCGAATCGAGGTCTTGTAAAACACGCATTGTTTCCTTCGACAGGCGTGCATGGCGGTCCCTGCCCCCGGCACCAGACTTGTTCAGTTGACGGCTTTTCCGACGAAACTCCGCGAAATCGAAACGCGACATGAGGTTTTCGACATTAAAGCTGGCAATTCGAACAGACATAATAGGGATTTGCGCTTCTTCAGATTGCTCGGATCAAACCATCCTTATGGGCGTGCAAGGGTTTGATCACAAGCACTTGTGTGGCATCGCGCCTTGCAATTGACGCAAGGTAATGTCGCATGGCACCATTGCTTAACAAGTTATGAACGTTCGTTCATGCAGCGTTCAGATAAAACAATGCATGGTGCCGTCACGACCGGACAAACGGAGCCCCTTCCCGTCCGGAACACACAAAAAGAGGCCTGACATGAAATATCTTGCCAAGACAGTTTTGGCGGCCATGGTGGCTCTGTCTGTTGTTGCGACCACCGCTTATACGCCTGCAGAAGCCCACAGCCGCAAACGGCATATCGGAGCCGGGATTGCTATTGGTGCCATTGCCGGAATCATTATTGCGGACAAGGTCTATCACAAGAAAAAGCGCCGGAAATATTACAAAAAGCGCTATTATAAGAAGCGCTACTACGGCCACAGAAAAATTTACTACAAGAAGCGGTATAAAAAAAGATATCGCCATCACCGCAAATACCGTCACTATCGCGGACACCGTTATTACAAGCACCATCGCCGCGGACGTTTCATCCAGTACAACGGCGTGAACGACACACCCAACAACGGTCGCCCTTAAACGACAGATATCGAAATCCGGGGAAGGATGCCACTTGATGGGAGTGGTTAAAAAGAAAGCCCTGAGCCGATTGGCTCAGGGCTTTTTTCTTGTTCAGAAAGCAGATTAGATTATCGATCCATTTCTCTGTCACAAAATAAAGAGAGCAGAATCGAACCCGCAGAAGGGTTCCTAGATCGAAACCGCTTAGTTTTTCTCTTTGTCGACCAGCTGGTTGGACTTGATCCACGGCATCATACCACGCAGTTTTTCGCCAACTTCCTCAATCTGATGGCTGTCATTCATGCGACGCGTTCCCTTGAAGCGTGCCGCACCTGAATGCCATTCCTGCATCCATTCGGATGTGAAGCGACCGGTCTGAATGTCTTTGAGCACACGACGCATCTCGTCTTTGGTTTCGTCGGTGATAATGCGTGGACCTGAAACGTATTCGCCCCATTCAGCCGTGTTGGAGATCGAATAGTTCATGTTGGCGATACCGCCTTCGTAAATCAGATCTACAATGAGTTTCACTTCGTGGAGGCACTCAAAGTAGGCCATTTCCGGTGCATAACCGGCTTCCACCAGCACTTCAAAGCCGGCACGGATCAGTTCAACCAGACCGCCACACAAAACGACCTGCTCACCGAACAGATCGGTCTCGCACTCTTCCTGGAACGTGGTTTCAATGACACCGGAACGTCCACCACCGACACCGCAAGCATAGGACAGGGCAAGATCGTGCGCATTCCCCGAAGCATCCTGATGAATGGCGATCAGGCATGGCACACCGCCGCCTTTTTGATATTCACCGCGCACCGTATGGCCAGGGCCTTTTGGGGCGATCATGACCACGTCAATGTCTTTTCCCGGCTCAATGAGGTTGAAATGAACATTCAAACCATGGGCGAAAGCGATCGCAGCGCCGGGTTTAATGTTATCAGCAATGCTATCTTTCCAGATTCCCGCCTGCAATTCGTCAGGGGCGGCCATCATCATCAGGTCGGAAACTTTGGCAGCCTCTGCAACGGACATGACTTTGAAGCCATCGGCTTCCGCCTTTTTCGCGGTGGCCGACCCATCGCGCAGCGCAATCACCACGTCCTTGGCACCAGAATCTTTCAGGTTCATTGCATGGGCACGACCCTGCGAGCCATAGCCAACAATGCAAACCTTCTTGCCTTTGATCAGATTGATGTCCGCATCGCGGTCATAATAAACGCGCATGAGCGTGTCCCCTTAAAGATGTATAGAAAAGCGTCACAAGGCCATGATGGCCAAATTCGATGGCTGGTTTAGCGGGGAGTCATCAGAAAGGCAATTGATCGCCGCAAATAGAAGAGGCGCAAAGGATTTTTTCTCGCTCCCTGGCGAAGTCGGCTTAGAAAGCGCGATCAATTCAAACCGAATTCATATAGCGAAGCGTATCTTCGATGATGAGCTTGCCCTGATCCGTATAACGGGCGTGTTCCTGAAGAACACCATATCCGTCGAAGAAGTTCTCCTTGCTGCGCTCCATCAAGCGCTTTGCTTCCTCAACGTTTTCAGCATCGAGTTTTCCACTGTTCAGCATCTCACCAACCGCGAAATGCATGCGGGCCAGAACGAAAACAGCGTGGTAAATCCCGTCCAGTGGACGTGGGTCATACCGCAGCGGCGATTGATAGCGCTCGCTTTCCGGGTTCTCGACAAAAAACGTGAAGGGCGAAAGACCAAACAGGGTGCAGTGGGCACATTCATGCGCGATGGCTTCACACAACTCGAGATCGTTCTTTTTGTGGGTCTCATTAATACAGATCAGGCTCCACATCCGCAGATTGGAAATACCGCCAAACTGAATGCCGTTCTCGCGCGGTATGCCTTGCGCGATTATCAGCGATGTCGTGGCCTCTCCAATTTCTGCAAAAGTTCTGGGAGCCATGTCCTGCAGCATGGAACGGCACCGTTGAGCTTGTGCCAGGAAAGAAGGCCCATTGTCCGCGCCACTCAGCGCAATGATTTCTTTGCCCTCTGACGTTCTAAAATGGCGCTTTATGACAGCCAGCGCCTCATCGTCAAACGAAGATGGGTGATAGCGACAGATCGGGTCGATCCCTTCAAGCTGAAAGGGTGCGGCCAGCAGATCATCAAGCCGCGATTGAGCCAATTCGTAGTTCTCGCCCTCTATTTCATCGACCAGCGCAAAGAAATGGGCAAACAGGAAAGGATTGCTCACTGCACCTTGCGCGAGAGCCTGCATCAGCGCGTGCGCCCTGTCCGAATTTGAAGTCAGAACACCATCGGACGCTTCCAGGACATGCTCCACGCTCTCCTTCAAACGCAAATTAAGCTGGCCGCGCGCAAAGCGGCCAAGCTCTTGTCCGGGAGTGAAAAGCGAAGCGGGTTGCATGATATTCAAGGTCAATTGGGTGGAAATAGAAACAGAATCAGCGATTGACGCCCGTCAAACAAAAAAGGCTGCTCATGCAGCCTCAATTGTGCGGCGTATTTAACGCCAGTTCGTATTACAGTTTGGCTATTCCATGTCGTCGGGCTTTTCGAGACCAACTTTCTCGTTGCCCACTTTCATGGAAGGAACCGATTTTCCATCCGATTTCTGCACCTCTTTGGTGTAGCCCAGAATTTTGCTTGTGTTCAGTTCAATCTTTTTCATTTTCAAATCCTCTACTCTGCGACGACGGATCAGCAAGCGTCGTCAATTACACTTATCAGAATTGGAAACCGGCATTCTGCCGCGACTCTTGCTAGTCAGTGTCAGGCTTGACCGCGCCCTCTTTCAAGTCTCCCACCTTCATGGAAGGAACCGCTTTTCCATCAGACTTCTGAACTTTCTTGGTGTAGCCCAGCAATTTACTGGTGTTCAATTTGATCCTGACCATCATGATCTCCCTGCTTTGACGAAATTCATCCTTTGTCAGACTATATCAACTACAACTAAATGAAAAGAAACTGAATTCAACATCCACACCAGGATGTTGATCCACATAAGAAGCAGCTGGAATGATCATCTTTCTGACCACGCGCGGAAATCACAACACGATGCGCAAAATTGCCAGCGATATCGGCAGGTCTGTTTTCAAATGCCGTGACTATGGTTGGCTTCTGTCAAAAAAGCATGTGCCTGCTGCAACCTACATATTCTCGGATATGGAACGCCTTTCAACAAAGGAACTGCAGGCAGTCGCCGCCATCTACAAGTGTCTGGAGCGGTCCGGTGCCCGGGTTTTGAACGACCCAGCCAAAGTCAAAGTGCGCTATGCTTTGCTTCATCACCTGCACGAAAAGGGTCTGAACCCTTTCCAATGCTACCATGCGGACACAAGACCAAAACCGAAGCGGTTTCCGGTGTTTGCCAGGAATGACAACGATCACGCTGCACCGTTGAGCGATCTTCTCGCCTCGCAAGACGAGCTTGACCGCTTTCTTGACGACATGATTGATCGCGGCATTCCTTTAAACGGGGTTTTGATCACCGAATTCTGCGCCAGACCCATTCGCGAAGGGGCGTACAAGAAACACTCGGTGTTTCGGGTTGCTAACGCATATCTAAGCCATCCCCCTGTCGCGCAGGACCATTGGTGCGTGAAATACGGAACGCCGAATTTTCAAAACGACGAGCAATTAGATGAATCCATCGCAGAGATGCGCGACAATCCGTTCGCTGATGCAATGATACCTTATTTCGAAACCGCCCAAATTGACTTCGGTCGCTCCGATTTCGGACTGACAGACGAAGGCATCGCGCTTTATGAAATCAACACCAACCCGGATATCAAAGTAGTTCGGAAACATCGATATCCGCCACTGGTGGCGGCTGTTGAAGAGAGTTATTCGCGCATTCTGGAAGCCATTCGGGGCCTCGACAGCTCATCCGGGCCACCCATCGAAATTTCCATTCCCCAAAAGCGGGTTTGGCGCTTTGAACACCCGTTCAGACGGAGGCTGAGAACACACTGAACAACAATTTCAGTGTCCGCAGGCTTTCAAAAACCGTTTCACCGTTTCGGCCATACCATATTCCAACGCATCGGCCGTCAGGCCGTGTCCGATAGAAACCTCAGCCAAATCCGGGATACGCGCAACCAATGCTGGCAGGTTGGCAACAGTCAGATCGTGCCCCGCATTCACACCCAGGTCCAAAGACCGTGCAATATCCGCCGTTGCACCAAGCTTCTCAACCTCTTCGCGTGCCGCCTCCACACTGTCATAGGTCGCGCCGTAAGGCCCCGTATAAAGTTCAATACGGTCGCAGCCGGTGTCCGCCGCCCATTTCGCCATCTCCGGATCAGGGTCGCAGAATAGCGAAACCCGCATGCCGGCTTGACTCAGCCTGGCAACAATAGGCCGCAACATGTTGTGTTGACTCTTGAAATCCCATCCGTGATCTGACGTCGGCTGAGACGGATCGTCCGGAACCAGTGTCACCTGCTCCGGCTGGTTCGCTTCGCACAAATCGAGAAACGCATCCGTGGGATACCCCTCAATGTTGTATTCCCGGTCGGGAAATTCGTCATCAATAAGCGCCCGCAATTCTGGTACGTCCGTAAAGCGAATGTGGCGCTGGTCAGGCCTTGGATGGATGGTCAGCCCGTGGGCGCCGGCCTGCAACGCGATTCGCCCCATGCCAACCACGCTCGGCCAGGGCAAATCGCGCCGATTGCGCAACTGTGCAACGGCATTGAGATTGACGGACAGATCGGCAGGCATATCGGCACCACTTCAATAACGCTGTAGCGGCGAGGCTTGGCCCACCGCCTGTTGTGCGCTAACCGATAGGACAATTGGTCGACCATCGGCAACCGCAGACATCGAAAAGCGAAAGGGACATCGTGGCGGCATTTGGCTCCTTTCAGGCTTTCTCGCAATCTCCCGCGCCTTTCGCCATCGGCCTGCAGCCTGTCGACCCGGCGAGCTTCATCGTGCTCGATGATGAAATTGCGCAATACGACCATGAAAAGCGCACGCTTTACGAGACCCAATTCGACACCGTGTTTGCTGCTGAAAACGGCACACTAGATAGCCAGAACATAGTTGAACAGATGATCCGTTCCGAGCTCGAACGGGCGCGTCCGCAGCGTTTGTCTATCTTGAGACAAGAGGACAAAAGCCTGCCCCCTCTCGCACGTGCAGCATTACTGGTGCAGGACGATCTCGTGTTAATGCGAAAGCAACCGGCGGGCTGGGCGCTTGTTGCAGCCAGTCTGTGCTTTCCATCCTCCTGGTCACTATCGGAAAAGTTCGGCCACCCGATGCACGTCATTCATGGCCCCGTGCCCATGGAACAGAAAATGCATGACCGGATCGCCCGCATTTTCGACCATCTGAGACCGGACACGCCGCTTTGGCGGCACAACTGGTCCTTGGAAGACAATCCCCGCCTGAGGCAGGAAAAGAACGTTCACCAAATCAAGGCCGGTGCAAAAATCATCAGCGGTAATAAAACGCTCTATTATCGCAGCGAATATCAGACCCTGCATAAACTGGAAGCAACCAAGGACATCCTGTTCACCATCGGTGTGCGCATGCGGCCAACTGATGAGATGGAGACCACTGATGCCGGGCGCCATGTGCTTGATGAACTCGCCCGCCAGATTTCTGCTTTAAGCCCGGAAGAGAGGCGATATAAGGGTTTGGAAGACTTCGCGACCGCCCTGCCCAACGCTTTGTTGGAGCGGGTGCGTCGCTATCAGCAGGACATTGCATCATGATCTCACAAAGCGAAACGCCGCTTGAGGAAGCCGCGCTGCAAGAATGGGTCGGGCGATCAAAGTCGGTCGATGACACACTTCGTGCTGCCCAGTCCAACCTAATGGAAGCCACGCTGAGCCGCGAAACTATGCTGCGGGATGGCGACCCGCTGCCCGCTCTATGGCACTGGATTTATTTTCTGGAAGGCTCACCAACCGCAAAGCTTGGCCGCGATGGCCATGCGGCCAAGGGTGAATTTCTGCCCGCCGTCCCACTGCCCCGCCGCATGTGGGCTGGCGGTCGCCTGACCTATCAGCGTCATCCGACACTCGGTGAGAAGATGCGTCGGACCAGCACCATCCACAAAACCGCGTTGAAGAAAGGCAGTTCAGGCACCCTGTGCTTTGTAACTGTATTGCACGAACATTTCGATGCGAACGACGCGCTCTGTTTCAGCGAAGAGCAGGACATCGTCTATCGTGAAGACCCAGCACCCAATGTGCCAGCACCAAAGCCCGTTCCTCAGCCGGACGGTTCAGCCTATGAGGAAACCGTTTCCCCTTCCTCCGTCCTGCTGTTTCGCTATTCCGCCCTCACCTTCAACAGCCACCGCATCCACTATGACCGAGCCTATTGCACGGATGTTGAAGGCTATCCGGGCATCATTTTCCACGGCCCGCTGACAGCAACCCTGCTCGCTGATCTTGCAGTGCGAAGAAACCCGGACAAGATGCTGAAACGATTCAGCTTCCGCGCCACCAGCCCGCTGTTCGATACCGAAGATTTCACCATTCACAGTGATGACCAGGGCACCGTCTGGGCCGCCACTCCGGCTGGTGGATTGGCTATGAAAGCGACAGCGGAGTTTGAGTGATCACAAAACTGCGCTGGGCAAGAGCATGTTGCCCCTCGCTTACTTCACGATGGTGATCTTTTCCGCCGCTCGGGTGATCGCCGTATAGAGCCAGCGCTGGCTGTGTTCTCGAAAGGCCCAGCTTTCATCGAACAGATAAACATCATCCCATTGTGAGCCCTGCGCCTTATGGGTGGTGAGTGCGTAGCCATAATCGAAATCATCGAACCGGCGTTTCATTTGCCAGGGCACTTCTTCATCCGGGTTTTCAAACGCCGCCTTTAGCACTTTGATTTTCGCTGACTGTCGTTCCATCCCGTCATCCTCTGACGAGATCAACAGGTTCATGAAATTCTTGGCCGAAAGCGGCGCGGAAACGACCTGCCATAAGGACCCGTTGAGCAATCCCTTGGCCGGGTCATTGCGCAGCGCGACCAGTTTGTCGCCAGACGCAGGAAGTGGCCCCTGAAAGTCTTTCAGATCACGCAGTCGCTGATTGTAGCGCCGCCGGGTCTTATTGGTCCCGACCAGAACCTGATCAGCAGCCAGCACTTCGCTCTGGTCCACATCGCCACGGCGAATGACCTTACTGGAGCCAAATTGACCGTGGGGCAGCGCATCGCCTGCACGCGCCATTTGCGCCAGATCGATGATCGGATTGTCCCGCGCCTGACGATGGATCGATTCCAGAAGGAAATCCGGCTCATGATCGGTGAAAAAACCGCCACCACTGACCGGTGGCAACTGCCCCGGATCGCCCAACACCAGCACCGGCGTGCCGAAGCTCAAGAGGTCCCGACCCAATTGCTCGTCCACCATGGAACATTCGTCAATCACAACCAGCGAAGCGCTCGCCACCGGGCTTTGGCGGTTCAGCGTGAACAGCGGCGTCATGTTGGATTTGCCGGTATCCTCATCCTCCACCAATTCTTCGCCTCTTGGGCGGTATATGAGTGAATGAATGGTACTCGCCTTTTTCGCGCCCCGCGCGCGCAACACCATCGCCGCTTTGCCGGTAAAGGCTGCGAACAGAACGTCGCCATCGACATCCTGCGCCAGATGGCGCGCCAGCGTTGTCTTGCCGGTCCCAGCATAGCCAAACAGGCGAAACACCTGAGGATAGCCCTGTTTCAGCCAGCGCGACACCGCGAGCAATGCATCGTCCTGTTCAGCAGAAAACTGCACCCGCGCTCCAACTCAAATGCGTCATTCATCCGCGCCCTAACTACGCGGGCAGATACCAGAACGCAACAAGAACGAACCCCCGAAAGAACACGGCTATCAAAACTTCGGGCGCAACTGACCGGGCGATGCCTGTCATTTGCTCACACCCGGTTTTTTCACATTGAAAATCAGATTGCTACTTACTGGAGCATTCAGATCAGCAGCTCAGCCAGCGCAACATAGAGTGGTATGCTCAGGATCGCGACAGGCGTGCCTAACCCGGTCGAAGTGCCAACATAGGCGGACGAATTGGCTTCCGGGAGCGCGCCGCGCATGGTTGGAGGGCCGGAAATGTCCGAACTGGACGCTGCCATGACCGCCAGCAGGATGACGCCACCCGCCGAAAAACCAGTCAGTTGGTGGGCAATCAGTCCGACGCCAAAACCAAGTAACCCGTGGCAAATCGGTGCCGTGATGCCATAGAGAATATAGGCATGTGCCACTTTCCGAAGCTCGGCAAAACGTGTCCACGCTTCCATACCCATGATCAGCATGAGGATCGACAAAAGTCCGCGAAAAAGCGGCTCGTAGAAGCTTTTGTAAACCGAGTCCGGTTCGGCAAAAATGCCGAGCGCGAGACCCGCGATCAGTGCAGAGATGGCAGGGCTGCGGAACGTATCAACCAGAATTTCGCGCACAAGGGCGCCGCCGCTCACACCATCAGGCATTGTCGGCATGGAGCGTGGGGCACCAGCAGTGGCCGTGCCATCTGCGCTCACAGCAAGGGCTGATGGCGCGCTGCGCGCCTGACTGAGTTTTGCCATCACGATGGCAGTGACAAGCGCCGCAATATCCATGAAAGGATAAAGCGCTCCAATGAAACCTTCATAGGCGATACCGCTGTCATCGAGAATAGCCATCCCCGCAGCGAGCGTGGAAGCGGACACCGCACCGAACAATCCTGCTGTAGCAAGAGCATCGACCCTGGAAACGCCGCGCCACCGCGCAAGCGTGCGGCCGCCTGCCAAAACGATGGCTATACCCACAAATGCAGCCCCGATGGCAGGCACGAGCAGCGACACGAGATCCGAATTCCGGATCGAAATGCCGGCGCTCATTCCAACCTTCAGCAGCAGCAGAATGACGATAAACTTGTAAACGGGCTGTGGAATTTCAAACTTGCTGCCAAGGGCGGCGAGCATAACGCCTGCAATCAGAAATGCCAGGGTCGGCTTCTGCAACTGTTCCACAACAGTCGCGGCGATTGTCACAATGATATCCACGTCGCGCCTCCTTAACGGTGTTTACGACGATGTAGGCGACGCAGCTTTCAAAGAAAAATATATCTTTGTGTTATTTTTGTTCTATACAAAAGAATGAATGCTCGTCTGAACTACCATCATCTGCGCTATTTCCGCGAAGTCGCCAAAGAAGGCCACCTTGGGCGCGCAGCCGAGCGATTGAACGTAGCCCAGTCCGCTCTCTCAATTCAGATCAAACAGCTGGAAGAGCGACTGGGCTTTGCCTTGTTCGACCGCGTGGCCCGCAAGCTTGTTCTGACAGAAGCCGGGCGCATCGCGCTTGACCATGCCGACCGCATTTTCAACGCTGGCGATGAATTACTGGCCACTCTGCAACAGAGCAACGCTGCAACGCCACCATTGCGCATCGGCGCGCTATCCACGCTCTCCCGCAACTTTCAGCTCAGATTCCTAAAGCCCCTTCTCGCCGACGGTCGTCACACCTTCTCGCTGAAATCCGGTGGCATCGGATCACTGCTGGATGATCTGGAATCGCTGGCGCTGGATGTCGTGCTCGCAACGCAGGTCCCGCAAGCAGCTGTCGGTTTGGCTGCACAACGCATTGCAGAACAACCTGTGCGCATTCACGGCAAACCCGGCAATCTCACCCATCAGACGCTCTTTGAATTGCTTCAGAACGAGCCAGTCATTTTGCCAACCGAAAGCGTGATCCGAACCGGATTTGAAAACCTGACAGCCCGCTTGGGCATACAACCTCATGTTGTGGCCACCGTCGATGATATGGCTATGGTGCGCCTGCTGGCACGCGAAGGCGTTGGCCTTGCCATCGCCCCGTCGGTCGTCGTTGCTGATGAAATCAGGACAGGGATTCTGAAAACCGCTGACTTCGACCTCGGCATTTCGGAGCCGTTTTTCGCCATTACACTTCCCAGAAAATTCCCTCACCCGGCCCTCGCCGACCTGCTTGAGAA
>JBCDDX010000032.1:0-29950 GCA_039180085.1 Pseudomonadota bacterium
CAGAAGTCGATATCGAAATCGGGCATCGAAATACGTTCAGGATTCAGGAACCGCTCGAACAGCAGCGAAAAGCGCATCGGGTCGAGATCGGTCACGGTCAACGACCATGCGACAAGCGAACCCGCGCCGGAACCACGCCCCGGCCCGACCGGAATACCCTGCCCTTTCGCCCATTTGATGAAGTCGGCAACGATCAGGAAATAGCCGGGAAATTTCATGTTCTCGATGATACCGAGCTCAAATTCCAGACGATCGTCATAGTCCTGACGCGTGTGACCGGGCGCCAGTTCATTCGCCGCAAGCCGTGCTTCAAGCCCTTCGCGGGCCTGCCGGCGCAGTTCCGCCGCCTCCGCCGCGAGCGGGTCGTCGCCCGCACCATCGGTGAAAAACGGCAAAATGGGGTCCCGGAGCGGTACCTGAAACGCGCAGCGCTGGGCGATCTCGACGGTGTTGTCGATCGCCTCGGGCAAGTCGCTGAACAGCGCGATCATCTCTGCAGACGATTTGAAATAGTGATCAGGCGTCAGCTTGCGCCGGTCTTCCTCAATCACCATTCGGCCTTCAGCGATACAGATCAGCGTGTCATGCGCCTCGTAATCATCACGGGCACCGAAATAGACTTCATTGGTGGCGACCAGTGGAATACCCAGCTCATAGGCCCAGTCGACAAGGCGATTTTCCGTCGATTTCGAATAGCCGCGATGGCGTTGCAATTCGATGTAAAAGCGGTCGCCAAAACAAATCTGCAGGAATTCGGCCTGCTGACGCGCAACCGCATCCTGACCGCTGGCGAGACTCGCATTCAACGGACCGGAAACACCGCCGCTGAGCGCGATGAGACCGTCGCTATATTGCTCAATCTGTTTGCGGGAAACATGCGCCCGGCTCAGCGCCGCGCCCTCCATGTAAGCAAGGCTCACCAGTTTGGTGAGATTGGCGTAGCCGATTTCATTCGTCGCGAGGAATTCCATCGTCGGCAATTGCCGCATCGCTTCCTGTGTCGAGGCCGTTCGCGACAAGGGTTGGTCATCTTCAACAGCATGTTGAAGATCAACCTCCAGCTTGCAGCCAATAATCGGTTGCAGCCCGGCTTTGGACGCCTTCTGGCTGAACTCAAGCGCGCCGAACAGATTGCTGCGGTCGGTGATCGCGAGTGCGGGCTGATTATCCGCGACAGCCAGATCGATAAGCTTTGCCAAAGGCAATGCACCTTCGAGCAGAGAGAATGCGGAATGGGTGTGCAGATGCACGAACGGCTTCGCCGCCAAAGGCACCTCGCCCGCCCCGGAAAGGGCGGCATTCATCGCATCACGTTTCGACATAAAGACTCAGTCACCGCATTTAAAAAGGCGGTTTCACTGTGCCTTGAATATCAGCGCGCCTCAATCACCAAGTCGAACACAGACCGGGTTTTCCAGCCTTATGCGAGAATTGCAGACCACGCCATGATCATGAAAACAAACATTGAGATCGAAAGTGCTGAAGCGATATTGCGAACAAACAGGGCCATGGGAACTCCATACAAATCAAATGGCTAACATATATGTTCACTATATGTTCTTTTTCAGCTTGTCAACAGTGTTCTACACATGTTCTCATTTTGAATAACCGGCTATGCGGGAACGATATGCCCGTCGGCGATTGTCACCGTACGATCCATCTGTGCGGCGAGATCATGATTGTGCGTGGCGATCAGCGCAGCAAGGCCTGTGTCGCGCACAAGATCGGTCAGCGCCTTGAACACAAGGTCGGATGTCGACGGATCAAGATTGCCAGTTGGTTCGTCGGCCATCAGCAATTTCGGCTGGTTGGCAACGGCGCGCGCAATCGCAACGCGCTGTTGTTCGCCGCCCGACAGTTCCGACGGACGGTGCGTGGCGCGCGGTCCGATGCCCAGGTGATCCAGCAGAATATCGGCGCGTTCGACTGCATCGCGGCGACGGCAGCCAGCAATCTGCATCGGCAGCGTGATGTTCTCGCGCGCGTCCAGTTCCGGCAGAAGATGGTGGAACTGATAAACGAAACCGATCTCGGTGCGGCGCATCTGGGTGCGGCGATCATCAGACAGACTGCCGCATTCCACACCACCGATTGTCAGGCTGCCCGCGTCCGGTTCTTCCAGAAGACCGGCCAGATGCAGCAGCGTGGATTTGCCTGCGCCCGATGGCGCGACCAGCGCAACAAGTTCACCACGGTTGATGCTGAGCGCTGCCCCGTCGAGAACCGTGAGCGCCTGCGCACCCTTCCCGTAGGTGCGGCGGATATCGCGCATCTCAAGCACCGGAGATGCCGGATTGCCATCACTCATATCGCAGCGCCTCTACAGGATCGAGCCGCGCCGCACGCCATGCCGGAAACAGCGTCGCCAGCAGGGAAAGACCCAGCGCCATGAAGACGACCCAAAGCGTCTCGCCCATATCGAGCCGGGCTGGAATTTCAGAAAGAAACCGAACTGTCGGGTCCCAGACATCCGTGCCGCTGATATTGGCAATCAGGTCCTTGATCCGGTTGATGTTGAGACAGAACACGACCCCCAGAACAAACCCGACCAGTGTTCCAAACACGCCGATGCAGGACCCGGTGATGAGGAAAATTCGCATCACCGCACCACGTGTTGCCCCCATGGTGCGCAGAATGGCGATATCGCCGCCCTTGTCCTTCACCAGCATGAAAAGGCCGGAAATGATGTTGAGCGCCGCAACCAGTAAGATGAGCGTCAGGATCAGAAACATGACGTTCCGCTCGACTTCCAGCGCGTCGAAAAAGGTGCTGTTGCGTTGACGCCAGTCGGTCATGTAAATCGGCCGTCCGGCGGCGGCTTCCGCAAGGTCGCGCACGTCGTCAACCCGGTCGGGATCTTCCACGAACGTTTCAATGACGGAAACCACGCCCTCCTGATTGAAGTAAAGCTGCGCTTCCGTCAGCGGCATGAAGACGAAAATATTGTCATATTCCGACATGCCCATCTTGAAGACGGCCTTCACCGGATAGGCCTTCACCCGCGGCGAAACACCAAACGCCGTCTGGTTGCCGTCCGGCGTGATCAGCGTGATGCTGTCGCCAATAGCGAGATTGAGATTGGTCGCCATATTGATGCCAATGGCCACGCCCTCGCTTTCATCAAACCCGTCGAGCGTGCCTTCGATGATGTTGGTGCCAATAGCGGGAAGACGTTTCAGATCAGCCTCACGCATGCCGCGAACCCGCGCGCCATTGCCGCCTTTGCCGCCGGATGCCAGAACCTCGCCCTCGATCAGCGGCAGCGCAAGCGTAACGCCATTGACGCCCTCCAGCCGTTTGGCCACAGCGTCGTAATCGGTAAAGCTCGAATGAATCGGCTGAACGATCAAATGCCCGTTGATGCCCAGAATACGGTCGAGCAATTCCGTGCGGAACCCGTTCATCACGGCCATCACGATAATCAGCGTCATCACACCCAGCATCACACCGATGAACGAGATAATGGATATCACCGAGATGAATGTCTCCTTGCGCCGACTGCCGAGATAGCGGCGGGCAAGCATCCACTCAAAAGCGGAAAACGGACCCGTTTTGCCCGGCAGGCTTTCGCGGAAAGCGTGCGGGGCAGCGCTTTCCCCACCGGCATTCGCAGGGGTGGTAAGGCTTGCGGTATCAGCCACCGAAACGCTCCATCACTTCACCCTTCCAGCCAACGAGCTTGGCAACGGCGGCGTCCAGCGAAAGCGTCTCGCGCTCGCCGGTGGCGCGGTGCTTCAGCTCCACCTCACCTGTCTTCAGCCCGCGAGGGCCAACAATCAACTGCCACGGCAAACCGATCAGGTCAGCCAGCGCAAACTTACCCCCGGCCCGGTTATCCGTGTCATCATAAAGCGGCTCGAGGCCCGCATTGCTCAATTGTTCATAGAGTGAGGCGCAGGCTTTGTCGGTTTCATCGTCGCCAACGCGCAGATTGATCAGACCAAGATCGAAAGGAGCAACCGAATCCGGCCAGATAATCCCGTTTTCATCGTGCCCCGCTTCAATGAGGGCCGCCACCACGCGGCTGGGGCCGATGCCATAGGAGCCCATGAAGACCGGTGTGTCCTTCCCGTCCGGGCCGGTCACTTTCGCGCCCATCGGTTCGGAATATTTGGTGCCGAAATGGAAAATGTGCCCGACCTCGATGCCCCGCGCGTTCACGCGATCATCTTCTGCAACAGCATCCCAAAGGGCTTCGTCATGCATTTCATCGGTGCGCGCGTAAGCCGCCGTCCAGTCGTCAACAATGCCGGAGATCAGCGCATCATCGCTGTAGTCCACACCAGCGCCGGGGACGGAAAGGCGCATGAAGTCCTTATGACAAAAGACTTCACTTTCCCCGGTGTCCGCCAGAATGAGGAACTCGTGGGAAAGGTCGCCTCCGATTGGGCCGGTGTCGGCCCGCATCGGAATGGCTTTCACGCCCAACCGGTCAAACGTGCGCAGATAGGATACGAACATCCGGTAATAAGCGGCGCGCGATGCGGCCTCATCAAGGTCGAAGGAATAGGCATCCTTCATCAGGAATTCGCGACCGCGCATCACACCGAAACGAGGCCGAACCTCATCGCGGAATTTCCACTGGATGTGGTAGAGGTTGAGCGGCAGATCCTTATAACTGCGCACATAAGAGCGGAAGATATCCGTGATCATCTCTTCATTTGTCGGGCCGAACAGCATGTCGCGTTCGTGGCGATCCTGAATGCGCAGCATTTCCTTGCCGTAATCGTCATAACGACCCGACTCGCGCCAAAGGTCGGCGCTCTGAATGGTTGGCATCAACACCTCAACAGCACCTGCCCGGTTTTGCTCTTCGCGAACAACCTGCTCCACTTTGCGCAAAACGTTCAAACCGAGCGGCAGCCAGGAATAGATACCGGCGGACTGCTGGCGGATCATCCCGGCGCGCAACATCAGGCGGTGCGAGACGATCTCAGCCTCACGCGGCGCTTCCTTCAAAACGGGCAAAAAATAACGCGAAAGATGCATGGACCAGACCGAAAAACTTGGGCAGATTCGCCCTGTGACACAACCGTTGCCACTCAAACCGCATTCGTAAGACCAAAACAAGGGGGCAAGACAATGTCACACGGGCAATCCGGCAATGGAAACACCAGCCTGCATGAAGTTGATTGGTCCACTCTGCCCACACCGGAAGATGACGGCGCGGCGGATCATCTGAAGGGAACTCCCGTTCCATCGATCAAATTGCAGGCAACATCCGGTGCCATGATCGATCTCTCAAACCTCTCCGGCACCACTATCGTGTTTGCCTATCCCATGACCGGGCGGCCGGATCGCGCCCTGCCGGACAATTGGGACATGATCCCCGGTGCACGCGGTTGCACCCCGCAAGCGTGTTCATTTCGCGACAGCTATAATGAATTGCGCGCAGCCGGTGCTGATCATGTATTTGGCCTCTCCACGCAAACGCCGGATTATCAAAAGGAAGCTGCGGAAAGGCTCCATCTGCCCTACCCGCTGCTTTCTGATGAAAAGCTCGGACTTGCCGAAGCCCTGAACCTGCCAAGGATGAATGTCGATGGGGACACTCTGTTGCGACGTCTGACGATGATCATTGTCGATGGCACCATCGAAACAGTCTTCTATCCCGTTTTCCCGCCGGACAAGAACGTCGAGATGGTATTGCAGTCGCTCAACACGGCAGGAGCCGTGGTCGGAGACCATTAATTGAACAGAATGGCTATTTTTTAGGCAATTCAACTCTGACCAGTCATCAGATCGGCGTTTTGAAGACTATTCGAACTGATTCGAAAAATGCGATTTCTGGGTTTTTTGCTCCGAAAAGCATCAACAAGCGCCCGGAATCCTTCAAATTCCGCAACCTTGAGAGGCCGATCGAACAAAAATATCGCCGTTCAGGGCCATTTTGGCAAAAACTGGCACGGCTCATGCATAGGCATATTTGTTCACGTGAACGGCTTGCTGCGAAACGTATTCGGCCGTGAAGGGGAAACACTGGGCTTCTTGTTAAAAAGGAACCGATTTTGTGAAAAAGATCGAAGCAATCATCAAGCCGTTCAAGCTTGATGAAGTCAAAGAAGCGCTGCAGGACGTGGGTTTGCAGGGCATCACAGTTTTGGAGGCAAAAGGGTTTGGGCGGCAAAAAGGCCATACCGAACTCTATCGCGGAGCAGAATATGTCATCGACTTTCTGCCCAAGGTGAAAATTGAGGTCATCGTCAATGACGATCAGTTGGAACCGGCCATCGAAGCCATTCGCAAGGCGGCCGAAACCGGTCGTATCGGCGATGGCAAGATTTTTGTCTCCCCAATCGAACAGGTCATTCGCATACGCACCGGTGAAACCGGCGCTGACGCTGTTTGATCTCAATCCAGACCAACAAACTTCTTAATTCAGTCAGGAAGGACTAAAATGACATCCGCCAACGACATCTTGAAGCAAATGAAAGACGACAGCGTCGAGTATCTCGACCTGCGTTTTACCGACCCACGCGGAAAAATGCAGCACGTTACGCTGCACCACAGTCAGGTTGACGAAGACCTGTTCGCCGATGGCGCCATGTTTGACGGTTCTTCCATTGCAGGCTGGAAAGCTATCAACGAGTCCGACATGACACTGATGCCGGATGTTGAAACGGCTTACATGGACCCGTTCTACGCCCACTCAACCATGGCGATCTTCTGCGACATTCTCGAGCCAGGTACGGGCGAAGGCTACAACCGCGACCCGCGCATGACCGCGAAACGCGCTGAAGCTTATATCAAGTCCGGCGGATTTGGTGACACGGCCTATTTCGGCCCGGAGCCGGAATTCTTCCTGTTCGACGATGTGCGCTTTTCAAGCGACCCGTACAAAACAGGCTTTGAAGTCGATTCCGACGAATTGCCAACCAACACCGACGCTGAATACGAAGCCGGAAACCTGGGTCACCGCCCCCGCATGAAGGGTGGCTATTTCCCCGTCAACCCGGTCGACAGCGCACAGGACGTTCGTTCCGAAATGCTGTCCGTGCTTGGCAAAATGGGCGTCACCGTTGAAAAGCACCACCACGAAGTGGCTGCCGCTCAGCACGAATTGTCAATGATTTTCAACACGCTGACACGCAAGGCTGACGAAACCCAGCTTTACAAATATGCGGTGCACAACGTGGCCCACGCCTATGGTAAATCGGCAACCTTTATGCCGAAGCCTGTCTATGGCGACAACGGCACCGGCATGCATGTGCACCAGTCCATCTGGAAGGACGGCAAGCCACTGTTTGCTGGCGACGAATATGCCGGTCTGTCTGATACTTGCCTCTACTATATCGGCGGCATCATCAAACACGCCAAGGCGCTGAACCTCTTCACCAACCCGTCGACCAACTCCTATAAGCGTCTGGTCCCGGGCTTTGAAGCACCCGTGCTGCTGGCCTACTCCGCCCGCAACCGTTCAGCATCCTGCCGTATTCCTTATTCGCCTTCGCCGAAGGGCAAGCGCATGGAAGTGCGGTTCCCTGACCCAATGGCCAACCCCTATCTCGCGTTCTCTGCAATGCTGATGGCTGGCCTTGACGGCATCAAGAATAAAATCCACCCGGGCGAGCCGATGGATGAGGATTTGTACGAACTGCCGGAGAAAAAGCTGAAGCGCATTCCTACTGTTTGCGGTTCGCTGCGTGAAGCCATCGAAGCCGCCCGCAAGGACCACAAGTTCCTGCTGGAAGGTGACGTGTTTGATATCGATCAGATCGAAGCCTATATCGAGCTCAAGGAAGAGGAAAACATCCGCTTTGAGCACACGCCACACCCTGTCGAGTACGACATGTACTACTCGGCATAAGCTGAGGATATCCTCCCGCCTGCTCTGTTGAACGAGCAGGAACAGAAGGCGGAACGTGTTCCATGAAAACGCGTTTCGCCTTCTGCATTTCTTGCAGCAGCACGCCTCCAAAGCCCAAAAAGAACAGGGAAACAAATACTTATGTCAAAGACAGTTCTCATCACCGGCGCATCATCCGGAATCGGCGCGACCTGCGCACGCCATTGCGTTGAGGCCGGTTACAAAGTCGCCCTCGCCGCTCGCTCCGCAGAAAAACTGGCCGATCTGGTTGACGAACTCGGCTCAGACAATGCGCTCGCTATTGAATGCGATGTCACCGATCCCGATGCCCAAAGGGCAATGTTTGAAACAGCCGTCGCGCATTTCGGCGGCCTTGATGTCGTCTTCGCCAATGCGGGCCTCGGCGCAACCGCCAAGGGCACCGAACATGGCGATGTCGACAATTTCCGCGAGCTTGTGATGGTCAACAATTTCGGTGTCACCGTGACTTGCAAATACGGCATTCCACACCTGAAAAAGAGCAAGGGACATCTCGTGCTGATCGGTTCCCAGGCCGGGCACCGCGCGCTTTCAGGTTCGGTCTACAGCGCCACGAAATGGTTCATTCGCGGTTATGCGAAAAACCTCGCCAATGAGATGGAAGAGCATGATGTGCGCGTGACCAGCATTGATCCTGGCATGGTCGACACCCCGTTCTTCGATGATGACAAGCCGGATGCCCTGCGCCCCGACGATATCGGCCGCGCGTTTCTGTACGCCATCCAGCAGCCGCCGCATGTGCGCATTGCAGATATCGAAATCTATCCGATGGTTGATGGCCACTAACCATCAACGAAAACATTTCGGGTCAGGCGGCTTCCGGCTGCCTGACTTCAACCTCAACGCCATTGGCCAGCGTAACGCGCAAGCCGTCGAGTTCAGGCGTCATGATCAACTGGCAAGACAGGCGCGAATTGGCTTCCACATCGAACGCTTCGTCGAGGCGGTCTTCCTCCTCTTCGCGCATTTCGGGCAGCTTCGTTGTCCATGCATCATCGACATAAACATGGCAGGTTGCACACGCGCAGGCACCACCGCATTCGGCCTTGATACCAATGCCGGATTCTGGAGCCCAATCGCGGATGATCTCCATAACGCGAAAGCCTTCGAGCGCTTCGAGCGTTGCAGACCGGCCGTCAGGCGCAGTGACATGAATTTCCATAGGATTGCTCCCCGTGATTTCTGTTTGATCCGTCAGCCAGCGCGGCGCGCCCAGGCTTTCCCCGAAATGCGCGTATCGCTGTCACCCAGGGCCGGTTGATAATAAAGTTTCAAAGACGGGTCCTTGACCTCAATCAAGGAATTGATCGTTGCCTGATGGCTGATCGACAGAGCATCGAAACCACAGCGTTGCATATGCGAAACCTGGTCAATGCGGATGTCGCCCGTCGCCCTCACCTCGCCCTCAAAGCCATGCCGGTCGCGCAGCAGACGGGCCTTCGAAAACGAAGTGCCGTCAGCAAATGAGGGAAAGTCGAGTGACACAAGCGCCAGATGATCGAGATCATCGGCAATCGCCTCAACAGGTTCCAGCGGATCGAGATGAACACCAACCCGTCCATCGTTGCGCGCCAGCAATTTGTCCCGATTGGCCTGATAGACCGGCAGGGTCACAATGACATCCTCGCCATCGGGAATGGGCTGCTCGCCATCCACCAGTGTCCACGTGTCCTCAACGGCCAGCCCGTCCACAAACAAGGTCGGCATCACGCGGCCTCCTTCGCAGGATAAAGCGCATCCTTGAAAGGCTGTGGCCCAACGCGGCGATAGGTTTCGAGGAAAATCTCATCGTCCGAAAGACGACGCGTGAGATAGGTGTTCACGATGGTCTCAACGGCATCGGTGATTTCGTCAGAAGAAAAACCGCGACCGATGATTTCGCCGATCGCCGCCTGCTCATCACCTGAACCGCCAAGCGTAACCTGATAGAGTTCTTCGCCGCGCTTCTCGACACCCAGAATGCCGATATGGCCAACATGATGATGACCGCAGGCATTGATGCAGCCGGAAATCTTCAGCTTCAGTTCGCCAATCTCGTTCTGGCGATCAAGGTCGGCAAAACGCTCGCTCAGTTCTTGCGCCACCGGAATCGAGCGTGCCGTTGCCAGCGCGCAATAGTCCAGTCCGGGACACGCGATGATGTCGGTGATCAGCCCGGCATTAGCAGACGCCATACCGGCTTCAACAAGCGCATCGTAAACGGCCTTCAGATCGTCCAGTTTGACATGAGGCAGGATGACATTCTGAACATGGCTGACACGCAATTCGTCAAACGAATAGCGCTCGCCAAGATCGGCCAGAACGTCCATTTGAGCGGATGTCGCATCACCCGGCGCTTCGCCGGTGCCCTTCAAGGCCACGGTCACAATGCCATAGCCGGAAGCCTTGTGATCAGAAACGTTCTGCGACACCCAGCGATCAAAACTCTTGTCGGTCTCGCGCGCCGCAACCAGTTTCGGGCTGGTGATCGGCAGCTTCTCAAATTCTGGTGGTGCGAAATAGGCTTCAATCGCCCGCACGTCTGCATCCGGCAGTTTCAGCACGCTGTCACGAATGCGCTCGAACTCGGCATCGACATCGGCTTTCAGTTCCTCAAGGCCGGTCTCGTGAACCAGTATCTTGATGCGCGCCTTGTATTTGTTGTCGCGACGACCGTAGAGATTGTAAACCCGCAGGATCGCTTCGCAGTAGGACAGCAGATCCTCTTCCGCGACGAACTCGTTGATCAGCTTACCGATCATCGGCGTGCGACCAAGGCCACCGCCAACAGAAACCGCAAAGCCAAGCTCTCCGTCGCTGTTCTTCTTCACTTCCAAGCCAATGTCGTGAAACTGCATCGCTGCCCGGTCGTTCGGTGAACCGATGACGGCAATCTTGAACTTGCGCGGCAGGAACAGAAATTCCGGATGCACGGTGGACCACTGCCTCAGAATCTCAGCATAGGGCCGCGGGTCGGCAATCTCGTCTGCGGAAGCGCCGGCGAAATGATCGGCCGTCACATTACGGATGCAATTGCCCGACGTCTGGATCGCATGCATTTCAACGGAGGCCAGATCCTGGAGAATATCGGGAATATCCTCCAGTTTCGGCCAGTTGTACTGAATATTCTGCCGTGTGGTGAAGTGACCATAGTCGCGATCATATTTCCGCGCGATATGCGCCAGCATCCGCATCTGGCGTGAATTCAGCGTTCCATAAGGAACGGCAACCCGCAGCATATAAGCATGCAATTGCAGATAAACGCCGTTCTGCAAGCGTATCGGCTTGAAATTGTCTTCCGACAACTCGCCCGATACGCGGCGGTTTACCTGATCACGAAACTGCTCGACACGAGCGTTCACGAACTCGGTGTCGAATTCATCATAGCGGTACATGGACGTCTTCCTTCGTGCCCCGGCTGGGGCGGATAAAGTCTATTTGGAACAGAAAGTGTCAGGCCGCGCGAGCGCGAACTGCAGCCTGCTTACCAAGGTCGAGACGAATGGTCGGCCCAGCCGCGCGGATTTTCTCACGAAACCGCAAGGGCTCCACCTGACCACCTTCGACGCTCAGATCGATCTCATAGGGTTCGACAACAACATTGTCAGCGTCAGCCCGGGCAGCATGAGCGGCGGCTTCGGCGCGCTGGTCTTCCGTGTGGGCGACAAACGCAGCCTCGACGGATTCAACCCATTTGCCTTGTGAGCCGAGCCATACGACTTCGCCGTCCAGAAGACGATTTGCCGTGAAAGTCACAGGTGTTTTGAGAGTGGTCATGCTGCTACTCCTTGAGTGGACATGGTGAATTTGGATTGCAGAATTGCGGTGCCGCCAAGCGGTTCGCATTTGTCGAGATTGATGGCTGCAACGGCCTCGCCGATGATGATGAGCGCCGCGGCCTTTGCCGACTTCTCATCGCCAAGATTTTCGAGATCACGCAGGGTGCCCACCAGGCGACGGGCATCGGCGCGGCCGATATTTTCAAGCACCGCCACGGGTGTCTGGGCCGAAAGCCCCTGCTCAATGAGGCGTGATGCCGTGGTCCGCGCCACGGTGCGACCCATATAGACGGAAACGGTCGATCCGGTGAGCGCAAGGCCAGCCCAGTCCGGCAGCAGATCGCCTTTCATATCGTGGCCCGTGGTGAACACGACCGACGATGCCGTGCCGCGCAGGGTCAGCGGAATTTCCGCCTCCGCAGCGCCGGCCAAGGCAGACGTGATACCGGGTACAATTTCGTAGTCGACATTGTTGGACCGTAGGACCGCAATCTCTTCGCCCGCGCGCCCGAAGATCATCGGGTCGCCGGACTTCAGGCGAACGACCTTCAACCCTTCCGATGCCTTGGCAACGAGAAGCGCATTGATTTCGTCCTGGGATTTGGAGTGACAACCCTTGCGTTTGCCGACACTGATGATTTCCGCGTCACGGCGCGCCATGCGCACAATCTCATCAGGCACCAGCGCATCATGCATGACTACATCGGCGTTCTGCAGAGCCTTATGAGCGCGGAGTGTCAACAGATCTTCTGCACCCGGGCCGGCGCCAACCAGCGAGACAAAACCTGCACTATCTTCGCGCGAGGAAAGCAGATCGCGCGTTGCCTCACAGGCTTCGCCCATATGGCCTTCCAGTGCAGCTTGGGCGGGCTTGCCATCAAAAAAGCGTTCCCAGAACAACCGGCGTTCGCGCCCATCGCGGCCCGAACGGGAGACAGCTGCACGAAACGCATCAGCAAAACGGGCAAGACGCCCCAATTGCGGGTGAAGCAATTGCTCGATCTGCCCCTTCAAACGACGCGCCAACACCGGCGCCGTGCCGTTGGTGGAAACGGCCACCACAACAGGCGCGCGGTTGACGAAAGACGGTGTTATGAAATCACACAGGTGCGGGCGGTCAACGGCGTTGACAGGAACGCCGACCAGACGCGCTGCCTCAACCACCTGACGGTCCAGCTCTTCATCTTCGCGCGCAGTGAACACCAGCGCAGCACCAACAAGCTGTTCGAAATCAAAAGCTTCGCGAACAAGCCGGGCACCCGTCTTTGCGATGGTTTGCGCCATGATGTCCGATATTTCATCGGCGATCACCGTCAGATTGGCATTTGTCTCGCCGAGCAGCCGCAGCTTGGCCGCCGCTTCATCGCCACCACCGACAACAACCACGGTCTTGTCGGCAACGCGTATGAAGGCTGGAAACACATCCAGCTTGCCGGAATCGTTTGATCCGGAGACAGCGCTGTAAGCGCTTCCGGCTTCACACTGGGCAGGATTTGACGATGCAATGCGCATGATATGCGGTCCTTGTGATTGGACCACAAAGATAGGAATTACCCGCCCTCACCCATAGGAACGCCATTCCAATGTTATTCAAAACTGGGGTTTTTCGTTTCGCCGTATTGCAAACGCGCGCAATGAAGGCAGCTACGGCTTATTTAGCGGCGATCTCGTCCCGCTGCCAGATGAAGAATGGTGCCTTGCCGGGGCGCACGCTCAGCGCCGCACGTTGTTCGTCAGTGATTCCATCCGGAATGGAACGGCCACCGGGAAGCTCATCAAGCGTGGTGTAGAGGTCATCGCCAATCATTTTGAAATGATCTTCCTGTCGGAAAGCTTCAAGACGCTCCTCGTCCGTCTCCATATGTTCACCCCCCTCGCGGGTCTCAACACCCTTGTAGGGCCCAGGAATGGAAAACATCATCTTCCCGCCGGGCGCGAGCAATCGGGTAAACTCCCGCAGATGATCGCCATAATGGCCGGGAATGTGTTCGAGAACGTGGTTGTGAATGATCGCGTCGAAATAGCCGTTCGGAAATATGCTGAAATCCTGCGGAAAATAGAGCTGCAGACATTTGGAATGAGGATAACGCTCAGGCACCGGATCACTGGTGATGTAACCCGACCCTATCTTTGCAGCCATCTTGTCGTGAAGCGCCCGCGCAGGAGCAAGATGCAGGACTTTGGGCGCTGTGCGTGTTTCCAGAAACGGGAAAAGATGGCTTTCATAGACAGCCCAGCCAACCCGGTGCCGTGCCTTGCTAAGGCAATTGCTGCACTGCTCAGCCGGGCGCTTGCGATATTCCGTAAATGAGGTGCTGCCGCAAAGGTTGCATCTGGGTGGCTCGTTCCTGGTCATCGCGCGGACATCCTCTCAGTTCGCCACCCCTAAAGCTCAAGCTTCTTGTCAATTTCCTTCTGCTTATAGGCCCGCTGGGTATCAATCATGTATTCCCTCTGCAGCGGCGTAGCGTCGCGTTGGCGGCTAAGCTGCATATGGAAAACCAGCTGACTGCCGGTGCGGAACATCGCCTCCGCCGAGATGAGATAGAATTCCCACATGCGTGCGAAGTTCTCGTCATACATCTCCTCCACCTTGGCACGGTTGCTCTGAAAGCGCTGTTCCCAATGCGCCAGCGTCTTGGCGTAGTGGAGCCGCAGGAACTCCAGATCGAGGCACCAGAGCGAATTGCGCTCAACCGATTCAAACACTTCCGACAAGGCCGGCGAATAGGCACCCGGGAAGATGTATTTGCGCATCCATGTTGATGCCATGCCGGGCGGGCTCATGTGGCCGATGGAGTGAATGAGGGCAATGCCGTCGTCCGGCATCAGCGTGTTCAGCTTGGCGAAAAACTCGTCATAGTGCGACACGCCCACATGTTCGAACATGCCAACGGAGACGATGCGGTCAAACTGATCGGAAACTTCGCGATAATCCTGCAAACGGAATTCAACACGATCGGCAAGCCCCATATCCTTGGCGCGTTGGCTCGCAAGTTTCTGCTGCTCGGTCGAAAGCGTAACACCAACGACATGCACATCTTCCATCGAGGCGAGGTAGAGCGCCAGATCACCCCAACCGCAGCCGATATCGAGAACTTTCTGACCCGGCTTCAAATCCAGTTTGGCGGCAAGCAGCCGCAATTTGTTGCGCTGGGCTTCCTCAAGCGTTTCATCGTCGTTCTGAAAATAGGCGCAGGAATAAAGCAAGTTCTTGTCGAGAAACAATTTGTAGAAATCATTGCCCAGATCATAGTGATGGGAAACGTTGTTCTGCGCCTCACCGACCTTATTCGCCTGCTGACGACCGCGAAACTTCATCGAGACTTTGCGGATCACCTTCTGCAACGGGTAGTTGCCGATGTTGAGGCGGTTGACCGAGAACAGGGTCAGAAAGTCCCTCAAAGTCGAGCCTTCCTCAAACCGCATACGCCCATCCGTATAGGCCTCACCGGCGTTCAGTTCAGGGTTAAGCACCAGCTTGCGGTAAAGCGATTTATCGGTCAGGCGCATCACGACATGCGGTCCTTCCGCAAAACCACCGAATACGTGGCGCTTGCCATCAGCATCGATGATCTCAAGCTTTCCGTTCTGCACGAAAGACTTCATCATGTGAGAAAGGGGAAACATGGGCGCTCCTTGGGAGATTTCGCGAAGGGTCGACGTGGCAACGGACCCATCGCTGTACAAGCAATTGCCGCCTCCTTTAGCACGATGACGGCGCAACAACAGTCTCTCTTTTCCAACAAACCGTCACATCTGAAATATTCTCAGACATCCCCGCGCTATCGTGATGATTTATGCTGTGAAATAGCCACAAGCGCGGTTCAGAACAGGTCGAGAACATGGCGACTTGCCAACCGACGGCCTCGCCGCGTATCCCAATGACAGCCGGAGTTTGGGGATTCCCGTGATTCGGCACTCCAGATGCCGCAACCTGTCGAGACCCCAGGACCCCATGAGCAACGAAACAGATCTTTTTGGCACCACACCATCCGTTCCGCCCGTGGTATCGACAACGCCGAAGTCCGGCCCGAAACGGGTGTTGAAATCGTCCGGTAAGGCACCTGCCGCCAGCGCGCCAAACGGCGAGAGCTATACCGCTTCCGATATTGAGGTTCTTGAAGGCCTGGAACCCGTGCGCCGCCGCCCCGGCATGTATATTGGCGGCACAGACTCCAAGGCGATGCATCACCTGTTTGCCGAAGTGATCGACAACTCGATGGATGAAGCAGTTGCCGGCCACGCCACCTGGATTGAAGTTGATCTGGACGCCGAGGGTTATCTGACGATTACGGACAATGGACGCGGCATCCCGGTCGACCCGCACCCTAAATTCAAGGACAAGTCAGCACTCGAAGTCATCATGACCACGCTTCATGCAGGCGGTAAGTTCGACGGCAAGGCTTATGAAACGTCTGGCGGTCTGCACGGCGTGGGCATTTCCGTGGTCAACGCCCTGTCTGACGACCTTGTCGTCGAAGTGGCGCGCGGCAAAAGGCTTTACCGCCAGTCCTTCTCGCGCGGCCATGCAGCAACAGGCGTTGAGCATCTTGGTGATGTGAACAACCGGCGCGGGACGAAGGTGCGGTTCCACCCCGACGCCGAAATCTTTGGCGAGAAGACAAAATTCGAACCGCTCACCCTTTTCAAGATGGCGCGTTCGAAGGCCTATCTGTTTGGCGGCGTGGAAATTCGCTGGTCGTGTGATCCCTCTCTCGTCAGCGGCAAGGACGAAGTGACGGATAAGGCCGTATTCCATTTTCCCGGCGGGTTGAAAGACTATCTCACCGCTTCGCTTGGCAAGCAGATGCAGGTGATCGACGAGCCGTTCGCAGGAACCACAGCCAAACGCAGCGGCCATGGTGCCGTCGAATGGGCGATCACATGGTATGGCGACGATGGGTTCGTGAATTCCTATTGCAACACCGTGCCCACAGGCGACGGTGGCACCCATGAGGCAGGGCTTCGCGTTACGCTGACCCGTAGTCTGAAGGCCTATGCTGAACTCGTCGGCAACAAGAAGGGCAGCATGATCACGACAGACGATGTCATGACATCGGCTGCGGCGATGATTTCCGTTTTCATCCGCGAACCGGAATTTGTTGGCCAGACCAAAGACCGGCTGGCGACAGTGGAAGCCTCCAAGATTGTCGAAAACGCTGTCCGTGACGCTTTCGACATCTGGCTGGCCGGCTCCCCTGCCCGTGCGGCCAAACTTCTGGAATGGGTGATCGACCGTGCGGAAGAGCGCCTGCGTCGCCGACAGGAAAAAGAGGTCAACCGCAAAAACGCAACGCGCAAGCTGCGCCTGCCGGGCAAGCTGGCAGACTGCGCCAAGACTGCAAAAGGCGGTACCGAGATTTTCATAGTTGAGGGTGACTCAGCCGGCGGCTCGGCCAAACAGGCGCGCGACCGCAAAAGTCAGGCAATCCTGCCTCTGCGCGGCAAAATCCTGAACGTCGCCAGCGCCAGCCGCGACAAGCTCGCCAATTCCCAACAGATCAATGATCTGGTGCAGGCGCTGGGGTGCGGAACGCGATCAAAGTTCAGCATGGACGATCTGCGCTATGACCGCGTCATCATCATGACAGATGCCGACGTTGACGGCGCACATATCGCATCCCTGCTCATCACATTCTTCCATCAGGAAATGCCGGGAATCATTGAGGGCGGTGCGCTCTATCTGGCCGTTCCGCCGCTCTACAAACTCACCCAGGGCGGCAAAACGCTCTATGCGCGCGATGATGCCCATAAGGATGAACTGCTGGCCAGCGAGTTCAGCGGCGGCAAGAAAATCGAAATCGGCCGCTTCAAAGGCCTTGGCGAAATGATGCCCGCACAATTGAAGCAAACGACCATGGACCCCAACAAACGCACCTTGCTGCGTGTTTCAATGGACAACCCCGGCCCGGTCAAAGAATCGATTGATCGCCTGATGGGCAACAAGCCCGAACTGCGTTTCAATTTCATTCAGGAAAACGCAGAATTTGCCGCTGATGAACTGCTCGATGTATGATTTTTCACGGCTAAAATACTGACTATTTGGAAAATTTCGCCGCATACTGATTGCACACAGATTGCCATCAGCGGCCTCGCGAAATCGGGTAACCGACGCAGGAAACCTAGTTTGAGGTCAGTCGCGACAGGTAAGTATCGATGAGGTCGATATTCCGCTGCTGGGTATCATCAGGCTTTGGCCAGTCAGAACGGCTTTGATACCAGTCCTGACCGGAAAAATGCGTGTGAAGAAACGTGTGCTTGAAGGGGCGGCCACGGCGCGCGTAAATTTCGTTCTTGGCCAGCCACAACTGGCAGGGGTTGTATTTCAACAATTCGTCGGCACTGACAAGCCGGGCGTCCGAATGGCCCAGAACCTGGCCATTGTCTCCTGTCCTATAGTCAGATTCATTCGAGCATCTGTGAGTTTTCCGGGTGGAGGTTTTCGTTTCAGCCTTCACCACCTCAACTGGCGCATTCTTCGCCTTCGACAGTCCCAATATCTCGGGTCCGACGAAGTTATACAGCCCTCCGGCAACCAGCACGCACCCGCCACCGATCCAGCTGATGACTTCACGGTTGCTCTTGTTTTGCAGAAACTGCCAAAAAACGCTCATCACTGCGACTCCGTCAAACAACATCTGCTCGACCGCCCAAGCTGAAGGATATCGCAAAACCGGTTGTTGCGGCAATATCCAGCACCTCAACCCTGCTTTAAAGGCCGTAAACAGCGCGTTTCATTGACTTATCGGCACAACTCACCTATCTCCGCCTCACGATAGCTTGGCGCGTTGATACTTTGCGCCAAATCGAACTGGACCGATTCCAGTCCGAGCGCATTCAAATTCAACCGAAAGAACACGTTCTATATGCCATTTACTGATCTTGGGCTCAGCCCAAAAGTGCTGACCGCAGTCGAAGCTGCCGGTTACAGCGAGCCAACGCCTATTCAGGCTCAATCGATTCCTCATGTATTGCAGCGCCGCGACGTTATGGGCATTGCCCAAACCGGCACCGGAAAAACAGCCAGTTTCGTTTTGCCGATGCTGTCGCTGATTGAAAAAGGCCGAGCACGGGCCCGCATGCCGCGCACGCTCATTCTTGAGCCAACCCGAGAGCTCGCTGCTCAGGTGGAAGAAAATTTCAACAAATACGGCATCAATCACAAGCTCAACGTAGCGCTGTTGATTGGTGGTGTTTCGTTCGAAGACCAAATGCGCAAGCTGGACCGAGGTGCTGATGTTCTGATCGCCACACCGGGTCGCCTGCTTGATCTTTTCGAACGCGGTCGTATCCTCATGACAGGTGTGGAAATTCTGGTGATCGATGAGGCCGACCGGATGCTCGACATGGGTTTCATCCCAGATATTGAGCGCATCGTGAAAATGGTGCCCTTCACACGCCAGACCCTGTTTTTCTCAGCAACCATGCCGCCCGAGATCGAGCGTCTTGCAGACCAGTTTCTGCAAAACCCTGTCCAGGTCGCCGTCGCGGCTGCTGCATCAACGGCCAAAACCGTTGAACAGAAACTCGTCGCCGCACCCAAGAAAGACTTCGAAAAACGGTCGGTTCTGCGCGAGCTGATTGACCGTGCTGAAAATCTCAACAATGCGATCGTCTTCTGCAATCGCAAGAAGGATGTCGCCACGCTGCATCGCTCGTTGTTCAAACGGGAATATTCCGTCGGCGCGCTGCATGGCGATATGGACCAGACGTCCCGCACCAAAACCCTTGATGGTTTTCGCAACGGCGATATCAAAATTCTGGTTGCAAGTGACGTTGCGGCCCGTGGCCTCGACATTCCTGACGTCAGCCATGTGTTCAATTTCGACGTGCCAATCCATGCCGAGGATTATGTCCACCGCATCGGCCGTTGCGGCCGCGCAGGACGTGACGGATGGGCCTTCACACTCGTCACGCCCGCAGACGAAAAATATGTCAAAGCCATTCAGGAACTGACCGGCGATGAAATGAACTATGCCGGTGACGAAGCAACATTCGAAGACGGCAAACGTGGCCGTGGACGCAAAAAACCGGCTGAGAAAAAGTCGAGCGCGAAGTCCGATACGGCGAACCCGGAATCATCTGACAACGAAGCGCCCAAACGTGCACGCAGAACGAAGCGCGCCGACAAGGAAGTTCAGGAAGCAGCTGACACTGGTTCAAACGAAAAATCGCAAGGCACATCAGTTGCCGCAGAGGACAAGCCCAACAGGCACCGCAAGGCGGAGCAGGAAAAGCCGGCTCGCCGTCAAAAGCCCGGTCGTTCGGATAATTCCAGTGACGGCCCAACGCCAAAGGGTCTTGGAGATCACGTCCCTGCATTCATGATGCAATCCGCGAAACTCGGCGACTGATTCAGCGCGCATTACTTCAACCAGGATTCCAGTCGCCCAAGGGCCGTTTGCATGGTCGCCGTGCTGCCAGCGAAGGAAAAGCGCAGTCGCGAATGCCCGCGAACAGGGTCGAAATCGATTCCCGGCGTGACAGCAACATGGGCTTCGTCCAGCATCTTGTGGGCAAAATGCATCGAATCATTGGTGAAGGATGAGCAGTCTGCATAGGCGTAGAACGCCCCGTCCACCGGGAGAATGTCCTTGAAGCCGAGTTCGGACAGGCGTTCCAACAACAAAGTGCGGTTCTTACGATATCCCTGGCGGATGATCTCCAGCTCGTCCTTGCAGTCAAGCGCATAGCGCGCTGCCACCTGCGACAGTTCAGGCGCTGAGATATAAAGGCTTTGCGCAAGCCTTTCGACGGGGCGCACTACATCTTCCGGCAGGATCATCCAACCGACACGCCAGCCGGTCATGCAGAAATATTTCGAAAATGAGTTGATGATGATCACATCATCGCTGAAACGAGCGGCAGAGCATTCCTCAATTCCCGTATCTTCAGGATATGTCAGCCCATGATAAATCTCGTCGGAAATGAAGCGGATGTTCATGTCTGAACAGGCTTGAACCAGCGCTTGCAGCGCATCGGGCGTCATCATCGTTCCGCTGGGATTAGCAGGGCTCGCCACCAGAACGCCCTTCAGCGGCGCAATGGCATGTTCGCGCGCCAGCATCTCAGGTGTCAGCGCCCAACGTGTGGATTCATCGGTTTCGATCTCAACCACTTCGAGCGACAAAGCTTTTAGAATGTTGCGATAGGCCGGGTAGCCCGGTGCGGCGATTGCAACGCGGTCGCCGGGGTCAAACAGCGAAAGGAAAGCCAGGTTGAACCCGGCTGATGAGCCGGTCGTGACAACGATATGTTGCGGGTTAATATCCAACCCGTAACGGTCACGATGATACTCAGCCAGAGCATTGCGCAGATCGAGCCGGCCGTTGGCATCGGTGTAACCGACAGTCCCGGAATCCAGCATGGCGCGCGCTGCTGCCAGTGCCTTTTTTGGGGCCGGCGCTTCCGGTTGCCCGACGCACAGATATGCCACATCAACCCCCGTTTGGCGCAATGCGTTGGCGCGCGCCAAAACATCCATGGCGTGGAAAGGCTCGACCACACCGCGTGCCGACTGCTTAAGGGTCAAGAGAACCTCCCAAACGCTGCGACAACAAAACACTGATCCAAAAGCCGATGCTTCATATTTGCAGCCTTCTTAATGTCCAAAACGCATGTATTGTCTCACCTTTTGTGCTAACCAGCACGCTCAATCCGTGTTTCAGACAACGTCTGGTTGGCTGCAACGTGAGCACGCAAACAGAGCCTGCACCAATGATAACCGGGGCGTAGATGATTTTTCAGTATAAGCCAATGAACGGCGCGCGAAATAACTTTGCTGGCAGTGGTAACGCAGAAAACACGCGCGTGACGAGAACTGCTGCGAGGCTTTTCGCACCCACAGGCATCGCCCGCGCGCTGATTGTGACCTGCCTGTGCGCCCTGTTCACGGTTTCCTCCGTTGCACCCGTCCAGGCACAGGGGCGTGGTTTATCGCTGGTTCGCGACGCGGAAATCGAGGCGCTTGTAAACGACTATGCAAGACCTCTTATGCGCGCAGCGGGCATGCGGCCCGGTTCCGTCGCCTTTTATCTCGTCAACGACAGCAGCTTCAACGCGTTTGTCAGCGGCCGGGGCATGTTTTTGAACACCGGGTTGTTGCTTCAGTCCGAAACACCGGAAGAAGTGATTGGCGTCATCGCGCATGAATTGGGCCACCTCATCGGTGCCCACCAGATCCGGTTGCGTGAGCGTATTGATGACGCAAGACGACTGGCACGCATTTCCACCCTGCTTGGCATTGGTCTTGGAGCTGCCGGCGCTGCGTCCGGGAGCAACAGCGTCGCAAGTGCAGGTCTGGGTGTTGCCAGCGCAGGCAACTCAATCGGTTTGCGCGAGGTGTTGCGTTATCAAAGGGGTGAAGAAACCTCAGCGGACCGCACAGCCGTTACTTTGCTTGAGAAAACCAAACAAAGCGGGCGCGGTATGCTGGTTACATTCCAGCGGCTGTCGCGTCAATTGGGCGGTCTTGCAGGGCGTGTGAACCCTTATGCCATCAGCCACCCCCTGCCCAACGAACGTATCGCAGGCTTGCGGGACGCCATCACCCGCAGCCCTTATTATGAGCGGAAATCGCCGGCCAGCCTGCAACTTCGCCATGACATGATGCGCGCCAAGATCGCAGCCTATACAGGCGGTTCCCGCTACGCGCAGGCGCTCTTGCAGGGCAAGGATCTACAACCCGTAGCCCGCCTTTATGGTCGTGCAATTGTCAGCCACCTTTATGGCTCACCGCGTGATGCAACGGCCTTGATCGACCGGTTGATCAAGCAGATGCCAAAAAACGCTTACGTCCACGAAATGCGTGGAGAAATCTTTCTGCGGTCCGGCAATGCAAACGCTGCTGTCAGTTCATTTCGCCGCGCTGTTCAACTGGACAAGACCCGGGCCGGGTTCATTAATGTCGAATTAGGGCATGCACTGGTATCAACGGGCAAACAGTCAAACATGAAAGAGGCGGTCGCCGTCCTGAACAAAGGTCTGGCACGGGACCCATCTGCA
Organism: Pseudomonadota bacterium; assembly: GCA_039180085.1. Taxonomy (GTDB): domain Bacteria; phylum Pseudomonadota; class Alphaproteobacteria; order Rhizobiales; family Rhizobiaceae; genus Pseudahrensia. The sequence goes on from JBCDDX010000032.1 coordinate 22,612, forward strand.
GTGGCCGGGTATCAATATCTGGCAATCGCTTACGGCGCCTTGGGACAGGAAGCGAGAGCACTGCTCGCAACCGCAGAACTGAACGCCAGAACAGGAAGAAAACGACAGGCCCGGGACTTTGCGACACGGGCCCAAAGATCATTCAAACGCGGCTCTCCCCCATGGTTGCGCGCGCAGGACATCATTACACAAAGATAGGTTTTGGCTTTCACAATGTTCAAGAATTCACTTTCTCTATCCGGCCTGGTCGTCGGAATGGCGGCGGCTGCTATGCTTCTCGTCTCTCCTGTCAAAGCGCAAAACGTTGATCCTGTCGCAGACAAGGCGGCCATCGAAGCGATCGTGCGCGACTATCTTCTGACGAATCCGGAAATCATGATCGAGGTGCAGCAAGCACTGGAAGCCAAGCAACAGGCCGAAGCCAAAGAACGGGCTGCGCAGGCACTGGTCCAATATAACGACGTGATATTCTCATCAGCCAATCAGGGCGTGATTGGCAACCCGAAAGGCGATGTCACGGTCGTGGAGTTCTTTGACTACAATTGCGGCTTCTGCCAGCGCGCCATGGAAGACATGAACACATTGATTTCGGCAGACCCGAACATCAATTTCGTCATGAAAGAACTTCCGATTCTCAGCCCGGGTTCGGTCGAAGCGAGCCGCATTTCAACTGCCGTTTACCGTCTTTACCCAGAACAATATGCCCGCTTCCACAACACCCTGCTCGGTCTTGATGGCCCGAAAGACGGCAATCGCGCTCTGGAAACGGCCGGACTGATGGGCCTCGACCTCGATGAGATCAACGCGGAAGCGCAGAAGGACGACATCGTTGATGCGTTTCAGGAGGTCAATCAACTGGCGACCGCATTGGGCATCAATGGCACACCATCATATGTCATCGGCGATGAGGTGATATTCGGTGCTCTTGGAGCAGATGTCCTGCGGCAGAAAATCGGGAATGTTCGCAAATGTGGCAAGGCCACTTGCTGAGCGCCAAGCGCTGACGGCGTTTCCGGCTCGACCAAATGACTGAATTGTGTCACGAAGCGCTTTAATTCGAACGATTGCTGGAAAACGGGGCCAAAATGCCAGTTTCAGGAACCATATTTGTCATCAATGGTCCAAACCTGAACCTTTTGGGGCAACGCGAGCCGGGTGTTTATGGCTCCACGACTCTGGACGATATCGAATCTCTGTGCCGTACAAAACTCTCTGATGCGGGCCTTGATCTCGTGTTCAGGCAATCCAACCATGAAGGTGCGCTGGTAGACTGGCTCCATGAGGCTGGAAAAGATGGCGTGGGCGTCGCTATCAATGCTGGCGCATACACCCACACATCGATAGCACTTCATGATGCGATCAAGGCCATTTCCGTGCCGGTTGTGGAAGTTCACCTCTCAAACATCCATGCACGCGAGCCATTTAGGCATCATTCGGCCATTGCAGCCGCCTGTATTGGCCAAATTTGTGGATTTGGAGCATCAAGCTATACTCTGGCGCTGCAAGCGCTTATCGATCACGTTAACAATTAAACGAAATTGCGACACGCCGGATATCTCTGCGACCGGCCAATAAAACAAAAGGCAACCACGCGCCATGTCAAACAAGAAATCCGACATCGACACCAAACTGATCCGCGATCTGGCGAAGCTGATCAAGGACACAGACCTCAACGAAATTGAGGTTGAGGAAGGTGATCTGCGCATTCGCTTGGTGCGCGGCGGCGTTGAGTACAGCCAACCCGCAGTAACTTATGCCGCAGCACCCGCCCCTGCTCCGGCCCCTGCAGCAACCCCGGCACCCGCAGCAAATGAGACCACAGCAACCAGCGATGCTGAAGCCAGCGGCACGCCTGTCAAATCTCCGATGGTCGGCACAGCCTATCTTTCCCCTGCCCCCGGTGCCGACGCATTTGTAAAGGTTGGTCAAACGGTCAAGAAAGGCCAGACCATCATGATCGTCGAGGCCATGAAGACGATGAACCAGATCCCTGCGACAGCGGATGGCGTGGTGGCCTCAATTGCAGTCGAGGACGGCCAACCCGTTGAATTTGGCCAAAACCTGATCGTCTTGAGTTAAGGGCCGCTTGATGTTTTCCAAGGTTCTTATCGCCAATCGCGGCGAAATTGCTCTGCGTATTTTGCGCGCCTGCAAGGAATTGGGCATCGAAACCGTTGCCGTTCATTCCACCGCCGATGCGGATGCCATGCATGTTCGACTTGCTGACCAGAGCGTTTGTATTGGCCCCCCTGCCTCGCGCGATTCCTATCTCAACGTTCATGAGATTATCGCGGCGTGCGAAATAACCGGCGCAGACGCTATTCACCCCGGATATGGATTTCTGTCTGAGAATGCCAAATTCGCTGAAATCCTGAAGGCGCACGACATCACGTTCATTGGCCCATCTGCCGAGCACATCAATACGATGGGCGACAAGATCATGGCCAAGCAGACAGCGCAGGAACTGGGAATTCCGGTTGTTCCCGGGTCGGACGGCGCGGTCACGGAGCTTGATGATGCCCGTCGCATTGCCAATGATATCGGCTATCCGGTGATCATCAAGGCCGCATCGGGCGGCGGTGGCCGGGGCATGAGTGTTGTCAGAAATGACACTGAAATGGAAACAGCGCTCCAGACCACGCGCACGGAAGCCGGCGCGGCATTCGGCGATGATTCCGTTTACATTGAGAAATATCTTGGAAAACCGCGCCACATTGAAGTTCAGGTGATGGGCGACGGCAAGGGTGCCGGTGTGCATCTTGGCGAGCGCGACTGCTCACTCCAAAGACGCCACCAGAAAGTCTTCGAAGAGGCCAACTCGCCAGCAATTTCAGAGGAGCAGCGCGCCCGTATCGGCAAAATCTGCGCCGATGCGGTTGCCAATATGGGCTATTCCGGCGCTGGCACTGTTGAATTCCTGTATGAGAACGGCGAGTTCTACTTCATTGAGATGAATACCCGTTTGCAGGTTGAGCACCCCGTGACCGAGATGATCACGCGTATCGATCTGGTCAACGAGCAATTACGTGTTGCTTCCGGCGAAGGCATGTCGATCACGCAGGAAGATGTTCGCTTTCAGGGCCACGCCATTGAGTGTCGCATCAATGCTGAAAATGCCCGCACCTTTGTGCCCTCGCCCGGAAAGATAGACTACTATCACCCACCGGGTGGCCTTGGCGTACGCGTCGATTCCGGCGTGTTCTCCGGCTATTCCGTGCCGCCATATTATGACAGCCTCATCGGCAAGCTGATCGTTGTTGGTCGCACCCGTCCCGAATGCCTCAACCGTCTCAGACGTGCTTTGGACGAGTTTGTCGTTGGTGGCATCGAAACAACCATTCCACTGTTTCAGGACCTGGTTCGCAATGAAGACGTAATTGCGGGCAATTATGACATTCACTGGCTGGAAAAATATCTGGAAGACTAAAGCATCGGGCTGATCGAACGCCATGTCAGGCATTGACGATCTCATGATGGAAATTACACCGCAGGTGCTGCTGAAGGCATATGCCTGCGGGATATTTCCCATGGCCGAATCTGCTGATGATCCCGGCCTCTTCTGGGTAGAGCCGGATGTCAGGGGCGTTCTGCCGCTTGATGCTTTTCATCTGCCCCGTCGCCTTGCGCGAACCATCCGGCAGAACGTTTTCGATGTCCGGGTTGATACGGCCTTTCACGACGTTATCAGCATGTGTGCGCAAAGCACCGATGATCGACGCCAGACCTGGATCAACACGCGCATCCGTGAACTGTATGGTGAGCTGCACGAGATGGGACACTGCCATTCTGTGGAATGCTGGCAGGATGGGCAACTGGTTGGCGGGCTGTACGGTGTGCGGCTGCGCGGCGCCTTTTTCGGCGAGAGCATGTTTTCGCGCGCGACGGACGCCTCGAAAGTGGCTCTGGCGCATTTGGTGGAGCGGCTTAGGGCTGGCGGGTTTGAGTTGCTGGACACCCAGTTCAACACCACCCATCTGGCCCAGTTTGGCGTTATTGACGTCCCGAAACGCGATTATGAGACAATGCTTGATGCAGCCCTGCTTTATGAAGCGGACTTTTTCGCCCTCGACCGGCCCTGAGGTCTTTTAGTTGGATGGCGGTGGCGGAATATCAGACGTCTGTTTGCAGCCGATCAACCAGACATCATTGACGGGATGTTCAACAGCATTAAGCCCCGGGCTCTCAGCAAACATCCAGCCTGTAAACAGGCGCTCAATACGACGGTCGAGCGTGATCTCATCAACCTCAACAAACGTTGTTGTCTTGGGCTGTTCTGTCACCGGGCGCGAGTAGCAAACGCGCGGCGTGAGCTCCAATTGCCCAAATTTCACGGTTTCATTCACATAAACATCGAACGTGGTGATGCGGCCGGAAATCTTGTCAATGCCGGAAAACACGGCCACGCGGTTCGATATCCGCTCGGCCTGCGCCGTATTGCCGAAGGCAGCCAGAAGCGCAAATGACGCGGCAGTTGCGACCCACATGGGCAGACGCGGAAAAGAGAGCATGATCTTGGCGATTTCAAACACGTCGGGCTGAACAGACTGTCGTCTGATACAATCCGAATATGGCAAATTTTGTCTTAACGGCAGGCGATCCGCCGAGGTGATTAAAGGTGAAACATGGGGCCGTTTTGAACGTTTTAAGGCGTCCAGGCTTCGTAATCGCCGGTGACTTCAGGCCGCTTTTCCTGATTGGCGATTGACCCTTTCGGACGGTAAGCGCCGCGCGTTCCGGTCATGTTGGGTTTGTGCCCCATTTCCCATTCCCGCGCTTCATAGTTTTCCTCACTGGGTGCAACATCAGTACGGTGATGAATCCAGCCATGCCAACCCGCAGGAATGGAGCTTGCTTCCGTTTGATCTGCGTAAATCACCCAGCGACGATTGTCCGCGGAACGATAATAAACGTTGCCCGCTTCGTCTTCGCCCACACGTTCACCCTTGCGCCAGGTGAAAAACCGTGTGCCAAGCGTCTGCCCGCTCCACCACGTAAAGAATTGCAGAAAGAATTTTTTCATCCGGAATATCCTTGCATCGCCTATGCAAACCGCTCGGTGGCGTTTTGAGCCGAAATTATGCCTGTGTCCAGTGCCGGGGCCAATATGTCCCGGAAAGGTGTATGGTCGTTCGCAGAAAGAAGTGGCGCCCTAGCCATCTTCATCCAAAGCCTCTTTTACAGCAGTCGCCAATTGTTTGAGAGAATAAGGCTTGGGAAGGAATCCGAACTTGCCTTGCTCTTCCTCCGGCAGATTTTTCTCAAAAGCATCTTCGGCATATCCGGACGCAAATATAAACGGCACTTTGCTGCCCGTCTTTCGCACTTCGTTGAGAAGTGACGGCCCGTCCATTTCCGGCATCACGACATCAGAGACCACCAGATCAACGGTATCGCCGAGCTCTTCAATCAGTTCCAGCGCCTCGGCACCGTTCTCTGCTTCATGAACATCATACCCTCTGGTCTGCAAGGTTCGTGTCCCGACAGCCCGCACAGCGTCTTCGTCTTCAACAAAAACGATTGTGGCATTGCCTGCGAGATCGCGCGCCTTTTCCTCTTTTTTGCCCTCGGCCTCCTCAGCCGCAGCGCTCGTCTCGGCTTCGGAAGGTTCGTGACGCGGGAGGAAAATCCGGAAGGTTGTGCCCGAACCCATCTCACTCTCAGGATAAATGAAGCCGCCGGACTGTTTGATGATCCCATAGACCGTGGACAAACCAAGCCCGGTTCCCTTGCCCACATCCTTGGTCGAGAAGAATGGATCAAAAATCTTCTGCATCACCTCCGGCGTCATGCCGGTGCCGGTGTCGCTCACCTCAATCAGCACATATTCCGCTTCAGGCATCTCCTTGCGCAAATAGTCGCTGTTTGCGGTTTTTCCATCGAAGTTTGATGTGGTGATCGTCACGGTGCCGCCATCGACTTTAGTGTCGTTGATCGCATCGCGCGCATTGACGCAAAGATTTACGATCACCTGTTCGAACTGACCTATATCAGCCCGCAATGGCCAAAGGTCACGACCATGGTTGATCTCCAGCTTGATCTTGTCGCCCAGCAAACGAGCAATCAGCATGCGCAGATCAGCTAGAACATCGGAAACCGAAAGCGTTTGTGGCCGCAATGTCTGACGCCTTGAGAAGGCAAGCAATTGCCGCACCAGCGAAGCGGCCCGATTGGCGTTCTGCTTGATGTTCATGATGTCCGGGAAGGACGGATCCGAGGGGCGATGATTGGACAACAGCAGGTCTGAAAAGCCGATGATTGCGGTCAAGACATTGTTGAAATCATGCGCAATACCACCGGCCAATTGGCCAACGGCCTGCATTTTTTGCCCTTGCGCCATCTGACGCTCCAGAGCTTTTTGCTCTGTCATTTCGATAGCGTAGAGGATCGCGCGTTCGCGTTTTGTGGAATCATCACCGTCAATATCGCCATCAGCAACCGCACTGAGGAAATATCGGATCGAGCATTCTTCGTCATCGATCTGAGCGGTGAGACCCGGCAAAACGGAATCAACGAAGTCGATGGCCCCTTTACCTTCATTCGCTTCGGCCATGGCCGCCATCAGGGCGGCGCGTTCATTCTCGCCACACAATTGATCAATCGTGACGGAAGGACCATCACCGGCCTGGCTCGCAGCTGCAAGAACGGGCGCGAACAGGCGTTGGAACGGTGCGTTGGACTGGATCATCGTGCCGTCTTCTGCAAACGACGCGATGGCAATTGGTGTGTTGTTGAAAAAGCGGGTGAACCGAACTTCTGCCGCCCGCAATTCTTCTGAAATACCCTCCCCGGCACTGCGGTTCAGCACCACGGTACGCGTGGCACCGGGCGCGCCATCGGGCGCGAATGGCACTTTGTGATAAAGCCGAACCGGCAGGCTCTTGCCATCCGAACAGGACAGATCAAGATCGACAACAGCCGTCTTGGATTCTCCCGGTCCGACATCCAGCGTGTTCAGCAGTGCCATGCCATCGCCCAAAATGAGCGACTCCATATTCATGTCGCCGGGTCGAAACTGGGTGAGATCAATTCCCAGCCAGTCGGACAGTGTGGCATTGAGATACATGATCGACCCGTCGGGCTGTGCAGAGAAGAAACCGGCCGGCGCATGATCAAGATAGTCAATCGCGTGCTGCAGATCGAGGAACACCCGCTCCTGTTGCAGGCGTTCTTGCGTGATGTCCGCAATCTCCCAGACAATAAGTGGGCGCTTATAGTCTTTGTGCGCCATCGTCTGGTTTGTTATGCGATACCAGTGGGGGGAAAAATCTTCGCTTCCGGCATTCAGATCACGCACATCCTGCACCATCCGAAACTCTTTGGCGGCGGTCTTTCCGGTGCG
>JBCDDX010000033.1:0-28348 GCA_039180085.1 Pseudomonadota bacterium
GTTCAGTTGACAAGCGTTGTGACTGTGCCTCCATCAACGACTTTCCTAAATGGCGAACATGTTTATCTACCGCAGATACGCAAACTGCCGGAAGCGACCCGGTTCAAAAACAAGCAAGATGTCGAGTTGAACAACTTGGTTGATTTGGAACAGAGCACGCGTTTTGAAAATGGAGAGCATGTTAGGTTGCACAGCTTGACGAAGCTGCCAGACAACTTCGCGTTCCAAAACGGAAAAGGTGTCGTGTTGCTGCGTGCCATTGGCAAGAATTTGAGATACCAAGGTCGCTTGTTTTTGCATGAAAGGCTGTATGGCACCTTCCCGATACTCGTTCACCTCACCAAAGAGCCGACCCGTTTTGAAATTAGAAAAGCAGTCCTTTTCACAGGTGGTTCAATGGAGCGCAGGCTGCGGTTTTATGTGGCAATAAAAGACGGAACCATCGTGGGCCATGACACGCGGCGCAAGGCGCTCAGGGCGTTCTTTCACCGCGTTGACGAGAGCGCACGCTTCAAGGATTACCTGCCTGCACCCAGTCAGCTTGATATTATCGTCGCTCAATCAAACGGGATTTGCGCCGATTGGATGGACAGCATTCAGAGCTTTTGCAGGCGGCTCCAAGGCCATGTTCGGGGAGTGTTTACATTCCGCCGCCATCTGCCAAGCCAATAGATATCAATTCGAGACGATCACAACGGCGGCAACCAAGGGAAGCAGAGCAACGACGAGCATTACCCAATGTGAAATTGTTTTCGCGGTGTCGTTCTTGACCGCCAATCATTCAATCATCTGTCGCATGTCACCGCCCCGTATACTGTCGTCATTGTTCACACTCCAATAATCACGCCCGCCACCTTAGAGGCACATTGTCACCCAAAAATACCAGTGCATCAAAGTCCTCCCCTCATTATTGGGGGAGTGATGGTCATTTCATACTGGATTATCGTCACTGCAAATACACTGGGATCGGCGGTGTGGAGAATGCCGTGCCGAGTCCTGCAATTGCCTCCACCGCGCTATGAAATCTAAGCAATGAGCACTCCACACCGATTTGAGCTTTTGGAGCAGGTGCGAGGTCATGTTGCAGACATGAATTCGGATAACCGCATTTTGCTTGGCAATGAAATCTCCCGGAAGGTTCTTCGGATAACAACAGGTCTTTCGGATCAAGCTGATTGGTGCGACTGGATCACTGAGGCTGTTAACGCGATAGGCGTAGCTATCGTGCTCGGCGTAAACCCCGAAGAGTATCGGGTAGAATGCTTTGCGACCCTTGATCAACTTGAGCAGAAACTATTCGCAAAAACGAGCATCGATTATGAGAACATCTGGCCATGATCGGTGGTTATACTATCTCGACATGGCTCAATTTCTCGCCTGATATTGATTGATCATCCTGCTCGTAACATCAGATGGATAACACAGTGGGTTTGCGCCGCCCGGCCTCGACCATGCACTGCGCTTCCCGCAACGTCTGCCCGCCCGATCCCTGTTTTAAGGGCATGGGCAATTTCCAGAATAGTAGGCAACGGAGCGCTTCATTAATATGCGCTTAATTTGCGCAACGGATTGACCTGATTCTTGCCTTGCCTGCGGCGTGGGTGATTTGTTTGCTGTTTCTGGTAAACGCACTGACAAATATTTCGAGAACACCCAACCGCTGAGCCGCTCGGTTTGAACACGCGACCAGTCACCGGATTTTTCGACAACAGGAACCTGTTGATTGCGCTTGAGCGTCCAGATCACTTTTGAGGACTTATCGGGTCCGTTTCCGACATTCAGACGACTTGCATCTACATATTTGAGGGTGGATTTAAGCGGAGGCTTTGCCGCTTTTTCAGTTCCTAAAGGACTTGGTTTCACCTTCGGTAAAGCAGCGACTTTGTCCGACTTTGCTTTTTGTGTGATCTTCGGACGCGCAGGGTTTGCTGGAGCCTTGATAGGTGCGACAACGGATTGCGGCGGCATAACTGTAACCGTAGCTGGCCCCACATCCTGACGGCTTTGAATGTCGTCATCTGCTTCCTGATCAAAAACGGCGTTGATCACGAAGATCAAAAGACCGCCACCGACAACAAGATTCTTTAGTCTTCCCGCAGTCTTCCCTTCAGAATATGGAAAAACTGCCCCAAAACTCGGAGCTGCGCAATTCTACGAACTCTAGACTGCAACAATTGGCATAGTAGCAATGTGGTTTTTTGCTTAGCCGATCATTGTTGAACAGCGATAAGGTGAGACAGTTGGGACCCGACAGCCAGATTATCTTCAAGGGCAATCTAAAGCCCATTCTGGCCCGCAAGGTGCCGGTCTTTGCGATCAAGCCCTATAGGCACCAAATCGCCCCCAATCCGATGTATCGGGACAGACGGACGGGCAAGGCAAGCCGTTATCTGATGCCGGTCGAGGTGAAGCTCGGACGGCTTAGGAACTGGGTCACAAGACGGGGACGGTCCTTCACCCACAAACAGGCCAATCCAAGGGTCCGCAAGGCGCTCTTCTATCTGATCAAGCGCTTTCTGTCCCATACCGGCGGCTTCATCGTGGTCGGTCTGCTGATCGTCCTGTTTCTCCAGACTTTCCCTCATCTCTTGCGCTGAGACGGCCAGAGTGAACCCGGCCTGTCCGGCTGCTCCATCGGGTCGATTGGCTTCGACACCCGATGATGCCGGACAGGTCCGTTCAACCCCCAATGAAAGAGAGACCCTATGTCCGACCAACACACCCATCCTGAAGCAACAGCTTCAGCGGCCAATACTGCTCCCACAACAAGCGCAACGCAAAACCCGGCACCCAATGCGGACGCCAGCTTCGACCCCGCCAAGGAACGACTGGTTCAAACCCGCGACGGCGTTGTCACCATTCCGCGTGAACAGCAGGGCGTACCCTTGAAGGACTATTTCAAGAATGCCGAGCTTCCGCCGGAGATCGATCGTGCCGTTGTCTATGCCACATCGAGCGGTCCGGTTCTGTCACCGCCTGATCCGGTGCCGTGGAACGAGCAACACAATGAACAGGCTCGCTCCTATGCCGGGAAGATCAAAACCCTGATCGAGGAGAAGGGTTATTACTCGAAAGCCCTCAACGCCTATGCGGACCGCTTGTCAGATCAGACCGGCCGGTCCCGTGAGGAGACCAAGGCCATCATCGTCAAGAGCTTTGAGAATGCCCAGGGCACCGATCCCTTTCGCTATCTCCAGGATCAACGCGCTGCCCAAGGCATTCCGGTGCGCGACCGCCAACAGGATCAACAGCAGGGTCAGCATTACGATGATGGCCCGACACCGCTTTAAGGCGTGAGGGTAAAGACTGATGGCGCAAGATGATGCAAAACCCGGAACCGGCAATCCTGTCACCGACAGCAGGCCCACCGGCACCTCATCCGGCAACACAGCCACCCGCGATGAGCTTGATCGGCTCATTGCGGATCGGCCAACGATCTGCCAACACCAGCGCTCGATCACCCATTGCCCAATTGGGTAGTCGATGCCCAGGACCCGATCAGGCGCGGCATGCGCATGAGAGAGCGGCGCATTCGCTATCTGCAAAACCGGCTTGATGGTGCCGCCCGAAAGGTGGAGCGCGATTTTGATCAAAGCCGCTGACCCTGATACCGCCACCCCTCCCGTAAGGGGCGATCACAGGAGCCGCTGACAAAGCTTCGTTACAGGCAGTCGCTTCAAGACTGCCAATCCCATCCCTGACAGGCCGGTCCCAACGACCGGCCTTTTCTTTTGCGGTCGTCACCGATCAATCAGGACGCATCAACCGACCTTAGCCACTGATGCCGCATACGTCCGTAACCGCTTACAAGCAGTATTTGGCCGACGGCGCTTTCAACCTCCGCCGATTACTCGATCGGCTGCATGCGACCGTATCGCACTCACGCTCAAACTATCCAACCAGTTGAATAGTTTAGCGTTTCGTCGTCCTTCCACCCACACATTTTGCGTGCCTGACGCATCATTTTCCTTGCAGTCTGCATCTCAAATTCCGGAAGGGAAGTCTCTTCCGGCTGGCCAGAACCCCAACCAACAGCCCAGGGCCATCAACCCAATGGCGGGGTGCGCATTCCGCCTCCTTGAAGGAGGCGCCCATGTCGAAAGACATAAGAACCCAAATGTCGAAAGACATTCCGGACCAAGTGTCGAAAGACACCCAAAGCCCGCACGTCCCAAGACGTGCACATCGCGTAAACCGGGAGATCAGATGCTCCCATCCACGGAAGCTCCGTGATCCTGAGTACAACAGCGAACTCGCTGCCTATCTGACAGAGCTCAATCTGTCAGGTGAGCAAACCGTGCTCTGGGTTCTCGACCAACTCTACGAGACCCATACCGGTCGTTTGCGCAACGGGCTCGATTACACCGATGACAAACCCGAACGGCTCATGGCGAAACGAGGAATTGAAGCGTTCAATCAGGGGAGACAGCAACGCCGATCATCATAGCTGCAGTCAGAAATCCGGACATTCGAAGAGCTGCTGCCAAATGTGACGAGCAATCGTGATCGCCTAATTTGCAGGGAAACAGGCAAGGTCGGCAAGGTGGACGAAACGCCCATTTTCTGCTGCTGAACCAAGGCCCGCTTTATGTGCGGTAGAGTCCATATGAAGTTTCGTTTGCCAAAGTGAAGGCTTTAGAACATTGTGTGAACAACTTCATATTTGATTGAAAGCGATACCATGCAAGATATATCCATTTACCTCCCAGGCATCCTTCTCGCTTATTCTGCATTCCTACTGGCCATCGCCAGCCCCGGACCCAATATACTTGCTGTCATTGGCACCTCAATGAGCGTTGGCCGGTCGTCCGGTATGTCATTGGCTATGGGCGTTGCGAGTGGTTCATTTAGCTGGGCCATTCTTACAGTCTTTGGTTTGTCAGCCATACTTGCCACCTATGCTTCAGCTCTTTTGGCAATCAAAACATTCGGTGGTCTTTACCTACTCTGGCTTGCTTACAAATCCTTCAAGTCTGCAGCATCACCTCATGATATTGAAGCAACAGAATTGGCAGGCGGACGGCGCACGCCATTTGGATATCTCAGGCGTGGCTACATCATCCAAATGACCAACCCGAAGGCAGCTCTTGCTTGGATCGCAATCATCTCTCTTGGGCTGAAGGAAGGAGCGCCACTTTGGGTAGGTGCTATCATCGTTCTTGGGACATTCCTGCTTTCGATTGCCATTCACCTGATTTATGCGGTTGCGTTCTCGACTCCGGCGATGGTGCGATTATACGGGAAATCCCGACGTCTCATTCAAGGCGTTCTAGGCACCTTCTTTGCTTTTGCTGGTCTAAAATTGCTGACAAGCCGTGAATAAGAATGACTCAATACTCTGATCCCAATGCTGCCAATCTGAACGATGGTTTTGTCGTTGCAATCAACATCGTCGCAAAGGATGGCGAAGCTGATGCCGTTGCAGAAATCCTTGAAAGGTTGATTGCTCCGACAATGGCTGAAGAAGGCGTGAAGTTCTTCATGCCCTACAGATCGCCTACCGATACGAACGCCTTCTTTGTGTACGAGCTATATGTTGATGCGGCAGGCTGGGATGCTCACAATGCATCGGAACACTTCCAAGAGGCTGTCAAGGAGTTGATCCCAAAGGTTTCGGTTAGAGAGCGCGTGCCATTCATTCCGTTTGTAGAATAATTGCCGGCTTGGCCTTCTGAAGCAGTCATTCGGACGCGCCGCAGCGTCGGTCGGTATGGGCTCGGAGTCCGTATTCACGGCGGATTCGTTTCGGACGAACTTCCAACAAGACAGCCGATTTGTTCCTTGAAGGCCAATGGCGGGTTTGCGGGAAAGTCGCTGATCACATCTCGAGTGAGGGTGATTGCCGCCTGCGGCGGCGCGGTCGTTTGGACCGGTTTTTGACCTGCTTGGTCCACCGATCGGATTGGTCGAGTTGTTCCCTGAATTCGTTGCGCTCTGATTTGATGTATTGAACGGTCCGCAATAGGTCTCGTTCCAGAGTGCGGTGTTGTTGGTGAAGTTCTCTGCGGTCTGCCAGTTGAGCATCAATGAGTGATTGTCGCTGGTGTCGATCTCGCATCAGGGCCGCATAGGCTTCGTCTTCGTTCCGTTCTCTGATCGCGCGGTGTCTGCCGGTCACGCGATCCCAAAGGCCCTTGACGCCGAGCCGAAAGCGGTCGGTGCGGCCCTTGGTTTCATTGTTCCATCTGCGTTCCAGCGCTTGGTCAAGCTTTGCTCGTTCTGTCTGGTGCAGTCTGACCATCTGTTCGATCTGGCTCTTAAGCGTGCCTTTCGCCGCCCGCCTTGTCGCACACACTTCACCGGCCATGCGTGAGAAGGTTTGACCAAGATCAGCTTTGATCCGCTGTTTGGTATCCTCCACGCTGGGAAGGTCGTTTGGATCGCCGAGCTTTGCGGCAACCACTGCAACCCGCTTCTTCGTTGCTCGGGTGATGGGAAGAACCTGTCCCTGCCAGGAAATTGCAACATGACCGCCCTTGTCTCCACGAGCAAGGCGGTAGCCTCGTTCTTCCAGGGCATGGGAGAAGGATGATCTTGAGTCAGAAGCCGCCAGCATTCCTGGATTAGAGCCTTCTGATCACCGGCATGGAACCCATATCTCTTGGCTTCCTGCCATTCGGCCAGGGTGAAGTTGCGCGGGTCCGAGGCTTTGTGATCCATCAGACCACGGGGCACAAGCCAACCATTCTTCATATAGAGATCACGGGAGATATCTCTCAACTTCAGCTTGAAATGGGATAGGTTCTTCGCCGTCATCGTCTCCGCATCGATACGCGACCACACCACGTGGGCATGGCGGCGGCCATTCTTCTCGTGAAAGATAATGATGCGGGGGTGGTCCTTAAGCCCGTTCTTCTTCTCAATCCGTCCAATGGCATCTTCAAACTGATCGATGCTAACACTTTCGGACTGAGGTGGGGACAGAGAGACAGAAAACAGGAACTGTTTGCACTTCGTGCCCTGACTGACGGCCCGAGCTTCTTTCAGGGCTCCCAATATGTCAGTGCTCAGAAACCCTCTGATCTCGTGGAGCTCGACATGATCATTGTCGTCCAGTCTCATAAGGTGCTGCGCCAGTTGTTTGGCACCACCGCGTTGTGAGGCTTTCAGGATCATGAAAGATCAACTTTCCCAGATACCCAGAGCCTTCACCAGAAGGGATTTGATTTCCAACAGTTCGCAATGCGCTGAACAAATCACGGCCTCCGCTTCGGGCGTCATCACGAGAGAACCGGAGCGGGCTGCATTCGACAACGAAGATAGATGATGCAGCGCCGATGTTCGGCCCAGCAGAGCGAGGATTTGAGCCAGAACCTTTCGATCTACTCGAACCTTTCGAGGTCGTGACGTCTTCGCAGAAGCCACGCAGTTGAAATCACCATGTCCGAACAGACGATGCCGGACATAGGAACTCACCGAGGCCTGACCAGCCTGTTTCTCCAGCCATGCCCTTTCGCTCTCGCTGACACGAAAGGACAGACGCAGTGACTTTGCAGATGTGGTCTTGGCTTTGGCCATAGGCACCCGGAGCAGAATGAGGAAACGAGTGCAGCCCGGAAGAGCCACGCCTCAGTTCTCATTGTTCAGCAGCCATCGATCCCAATTGAGCGGAAACCGACCGAAACAAACCGCTTCCCATCAAAGCCAACAACTTACTCACAGACCGGGACCGCCATACAGCGGATTATCCTTCAACGCCGCATCCCAATCCGCTAAACTCGCAAAAACCTGGTTCGATGTTTCTGCGGTCAGGTGCACCATTAATCCGGTGTTTCCAGGATTTCTGCAGCAAGAAAAGCGGGACGTTGAGGCGATTGTGCGCCGCACGAAAATCCGCAGGGTCTGTTCCCCGCTCGTTCCCGCCGTTTTGCCCTCTTTGTCATTAATCCGGGCTACCGCATTGGCTTCATCGTTCTTTCATAAGGAAACCAACAGCATAAATCTCACACTTCCTCCAGCTCTCGTGCCGAAAGCAAATAGTAGTTCCTCGTGGGAGCATTGATGGTCTGATCAGCAAGTTGGCGAAGAGCCACAATCTTGATATCCCGGGCGGCAGAAGCTTCAGTGTTTGCCGCTATAAGCCGGTCAGCAAGTTCCATTGCCCATTGAGCACTTCCTTCATTCAATGCCGTGTTGGCGGCAGCGAGAATCTGATCAGCCCCACCGGCGAGCGCGATCACATTGGCTGCTTCCACAGCTGGTGGCAGTTCACCCAAACTGGTTGGATTGCCGTCGAACCAGCCAAGGGTTCCGGCAAAATAGGCGCGTGATGCGTGGCCAACATGACCATAAAATTCCTGCAAATAGCTCTTGGCGGCAAGATGTTCGGGAAGCTTTATATTGGAAGCGATGGTAACCGGATCAAAACCGGCGTTCATACCCTTTACGGTTTCGCTGACGACATATCGGATTGCGTCTCGATAATTCGTCAAGACTTCAGCAATCTTCTCCTCGCCTATCACCGGATTTGTGTGGCCTGGTGACAATATCTTTGGCTTATAAGCCATCAGCTGATCGATTGTATCAGCCCATGCATCAAAGTCCCGATATTGTGTTCCACGAATGGCATAGAGATTGGGAAACGTATGGTAGAAATTGTCACCGCTGAACAGAACCCGCCCGGCTTCCCACCAGACAATGATATGGTCTGGAGTCTCGCCGGCGGCTTTTGCCAGGTCCAGATCAAAGCCTTCTCGACTGATCGAGGTTCTTTCGCAAACCCGCATCGTAGGCTCAATATATCCGGCGCCCAATCCTTTCATTGGGCGGTCGCCGGGCCCAATACCTATATTGATCCGCTCATCAGACCTCAAACCGATGCCGAAATGCCGTTTCGTCCGTGCCATTAGTGCCGCATTTGGTGTCGGACGGGACTGATCGACATGGACAAGGTCCGACTCGAAGTTATCAGCCGCGATAATTTCAACATCGCGCCCCTGTGCAAATATAGTCGCACCAGAAATGTGATCACGATGGGAGTGAGTGTAGATGATGGTCGTGACAGGGAGATCTGAAATCTTGCGAAAATCCGCCAAGATGTTCTCTGCGGCTTGTGTCGTTTCAGTGGTATCGATGACCACTATACCGCGCTGCCCCACCAGAAAATGTACGTTGGATGCTGCATATCCCACCGCGCAGTAGATCTTCGATGACAGTTTGTGGATTTTCTTTTCAAACTGTGCGTTCTGCGCGATCAGGTCTGGGTGGGCAGGCATCTTGTCCTCAATCAGGCTTCCGTTCAGTTCTTTTCGAGTGGCTGGACGACGGGCTTTCCAAGCCAAAAACCAAAGCGAGCAAAGTGACTGGTTTTGACCTGCGCTTGTTTCAGTTTGAGCGAACATGTCATAAGACAAAGGAGAATCCCAACCGGTACGACCTGATTTCAGGTCAGGTTCCCCTGTCTCTTGCCCATTTTCGACGATCTTAGTCTTTTGACCCTCGCTGTGATCTGCGTGGCCGCGCTTGCAACATCGGCTGTCCATGGCGCGACCGGGGTGGCTGGGGGGTTCCTGATGACCGCGGTTCTGGCATCGGTAATTGGCGTCAAACCGGTGGTGCCTGTCATGAGCGTTGCCCTGCTGATCAGCCATTCTTCGCGCGCGCTGCTGAATCTGCCGGACTTCAACAAACGCGCCTTTTTCGCCGTCACGCTCGTTGCAGTGCCTTGCATTGTAGCAGGCGCTTTGATCTACGGGCGCATGTCATCGTCGCTTGTGGCTGCCGTTCTGGGGACCATTGTGTTGATTTCCATTCCCCTGCGCCGCTGGGCAATGAACCGAAAGGTGCGGACCAGCACGATCACCCTCAATGCCGTTGGGGCCGTTTACGGTGCTTTGTCAGGTGTATCCATCGGCCCGGGCATGTTGCTGATCCCCTTCATGCTGGGCTACGGCCTCGCGAAAGAGGCCTTTGTGGCGACACTTGCAGCGATTGCCCTGGTCACCAATGTGACCCGATTGACGGTGTTCGGCGCGTCAGACCTGCTCGACATGCGCTATCTGGCACTTGGCATTCTGATCGGGTTGTTGACCATTCCCGGAAACTGGCTCGGTCGCACCGTGCTGCGACGGATGACCAATGCCGGTCATGCAACCCTGGTTGATGTGCTGACGGTGATCGGCGCACTTAACTTTTTTTGGCTGGCTTTGCGCTAAGGCCTACGCATCTGGCCAGACATCGCCCGGAACACAGACATGGCCGGAAAACAGCTTGCGCGCGGTGCGCAGAAGGCCGGCTGATTTCAGCTCAAACCCATCGTCGCCAATTTTATAGTCAAAAACCACGTCTATCGCTCCGGAAGGATGTTCAATCCTGATCGGTGCCGGGTTTTCGTTGGGCGACGCAAAAAGGCCTTCGGCGACCGTACCCGGTGCAAGCAGGCATGACCCGGTACAGATGGAACCTGTGACGGCAAAACTGGGATGGCAGCGCCACGGCATGAAATAGCGCGCTGCAATCGCACCACCCTGTTGCGGTGCGGCCAACAAACCGAATTTAGGCACGACCGATTGCGCCACATCGCCAAGCCCCATCAGCGCACCAGCCTTGATGCGAATGGGTTCGAAAGCTTCAAACAACGCCTTGTTCTCATCAAGCTCTTCGCGGCTTTCATAACCGGTGATGCCGAAATCTGCAGCGCGAGCGATGACCATCGGCATGGCGACATCGATGCAGGTCACATCTATGCCATCAATCGTATCAACCGCATTGCCGGTGGGAAACAGGGCGCCGGTTTTGGAACCAACAACGTTCATGAAATTCAGGATTACGGGAGCAGCCGTTCCGGGCACGCCATCGATGCGGGCATCGCCGTCATAGGAAACGTCGCCGCCCGGTGTCTGCACAATAGCTTCGATGTAAGCACCGGTATTGGTGTTGCGGATGCGCACCGGCGTTGAGTCGCCCGCGGACGCAACCAACCCCATTTCGAGGGCGGCTGGCCCAACACCTGCAAGGATGTTGCCGCAGGACGGCGCGAAATCGACCTCGGCTTTCTCGGCGTGCACCTGTGCAAAAAAATAGTCGACATCCGCCCAGTCATCGTCCGAAGGCAATAGCATCGCAACCTTGCTTGTGGTGGGTTGCCCACCGCCAATGCCGTCCACCTGCAAGGGAGACCCGGCACCCATGGCCGCAATCAAAACCTGCGCCAGTGCCTCACGATCCTGCGGCAGATCGGCCTGGTTGAAATAGGGTGCGCGGGAGGTTCCGCCCCGCATCAAAATGCACGGAATATCGCGCTGTCGCATCACCGGATCCAGCTTCTGTCACTTCCAATGGGCCATGGCATATCGAGGTAGGTTTGTAGCAGACCGGGTGGGAAATCGCGATTCAAAATCCACGCTAGGGCGCATATGAAGACGATGCCGCAGATCGTCAGCACAGCGCATCGCGACCATTCAAGGCCAGCCCGAATGCGAAAAAATGCGAGTAGGAAGATCGTGAGCGCAATGATGAAACCGAACACGGCGGATGCTGCGAGCAGTGCAGCGAACCATGCAAGGGTTGGCCAAAGCCCGTGGGCGAGTTCAGCGGCTTCGCGGCTGTTCTCGCCATCTGCGAAAATCGTGGCCTGCTCATTGGAACGCATCATCGTGACCAGCAGGCCCAAACACGCGATGATCGAAACGCCGGAAATCAGCATCGGGAAAAACTTGTCTGTCACAAGACGATCGGAAATTGATGCCGCGTTCCAGAAAGCAATGATGAGATAGGCCGTAAGCCCAAGAAGGAAGAGGAGCGGTGCCCGTTTCGAACCGGAAGGGGACTCCCCTTCTGCGGCAACAGCCTGGGTCTGGCGAATGCCAAAATAGATGGAGACCACGGTGATCACGATCAGCACCAGAACGATGGGGCTGAAGATATACTCCAGACCCACACTCATGCCCTGACGGAATTTCGAGCCGGCGACCTGATAGGCCTGATTGCTGAAACTTTCGGCGGGACCGGACAACACAAAGCCGATCAGAAAGGCCGGACGCGACCAGTCAAACCGCCGCAGCAGAATGCCGAGCAATCCGATTGCAAAAAGCGCGACCAGATCGCCGAGCGACTGGTTTGACTGGAACGCTGCAAATGCGATCAGCATGAACAGGAACGGCGCAATTAGGGTGAAGCGAATGGTTGTCAGCCGGGCGATTGTGCCGGACGCTGCGATGCACAACAGAGTGCCCACGACATTGGCGAGCGCCAGCAGCCAGACAATGGTGTAAGTGATATCAAGATAGGACCCGGACAGCATTTGTGGTCCCATCTCGATATCGCCCGATCCGAGCAGGGCGACTGCGCCCATGAAGATCGCCATGGAACCGGAACCGGGAATGCCGAAAATCAAGGTCGGGACCAGCCCGCCGCCCTCTTTGGCATTGTTGGAACTTTCCGGCCCGATAATGCCACGAATTTCGCCCTTGCCGAAATTCGACTTGTCCTTCGTGGTTTGCACAGCATGGCCATAGGCAATCCAGTCAACGACGGAACCGCCCAGTCCGGGGATAATGCCGACGACAACGCCGATAATCGAACAGCGAACCGACAGCCAGATATTGGCAAACCAGTCTCTCACACCTTCAAACCAGCCACCGCCGAGTTTTTCAGCCTTCGATATCGCCCGGTCCTGACGCAGCAGGTGGACAATTTCCGGAATGGCGAAAATGCCGAGACCGACGATGACCAGTTTCAATCCGTCGGTCAGATAGGGGATATCGTAAGATGCCATGCGCAGGGAGCCGCCGGCATCGGCCTCGCCAATCGTGCCGACCATGAGGCCAAGCCCGGCTGCCGCAACGCCCTTCAAGGGTATGCGACCAGCCAGAATGGCGACCATCGAAAGCCCGAGAATCGTGATCATCAGCATTTCCGGCAGGGCAAATGCCAGAACGATCGGGCGGGCGATCAGAATGAAAAACGTGAGGAAGAGCGCGCCCAGCAGACCGCCGAAAAGGGACGATGCGAAAGCTGCGGAAAGCGCACGGGCGGCCTCACCACGCTTGGCAAGCGGAAAGCCGTCAAGCACGGTGGCTTGCGACGCCGACGAGCCCGGGATGCCCATCAGGACACTGGCGAAAGTGTCGGACGTTGGCACGACAGCAACCATGCCGACCATCAGCGCCAGACCGCTGACCGTGTCCATTCCAAAAACAAATGGTAGAATAAGTGAAAGACCTGCAATCCCGCCGAGGCCCGGAAACACGCCGATGGCGAGCCCCATGACGACGCCCAACACCAGGTAGATTATGGCGTTTGGCTGGAGAATGAGTTCGAATGCCGCTGCCAGTGCCGGCAGCGCGGTTGCCAAAACGTCCAAGAGAAATCTTTCCAAAAGGGTGCACCAACAGTCGTCGGCGCTGGAAGATGTTTGTCTTCAGTTTTGATTTCCCGCCCGAAACATGACGGGCGGGAAACCGATTGAGATCGGCGGTTACTTCAGTTCCACGCCGTAGTCTTCTTTGAGCCAGTTGCCGACAAAGGCTTTCGCGCTGTCGGGAACGACTGTTGCCTGCGCGAGAGCGGACTTGGCCTTTTCACCGGTCATCTGTGGGTATTTTCCAAGACGCTTGCTGGAAATCTCAGCGAAATCACCCCGGGCTTTGACCGTTTCAAATGCCGCAGAGAAGGTGTCGACGATCTCCTTGTCCGTGCCGTTTGGCAGGAAGACCATTTTTTGCGCCGGGAAACCGGCGATGAAGAAGGCCTTCCAGGCGTCCCATGCTTCACCCGATGTTTCGCAACCATCGGTTTTTTCGCAGACTTCCTTGAAAGTCGGCATGTCTGGGAATGTTGGGTCACGCACGATATTGCCCGCATCATCCAATGCGCCCCAGGTCATCATCGGCACGGCTTTGCCTTCATCAACAAGCGGCTGAACGCCTTTCAGATAGCTTGACGAGGTCTGGTAATCGATATTGGCCTCGCCGCGCTCGAACATCAGGCGGCCATCACCGCGACCCTTGATACCGAACACCGGCTCGACATTCATGCCCAGCATTTTCCATGCGAGGAGGGGAACGAGGTCCAGACGAGTGGCGCCCTGCGAACCATAGATGAAATTGACATCCTTGAGCGCATTTGCGCTGCCGTCGAATTTTTCAGCAAGATCAGGCGGCAGATAAGCGACACCACCAGTGCCGGACGCGAGCACGACTTCCCAGTCCTTATACTCATATTTCACGCGCGGATCGTTCAGCAGATAAGGGAACTGGGTTGAACCTGACGAACCGAAGATCAGCGTTCCATCGCCATTTTTCTGCTGCTGGAAAAAGTTTGCGCCCTTGGTGGACCCCGCACCGGGCATAAATTTCACCACAACTGTGGGTTTGCCCGGCAAGGCTTCAGACAGCAGCGGTGCGTAGAAATTGGCCCATTTCGCAGAACCACCCTGCTCTGAAAACGGAATGATCCACTCAACAGTTTTACCAGACAAATCAACCGCATGAGCGGCCGTTGACAAGGCCAGAGCGACGGCACTTGCCGCCAGTGTTCCAGTGAATTTTGATATAATTTTCATGTCTCTCTCCCAGACTGTACGCTTACGGGTAAGAGTTACCCACACCACAGATTGTACGAAATTTACGTGCCCTGCTGTCAATGCCGCGCTTCTCGTCATAGAATTGGAGCGGTTGCTGACGGTCCGTTGACTAATTCGTGAACCTTTCACGCAGCTTTCATGAAAAAAATAATCTATTGTTGTTGCAGGCATCTTCAGGGAGGACATCGTGCGGATCGCCGTTGTGGAAGATAATCGGCCGTTGGCCGACGCCGTCGCGCGCGCTTTTGAGCGAGAGGGGCACGGTGTGGACCTTATGTTTGACGGGGAAACAGCCACCAGTTTCCTTTTGGCCGAGACCGTTGATCTTGTGATTCTGGACATCAATCTGCCCGGCAAATCCGGGCTGGAAGTTTTGGCCGAATTGCGAAAGGCGCGCAAAAACACGCCCGTTTTGATGCTTACCGCCCGCGCATCTTTGACAGACAAGGTGGCCGGTCTTGACTACGGGGCCGACGACTATCTGACCAAACCGTTCGATCTGGAAGAATTACAGGCAAGGGCGCGCGCTTTGCTGCGCCGGTCGGAAAAAGACATTGCCGATGTCATTGTATGCGGTAAAGTCGCCTATGATCAGAGCAGGCGTCATGTTCTGATCGATGGAGAAATCGTTGATCTGCCGAGGCGGGAATTTGCCCTTGCGGAGATTCTTCTGACCCGCCGGGATCACGTGATTTCCAAGGAGCAAATCATCGAGCATCTTTACGGTGCCGGTGCCGAAGTCGATGAGGGAGCGGTGGAGCTTTATATTCACAGATTGCGCAAACGCCTTGCGGGCAGTGGTGCAGAAATCAAAACGCTGCGCGGGCTGGGCTACACGTTGCGGGAATTGTCATGAACTCCATTCGCCTGCAACTCATCGTCTGGCTGATTGTGCCCCTGACCTTCGTTGCCACTTTCGTGGCGGCCGAAACCTATTTCAGTTCGCGCAAAGTATCCAACGAATTGCATGACCGCACCCTGCTTGCCGTCACCATGACAATCGCTGAACACGTGGTGGCCAATGATGGCGACCTGCTGGCGGAAAACGTTCTTGAAGCTTTGACGGAGAGTCTGGGCGACCAGTTTTTCTACCACGTTGTTGGCCCGGACAATGTGTTTGCAACGGGCTATTCCAACCGCCCCAACATTCCCGACAACATGATTCTGGAAAGCGGGCGGCCGCAATTCTTTGATGCCGTTCATCAGGGCGACAAAGTTCGCGTCGCCGCCATGCGCCAGCTGATCGTTCAGAGCAAGCTGAACGGCTGGACCACCATCACAACCTGGCAAAGGGTCAAGCAGCGCGAAATCCTGGCCTACAGCCTGTTTGGCCGTTCCTTGCTTCGGTTGCTGGTTGTGACATTGTTTGCCGGCATAATTGTCTGGTTTGCGGTGACCCGCGGCCTGCGGCCAATTGAAAGCCTGCGCACCGCCATCGACAAACGTACGCCATTCGATCTCACTCCGATCAAACGGCCCATGCCGCAGGAACTGCAGGGCATTGTGAGTGCCATGAACGATCTTCTGGCCCGCGTTGCACGCTCTAAAGCAAACCGGGAACGGTTTGTCGGTGATGCGGCACACCAGTTGCGAAACCCGATTGCCGCCCTGAAAACGCAGGCCGAAAACGCGCTGCAATCCAAACAGCAGGACCAGTTGCGCAGCGGGTTGGCGAACATTGTGAATACGACCAACCAGACCGGCCGCATGGTGGAACAAATGCTGGCGAGCGCAAGGGCCAATGCGCTTGAATTCGATTCCGGCGAAGTGTTTGATCTCAACGAAATCGTGGTCGAAGCGGCTCGCGCCAGCGCGCCAATAGCGCTGCTTAAAAAACAGGATTTCGCTTTTGATGCCCATACTCACCCGGTGATGGTGAAAGGCAACAAGATTCTGGTTCAGGAAGCGACCCTTAATCTTATTGACAACGCAGTACGCCACTCTCCCGAAAAGGCAAGCGTTTCAATTGCGATTGTTATTGAAGAGATCCACGCCAGAATTTGCGTCACAGACACCGGCATTTCGATGAGCCAGGAGGATTTGCTGCGCCTTTCGCAACCCTTCGCCACAGGGGATGACCGAGCGTCCGGCTCCGGTCTTGGTCTGTCGATCACAAAAGACATCGCCATCGCCCATGGCGGCTATCTCAAATCAACAGCCCTGGAAGACGGGCGCGGCAAAACCATCTGTTTCACCCTGCCGCTGGCCAACACAAAAACCGTCTGAATGCGAATGCCCGGCGGACGACGGGTAATTTAGCCCCAGACATCTGGATTGATGATGTGAATCGGGTTGCCCTGCGCGTAGGCGACGATCTGATCAAAAATGTCGCTGAATTGCGTCTCATATTCCTCGTGACTGACATAGCCGATATGCGGTGTGCATACGACGTTCGGCATTTTTAACAGGGGGTGGTCACCGTTCAACACGGGTTCGGTTTCATAAACATCCACCGCCACCATGCCGGGACGACCAGCCTTGAGCCCGGCCACCAGCGCACCTTCTTCGATCAACCCCGCACGACTGGTGTTCACCAGAAGGGCGTCCGGCTTCATGCACGCCAGATCGTCGCGCGTGATGATGCCCCGCGTTTCCGGGTGAAGGCGTATGTGCAGCGAAAGCACATCGCTGCGGGCGAAAAACTCAGCCCGGTCTGATGCGACTTCAAACCCGTCCGCTTTCGCGCGGGCGCACGATTCATCGCCGCCGAACACCAGAACATTCATGCCGAAAGCGGCTCCATAGCGGGCGACCGCTTCGCCAATGCGGCCATAGGAGTAAATGCCCAGTGTTTTGCCCCGCACAGTGTGGCCAACGCCCATTTGCCAAATTCCAGCCTGAAGCGCGGCCATCTGTTGGGGGATCTGGCGCATGGCACTCAGGATCAGGCCAAAGGTGAGCTCGGCAGCAGCAAATGACGGCGTTCCCTTATGCATGTTTGAGCAGACAAGAACGCCATTGCGCGTGCAGACCTCAATATCAATATGGGGGTAAACGCTGCGCTGGCTGATCAGTTCGAGCTTCGGCAACCGGTCCAGCAATGGTGCCTGAATTTTCGTGCGCTCACGAAACAGAACCAGCGCCTCCGTTTCCGCCAGCCGTTCGGCCAGCGCGTCGACATCCTGAACATGATCGTTCCAGATCGTGACATCATGGTCCGCCAGTTTTGCAAAGCATGGCAACTCACGCAGGGTGTCGAAATAGTCATCAAGAATTGTAACCTTCATCGGTTTCACCCTGCCCGTTCTGTTGTAGTCTTGCCCACATGACTTCGTTTCACTGTGCCAGTTTGAGGCAATGTGAAAGGACCCGCGCCGGAGAAATCAAATATGTCAGTCAAATCCATTTTCCGCATCGCCGCAGTCAGCATTTTTCTGTTGGCACCGCTTTCCCATTCGATGGCGGTGGAAATTTCCAGCGCGCTGGACCCTGCCAAAGTATCGAAATCGCGGCAAACCCCGTTTGGCCTTTACGTGACGCCCACCGAAGCACATAGGGCGCTTGCCGCCCATCCGCAAATCGTGCTGATTGATGTGCGTGACCCCATTGAAATCAGCTTTGTGGGCCATCCGAAACCGATGGATGGAAATATCCCCCTGCGCACCGTGTCGCGCGAATTCAATCCCGGCAGTGGCACCTATAAAATGGTGTCCAATGCAGGCTTTGTCGCCGATGTTGACGCGCTCATGCAACGCCTTGGGTTCTCCAAAGATCATCCAGTCATTGTCAGTTGTCGGTCCGGTCCGCGCTCCGCGGCTGCAGCCAGAATGCTGCATGCTGCGGGTTACAAACAGGTCTGGAACCAGGTCGAAGGTTTCGAAGGCAGTATTGATGCCGAAACCGGCGCGCGCAGCAGGAACGGCTGGCGCAATGCGGGCCTGCCCTGGTCCTACAGGATTGCGCCGGGCGCAGCGTGGCAACCGACAGGAAACTAGAATCCCCACCAAGAGGCTGTGCACAAGGTCGTGACTTCCAGCGCCACCCGGGTTTTTTGCCAGAATAAAGTATTTTGAATCAATGATTTGAAACGAATATCTTGCAAGAGTTTCCGCCAACCAGACACGCAGGCGTGAATGCAAGCCTCTGGAAGCGGTTCAAAACGCGCGCTAGGCTTTTTCCTGACGAAGCGAGCGATCACACGCCCCAGGTGATCCCTATTCCCCCACGCTCGTCATCCGAAAATGCCCTGCGGACACCGGCCCCTCCCTCCGGTGTCCGCTACTTTTTTCTCAAAAAGGACTTTTCACCATGTTCAAGAGCATCAATCCCGCCAATGGTGAGACCGTTGGCGAATATACGCCCATGAAATCCAGCGACGTCGATGATGTTTTGAAAAGCACTGCCGCCGCCCAGAAAGCCTGGGCAAACGTGAGTGTCGAAGAACGCGGAAAACTGATGCACAAGGCGAGCGATGTGCTGCTCGCCAATAAAGAGCGCTATGGTGCCATGATGACGGCGGAGATGGGCAAGATTTCCGATCAGGCGATTGCCGAGATTGAAAAATGCGCCCTCACCTGCCGGTATTATGCCGACACCGCCGCTCAATATCTCGCGCCCGAAGAGGTTGAAACCGAGGCGCACCACAGTTTCGTGACCTACAAGCCTTTGGGCGTGGTGCTCGCCGTTATGCCTTGGAATTACCCATTCTGGCAGGTGTTCCGGTTTGCCGCGCCCGGTCTGATGGCCGGCAATGGCTGTGTGCTGAAACACGCGCCCAATGTGTTTGGCTGTTCACTGATGATGGAAGAGGTGTTTCGTGAAGCGGGTTTTCCGGAACATCTGTTCCGCTCGCTGGTGATTGATGTGCCGGAGACCACGCGGGTGATCCATCATCCCCACGTCGCTGCAGTCACCATTACCGCCAGTGTGGGCGCGGGCCGTGCGGTGGCATCGGAAGCTGGCAAGGCGCTGAAGAAATGCGTTCTCGAACTTGGCGGGTCAGACCCGTTCATCATTCTGGACGATGCGAGCATCGACCGCGCGGTGCGGGTTGGTGTTCGGGCACGCTATCAGAACAGCGGGCAGAGTTGCATCGCGGCCAAACGCTTTATCGTCGTTGATTCCGTCTATGAGGAATTCAAAGACAAATTCGTCGCCGCCGTCAAAGCGCTCAAGATGGGCGACCCCACTGAGGAAGGCGTCTATATCGGCCCGCAGGCGCGTGCAGATCTGCGTGACGGGCTGGCCGATCAGGTGCAACGGACGGTAGACGCGGGAGCAACTGTGCTGGCGGGTGGTGAAATTCCCGAAGGGCCCGGTGCCTATTATCCCGCGACCATTCTCGCTGATGTTCAGCCCGGCATGGCCGCGTGGTCGGAGGAGCTCTTTGGCCCCGTTGCCACGCTGATCCGGGTTGCGGACGAGGCTGAGGCGATTGAAGTGGCCAATGGCACGGAATTCGGCCTTGGTGGCGCGGTGTGGACACAGGATCTGGCGCGCGGCGAGCGCATCGCCGCGGACGAGATTGAATCCGGTGCAGCCTTCGTTAACGCGATGTCAAAATCCGATCCGCGTATGCCGTTTGGTGGCATTCGCAGCTCTGGCTATGGCCGCGAATTGTCGATTTTCGGCATTCGTGAATTCGTCAACGTGCACTCCGTCTGGGTGAATTAGCGCAGGGAAATGTCGTAGTGCAGGCTGGTCGTCAGGTAACGGCTCGAGCGTAATTCCACCACGCGGTCGGTGATGTCGATCGCCTCGCGCGCCACTTCCAAAAGCGGCGTGTGGCGGGCGATTTTGAGCGTTTTGGCGTCTTCCACTGATGCCGCTACGGCCTGCAGCCGCTCATCAGCGCGCACAACCGCAATGCCGTAAGAGCGCTGAAATAAAGCATAGAGCGTGTTTGGCAACGGGCCGCGATGTTCAAGCCCCGGAAACAGGCTCGTTGGCAGGATGATCGTTTCGGCAACAACAGGCGCTCCATCGACCGAGCGCACGCGGTGCAACTCGTAAACCTTGTTGCCGCAATCGGAAAACGCATCGCGCTCAGCTGCCCGCACCGGGCGGCGGGTGATCGATTCCGTCAGCAGATGGGGCACAACCTGCGCGCCATCCTTTTCGCGCAGGCGGAAAAAATGAAACAGGGCACTTTCGGGCGTTGTCGTCGCAACAAAGGTGCCCAGCCCCTGCCGCCGCTGAACGATGCCCTTGCGTTCCAGTTCTGACAGCGCCTTGCGCGCCGTGCCCTGGCTGACCCCAAGCTCCGCTCCGAGGTCTTTCTCACTGGGAAGCATGGCACCGGGGCCAAGCTCTCCTTTGACAACACGTTCGATGATCTGCTCGTATACGTGTTTGTATAAAGGACCTGCCACCCTGCACCCTGCTTTCGGTTCCGTCTCGCTGTGCGGCACCATATCACGCTGACGATACCGATCAATAACATAGCTTTATTGAGATAACTCTTATATAAGACTTCTGACCTGTTGCGCCCGCGTGTCGTCTGTGGGCAGGATAGGTGCATGCGCTAAAATCGAATGAACCGGGAGGACTACACATGAAACGCACTTTGATCTCCACCGCCTTTGCAACAATGGCACTGGCTGCAGCCGGCATGGTCACCAACGTGGCAATGGCCGCCGACTTTCCGTCCGGCAAGGTTGAATATGTCATTCCCTTTGGTCCCGGTGGTGAGTCTGACGTCACTGCCCGTTTCCAGCAGCCGTTCTTCAAAAAGCTCTACGGCGAAGACCTTGTTGTCTCCTACAAGCCGGGTGGTGGCGGCGCTGTCGGCTGGTCACAGCTCAACACCATGGCGGGCGACGGCACGAAAATCATGGGCATCAACCTGCCCCATATCGTGATCAAGCCTGAGCAAGGCGATGTTGGCTTCAAGACCGACGATATCACAGCCGTCTACATGTTCCACTACACGCCGGACGCGATTGTGGTGAACGCCGACAGCGATTTCAAAACCCTGCAGGACCTGATCGACTATGCCAAAGCCAACCCCAAACAGCTCACGTTTTCCGGGTCCGGCAAGGGCACGGCAAACCATCTGGTTCAGGTGAAGTTCGACCAGATGGCTGGCATTGAAACCACCTATGTGTCGTTCAAGGGCACCGGCGCTGCCGTGACAGCCCTTCTGGGCAATCAGGTGAAGGCTGAATGGGGCTACACCACCGTTGGTGCGAAACAGGGCGACAAGGTGCGCATGCTCGCCGTTGCCATGGAAGAGCGCCACTCCGCCTTCCCGGATGTGCCGACCTTCAAGGAACTGGGCTTTGACATTGTTTCCGGCGCCTATCGCGGCATCGCTGTGCCGAAATCCGCGTCTGAAGAAACCCGCAAAGCGGTGTCGGACGCGATTGCCAAAATCAATGCTGACCCCGATTTCCAGAAGCAGATGATCGACGGCGGTTTTGCCCTCGTTGATGTTGCCTATGGCGCAGAAATGGACGCGTTCATCAGCGAACGTGCGACGGGCTACATTCAGGCCGCCAAGGATGCCGGGGTTATCGAATAGGCTCCGCAGGCGACCATCAAATCGGCTTTGACTGATATGCCAACACACTGAAATTGCGCGCTCTTGCCTGCCGGGAGCGCGCTTTTTCGTTTTGAATAACGGGTTCCATATGGCGGAACCATCAGGTCTGGATTGATCATGTTTGAATATCTGGTTTCCGCGTTCACCCCGCTGAACATCCTGCTCGCGTTGGCCGGTGTGGCCGCCGGCACGATTATCGGTTCCATTCCCGGCCTGACCGCAACGATGGCCGTTGCGGTGCTTGTCCCGATCACCTTTTCCATGTCGCCGGACAGTGCGCTTATTCTCATGGGCGCGATTTACACCGGCGCAATTTATGGTGGCGCCTATGCGGCTGTTCTGCTCAACACGCCCGGAACACCATCGGCCATCGCGACCACGTTTGACGGCTACCCCATGGCGAAACGCGGCGATGGCGATCTGGCCATTTCAGTGGCCTGCCTCGCTTCGGTCTTTGGCGGCATGGTGGGGGCGATTGCTCTCCTGCTGCTGGCCCCGCCACTGGCTGATGCGGCACTGGCTTTCGGCCCGGTTGAATATTTCTGGCTGGCGATTTTCGGTCTTTCATTGATTGCCGCCCTCTCCACCGGTGACTTTTTCAAAGGCATGATTGCCGCCTGTTTTGGCCTGCTGCTTGCGATGATCGGCATTTCGGAAACAAGCGCCGAAGTTCGGTTTACCTTCGGTTCGAACACCCTTCTGGGCGGCATCGAAACTGTGTCAGCACTGATCGGCCTTTATTGTATTCCCGTGCTGATCGACCTCGTCGCCACGCCAGACCGGCACCTGAAGGAAGCGGTCAAGACACGCGGCTTTCGTCTGGCCGAGGCAATTGGCGAAATCGCGCGCAACAAATTCAATGTCGTGCGCAGTTCCGTTATCGGAACGCTGGTCGGCGCACTGCCCGGCGCTGGTGGGTCAATCGCAGGGCTGGTTGCCTATTCCGAAGCCCGACGCTCCGGCAAGGGCGAACGAAAATATGGAGACGGTAATCCCGGTGGCATCATTGCAACGGAATCCGCCAACAACGCCACGGTGGGTGGCGGGTTCATTCCCACCCTCGTGCTCGGCATTCCCGGCACGCCGCCGGATGCGGTTATTCTGGGCGCTCTTCTGGTGCAGGGCGTCCGCACCGGCCCGACCCTGTTCACCGATGGCGCGGGCACGGTTTACACATTCATTTTTGGTCTCCTGCTGGCGACCATCCTGATGCTGCCCGTCGGCCTGTTGATCGGGCGCTTTGCCTATAACGCCATCGTGCGCGCGCCGAAAGCGGGGTTGGTGCCGATTGTCGCCTTCATGACCGTGATCGGCTCCTTTGCCATTCGCAACAGCATTTCCGATATCGGCATCATGATCGTGCTGGGTGTGATCGGCTGGGTGGCCACGAAGCGCGGATTTTCGGTCTCGCCCATTGTGCTCGGCCTCATCCTCGGGCGCATTGCCGAACAGGGCTTTGTGCAAAGCTGGACCATCGGCGACGCGATTGGCGATCTGTGGGGCCAGTTCTTTGGCCGCCCACTTTCCATTGTCATCATCATCATGACGTTGATCAGTTTCCTCTACCCCTTCCTGCCGCAATTTCGGCGGCTGGTGCAAAAATCTGCGCGTGAGGCCGCACCGGAAAAACCAAAGGCGACCACGGGCGCCGTGCTGCGCGATCTGATCTCGTTTGGCCTGTTCGCGCTCGTTGGCATTGTGGTTCTCGTCCAGTCAGCCGGGCTGAATGCAGAAGCTGCCGTATTTCCGCGCACCATTGCGATAGGCATGCTGGTCATCATCGCCCTGGCAGTGGTGCGGTTATTGCTGGTCCGCGAAGTCACAGAAGAAGGCATTGGCGGCTCGCAGTTTCGCCGCGCCAGCGTGCCGGCCATCATGCTGGGGGCGGTGGCACTGCTCTCCACTTTCGGCTTCGCCATCATCGGCGTGGTGATGAGCCTCGCCCTGATCATCCCGGCGCAGCATGGCCGGGCTTCCACAAAATTCTGGGCTTTGCTCGCCATAGGCGTCGCAGTCGTCGCGATGGCCTTCACCTACGGATTTGGCGAAATTCTGAGCGTGCCGCTGCCATCGGGAACACTGTTTTAGTGGCACCGGCATAATTCCATTTGCGGACGAACTGCTCTAGGACAGGCCAACACCGGACCCAGTTTTGAGCCACGACAGGCATGAGTGACATCTGGCAAGGCGTGGTGGAAGCGCTGCGCCTGATATTCAGCTTTGATGCCGATCTCTTCGAGATCGTGCTGCGGTCGCTCTATGTGACCCTGTCGGCGGTTGTGATCGCATCGCTGATCGGCCTACCGTTGGGAGCCTGGCTGGCCGTCAAGCGGTTCCGCTTCCGCCGCGCCACGATTGCCGTTTTGAATGCGTTGATGGGCCTGCCCCCCGTCGTCGTGGGGCTGATCGTCTACATTCTGTTTTCCCGTGCCGGGCCGTTTGGCGTGTTCGGCCTTTTGTTCACGCCAACCGCGATGATCATCGCGCAGGTGATCATCATCACGCCGCTGATTGCCTCGATCTCGCATCAGGCCATTCGCGATCTGTGGGCGGAATATCATGATCTTCTGATTTCACTGAACACCACCAAGCGTCAGCGCATGATGACGCTGATCTGGGATTCGCGGCGCTCGCTGCTGACGGCATCACTGGCCGGGTTCGGGCGGGGTATCGGCGAGGTCGGCGCGATCATGATTGTCGGCGGCAATATCGACCATGTCACCCGCGTGCTGACGACGGCGATTGCGCTGGAAACCGGCAAGGGCGATTTTGCCCTCGCGCTCGGTCTCGGCTTCATTCTGATTGGCCTCGCCATCGCCGTGAACATGACCATCCACGTCCTCTCCCAACCCGAGCGGGGGCGACGATGGTAGGGACGCGTTCCATACTGCCGGTCATGCTGGACAAGGCGACCGTGCGCAAGCGTGGCGCGGTCATTCTCGATGGCATTTCACTGCAATTGAACCCGGATGGTTTCACCATCGTCATGGGGCCAAACGGCTGCGGCAAGACCACATTGCTGCGCCTGTTGCATGGGCTTGAGCGCGCCCGCTCCGGCACGGTGCAATGGTCGGGCAGTGAAGATGATGCGCGCATGCGGCAGGCGTTTGTGTTCCAGACCCCGATCATGATGCGTCGCACGGTGCTCGACACAATCGCCTATCCGCTGATTGTGCGTGGAACGGCAAAACATGCGGCGCGTGAAATGGCCGGACATCGCGCCGGGGATGTGGGGCTTTCCACAAAACTGCATCTTGAAACGCAGGCTCTCTCCGGTGGCGAACGGCAAAAGCTCGCCATCGCCCGCGCGCTGCTGTGCGAACCGGATGTGCTGTTTCTGGACGAACCGACGACCAATCTCGACGGCACATCGACCCGGGAAATTGAGACCATTCTTCAGACCGTCCATGACGGCGGCACGCGTGTGATCATGGCGACCCATGATATCGGGCAGGCGAAACGGCTTGCCTCCGAGATCGTGTTTCTGAACAAGGGGCGACTGGTTGAACAGACACCGGCAGCGGTGTTTTTTGCCAAACCGCAAAGCGAGGCGGCACGCTCCTATCTTGCGGGAGACATCATCGAATGACGCTGCTGCGGTTTCTGTTCGTCACGCTCTTTCTGACCTTTGGCTCTGCCACGCAGGCTGCGGAACTGCGCATGGCGGTAACGACGTCGTTTCACAATTCCGGCCTGTCAGACGTTCTGTTGCCAGAAATCAAACAGGACACCGGTATCGATGTTCGTCTGATCGTCGTCGGCACCGGTCAGGCTTTGCGCCTTGGGCGGGCGGGCGATGTGGACGCCGTTCTGGTGCATTCGAAAGCCGCAGAAGAGGCGCTTGTCGCCGATGGCCATGCAACCCACCGCCGCGAGATCATGTATAATGATTTCGTGCTGGTTGGGCCGCGTCGTGACCCGGCCAAAGTTTCTGACGCCGCGTCGGCAACAGATGCGCTTTTGGTGATTGAGAATACAAAATCTCTCTTCGTCAGCCGGGGCGATGACAGCGGCACGCACCGTAAGGAACTTGCGATTTGGGACGCCGCCGGTCACGACGCCTCCGCATTTTCTGCCGACTGGTATCGCGCTGTCGGCTCCGGCATGGGGGCGACGCTGAACGCGGCGAGCGCCATGAACGCCTACACCCTGTCAGACCGTGCCAGCTGGTTGAAATTCGCCAATAAGGGCGATCTTGCCCTGCTCTATTCCGGCGACCCATCCCTGTTCAATCAATATGCCTTCCTGCCGATCAACCCGGACCGGCACCCGCATATCAATGCTGATCTGACCGCAAGGCTTGAGGCATGGCTGACGAGCGATAAGGCGCAGGCGTTGATTGGAACCTATACAATCGGTGGTGAAAAACTGTTCACCCCCAACGCAAGGCCCAAGTGATTTTCAGCGGTGTTTTTGCGCCAGTCGCCGCTCCAGCGCGCGCAGGGCGAGGCTGAGACCGATGGTCAAAATCAGATAGATATAAGCGACAATCGAATAGGTCTCGAAAAAGGTGAAACTGCCCGCCGCATAGACCTTTCCCATCTGGGTTATGTCTGCGACACCCAGCACGGAAACGAGGGATGAATCCTTCACCATCGCAACAAAATCATTGCCGAGCGGCGGCAGGATGGTGCGGATCGCCTGGGGGAAAATGATGAACCGAAACCGGTGCCAGCCCGATAGGCCAAGCGCCTTGGCCGCCTCAATCTGCCCCGCATCGACCGCCTGAATGCCAGCGCGAAACACTTCTGCAATGAAAGCCGAATAGCCGATCATCAGCGCAATGGAAGCCCGCCAAACGAGCGGAAAATCGCGCACCGTCATCGGCTCGATCCATCCCGCGTCAGCCAGCGGCGCGGTGATGATATTCCAGAACGCCACCAGCGCCGGTGCGCCCACGAAGGCGATGTAAAACAGCAGAACCAAGATCGGAATGCCGCGAATGATCTCGATGTAAAACCGAGCGATCTGGCGCAGCCAGATGAACCGCGAAAGGCTCATCACCGCCAGCGCCAGCCCGAGCAAAGATGCCAAAGCAAAGCCGACCAGTGTCACAAAAACCGTGATCCAGATGCCGCGCGAGACTGTGGTGAAGACCTGCCAGTAGAGATCATTGACCACAATGACCACGGCAATTGCGACGCCGATCAGCGCCGCAACCACCAGCCAATAGGGAAAGTCCTTGTCCGGTTTTTGTGCCGGGGCCGCCATAGCGGGCCTGTCAGTTCACACCCGGATTTACTGACCGAATTTGTAGTCGAGGAACCATTTCTTGTTCAAAGCCTCGATTGTGCCGTCCGCCTTCATCGCGGCAATGGCCGCATTGATGGGTGCGACGAGATCAGAGCCTTTGGGGAAGATGAAACCGAAATCTTCGGTGCCGAGTGGACCGCCAATCAGTTTCAGCGCGCCATTGGATGCCGAGACATAACCCTGCCCCGCTGTGCCATCGGTCAACACCATATCAACATCGCCGGTCCGCAAAGCCTGCACCTGTGCGCCGAAAGTCTCAAACAGCTTGATGCGCGGGTTCTGCTCGTTTCCGTCGAGCACATTATAGACTGCGACATAGAACGGCGTTGTGCCGGCTTGCGCGCCCACGAGGCCATCCTCGAAAGCGGCGAAGGATTTTGCTTCGGTGAAGCGCGCTTCATCGCCCCGCACCAGCATGAACATTTCAGAACGCATATAGGGGGCGGAGAAATCCACTTTCTCGGCGCGATCCTCTTTGATCGTGATGCCCGTCATGCCCATGTCGTACTGGCCTTCTGAGACGGCCGGGATCATCGCGTCCCACGATGTGTTCTGATATTCGACCTGCATGTTGAGGCGCTTTGAGATTTCCGCCACCGCATCATATTCCCAACCGATCGCGTTGCCTGTTTTCGGGTCCACAAACTGCAGCGGCGGGTAGGCGTTTTCCGTCACGACAACAACTTTTTTGCCATTCAGGTCGGGCAGGTCCGCAGCAATGGCCGAAGCGGTGAAAGTTGCGAGGCTGGTGATGAATGCGAGAAAAAACGACGCGATGCGCATGGGGCACTCCTGAACAAAACCGTGAACAATGATGAACTTCAAACCTGACACGACACGGTCGTGAAGGGAAGGTCTCACCACGCCTGTTTATCGCCAAACGTTGCAAATCAGTCTTTTCCCAGAAAAACTTATCCCCGCGCTTTCCCGCTCCCTCATACTCCTTTCACACGCCCGGTTCGACCATCGGAAACGATCGTTCGTTGCCGTGCCGGGGGTGCCGGTGTTTCGGTTGTGGGGCTAACGATCCCGCATCGGAAGCGCTGCCTGTGAACCCGGGTCGTGCGTGGAAATCGTAGGCCGCCTTA
>JBCDDX010000034.1:0-22656 GCA_039180085.1 Pseudomonadota bacterium
GGGGATCAGCTGAGCGAAAAAAGACACCACACCAGACGAAACCAATTCGGCATAACGCTAGCCAAGGACCACCACGGGAAAGACTTTCATCACAGCGAGCGAAAAGCGAGCCAGCGGGAATCCCGCTGCGCCGCCGCAGGCTTGAGCGAAGCGAATGCCGTGAGGCCAAAACAACTAGCGAAAGCCCGCAAGAGGCGTGGTCGAGGGGACCTCGACCAGGGAATAGGAAAGCTCTGACAGCGTGAGGCCAAAAGCATAAGCCCGACGTGTGAATCTCAAAATCACTCCCGGCCCGGCAGCCCCGCAGTGATCGTCACCATGCCTGGGTTTGCCCCATCGGGTGCGGGGGTGATTTCGCTGCGCTTGCCGACGATCTGGACCGTGTGCATTGCGCCGTCTTCATCGCGCACAAACCCTTTGGCGCGCACGAGGCCGGGCGTGGACGTGATAAGCGTTTTGACGAAACTGGCCGGGTCAACCGGTTCGCTGCACGCCAGTGTTTGTGTGACGAATTGGGTTTGGTGGATATGCGCGGAGCTACCGTCAGACACGGGGCGCTCGAAATCCCGCAGCACGATTTCCGGCGGCACAACCGAGCGCTCCGTTTCCACCACGGCGCTCTCAGTCGCAACGGTTTGCAGCCATTTTTGGATGGTGGCACGTTCCGCTTCGCTGATCAGGTCGATCTTGTTCAGCAGAACGATATCAGCATCGCTCAACTGGCGCAGAACGGTGTCGCTCATATATTTGTCGCGGGCCCGTTCCTGCACCGTCTCCGCATCGGCCAGCACGACAACGCCGTCAATTGTGTAATCGGCCAGCAACGAGAGGGAACTGACAATCGCGCCGGGAAGTGCAACGCCGCTGGCCTCCAGCACGATATGGTCGGGGCGCGGGGTCATTTTGGCCATGTCCATCATCGCCATGATGAGATCATTGCCATAGCTGCAACACACGCAGCCGCCGGACAGGCTGATGACCTTGTCATCCTGCGCTTCGATCAGATCAGCATCGATGGGCAGCGCTCCAAACTCGTTGACCAGAATGGCCAGACGCCTGCCATTGGCATTGCGCAGCAGGTGGTTCACCAGCGTCGTCTTGCCGGAGCCAAGATAACCGCCGATCACCGTGACAGGAACCTGCTTGGATTCACCAGACGCCAAATCTTGTCTCCGTCAATTGGTTGCGTGGCAGCATGGGAGATCGCCACCACC
Source organism: Pseudomonadota bacterium (assembly GCA_039180085.1). Taxonomy (GTDB): domain Bacteria; phylum Pseudomonadota; class Alphaproteobacteria; order Rhizobiales; family Rhizobiaceae; genus Pseudahrensia. The sequence goes on from JBCDDX010000034.1 coordinate 1,215, forward strand.
CAAGTCTCAGAACAATTAACAGGCTTTCGGCAAGAAATCTCTTTTCCTTGCCGTAGAAATTAATCTACGCTTTCGAACGAGAGCACCGGGCGGAAGATCACGGGCCAAAAGAACTGAAATCGGGAGACATTTCATGAAGAGAATTCTGCAGACCCTGACGCTTGCAACAGCGCTGATTTCCGTTGTGGCAACAACGGCAAAGGCTGAAGAGCCCAAAAAAGGCGGCACCCTGGTGGTGGCCATTCAGCAGACACCGCGCCATTTGAACCCGGCCGTTCAATCCGGCACGGCGACCGGTGCGCCGGGTGCCCAGCTGTTTGCAGCACCGCTGCGTTATGACGAAGACTGGACGCCCCAGCCTTATCTGGCGGAGAGCTGGAAGCTTTCTGATGACGGCTTATCCATGACGCTCAATCTCGTCAAAAACGCCACGTTCCATGACGGCAAACCGATCACATCGGAAGATGTCGCATTCTCCGTTGACGTCATCAAAGCGAACCATCCGTTCAAAACCATGTTCGCGCCGGTCACAAATGTGGAGACACCGGACGCCCATACAGCGATCCTGAAACTGTCACAGCCGCACCCTGCCCTCATGCTGGCGATGTCGTCGCAGCTGATGCCGATCATTCCCAAACATGTTTATGGTGACGGACAGGACCCGAAGGCTCACCCGCAGAATTCGGAAAACGTGGTCGGCTCCGGGCCGTTCAAGCTCGTGGAGTTCAAGCGCGACCAGCACATCATTCTGGAACGCTATGACGGCTTCTTCATGAAGGACCGGCCTTACCTCGACAAGATTTCCATGCGCATCATCAAGGATGCATCGGCGCGGACAATCGGGCTGGAAAATGGCGAGTTGCACATGGTCGCGTTTGAAAACAACGTGCGAAACATCAACAGGCTGAAAAAATCCGCCAATCTGACCGCGACGCCAGACGGTTATGCCGCCATCGGCCCCGTCGACTGGCTGGCTTTCAACACCAAGGTCGGCAAGACGGCTGATGTGAAAGTGCGTCAGGCAATTGCCTACGCGGTGGACAAAAACTTCATTCTGAAAGCCATCATGCTGGGCGCGGCCCAACAGGCCAACGGCCCGATCCACCCCGGAAGCCCGCTTAACGACGAGGCATCGCTGAAAGCCTATGACCTCGATGTCGACAAGGCCAACGCTTTGCTGGATGAAGCAGGCTATGCAAAAGGCGCTGACGGCATGCGCTTCCCGCTGACCATCGACTATGGCTGGCCTGCTGTGAAACCGCAGGTCGAATATGTCAAAGCCGCACTCAAGAAAATCGGCATCGATGTCACCGTTCGTGCGTCGGCCGACTTCCCAACCTGGGCAAAACGTGTTGGCGGCCATGATTTCGACATGACGTGGGACACCGTGTTCAACTGGGGTGATCCGGTGATCGGTGTGCACCGCACCTACCAATCATCCAACATCAAGAAGGGCGTGATCTGGTCGAACACCCAGCAATACGAAAACAGTCGCGTTGACGAATTGCTCGAGCAGGCTGGCAAGGAAAGCGATCCGGCCAAGCGCAAGGCGCTTTATGCCGAGTTCCAGAAGATCGTTGCGGAAGAGCTGCCTGTCTACTGGACGAATACCCTGCCCTACCACACGATCTACAACAACAAGGTGGGCAACGCGCCAAAGGGCATCTGGGCAACCAGTTCGCCAATGGACCGGGTCTATCTGAAATAGCCACCCACAACAGAACAGCGCGCCACGAGGATGTTGAACTTGTGGCGCGCACTCATTCGAGCACTCTATGAAAATACTCCTGCCCATTGCCCAACGCTGCCTTTACGCTGCGCTGTTGCTGGTTGCAGTTATCGTGCTCAATTTTTCCATGCTACACCTCGCACCGGGCGATGTGGCCGACACGATTTCACAGTCGATGGGCGGTGCGGATGCGGAAACGATGGAGCGCATTCGTCAGGATTACGGTCTTGATCAGCCCTTCCTCACCCAGCTGGGCAGCTATGTCGCCAAGGTGCTGACCTTTGATCTGGGTTACTCGTTTTTCTACAATCAGCCGGTCACAACGCTGATTTTCGAGCGTCTGCCGGCGACACTGTTGCTGGTCATCACCGCTCAGCTGCTGGCGCTGGTCATCGGGGTCCTGCTTGGCGTTTTTTCGGCCCGCAATCCAAACGGTATCATCAGCCATTTCGTCACGCTGATTGCTTTGTTTGGCTATGCGGCACCTGTATTCTGGACCGGCATTCTGCTGCTCATCGCCTTCTCGCTGCACATCCCGCTTTTTCCGGTTGCAGGCATGGCGACGGCCACATTGGAGGGCGGTTTTCTCGTCAAGGCGCTCGATGTCCTGTGGCACCTCGTCCTGCCGGTCGTCACGCTGTCAACGATCTTCTTCGCGCTTTATTCGCGTCTTTGCCGCGCGGCGATGATGGAAGTTTTGGGGTCTGACTACGTGCGCACCGCCAAGGCAAAGGGGCTGACTGACCGACAGGTCGTCATGAAACATGCGCTGAAAAACGCCCTGTCGCCGGTGGTCACTCTGGCCGGTCTACAATTTTCCGCCGTGGTTTCGGGCGCCGTATTGGTCGAAACCGTATTTGGCTGGCCGGGCCTTGGGTCGCTCGCCCTGCAATCCATCATTGCCCGCGATACACCAACCATTCTGGGCATTCTGTTCTTCTCGGCTCTCGTGGTGATCGTCGGCAATCTGCTGACCGATCTCGTATTGCGCATGATTGACCCGCGTGTGGGGAGCAAGGGATGAGCACTGAACCAACAGATATTGAAACAACAGACGCAGAACCTGTTGAACAGGCGCGCTCGCCCTTTTCTGAAGCGTTTGAGATGTTTCGCAAAAACCGCGCTGCGGTGGCCGGTCTTGTCGTCCTTGTTCTCATCATTCTGGCCGGTGCGGTTGGGCCAACGCTCTATCCCGGCGACCCGTTTGAAATGGTCTGGGCACCCTTCTCCCCGCCCGGCGAGGAAGGTTACCTGCTCGGCACCGACTATCTGGGGCGCGACATGGTTTCGATGCTCATTCATGGCGCGCGCGTCTCCATCGCGATTGGTCTGGCAGCGGCGCTGTTGACGATTTTCATCGGCATCACGGTCGGCGCGCTGGCGGGCTATTACAAGGGCTGGGTGGAAGAAGTGCTGATGCGCATCACCGAGTTCTTTCAGGTGCTGCCAACCCTGCTGTTTTCCATGGTGATCGTGGCCCTGTTCGGCGCATCGCTGCCGATGATCACGCTCGCCATCGGTCTGGTCTCTTGGCCTGCGGTGGCTCGCATCACCCGCGCTGAGTTCTTGCGGATTCGCGAGCTCGAATATGTGATGGCCGCCCGGGCCTCGGGCGTGCGCAATGCGAAACTGATTTTCAAGGTGATCCTGCCCAACGCCCTGCCCCCAATCATCGTGCAGGCCGCATTGATGGTTGGTTCGGCCATTCTGTTCGAGGCAGGCCTTTCGTTTCTGGGACTAACCGATCCCAACGTCGTCAGTTGGGGCCAGATCATTGGCTCCAACCGGCAATATATTCTCGATGCAAGCTACACCGTTACGATTCCAGGCCTTGCCATTTTTGTGACCGTTCTCGCCATTTCACTGGTCGGCGATGGCCTCAACGACGCGCTCAACCCCAAGCTGAGGCAGCGCTGATGACCGCCCTCCTCAAGGTTGAGAATCTGCGCATTGAATTGACGACCCGTGACGGCGTGGCACCCGTGATTGACGACTTGTCGCTCGAACTCAATGCGGGGGAGACGCTGAGCTTCGTGGGAGAATCCGGTTGCGGAAAGTCGATGACTGCTCTGGCCATCATGGGGTTGTTGCCGGAAAAAGTCGGGCGCGTCGCCTCCGGCACCATTCTGTTTGACGGCGAAGACCTCACAAAGGCCGATGATGCGCGGCTTCGCGAGATTCGTGGCAACGATATTTCCATGATCTTTCAGGAACCGATGACATCGCTCAATCCAGTCTACACAATCGGCGAACAGATTGCTGAAGTGCTGCGCCGCCATCAAAACCTCTCCGCAAAGGCGGCGTGGTCAAAGGCGACGGAACTGCTGGACGCGGTGCGCATTCCCAATCCGTCTGCCCGGGTGAATGACTACCCGCACCAGATGTCCGGCGGGCAAAGACAGCGTGTCATGATCGCGATTGCTCTTGCCTGCGAGCCGAAAATCCTGATCGCGGATGAACCCACTACGGCGCTTGACGTTACGGTTCAGGCCCAGATTTTTGATCTGTTGCGCGATCTTGGCCGACAGACCGGCACTGCCACCATTCTGATCACCCACGATATGGGTGCAGTCGCTGAAATGGCGGAACGCATGATCGTGATGTATGCCGGGCGCAAGGCCGAAGACGGGCCGGTCGAACAGGTCATTGAGCACCCGCGCCACCCATACACGAAAGGCCTCATTGCCTGCGTGCCACACCTGATGGCATCTCTGTCGGACGACAGGCCTGAACTCGTCGAAGTGACGGGCATTGTGCCAGGCCTGCGCAGTTTCGGCAAAGACGCCTGTCTGTTTGCATCGCGGTGTGATCGTGCTGACGCGCAATGCCGCTCGCAGCGCCCACCGGAAATGCCGTTCGCGAACGGCCAGAACTCAGCCTGTTGGCAGGCGGCGGATCTGTGATGATAGAGAAAAACAAGAAAAAAGCCCCGCTGCTCAACGCTGAAAACCTGACGGTGCGTTTTCCCGTCAAGCGCGGCGGCATGTTTGCCCGCAAGGCGTTTCTCTATGCAGTCGATGACATCTCTTTTTCCGTGCAGCGCGGAGAGACACTGGCCATTGTCGGCGAATCCGGTTCCGGCAAGACCACGGCCGCGCTTGCAGTTGCGCGGCTGGTTGCAGCCCATGCAGGCAAGGTTCAACTGGGCGAACACGACTTCCTGAATTTGAGGGACGAGGCGCTGCGCAAGGCCCGCGCCAAGGTGCAGTTCATTTTTCAGGATCCCTATGCTAGCCTCAATCCGCGCCTGCGGGCCGAAGCCATCGTGCGCGAACCGCTCGACAGTCTCGATGTCGGGCTGCCGTCCAAACGGCAGAAAATTGTCGACAATCTCTTCAAGGCGGTCGGTCTGCGACCCGAACAGCAGCGCCTTTTCCCACATCAGTTTTCCGGCGGTCAGCGCCAGCGCATCGGCATTGCGCGCGCGCTTTCAACACAGCCGGAGCTGGTCATCTGCGACGAGCCCGTCTCCGCTCTTGATGTGGCGGTGCAGGCGCAAATTCTGAACCTTCTGCGACGGCTGCAAAAGGAAATGGGGCTGACCTACCTGTTCATCTCGCACGATCTCGGCGTCGTGCAACACATGTGTGATTCCGTTGCTGTGATGTATATGGGCAAGATCGTTGAACATGCCGACCGAAAGAGCCTGTTCAACAATCCGCTTCATCCTTACACATCCGCCCTGCTTTCTGCCGTGCCTTCGGTGGACAAAAAGCGGCGCGAGGCGACAAAGCGCATTTTGATACCGGGCGACCCGCCTGACCCGATTGATCCGCCCAAAGGGTGTCGTTTCGCCAATCGCTGCCCGGTCGCTCAACCGATTTGTCGCGAAAAGGAACCGCCTTTGCGCGCCATTCAACCAAGCCATACGGTCGCCTGTCATCTGGTGGATGATCGGGGCCAAAGCCCCCTGAACTGAAACGAAAATCGCGAAGCCCTCAACGCCGTGACCAAACGTCATCGTCCAGCCGCTTGTCATCGGCCTGTCGATGACCATATTGATTGAAATGAAATCTCAGTTCGCTTAATCGCCCGCAAATCCGGAAGGCCTGTCCATGTCATCATCCTCTGTCGCCGCGTCTTCTGTTGATCCGGACGGCCTGATGGAGTTTTCGGTCGTGTTTACCGACCGTTCGCTCAACCACATGTCCGCACAATTTCAGCAGGTCATGCGCGATATTTCCGAAACCCTGAAAGAAGCTTACAACGCCGATGGTGTTGTCGTTGTACCGGGTGGCGGAACCTATGGCATGGAAGCTGTCGCGCGGCAGTTTGCGAGCGGCAAGAAGGCGCTCGTCGTTCGAAATGGCTGGTTCTCCTACCGCTGGACGCAAATCTTCGACGCAGGTTCCATCCCTGCCGATCATACGGTCCTGAAAGCCCGTCGCGTAGGTAACGAAGACCCGGCGCCCTTTGCGCCGCACCCCATCGAAGATGTTGTGAAGGCCATTCGGGAGCAAAAGCCGGACGTGGTTTTTGCGCCCCATGTTGAAACCTCCGCCGGGCTGATGTTGCCGGACGATTACATCACCGCACTGACTGCCGCTGCACATGAAGTCGGTGCCCTGTTCGTGCTGGACTGCATCGCCTCCGGCACTGTCTGGGTCGATATGAAAGCGCTTGGTATTGATGTCGTTATCAGCGCCCCACAAAAGGGCTGGAGCGCGTCGCCATCTGCGGGCCTCGTGATGCTCAACCAGCGGGCGCTGGACGTTATGGCAGACACGCAAAGTACGAGCTTCGCCGTTGACTTGGGAAAATGGCACCAGATCATGCAGGCCTATGAGAACGGCGGCCATGCCTACCATTCCACCATGCCGACCGATGCTCTGACCGGCTTTCGCAATGCGATGTTGGAAACACGGGACTACGGTTTCGACAAGGTGCGCAACGAACAATTGGCACTGGGTGCCAGCATTCGAAAATTGCTCGCCGAACACGGTTTCAAGAGCGTCGCTGCACCGGGCCATGAGGCGCCCGGCGTGGTGGTGAGCTACACAGATGACCCTGAAATCCAGAATGGCAAGAAATTTGCCCGCCATGGCATGCAGATTGCAGCCGGTGTGCCGCTGATGTGTGACGAAGGTGACGATTTCTCCACCTTCCGTCTGGGCCTGTTTGGCCTCGACAAGCTGCATGACCCGAAAGCCGCTGTCGGCAAGGTCGAAGCCGTTCTGGAAAAGGTCCTGGCTGAATAGCCGCTTGGCCCATCGTATATTTGAAGAGACTTGACGACGATTTCAGACGAGAGAAGGACATATAATGAAATCAGCCATGACATTTCTGGAAGAGGCCAACGCCGTTGTTACCCGCATTCCTGCGGCAGAGGGCATTGCCAAACATGCCGAAGGCGCAGGCATCTTTGTTGATGTGCGCGACAGTGCGGATATCGCCAAATCCGGCACCATCAAAGGGGCACTGCGCGTTCCCCGCGGTTTCATCGAATTCGCGGCCGACCCCGCAATGGAGCAGTTTCACAACCCGGCCTTCCAGAAAGACGCACCAGTTTTCCTCGTCTGCGGCCTTGGCGGACAAGCCGCTCTGGCTGGCAAAACACTGCAGGACATGGGTTACAGCAATGTCACCAATGTTGGCGGCATTGGAGAGTGGAAAGAGGCTGGCGGTCCCATCGAAGACTAGGGCCTGAAAGTGATGGCACAAGAGACCACACGACCCGTCCTGTATTCGTTTCGCCGCTGCCCCTATGCCATGCGGGCGCGCCTTGCGCTGCAAGTCTCCTGTCAGGAAGTGGAACTGCGTGAGGTTGTCCTGCGCGATAAACCTGCACAGATGATCGAAGCGTCTGCAAAGGCCACCGTGCCGGTATTGGTCACATCGTCTGGTGATGTGGTCGATGAAAGCCTCGACGTCATGTTGTGGGCCTTGCGTCGTAATGATCCCGAAAATTGGTTGTCGCCGCAATCGGGCATCCTGGACGAGATGCTCGCTCTTATTGGGGACAATGATGGGCCATTCAAAACCCATCTCGACCGCTACAAATATGCAACGCGCCACGTCGACAACGGGGACGCAGAAGCATTTTCCAATGAACACCGTGATGCGGCTTTGACACATCTGCGGGTTCTGGAGAAACGCCTTGCTTCTCATCCCTATTTATTTGGTTCCCGATTTTCGCTTGCGGATGCAGCGATCGCACCATTTGTCCGCCAGTTCGCCAACACCGACCGGGCCTGGTTCGACGCCCAACCCCTGCCCCACTTGCAAGGATGGCTCAAAGCGTTTTTGAGCAGCACGGCATTCGCCGGCATTATGCGAAAATATCCGCAATGGCGCGCGCCGGAGGACGCTGTGATATTTCCGGAAGTGGAAGCAGCCTAATTCAGCCGCCCATAGAATGTCATGCGTGCATTCTCGGAGAGTTCAACACCGGGCTCTGAATTATAGGCGAGAACGGCAAGCATCCGGGTTTTGTCACTCTCGTTGGGCGAAACCCGGTGGATGGAATTGCGCCCGCGAAACAGAACCAGGCAACCCGGATCCATGGTCAGCACATCGGGCTGAACTTCGCCGTCGAGCAGCGCCGAAACACCGTCAAAATTCATCTCATTCTTATCCGCGTTCCGAAGATCCTTGATATATTCAAATCGGCTCCCAGCATCTGGCTTCTCAATCAAAAGCGTGATGGCGAATGAGGAATTGTCGAAATGCCAGCCAAGCTCCTGTCCACGCTCAGCATAGTGAATGTTGATGGAAGACAACGGGTCAGCATAAGGGTGCAAAGCGTTCTCGCCCGTTGCCCGCATGACGAATGCGCGAAATTCTGGCGCGTCATAGAGAGTGCGAAGCGGCGACTTGGCAGGGACAATATCATCGCAGATGCAGCCCTTTGACGATTCAACCTGCCTGTTGGCCGGATGGTTTAGCGGGTAGTCCGGGTCTTGCGGTGTGAGATAAACGGAATGGCTTTGCGTACAGAAATAGGCCTTGTCCCGTCCGGCATGCGCCTCTTTCTGCATCGCCGCCAAAGCATCTGGGCGGATGAAATCTGCAAGCGCCAGAACGCCATCGCGGTTCAGTTGCGCATTGCAACGCGCGCCAAAGGCCGGATCGGAAAGCGGAAACAGATCCGTGTTCACGATGTCCAAGATTTGCATGACATGCCCCATGCTGAAAACACAAAGCCAATTGGTAGGTGCAATTCAGCCAGATCGCAACGGTGTCGCGCGATCAGGTCTCGCGGTCGAATATCCCCGTCGGACGACCATCGATGCTTTTGGTGTTTTTGCGTTCCCAATAGTCTCGCACACCATCAGCACCCATGTCTTCAAAGAACGGCAGAAGCTCATTTTCGCCGCGCTCGCCGGCATAATCCATCAACGGTACACCTGTGCCGCAGGAGCTTTGAACCAGATCAACCTGCATGTCGAAAATCTGGCGGCTGGAAAGCTTGGCACTCATGTCGCCAAACAGGCTCGCAACCTCGCCCCAACCATCATCACCCGGATGCACTGTGCGGGCGGAACCGTAGGCGCGCAGGATCATCGGATCGCCTTCAAAGGCGCACCACATCAACGTCATGCGATTGGCCTCCAGCAAATGCGCCGCGGTCTCGTTGCCGCTGCCGCTGAAATTGAGCCAGACAATCCGGTTTTCACCCATCACCCTGAGCGATTCCATACCCTTTGGCGAAACATTCACCCGCCCATCAGGTGCCGCCGTGGCCACAAAGAAAAGCTTCTGGCGCTCAACGAATGCCTGCGTTGTTCCGTTCAATCGACGTGCAGTTGCCATGGCTTTGAACCTCTGTTGAAGACTAGAAGAACAAATAAAGAACGATATGACTGTTGTACAGGCCCGCCATTACGCGAAGCGATATGGTCCACCCTTTTCCAACCCGCGCCTGAACGCCGGGCGGTCATGTATCGCAGCCACATGGGCGGCAAGCTTGGGCAGCGCTTCACCACGCCCCTGCGCCATGGCGACTTCGGCGGGGAAACTCATCATGATGTCGACTGCGGAAAGCTGGTCCAGCACAAAGTGTCCGGACGGTCGCAACATGTGTTCCATATAGCTGAAATGGCTGCCGAGCTGTTCCACTATCCTCGGTTTCAGCGGCGCTGCAGCGTCGCCCAGACGGCCTGTGTAGAGCCCGAGCAGAATGGGCGTCATGGCGGAACCTTCCGCAAAATGCATCAGCTCAAGGTGAGAAACATACGCATCGCTTTCAGCTGGCGGAATCATGTGAGTGCCAAACCGCGAACACAGAATTTCAACGATGGCTCCGGATTCGACGATCAACCGCCCGTCGATTTCCACCATCGGCGATTTTCCAAGCGGGTGGACGGCCAGCAGTTCCGGTGGGGCGAAGTTTGTGGTCGCATCACGTTGGTAATGAACGATCTCATAGTCGAGTTCCAGTTCTTCCAACAGCCACAGGATGCGTTGCGAACGGGAATTGTTGAGGTGATGAACGACAATCATGAACAAACTCGAGGATCAGGAGACGGAACGCATCACCTTATCGGCCACCATAATGCGCCGCAATGCAGAGCTGCTCGCAATCGCACTGGCAACACATCAACTCGCCTAGCCTTCCAGTTCTTCAAACCAGTTGATCACCATTTCCGCCCAGCCTTTGGGCACGCTGTGGCCTCCGGGATGCAAGGCAAACCGCAACGCTGTGCCAGGCCTGCATTTGCTCCACCAGCGCTGCCAGTACCGGCCCTGCGTGTCGAACTGATCAGCTCTCAGGCCATCGCAACCGTTGACCTCCCGCAGCAACTCCAAGCCATGGAACACGTCCCCCTGATAGATGCGTCCGCCGCCAAGCGGACGGCCTTCCAGCGGAACGGTGCCGTCTCGCCACCCGTGGGTGTGAAACATACGCAGAGGGCCCGCGCAGTCAGCAGACTTCGGGTGCGGCCGCCAAAAAGCCCCGCCAACGGGCACAAAAGCGCGGGCAATAGTCGGGTCCTCACAGGCCAGATACCAGGTCAAAGAGCCGCCAATGGAAAACCCGCCCATCATCACCCGCGCGCGGTCAATACCGAAACGGCTGGCCGCATCGCCCAGCACTTCGCGCGCAAAACTCAGTTCATCACGCTGCTTTTCCCGAAACGGCAGGAACGACCACCCCGGCCCAAAGCGGGAATTCGGGCGTTTCAGCCCGCTGGGTGCAATCACCGCATAGCCGCGCGCCAAAAAGGCTTCAATCATGCCCTCGTTTCTCATCGCGCGTGGACCGGAGCCACCAGCGCCATGAAAATAAAGAAGGGCGGGCACACGCCCATTGTCGACACCGCCATCACCATCCGGAAGCCGAATGCTGTACTCGCCCAGACTGGTCTTGCACGCGTTCATTTGCGTGCCGCAGTGCTGAACCGCCGAGGTTTGTGCGGATTGCGCAAAGCCGGAAGATGGAACAAGGCCAAGCGCCAGACCCATCGCTACAACTTTCAAATTCATCACTTTGCCCAAGACGAGTCTCCCGTGTGCCGGTTTGATGCCAAACCATGCCCAATCAACGAGGCGTTGGATAGAACAAGTCACTGCTTTGGTCCTGTCTCACAACAGATTGACCATCACGTTATGTCTGCCTAAGAGCGATATGTCGAAAACCACATCAAGATGGAACGACCAAAAAGGGCATTGCCGGGCGGGAGCGACGGCAAGACGGGAGGAAACGGGGACGATGGGGGAATCGCTGATCGGGCTGCTGCCCAACGCAGCCTTGCTGGTGCATATGGCCAGCCTGCTCTACGTGATTGCTTTTTTGGTGAAGGACCAGTTGTGGCTGCGCGGTCTCGTGCTCGTCGCCACCATTTGTTACATCGCTTACTATTATTTCGTGCCGGAAACGCCCCTGTGGGACGCGATCTGGTGGAGCCTTGTTCTGGGCGCGGCAAATGTATTCGTGACTTTTCAGATCGTCCTGGAGCGCACCACATTCAACATGCCGGATGAACAAAAGGCGCTGTATGAAAAGTTCAACACGCTCTCACCGGGCGAGTTCCGACGACTGATGAAATGTGCAGACTGGAACAGCAGCAGCGGCACGCGACAGTTGACGACAGAAAATGAACCGCTCGATTGTCTGCATTTCGTTATTTCCGGAACGATCACCGTCGCGAAGGATGATCGTTCGTTTGTCATCCCGCCCAATACGTTTATCGGCGAGGTCGCCTATTTCTTGAAAACACCGGCCAGCGCCACCGTAACGGTCGGCGATCAGTCACGTGTTGTCACTTGGAAGCGAGAAGATCTGGCACAGCTTGAACGCAAAAACCCTGGCATCCGCATTGGGCTGCACGGGTTATTGTCGTCCGATATGGCCATCAAGGTTGCTGCCAGTTGAACCGGGCCAGCACGCCCGATCAGTTGGATGACAGGTGGCTGAGCGGGTTCACCGGATTGGAATTCTTACGCAGTTCGAAGTGCAGTTTTGGTGCAGTTGCGTTGCCGGAACGTCCTGATTTCGCAATCACTTGCCCGCGGCGGACTTTGTCACCCCGGCTCACCAGATTTTCGCTGGAATGCGCGTAGGCTGACACCCAGCCATTGTTGTGGCTGACCAGAATGAGCTTGCCGAAATCTTCCAGCTCGGAGCCGGAATAGATGACTGTGCCAGAGTCAGCCGCCTTCACCGGTGTTCCAACAGGCACGGAAATATCGATACCGTCATTTGCTCCATTGGGCGTGCGTTCTCCAAAGCGGGAAACGACGCGTCCCTGCGCAGGCCAGCGGAAGGCTGCCGCCGATGACCCGGCATTCGCGGTTTTCACGGGCTTAGAGGCCGTGTTTGTTCGTTTTTGAACACTATCAACCGACTCTGCCGGTGTGGTGTAAATGGGTTTCGATGCCGAAGGTGTTTCCCTGCGGGATGTCACCTTGGACTGGGTCGGCACACTCGATGTTGTTACCGGGTCCAGGCTTTTATCAGCCGACGCAACAACCTGCCCTTTCGCAGGAATCGCGAGACGGGCACCCAGGCGAACGGTGTCGCCGGTCAAATTGTTGGCCGTACGCAACGCGCTCATGCTGACGCCATAACGGCGGGAGATCGAGGACAACGTATCCCCTTTCTCCACCAGATGGGTTGAACCATTGGGTTCGCCTTGCGCCTGCAAGATGGGCTGCGGCTGTTGAATGCGTGATTTTGGAACACCGACACGCCCATGCGCCTGCCCCTGAAATCCGCGCGAGGCGCGCGACGCCTTGCTGATGGGATGATTGTCCGGCGCGGAAACGGGCACCGACGATCCATACTGATAGGTCGGAATGAGAATACGCGATCCGGCGGCAACAGTGGATGGATCAGAAATATTGTTCGCCTTGGTGATGGCTGTCACAGGAACACCGAACCGGCGGGACAGGTTGTAAAGCGTCTCACCCGATTTCAATTGCACCCATGTTCCACCGGTCTTGGTCCAACCGGCGCCCTCACGTGATACCGATTGATTGCGGGTTTGGGCTGGTATTGCGGAAACTGCCTTTGCCGGCGTCTGCGCAGCGGGCCGCACGGAACCCGTCACGGTGCCGTCTGTTCCCATCACACGCAAAGGCGCTGCCTTGGCAATCGGTTTGAAAGCGGGAGCATCAGAGACGGTCTCGCGCGCATCGTTGATTTCAGACGTATAAGCTGTGTTACCAGTTGCGCGTTGCACAACCTTCGGCGCGCTTGGCTTTAGTGGAGCCAGTGGCGCACTCTCCACGCGTGGTGCAAGCCGCGAAGGCTGACGATAGGCCGGAGCCGCATTGTTGCGTTGCACGACCTGTACACCACTGCGGGTTGTCGTCACCGAAGATGTCGTTTGACCATCAACATCGCCGGGATATGCCTGTTCCACGGGCCCACGCTGACGGATGATCGCGTTTTGATTGGGTGTGAGCGTGGTGGCCGTTGTCAAAACCTGATCAAAGCGGTTTGCATCATTGCTGCAACCGGTGACAACGCCGGCAAGAACGGTCAGGGCGGAGGCCTGAAGAAGCGTGCGAACACGCGTCGCTTGAAGGGCAGAACGCATTACTAATCCACGGGGTACTCAATACACGAACATTCATTAAGCCCCATCAACCTTAATTGCCGGTTAAGCCGCCAGCAAAACGATAGAGACACTTAACCCTGTGCCAGGTTCAAACGGTGTCTATTGCACTGCAATTGCTGTTCACAAAGAGGAAGCGACGCCGTGTTCGATTGCGCAAAAGCGAACGCTGCGCAGGTCTTCCCGTTCAAACCGGCTGCCGATCTTGGTCAGTTTGACGAGGCTCTGTTCGCTTCCAGCCTCACCAATAACGGCAATAGCCACGCCGCCTGCCGCAAGCCGGTCGAGCAGATGGCGTGGGATGGTTGGAAAGGCCACATCGGCAATAATCCGGTCATAAAGAACATCGCTCATGTCAGCGGACATTCCATCGGCCTTAGCAAAGGTGATATTGGCAAGCCCCAGTCGTTCTGTTCTCTGGCGAGCGCTATCGAGCAGTGTTTGATATCGGTCGATACTGTGCACTTTCTTGCTTAACCGGGCGAGCAACGCGGTTTGAAACCCGCTGCCGGTGCCGATTTCCAGAACAGAATAATTGGGCGTCAGATCCAGCGCCTGCACCATTTCAACCACCAGGTCAGGTGAATGCATCATCTGACCGACCGGCAACGGCAAAGGCCGGTCGCTCCAAACCAGACCCTGCTGCTCAATCGGCACGAAGTCGCCAAGTGGTGTCGCCTCAACGGCCTTCAGCAATCCGGCATCGAGAATGCCATTGCCGCGCAGGCGCAACAAAAATGCCGCCAGACGTTCTCGCGTGGTCGATTTTTCAGCCGACGGGCTCATGCCGACAACCCAAGATCATTACGCATGGTTTCCATGAAACCATGGTTTGTCATGTCCAGCCGCACCGGCGTTATTGCAATCCGGTTATTGGCAATCGCGTCGATGTCCGTACCCGGCTGAGCCACCGGCGGTTTGCCGATAAATTGCAGCCAGTAGTACGGATGACCCCGGCCGTCTGAACGCTCGCCAATGCCAAGCCCATGCTCAAATTTGCCCTGACTGACAATATCGCTGCCCTGGACATCGCCAGCAGCGCAATTGGGGAAATTGACATTGATCAGCGTGTCGTTGGGCAAATTCACTGCGATGAGCTTTTGAAGCAATTCGGGTGCCAGCGCGCGCGTGGTGTCCCACGGAATAGTACGATCAGCGTCAAATCCATAGGCCTGCGACAACGCGATTGAACGAATGCCGAGGAGTGTTCCCTCCATGGCGCCGGCCACCGTTCCCGAATAGGTGACATAGTCACCGACATTCTGGCCCGAATTGACACCGGAGAGCACCAGATCAATGGGACCGTCGATCAGTTGACGAACCGCCATGATCACACAATCCGTTGGGGTGCCTGTCACGGCGTAGGTTTTTTCCTGAAGTTTGCGGGCCCGCAATGGGTGGTTGAGGGTCAGGGAATGGGCAAGGCCGCTTTGATCGGTCTCCGGAGCGACAATCCAAATATCATCGGAAAACTGACGGGCAATCTCTTCCAGCACCACAAGACCCGGTGCGTTGATACCATCATCATTGGTCAGCAGGATACGCATCAGGCCCGCTCAATCACTGTAACGCCGCCCATGTAAGGCTGCAAAACGTCCGGCACGCGAATGGAACCATCCTCGTTCTGATAGTTCTCCATAACGGCGATCAGCGCGCGCCCGACGGCAATACCGGACCCATTGAGCGTGTGGGTGAATTGCAGAGCTTTCTCGCCTTCCACGCGATAACGGGCGTTCATGCGGCGCGACTGGAAATCGCCACAGACCGAACAGCTCGAGATTTCGCGATAAGCGTCCTGCCCCGGCATCCAGACCTCGATGTCGTAGGTTTTACGCGCACCAAAACCCATATCGCCGGTGCACAGAACAACCGTGCGATAAGGCAGGTTGAGCTGTTCCAGAACGGTTTCAGCACAGCGCGTCATCCGCTCGTGCTCATCTGCACTTGTTTCCTGATCCGTGATCGACACCAGTTCCACCTTATAGAACTGGTGCTGGCGCAGATAGCCACGCGTATCACGCCCGGCCGACCCGGCTTCCGATCGAAAACACGCTGTGTGGGCTGTCATACGGATGGGCAGA
Organism: Pseudomonadota bacterium; assembly: GCA_039180085.1. GTDB lineage: Bacteria > Pseudomonadota > Alphaproteobacteria > Rhizobiales > Rhizobiaceae > Pseudahrensia. Next base: position 17,027 of record JBCDDX010000034.1, read on the forward strand.
TCGGACTGGGCATAGATTTCATCCGCACCCATGTAAGTGAGCGGAACTTCGGCGGTTGGAATCAACCAGCGGCCATCCGTTGTTCGAAACAGATCATCGGCGAATTTTGGCAGCTTGTCCGTGCCATAGGCTGCTTCATCACGCACCAGAAGCGGTGGCTGTATCTCAGTATAACCGTGCTCGCTTGTATGGAGATCAAGCATGAATTGCCCAAGCGCGCGTTCAAGACGGGCAACCCCGCCCTTGAGAACCGCAAAACGGGACCCGGAAATTTTGGCTGCAGCCTCAAAGTCCATCTGGCCAAGCGTTTCTCCCAGTTCATAGTGCTCCTTGGGCTGAAACGAAAAAGCGGGCTTCTGGCCAAAGCTGCGTATTTCGACATTGTCGGCTTCATCCTGCCCCTCGGGAACATCGTCGGCAGGAAGATTGGGCAGAACGGAAAGGGCGTCAGTCACCGCCTGAGCGAGCCTGCGGCTCTCTTCCTCGCCGGTCTGCAGAAATGATTTCAGCTTTGCAACTTCCTCAATCGCTTTTTGAGCCGCCGCTTCGTCTCCGGAAGCCTTTGCCTTACCGATTTCCTTCGATGCGCGATTGCGCTCTTCCTGCGCGTCCTGAAGCTTTGCCACATGCGCGCGGCGCGTATCGTCAAGCGCCACCAGTGAAGCTGCCATGGGTTCGAGACCGCGCTTGGCCAGCCCCTCATCAAAAGCTTTCGGATTATCTCGGATCCATTTGATATCGAACATAGCTGACCATGTGGTGTTCAGGACATCACCGGAAGCGCAATGGACGGGCCCGTCAGGCCGCTTCTGCTTCCTGTTCCCGGGCAAGCCTGCTGCGCTCAATGAGTCGCGTGGCATAGATGGACAGTTCGTAGAGAAGCAACGTTGGGACCGCAAGACCGATCTGGCTCACAGGGTCCGGCGGGGTCAACACGGCTGCTGCAACGAAGGTCAGCACAACCGCGTATTTACGTTTGCTCTTCAAACCTTCTTCCGAAACCATCCCTGCCCGCGCCAGAAGCGAAATCACAACCGGCATCTGAAACACCAGACCAAACGCGAATATCAGCGTCATGATAAGCCCGAGATATTCACTAACCTTAGGCAAAAGTTCGATCGTGGTGGTCGTCTCCGATCCCTGAACCTGCATCGACAGGAAAAACGTCATCGCAAGCGGCATGACAACGAAGAAAACAAGGCTGGCGCCCATCAAAAACAAGACCGGCGTCGCAAACAGAAATGGCAGGAAAGCTTTGCGCTCGTTGCGATAAAGGCCCGGCGCCACAAACTTGTAAATCTGGGTGGCAATCACCGGAAACGCCACGAAAAGGGCGGTGAACAGGGCGATTTTCAGTTGAGCAAAGAAATATTCCTGCGGCGCTGTGAAAATCAGTTTCAGGTTCTGGTCCGCCCCGGCAGCCCGCTCGTAGGGAATAACGAGAATCTGAAATATCTGGTCGGCAAACAAAAATGCGATCACGAAAACAATTGCAACCGCGATCATCGCCCGCATCAGGCGCTGGCGTAACTCAACGAGATGTTCAATCAGCGGGGCGGCGCTATCTTCGATATCCTGCTCGCTCATGTGGCTGCAGCCTTCCTGGCCGTTTTTGTTGCACGAGCCGGTTTTTTGGCAGCTGTGGCAGATGGCGCTTTAGAAGCAGGCTTCTTCGCCGCGGGCTTGGGGCCGGATGTTTTGGTGGATGCGTTCGTGGCGGGCTTCTTCGCAGCAGTTTTGCCGGATGCTGCTGACTTGACAGCAGGCTTCGCGGCAACGGTTGGCTTGCTTTTCGCTGCAGGTTTTCTTGTAGATGCCGCCTTTGTCGTCGGCTTCTTCGCTGCGGGTTTTTTCCCAGCCGTCTTTTTAGATGCTGTTTTTGCTGAAGACTTTGCCGGGCTTGGCTTCGCTTCAACAGGCTTTTCGGGCACGGCGCTGAAACCGGGAACCGCGTTCTGGCCCGACGACGGCGGTGTTTTCGGCGCGTTGGACTCGCTTTGGGCGCGCAGAGCCGCTTCGACATCCACTTCAGCGGCTTTTTCTACAGCCGGGTCTTTCGATGCATCGAACAGCTCATTGGGATCATAATCATACGGCGATTCAGCTTTCGCATCGCCCTTTCCCGTATCAGATTTCAACGGATTGAGCTTGTCCTTGATCTGTTTGGTAGGATCGAGATTGCGGACCGAGTTGATCGAGTCCTTCACGCTATCCAACTCCGCTTCCTTCAAAGCGTTATCGAATTGCTGCTGAAATTCCCCTGCCATGCCGCGAATTTTTTTCACCGCACGTCCAAACGTGCGCAACATGCCTGGCAGCTCCTTGGGGCCAACAAACAAAATGGCGACAATGGCCACCACCATCATTTCGGTCCAGCCGATATCAAACAAGGCCAGGCTCCAGCACTGCTGAGAAAGAGAATAAGTGGTGCAAGTTACACTTTAACAAAACACCAGAATGAACTGAAATCAGGTGGTTTTTGATTTCTCAACGACAGTTGCATCTACAACTTTTTCAGAGCCGTTCTCGACTGATTTCGCGACATCCTCTTCCGTGTCGTTCAATCCTTTTTTGAACGAATTGATGCCCTTTGCAACGTCACCCATCACAGCGGAGATTTTACCCCGACCGAACAGCAACACCACAACCACTGCAACAATAACGATCTGCCAAACGCCGATTTGTCCCATAATTCAAACTCCTAGGAAGGGCTGCGATACGCGCCCGTTCTCGATTTATTGATTTCAACCTAGCCCAAAATCGCCCTGCGTCGCAACACAACTATGGGCAGCAACATACCTCTTCTGCCCCTTCATATAGGCAAATCTGCGGCTTTATCCACCTTTGGTAAACACGAAACAGCCATCTTGTCTGGCGCTGACCCAAATATCTCCGCGACCGGCGAGCGCATCAGCATCCAGCGCGTTGCTTGGCACCTTGGCCGTAACCGGCTCTTCATGTCCGGAAATCGCGATCCGCAGATAGACTTCATCACCAGCAAACTGGCTTTGCAGCACCCTGCCCGGCACACCTGATCGGCCATCGTTTTCCCGTGATGACGCCGCTTTGTTCGGCATTTCAAACACTTTGATGGATCCGATTCGCACCGCAACATCGGCCTCATCTCCATCATTCAGCCCAGATGCCGCCACGCCTTCGGTTACAAGACCAATGGCAGTATCGACTGCACCATCTTTCAGGCGGCCAGAAAAACGGTTCAATTCCGAAAAGAACCCGGCCGTAAACATCGTTTTGGGCTGATAATAGAGATCGCGCGCATCGCCCACCTGCTCGAGTACACCGTCATGCAAAAGGGCAATCTGGTTGCTCATGCGCAACGCTTCCAGCGGATCATGCGTCACTATGACCGAAGTCGCGCGCGTTTCGCGAAGAATGGCAAGTGTTTCATCGCGCATGGTATCGCGCAGGCGCGAATCGAGGCCGGAAAACGGTTCATCCATCAGCAAGACACCGGGGCGAGGCGCAAGCGCACGTGCCAGAGCCACACGTTGCTGCTCGCCGCCGGACAGTTCATGCGGATAACCCTGCGCCCGGTCATCAAGCCCGACGCGTTCCAGCATCTGCATGGCCTGCGCCCGCTGCGCCTTGCGGTCGAGATGGGCCAGACCGAACATGACATTAGCCAGAATGGTCAGATGCGAAAAAAGCGCATAATCCTGAAAAACCAGCCCAATCCCGCGTTTTTCGGGCGGCAGGAACCTTTCTGGTCCCCCGATTTCGCGCCCGTCCATCAACACAGAACCGCTGGTCTGGCGCTCCATGCCAGCTGCAATTCGCAACAATGTCGTCTTGCCGGAACCTGAAGGCCCCAAAAGCGATGTCACGCTGCCGGTTTGCGCGGTCAGACTGACATCATCAAGAATGCGGCTGTCGCCAATGCTGTAGCAGATATCGTCAAAAACGAGCTCATGCGGAATCGAAACGCCCGCCGTATTGGGCACCCCCCAGCGCCCGCGCCGCATACCGTCCACGTTTTTTTCAGCCCTGCTCATGGGGGCGTTTTAGCGACAAAAGCTGCAAATGCTAGAGGCAGGACCAGACAAAACCAATCCAGACCGGCTTCAATCACTCGTCGCCGGCACCTCCGGGTGTCAAAAGTCCCAGCTCTTCGACATCATCGAGCGTGAAGGCTTCTTCATCATCCTGAAGATCATTATCATCGGTTGGAACCGGAACAGAAAAGTTCATCGGAATTTGCGACTGAAGCAGGCCAGCGCCTTTCAACTCATCAAGCCCCGGCAGATCGCGCACCTGCTCAAGGCCGAAATGATCGAGAAACTCCAGCGTTGTGCCATAGGTCACCGGGCGACCCGGCGACTTGCGTCTGCCGCGCATCCGCACCCAGCCGGTTTCCATCAGAACATCGAGCGTTCCCTTGGACGTGACGACGCCCCTTACCTCTTCAACCTCGGCGCGGGTGACCGGCTGGTGATAGGCGATGATGGCCAGCACCTCCAATGCAGCTTTCGACAAGCGCCGCGCCTCGACAGCCTCTTTCTGAAGCAGAAAGGACAAGTCGTCAGCGGTGCGGAAAGCCCAGCAGTCGCCAACTTTCACCAGGTTCACACCGCGTGTTTCGTAAGCGGCCCGCACCTCTTCCAGAAGGGCCACCGTGTCCGTGCCTTCAGGCAAACGAGCCGCGATGGCTTTTTCAGGAACGGGGTCGCTAGAAGCGAAAACCATCGCTTCCACCATACGCGCCAGATGCAGCAGATCTTCCTGAACCGGCGTATCAGTTTCATCCGCAGGCTGCGATTGCGATGGAAACGGCAACACTTTGCCAATTTCAGGCTCTGTGTCCTCAACGGCGTCAGCGATATTTGACATGAGAGTGTTTCCCTATCCGTTTGTAACTGGTGTTGGTGCGTTCGCGGTGTCCGGCTGGCGCAAATACAGGGGGGCAAAGCTTTCCGACTGACGCACTTCCAGCTTGCCCTCACGTACAAGCTCAAGGCTTGCAGCAAACGACGACGCGATCACCCCGGCCCGTTCTTCCTGAGACGTGACATATTGTGAGAGGAACACATCAAGCGGCGTCCAGTCGGCGAGTTTGCCAACGAGCCTTGTTAGAATTTCGCGCGCTTCCGACAAGGACCACACCTGCCGGTGTGAAATAGTCACCGAACTCACGGATTGTCTCTGACGCTGCGATGCATAGGCGGACAACAGATCAAACAGGGTGGCCGAATAGGTTTGTTTGCGGTCAACAACGACGGGTTCGGGGTCACCGCGGACAAAAACATCCTGTCCGAGCCGGTTGCGATTGATCAGGCGATTTGCGGCTTCTCGCATAGCCTCCAGGCGCTGCAGACGGAACGCCAGTTGAGCGGCCAGTTCTTCGCCGGTCGGTTCCGGACCCTCTTCGGGCGCTGGCAGCAGCAGTTTAGACTTCAGGAAGGCAAGCCAGGCCGCCATGACGAGATAATCAGCGGCAAGTTCCAGCCGCAATTTCCGCGCCTTTTCCACAAACTCCAGATACTGGATGGAAAGGTCGAGTATGGAAATTTTGGCGAGATCGACCTTTTGAGTACGCGCAAGAGCCAGCAGCAGATCAAGCGGACCTTCAAACCCGTCCACATCAACCGTGAAACCGGGATCATTGATCGCAC
>JBCDDX010000035.1:0-21317 GCA_039180085.1 Pseudomonadota bacterium
ACGAAAACGGCCCCGATATTTCTATCGGGGCCGTGTTGCCCGGCTAGAATTGCGCTCCGGGCTGCTGTTGGGGGAAACGCCCCTTTTGCAACACCCCCAACAGGTGTTGAAACTGGTCTGGGCCGTCGAACCGTCACCACCCCGCAGGAGAGGACAGGGCGGGAACGGTTCGAGAAGGGTGGCTGCGGAGGTTCAGCCGCAGCTTGGCCGGGTTAAGGTCAGGTGTTTGACCGGGTGGATAACCGGGAGGCTTTTGCAAGACATGCGGGAGAGGAACACATGCCGCGCAAAGCCGTCCGGTCAGTTTGAGTGGTTCAGTCAGTCTGGTTCAATACAAGAGACACGTTGAGAGAGGGCGGTCTGGTTAGAACTTGAAGCCGCCATGCTTAAAGCCACCATAGTAGTAGGACTTCTTGAATTTGTGGTGGTGGCCATATTTCTTGTACTTGAATTTCTTATGGCCGTGATGCTTGAATTTCTTGTGCTTTTTGAACTTCTTGTATTTGAAGTTCACATCCTGCGCGCCGGTTTCAACGGTGGCGGCCTCAGTGGTCAACTGAGAATTGAGCAGAACAGCCAGATTGGCATCGGATGCGGTTGAAGCGGAGGCCTGGGCCATCAGGGGGGCTGCGATGATGGAAGCGGCAAGGGCGATTGTTTTCAGGGAACGTTTCATGGTCATGGTCCTTTCAGTGGCGTGTTGCGAGGCCCCGGATTGAGCTTTCGCGTTGATCTTTTTGTCAGGCCCCACGGAGAGTGGGAGGGTTGATTGAGAGGGCGTTTGTTTGCCTGACCCACTGTAGATAGGAACCATTTAGTCCCAAACCAGGCCTTTCACGGATGTGTGACCGGAAAAAGGCTTACTCGCACCGCCATTATGCGTCTGGCATTCCATCAAGGCATTGAAACAAAGCGGAATTATTTGTTCCCGCGGCGTGCAGAAAAAGCACCTCCCACCTCACAAACCCTGTGAGGCACGGCCACACGCCATAACCAGCAGCTACAAAAGCTGCAGACCAAACCGGCAAAACATGTCGGGTTTCAGCGGTGCGAAACCAGATAAAGTGCCAACGCAGCAGCGTTTGAAACATTCAAACTCTTAATCGCACCAGGCATGTCAAGGCGGGCGAGATGGGTGCAGGTTTCACGCGTTTTTTCACGCAATCCCTTACCTTCCGCCCCGAGAACCAAAACGACGGGCCGCCCTTGGACGGCTTGCAGCGTGTCTTCCAGAACCAGCGGTCCTTCGCTGTCGAGGCCGATGGACATAAAGCCCATGGCGTTCAGTTCCGCGAGCGCCTTGGACATGTTGCGGATGTCGACAACACGGGCGAAATCCAGAGCGCCAGAGGCCGATTTCGCAAGTACCGCTGTTTCATTGGCCGAATTGCGATGGGTGATCAGAACAGCATCAACATTCATCGCAACCGCAGTGCGCAGGATGGCGCCGACATTGTGCGGATCGGTGATCTGATCGAGCGCGAGAACCGTTTTGGCGTCAACAAGATTGAACAGTTCTGATGCATCGAGCGTATCAAGCGGCGCGCATTCCAGCGCGATACCCTGGTGTACGGCATCGGCAGATACCAGACCGGCAATATCACCCGCCGATCTGACCTCGATGGCAGGGTTGTTCCATGTCTGAGATAGGGCCTTCACGGCATGGGCGTTCGAATCATAACCCAGCCGGGCCAGCGCGTTGTCGGTCAAAATCAATCGGAACTTGCGGCGATCCGGATTGGAAAGCGCCGCCCTGACGGTGTGTTGCCCGTAGAGAAACAGGCGGTCAGGCGCGCTGCGTTTCTCCGAGGCCTGGCGCGGCTGCGCGCTACGTGGCTTGCTGGTGGTGCTGCCATTGCGGGGATGAGGGCGCTTGCCCTTCGAACCCTGAGCAGCGTCGCCGCCATTGCGTTTCACCCGTGGGTTCGACCGGGCGTTTTTAGGCCGCTTTGGCGGTCTGCCAGATGTTGAGGATCTGCTCATGCGGGATGCCCTACCACGCAATCTGCGCGCGTCACAGCCCCTTCATTTTCGGTTTTTTGCAGTTCAATTGCCTGAATTGGTCGTGGCGTGTTGACACACATTGGCCCAGTGGCCATAACCCGCGACGACTGGCTTGGAGGAGTGTCCGAGTGGTTAAAGGAGACGGACTGTAAATCCGTTCGCTTAGCGTACGCTGGTTCGAATCCAGCCTCCTCCACCAGTCGAAATTCTGCGCAGGCTGTGATAGCCTCGCTTGCAGCGCGGGTATAGCTCAATGGTAGAGCAGTAGCCTTCCAAGCTAAATATGCGGGTTCGATTCCCGCTACCCGCTCCAAGTTTTTTGTTCGTCGTCTGCGCGCGCAAGCTCGATCAAACCATAAATATGGATCGGTTGAAGAAGGCCGCGTACTTTGTGTTGCCCACATTGAGCAAAAAGGTTTGGCGCCGCATTTGCCACCGCAGCCGTCGCCAGCACCCTGGTGCCGATGGTTTTTGTCAGGCTCTCGACTCTGCTGGCCAGATTTACGGCGCTTCCCAAGACTGTGAAATCAAGTCGTCCAGGGCTACCAATATTGCCATAACTCACCTGCCCAACGTTCATGCCAATTCCCATGTCGAGTTCAGGTTGACCGGCGTTGCGACGTGTATTGTTAAGGGCGGCCAGTCCAGTAAGCGCGTTCCTTGCCGCGAGCGCGGCGCATCTGCACTTATCATCACGTTCTTCTGCATTGGAAACAGCAAAAATTGACAAGATGCCGTCGCCCATGAATTTAAGGACATCCCCGCCTTGTTCTTCGACCGCTTGCACCACAACTTCAAAATAGCCGTCCAGCGCTTCTATTGTTTCCCTCTCTGTTGCGTTCTCTGAGAATGCAGTGAAGCCGCGTAGATCGGAAAACATGACCACCGCCTCAAGTGTTTCGCGTTCGCCACGTTTGATGGTGCCATTCCAGACCGCTTCAGAAGCGCCGGTGCCAAGATATGTCCGCAGCAGACTTTGAGTGGACTTGCGCATGGTTATCGGTTCCAGCGCGCAAGACAGTCCTGGCTTGGCGGCTTCGATCAAAGCAAGATATTCTGCTTCGAATCCATCCTCGTGTTGGGTTGCGAAAGTGCAGCCATGTTGTGAACCATCACCGTAGTCCAGCAATGTTGCATAGTAGTCGGTGCCACCAGCCTCTGCGAACTCCAGATATGATGCGTGGTCGTTTTGCTTATCCAGCTTGCGCAGGCTTTTGTGTAAGGGGCGTTGATTTTCCAATATATATTCGAACGCACTGCCGACATAACCGTCGGTTAGCATCCGCGCGTGGGTCACATCATAGGTTTCAGTGCCGTCGGGTGTCCAAACCACGCCCCATGCAATAAGCAAAGGATTGGCAAATCGCTGCCCAATATTGACCCGCCAAAGCGGAACGCCGGCCTGCCTCAAAGACTCGCAGAAATACGACACGATCTTGATGGGGTCGCCGGAACAACGACCATCGGTCATCATCCACATATTGAGGTCCGAGGCAGTGTCCGGCAAATCAGTTTTCCTGAATCGTGCTTACATGGCGAGTTTTTCAAATCCTCGCTTCGATGGAAGCAATGGCAGTATTGTTGAACGATCAAGCATCACTATGGCAGCGTCAACCCAAGAGGTGTTTCGAGCCATTGGAAGCCTTTCGTTGTAAACTGGCGCGTCGCCGCCGAATTTCATGTAATTGTGTATTGGTGGTTGATCGTTGACGGGTAGCTAGGGAAGGTGTTGTGAGCAAAGCCGTTTTCAGTGTTGTCGTGTTTCTGGCATTGACAAATTTGCCAACTGCGAACGCTACTCCCAAATACGACCCCTATGGCGTGCAAAATGATGTGGCGGTCGCAGAAGTCCTGGGTGGCGGTTGGAGAATTCTCTATCAGGGGCTCTACAGCGAAAGCCTGCCGTCTGTCCCGGCACTGTTTCGCGGGGCGTGCGATCGGGTAATGCTCGCCAGTAAGAGGGTGGGGTCGCTCACATTTGATGTTTTGTCTGCAATCGAGACGGATGTTTTTGCGCCATTGAATACGCCCCTTAACACCAGCATTCAGTCAAATGGCGCGCAGTGGTACAAAAACGATCAGTCTCTGGGGTTTGCCGGTTTGGGCGCTGCGATCAATCAAACCTCCGCCGACACCAATGGTCTGGAGGACCGGCATCGTTTGAGCTGGCATACCATTCGCCTGGTTGATGAACCGGCAACACGGCTCAACCCGGGATGGCGGTCGGGAAACAATATCAGACTGGATAAGTCCAAAGAGTGGGAGCGGTTTGTTCTGACAACCACCATGCCCTCATCGTCGGCACAGTCCGGACAAGTGAACAGCTGTTTGCATTTGGGGTAAGTCGGTCACAGAACGCAAAACATGGAACCGGTAGTCCGGCTCATGTTCGTTATGCCCGCATGCAGTCGTCAGGCCGGGGTCCAGACCACCATGCTTTGGCCAAGACCGCGCACCGCCTGAGCGGCTTGTTTGATCAATCTTGGGCCAGCGGGCTCTCTTTCACCATTCTCGCTTTGAATTTGTTGCATGGTTTCATCGCTGACCACCAAGGCGGTGTCCATTGTCCGGGTCATGCTCTCCAACCGGTTGGCAACGTTGACCGTATCGCCGATCACCGCGAATTCCAGCCGGTTGGCTCCGATGTCACCGAGGACGACAGGACCGTAGTGCAGGCCGAAGCTGGCCTGAAGCGGCACCTGACCACGTTTTAAACGATCATCGTTGAGCGCTTTTGAGGCCTCGATCATTGAGAAGGCGCATTTGAGAGCATCGCTGGCATCCGTATCACCGGCAAAGGGGGTGCCGAAAGTCGCCATAAGCCCGTCGCCCAGATATTTATCGAGCGTTCCGCCATGGCGGAAAACTTCCTGCTCCATCGCGCCATGAAATTCGCGCAGAGCAGCGATAATTTCCGTCGGGCCGCGCTCGTGAGCGAATTTGGTGAAGCCGACAATATCGACAAACAGAACGGCGACATTCTGCATGCGCACTTCTTTGAGGGGTTCATCGTTCTTGGCCAGTTCGTCCACGACAGTGGGCGAGAAATAGCGCGCGAGATTGTTGCGTGCGCGTTCCGACGAGGCGTGACTTTCCAGCAGGTCAGCCGAGCGCTTGACGGTGAGGGCCAGAATGCCGGCCACGATTGCGAAGACAACGATTTCCTGAAACCGCCAGCCCGGATGCATGGCGTTGGGGTCTATCAGGCCTGCCAGAGCCGGGTCGTCGGGAAAGGCGCCTTGAATTGCGGTTGTCATTTCCGGCAGGTGATTGCCAAAAAATGCCAGCCACGCGAAACCCAGCGACCATGCAATGGCGGTCCAAAGGCCGAAGGCGACAACCGTGCGCCAGGAATAGGCGAGGGTGGCGCCCGCCAAAATGACAAAGAAGAAGATGAATGATCCATAGCGATATTGCATGCCGGCTGGCCATTCTTCCGGCGCGAACGGGTTTGTGACCACCGCGACGGCGGTGATCAGCAAAATGTCACAATAGATCAAAAAGAGTTCGGGGCGTGACTGGCCAACGCGGCCCACGCGCAACTGAGCGTAGCCGATCAGCGCGGATGCGATGAGGATGACGTGATAATAAAGAACGGACCAGTGGAAATTGACGATCGGCAACAACACAGCAATGACAGCCAGGGCAATCCAACGGGCGCGAACTGCCAGCCATAAGCCTTCCTGCTTGGCTTCACGCAGGGCTTTGGCGGCGTAGACTTTGATGTCGTCGCGATCTTGCTCGTCAGAGAGCGGTGGATCAGTGAGCTTCGCCGAATCTGTTGAAGTCATGGCATTTTTCCGTTTCGATGGCGCGTCTTGTATCAGCTATGACTGAGAAGGTCAGCTTACAAATTGGAAGGGTTTGCAATTCGCAGGCGGGCGCTACCTTGGGCACCGGAATATGAATGTCGCCGTGACACGCTTTGCCATTGCCCATAGCGATGCAATTTGCTACGGACGCGCCGACATTGTCGGGACGACCGACGAATGACGTTTGTCTGTTCGTTTCGTATTCCCTTCAATACAGCCATTCCGCACCATTGCGACAAGACCCATGCCAATTGAATCTGGCGCTGCCGAACGGTTCGGTCCGGGCAACAATCGCATATGAATCTGACGAGGAAAAACATGCAGGTAAGCGAGACGCTCAACGAAGGTTTGAAGCGCGAAATCACAATTTCCATTCCCAGTGCCGACATGGTTGCAAAGCGCGATGAGCGCTTGGTTGACCTGAAGGACAAGGTGAAAATCAACGGTTTCCGCCCCGGCAAGGTGCCGATGGCGCATGTTACCAAACTCTATGGCAAATCGGTCATGGGTGAACTGGTCAACGAGACAATCGATGAGCAGACCAAGGCGATGCTTGCAGAGCGCAAGGAAAAGGCCGCCCAGCAACCAAAAATCGAGATGACCGAAGATGAAGCCGAGGCAGAAGAAATTCTCTCCGGCAACAAGGATTTCGAATTCAAGGTGACTTACGAGGTCATCCCGTCGTTTGAGATTGCGGATTTCAAGGATCTGTCAATCGAACGCCCGGTTGTTGAAGTGTCGGATGACGAAATCAACGAGCAGATCGAACGGATCGCCGATAACAACCGCACTTATGAGACCAAGAAGGGCAAAGCGGCTGACAAAGATCGCGTGACCATGGACTATCTCGGGAAAATCGATGGCGAGCCTTTCGAGGGCGGTGCTGATCAGGGTGCCAATCTCGTACTCGGCTCCAATACATTCATTCCGGGTTTTGAAGAACAGTTGATTGGCGCAAAAGCGGGCGATGAAAAAGAGGTCAAAGTATCCTTCCCGGACGACTACGGTGCTGAGCATCTTGCCGGTAAAGAAGCTACGTTTGAAGTGACCGTGCACGAAGTCGCCAAGCCAAGCGAGCTGGTTATCGACGATGAACTGGCCAAAACGCTGGGTCTTGATGATCTTGAAAAGCTGAAAGAGGTCGTTCGTGGTCAGGTCGAAAGCCAGTACGGCACGCAGACGCGCCAGAAAGTGAAACGCCAGTTGCTCGATCAACTGGACGAGAAGCACCAGTTTGAACTGCCGGAAGGCATGGTTGAAATGGAGTTCAACAATATCTGGGCTCAGATTTCTCAGGATCTGGAGCAGGCGGGCAAAACCTTTGAAGACGAAGACACCACGGAAGAAAAGGCGCGCGAAGACTATATGAAGCTCGCCAAGCGCCGCGTTCGCTTGGGCCTTGTGCTGGCCGAGATCGGCGAAGAAGCCAAAATCGAAGTGACCGAGGCTGAATTGCAGCAGGCCCTCATGCAGCAGGTTCGCCAGTATCCCGGTCAGGAACAGCAGGTTTATGAGTTCTTCCGCAGCAATCCGGACGCCGTCGGCGGCCTGCGCGCGCCGATTTTCGAGGAGAAGGTCGTCGACCACATCCTCGAGAATGCCGATGTGAAAGACAAAACCGTCAGCAAAGAAGAGCTGATGGCGGATGATGAGTTGCCGGTCTAACCTCTCCGCTCAAGCGTGAAATTTAATGAGGCCGCCGCATGAAAATGCGGCGGCCTTTTTGTTTGCGGGTGAGCAGAGAATTTGCGCTGTGCCTGGGTCCCATCGCCTCATTGGCCCATGAGCCGCTTACGACGCTCTTTAAACTTTTCATGCGATTCATCCGTGCCATCATGAAATGAGCCAAAGACCTTGTCCCACGGCACTTCAAGGTTGCCGTAATTGCACTCGAAATAGCGATGGTGCATCTGATGATGGAAGTTGCCGAGGTGAAGACGGTTTTTGTCTTTCACCAGAACGCCTTCAAAGCCGGTGTGGGATGTGGCGGCGGTGAGCGCCTGATGCAGAAGGTGAAAAATGACGTTCACCGGGTGCGATGCGACCACCCAGTGGATGAGCACGGATGACAGAAACATCACTGTCTCGACAGGGTGCATGGAAAGCCCTGACCAAGGGCCGATATTGGTGTTGCGGTGATGCAGAGCATGCGCGAGCCGATAAAGTGGCGGCCAGTGCAGGGCCCGGTGAATCCAATAGAAGTGAAACGAGATCCAGACAGGCGTCAAAAACAGAATGACAGCGATCACAACAGGGCTTTCATTGCCGTCCAGCACTGGCGCATAGCCATTTGCCATGGCCCAGAACATCAGAACTTCATATGCGGTCCAACTCGTAACGCCGCCGGCGAGGGTCCAGAATATGTTGTCGCGCAATTGAGAATTGAAAGTGAAGACCCTGCCTTTGGGCGACATCTCACGCGGATCGAACTTCAGTTCCTGCTTTTGCTTACGCCATGTGTGGAAATACAAATGCAGGCCACCAGCGACGGCGATCATGAGCGCGATGTTGCGCAGCCAGATTTCCATGATCCAGCCAATTCGCAACTGTCGCGTTTCTTCCAGCGAGGGCGATGCCCAAAACCAGATTGCGAATGCCAGCGCGGTGAGAATGGAGTTCTCGGCAATCGCAAACCAGCGAACCCGAACCCAATGGATCATGCGGATTGGTTGTGGGGGCCACGATAGGAACGGCGAACCTTGTATCGGCACATCGGGACGGTAGTTCCAATGTCGGTTCATCTCCGAACCGGCCTTTATGTCGTCTGGCGTGGTGTCTGACATGCTGGCCTGTGCCCCGGTCTAAGAACTTGGTTCTTCAATACCCTAGGCTGGCAATGCTATGGCATCAACATGTGCAGACCGGAATGCTCAAAACGAGATACGCCCGAGCGAGAAGCCCGGGCGTATGGCATAATTCGTGTTTTGCAGTGTTCTGCTGCAGTCAGTCGCAGATAAGCGCACGTTGACCGCGGCGAATTGTCGAGAACGAGCATCGGTTTACACCGCCTACACGGCGGTCGATGACGATGATGTTCGGGTCACCGGTGGCGTTCAGCGCTTCCTGTGTAATCGGAACAAAACCGACATGGTTCCGCATCAGCCGTCTGAGCTGTTCGCGGCCGCTGCCAAAACCGTTTTTGAGGTTGCGGCCACCCTTGGATGCCTGCGTTTTGATCACATTGCTTTCAACTGTGACGGCTTGCGATCCGCTGATGGCCGATCCGGCCACGCCTGCATGGGCACTTGTTGTCAGGGGCATGGTGAATGTCGCTGCTGTCATCGCAACTGCAATAAGTGTTGTTGTCTTGCTTCGCATCGTAAATTCCTTTCTCGGGGCTATGCTGTCCAAGGTAGGCCAATGTGCAGCCTTTTCCAGAGGCCGCCAGCGAACGTGAACGATGAGCAGGTATGTGGTGTGCTGAAATACACAAGGCGTTGGTTGAGATTGTGATTCAGAATTATTGACGTAAGATCATGATTTATTGCGCTTTTCGCGCTGCAATAACCCATCCGTTTACATCGTGACCAGGCAGATGGTCGCCATATTCCTTCGCGAGAAGTTGAAGACGTCCGACGTTT
This sequence comes from Pseudomonadota bacterium, assembly GCA_039180085.1. Taxonomy (GTDB): domain Bacteria; phylum Pseudomonadota; class Alphaproteobacteria; order Rhizobiales; family Rhizobiaceae; genus Pseudahrensia. The sequence continues at coordinate 9,398 of JBCDDX010000035.1, forward strand.
GTCAACTGATCCAACTTGCGTGCAAGGTCGCCTTTTTCCCAATATTGCTCGTTCAGAGCGATGATCAGATGGCCTTGTGGACGGATGATTCTGATCAGTTCATCGCAAGCGTCGGGCGATACATGGCCGAAAGAAAATACGCCGACCGCCACCACCGCATCGTAAACCTCATCAGGGATTTGCGTCAGTGGAGCGTTCAGGTCTGCTTGTAAAAGGTTGCGATAAACGTTCTTGGCCCGAGCCTGCTCCAGCATTTCCGGCGAGAAGTCGCATCCATCAATCGTTTCAACACCAGCCTGGCTCAAAGCGAGGCCGGAAAGGCCTGAGCCGCATCCGGCATCGAGCACAGTTATCTCTTTTAGATCGCAGTGTCGCGCCAACATCTCGGCCGTTCGGGCCGGTTGAGCATAGCCGTTCTGTTCGCCAACCTCCTGATCGTAAGACTGCGCCCACTCCTTGTAGTGCGCCTTGGTCTCTTCAGCGGATTTCAGGCTGTACGCCTTGCTGAAATGGCCCTGATTCTCGCCCTTTTGATCATTCATGCTGTCATCCTAGCCACATTTGTCTTTTCAGTAGAAAAGCATGCATTTGAGGACGTTTTTTGAGCTGAAAGACACGTTTTTGATCCTTTCATTCAAAAGATCATGAGCACAACCTTGCAAAGCGTGCATTTACGCACATTTTTCAAACGTCAAATGTGCCCAATCTGCAACACACACTTAACAAGTTATGCGCTATAGAAACGGTGGTCAAAACCGCCGTTTTTCAAACACAAAGGGCGCTCATGGGGAGCTTCGGAAGGTGTGTGAGCGCGGTAATGTTTGGCTTTGATTCATCATTTCGACCTCGCACAGGAAACGGGAATATCCATGGACGCCAAGACATTCGATAAGAGCAAGCTGCCAAGCCGTCACGTAACGGAAGGCGCGCGCCGTGCTCCGCACCGCTCTTACCTCTATGCCATGGGATTGACCGAAGAGCAGATTCACCAGCCACTGGTTGGCGTCGCCACATGCTGGAACGAAGCTGCGCCCTGCAACATCTCGCTTATGCGTCAGGCCCAGTCGGTCAAAAAGGGCGTTGCAGCTGCCAACGGCACGCCGCGCGAATTCACCACAATCACGGTGACAGACGGTATCGCCATGGGTCACCAGGGCATGAAAGCCTCGCTGGTGTCGCGCGATGTTATTGCCGATACCGTGGAACTGACCATGCGCGGCCATTGCTATGACGCGCTGGTTGGTCTTGCGGGCTGTGACAAATCCTTGCCCGGTATGATGATGTCAATGGTGCGGCTCAACGTGCCGTCCGTCTTTATCTATGGCGGCTCGATTCTGCCCGGCAATTTCCGTGGTCGCCCCGTCACGGTGCAGGACCTCTTTGAAGCCGTTGGCCAGCATCAGACAGGACAGATGTCTGATGAAGATCTTGACGAGTTGGAGAGAGTGGCCTGCCCATCAGCCGGGGCCTGCGGCGCGCAGTTTACCGCCAATACGATGGCGACGGTGTCAGAAGCCATTGGCCTTGCTCTGCCATATTCAGCCGGGGCGCCAGCGCCATATGAGATTCGCGACCAGTTCTGCTTCGCCGCCGGCGAGAAAGTGATGGAGCTGATTGCTCGGAATATCCGCCCTCGCGATATTGTGACACGGGAAGCTTTGGAAAATGCGGCCACTGTTGTTGCGGCTTCCGGCGGCTCCACAAACGCTGCGCTTCACCTGCCAGCGATCGCCCACGAAATCGGCATCAAATTCGATCTGTTTGATGTTGCAGAGATTTTCAAGCGCACACCTTACATTGCTGACCTTAAGCCCGGTGGCAAATATGTTGCAAAGGACATGTTTGAAGTCGGCGGTATTCCGCTTTTGATGAAGACCCTTCTGGATGGCGGCTTCCTTCATGGCGATTGTATGACAGTGACAGGCCGCACAATTGCCGAAAACATGGATTACGTGAAATGGAACGATGAGCAGGACGTGGTTTATCCCGTGTCCAATCCCATCACTCCCACTGGCGGCGTGGTTGGCCTGAAAGGCAACCTGGCACCGGAAGGAGCCATCGTGAAAGTGGCCGGTATGGCCAACCAGAAGTTTACGGGCCCGGCCCGTTGCTTCGACTGCGAAGAGGATGCCTTCGCGGCGGTGACCGAGCGCGCCTATGAAGAGGGCGAGGTTCTGGTAATCCGTTACGAAGGGCCTAAAGGTGGACCAGGCATGCGCGAAATGCTGGCAACCACCGCGGCGCTTTACGGTCAGGGCATGGGCGAAAAGATGGCGCTCATAACCGATGGTCGTTTTTCAGGGGCAACACGTGGTTTCTGCATCGGCCATGTCGGGCCGGAAGCTGCGGTAGGAGGGCCAATTGGCCTTCTGAAAAATGGTGATGTGATCACCATTGATGCGATTGAGGGAACAATTGACGTCGACGTTTCTGATGAGGAAATGGCCGCACGTTTGAAGGAATGGAAACCGCGCGAGACGGACTATGCGTCCGGCGCGATCTGGAAATATGCACAGACGGTTGGAAATGCGCTCAATGGCGCAGTGACCCATCCGGGCGGAGCGAAAGAAAAAAATTGCTATGCCGACACCTAAACCGCGATTGAAACCTCTGAGCGCTCTTGTTGCTCTCGCCATTCTGGCGGGTGGCGGCACGGCGGCGCACAGTTTCGATCCGACCAAGACATTCAAGGCAGACGATGACCCGCTGGTCATTTTGCGCTTTGGCTACAATGCCCTGAAAAAGGGCAACATGGATGACGCCATCGGTGCGTTCAAATTCGGTGCGCAGAAGAACGATCTGGCATCCCAGTGGAAACTGGCGCACATGATGCAGACCGGTGCCGGAGGCAAGCAGGACGATTTCGCCGCTTATGAACTCTACACGCTGATTGCAAACCGGTTCGCCGATGAAATGCCGGCTCGCAATGAAATAGGATATGTTTCGAACGCGTTGGTTGCTCTGGGCCGTTATGAACTTCGCGGCATTAAAGGAACCGCAGTGCGGGCAAATCCGCGGCGGGCGGAGGACTATTTCTACCGTGCTGCAGCTTTGTTTCACGATCCTAACGCACAATATGAACTGGGTCGGTTGTATCGCTCAAAAGCGCTCGGCACACGCCAACCGATGAGCGCTGCGCGCTGGTATGGTTTGGCCGCACGCAAGGGGCACATCGTTGCGCAGGCCGAACTGGGCGAAATGCTGTTTTATGGTGATGGTGTTGAGCGTCGGCCCGTGCATGGCCTCTTGCTCATGACGCGCGCTGTCGCCAGCGACCCCAACCAGACATCAAAGAGTGTGCGCCGGATTCACGACAAGGCTTTTTCCAAAGCCACCGAACACGAGCGCAACGCCGTGGAAAGTCTCTGGTCATCGCGACAGAAAAATTAGTCTGGCCGAATGAGTTCAATCGCGGTCGGTAGACTTGCGCGCGACCTGAGCTTTTGCCTACAGCGTGATATTTGCCCAGACCGGGACATGATCGGACGGTTTTTCCCAATCACGAACATATTTGTCGATGTCTGAATTTCCCAGGCAATCTGCCGCTTCCGGTGACAGCAGCAGGTGGTCGATGCGGATGCCGTGGTTTTTGGGCCAGGCACCGGCCTGATAGTCCCAGAATGTGAAGTGCCCGCCAATGGTTGTGGAGGTATCAATCGTCTCCGTGAAGCCTAGATTTTTCAACGCTTCAAAGCGCGAGCGGGTCTCAGGATGATATAGCGCATCGCCGCGCCAGACGTTTACATCCCAACAGTCTTCCGGCTGCGGGATCACGTTATAATCACCGGCCAGGATCAGCGGTTCTTCCAGCGCAAGCCGCTGGCGCGACCAGTCGCGCAGGCGGTCCATCCATTCCAGCTTATAGCCAAACTTGCGCGGGTCATCGACCGGATTGCCGTTGGGCAGATAGAGCGAGACGACGCGCAGCGCGCGTGATCCAACGGAAAACACGCCTTCCATGAAGCGTGCGTGATCATCTTCACCATTGCCGGGCAACCCGCGATTGACCTCGTCAAAGGGGAGGCGGGAGAGAATCGCCACGCCGTTAAACCCCTTTTGGCCATGGGTTTCGACGTTGTAGCCAAGGGCTTCAATTTCAGTCGCCGGGAAGTTTTCATCGACCGATTTTATTTCCTGCAGGCAGGCGATGTCCGGTTCGGCCTGTTTCAGCCATTCAACCAGCACGTCATGGCGGGCCTTGATGCCGTTGATGTTCCAGGTTGCGATTTTCAGGCTCATGGCGTTTCCAGCAAGATCAGGGGTAAAACCCGCTCACGCTTTTCGTGCCATTGCGCGCCAGTCAGTACAAGCTGAAGCGACCTTGAAATCTGTGCGAATTTTCGGTGGTGCTCAGATTCACATCGAGAAGCTGGTGCCGCAGCCGCAACTGGCCGTCGCGTTGGGGTTCCTGATCTGGAAACTCTGGCCCATCAGATCGTCAACAAAATCGATCACGGAACCGCCCATATACATAAGCGATACGGGATCAACCACGACCGTTGCACCATGCGATTTCAGCACAAGATCATCGTCCTGCTCGCTGTCGGTCAGATCAAACTTGTAGGAGAAACCGGAGCAACCGCCGCCTTCAACGGAGACGCGGAGCGCGGTCATCGTTTCTTCCGACGCCAGAATTTTGGCGACGCGCTTTGCGGCGGCATCGGACACAACAACCCCATCCGCTGGGACATCGGGTGCGTCTGGCAATGGTGTGGCGGACATGGTCGTTCCTGAACTTGTCTCGAACCTCTTTGACTAAGATTTAGGAACGGTTGGGGCGCACGTCAATTGGCTGTGTGTGCGAAGTGGGCTATTGCTCGCCCATGGTGCGCGATTCCAACACCCGTTTGAGCGATGATTTTGCGGTTCAGCGGCAGGCTGCTGAACGACGATGGCTGGTGAGCTACGCCGCAGATGCTTCGAATTCACGCGGGCGGTTGTTTGACGAGCCGGAAAGTCCAACCCGCTCGCCGTTTCAGCGTGATCGGGACCGGATCATTCACAGCGATGCCTTCCGGCGCCTGAAACACAAAACGCAGGTTTTCGTGCATCATGAGGGCGATCACTACCGCACCCGGCTGACGCATTCGATTGAAGTGGGGCAAATTGCCCGGGCTCTGGCGCGAGCTTTTGCGGCTGATGAGGATCTCGCCGAAGCGTTGGCGCTGGTTCACGATTTTGGCCACACGCCCTTTGGTCATGCCGGTGAGCGCACGTTAAACGACAAAATGGCGGCCTATGGTGGGTTTGATCACAACGCTCAGGCTCTGCGGGTCGTCACCCGGCTTGAGCGGCGCTATGCCCAATTTGACGGACTGAACTTGTGCTGGGAAACGCTGGAAGGTCTGGTCAAACACAATGGTCCGTTGACCGACCATGATGGCGACGGTCTTGATGGACCTGTCTCGACTTCCATCCTCGAATACAATGCAAAACAGGACCTTGAACTGTGGTCGTGGCCTTCCGTTGAAGCGCAGTGTGCCGCGATTGCTGATGATATCGCCTATGACAATCATGATCTTGATGATGGATTGAGGGCAGAGCTGTTTGACCTCTCTGATCTCGCGGACGTGCCGATATGTGCAGCCATTCTCGATCAGGTCCGGGATCTGTACCCGCAGCTTGATGCGGGGCGAACGGCGCATGAACTCATCCGTCGGCAAATCACGCTGATGGTGGAAGATGTGATTGGGGAAGCAACAGCGCGGTTGAACGAATTGGCCAGTCCAACGCCAAGAGATATTGCTGCGCTCGACTATGCCGTCGTTCGGTTTTCACCCGCCATGGAAGAGCAGGAAAAAACGCTCAAAGCGTTCCTGTTCCAGCGCATGTACCGCCATCCGAAAGTCATGAAGCCGGTTGAAATGTCGCAGCAGATCATTGGTGATCTGTTCGACACGCTGATGTCCGGCTCATCCCCCATGCCCGATAGCGAGGAATGGAGCCTTGCCGGGCTCGATGAAGCAGAACGCGCGGAGCGCGTGGTGGACTATCTGGCGGGCATGACGGACCGTTTTGCCGTGCGCGAGCATCAGCGGATGTTTGACCACACGCCTGATCTGGGATAACGCAACCCGCGATCTGACCGGGTTTATCGAGCGCTCTGCGCGTCGGTTTTCCACCGTTCAAAACTTCTCCGCCGACCATGAAAGCCTGACATCATGTCCAACGTGTTTGCCGACTTCGAAGATCGAGTCAAATCTGTCATCGAAGCCTCTGATTTGCTGGCAGATAATGCGGTTTCGCTCGACCGTGTCACGGTTGAGCCGCCGCGCGATGCGTCTCATGGCGATCTGGCAACAAATGCCGCCATGGTGCTGGCCAAGCCCCTAGGCAAAAACCCGCGCGCGGTCGCCGAGGTGCTGGCCGAAGGGTTGCGGGCGGATGCGGATGTCGCCTCCGTTGAGATCGCCGGTCCTGGTTTCATCAATCTGCGGCTGCAACCGGCCTATTGGACGACCCATCTTGGCGAACTGCTGACAGATGGCTGCGCCTATGGTGGCGGAGCGACCGGCGGCGGGACCAAGGTCAATGTTGAATATGTGTCGGCTAACCCAACCGGCCCCATGCATGTGGGCCATTGCCGGGGTGCGGTGGTGGGCGACACGCTGGCAAACCTGCTGGAATTTGCCGGTTATGATGTGGTGCGCGAATATTACATCAATGATGCTGGGGGGCAGATCGAGGTCCTCGCCCGGTCCGCATTCCTGCGCTATCGCGAGGCGCTGGGCGAGGAAATCGGCGCTATTCCTGAAGGTCTTTATCCGGGCGATTATCTGGTGCCATTGGGCAAAAAACTGGCCGAAGACCACGGCGACAGCCTGCTTGCAATGAGCGATGACGAATGGCTGTCCATCGTCAAGGAAGCGTCTATTGACGGAATGATGGATCTCATACGATCCGATCTTGCGGCATTAGGCGTGAAACATGACGTGTTCTTTTCCGAGCGCAGTCTTCATGCCGTCAAAGGCAACAGCAGCAAGATTGGTGACGCGGTTCAGAGCCTCACCGACATGGGGCTGGTCTACACCGGCACTCTGCCGCCGCCTAAAGGGGCAAAGCCGGATGACTGGGAAGATCGGGAACAATTGCTGTTTCGGTCCACCGATGTTGGCGACGACATGGACCGGGCTTTGATGAAATCAAATGGCGACTTCACTTATTTCGCCGCCGATGTCGGCTATTTTCAGGACAAGTTCGACCGCGGTTTCAAGGAAATGATCTTCGTTCTGGGCGCCGATCACGGTGGTTACGTGAAACGCATGGAAGCGTTGGGACGGGCCATCTCGTCTGGCACGGCGAAAGTGACCATTAGGCTTTGCCAGTTGGTGAAGCTTTATCGCGATGGTGAGCCGATCAAAATGTCAAAGCGGTCCGGCGACTTCATTACCTTGCGCGAGGTGGTTGATGAAGTCGGGCGGGATGCCGTGCGCTTCATGATGCTCTACCGCAAGAATGATGCACCGCTTGATTTCGACTTCGCCAAAGTGACGGAACAGTCGAAAGATAATCCGGTCTTTTATGTGCAATACGCCCATGCGCGGTGCCAAAGCGTGTTCCGGCAGGCGCTGGCTGACATGCCGTCGGGAAGCTTCGACCGGACCAGACTTTCGGAAAGCGATCTTTCCTTGCTGACGGACGAGGGTGAGGTTGGCCTCATTCGCAAACTCGCCGAATTCCCGCGCATCATTGATGCCGCCGCACGCGCACACGAACCGCACCGGCTTGCATTTTATCTCTACGAACTGGCCGCATTGCTGCATGCACAGTGGAACAAGGGGCGTGATTTCCCGCATTTACGGTTTATCAACCAAGAAAATGCACCTTTGACCGCAGCCAGACTGGCTCTTGTACAAGGTGTGACCACCGTTCTGGCCCGGGGGCTCGGGATCATAGGGGCGGACGCACCTGACGAAATGCGCTGAATCCCGCGTGGTGCGCCACGCGGCAAATTTTTGCCGTTTTCATTCTGCAAGGGTTGTCGGGCACACTCCCGGCACGGACGTGGTCCGTTGCTATTCCAGCCGGACAGGATCCGGTCGACAAACAGCAGGTGTTCGCAGTGTTTGAGTTTAAGAGCGACTTTCTTTTCTTCGCCCCAATCGGGATTTCGAACGGAGAGGGAGGTTCGCCGGATATTTGCAATCCTTCCCTTTGCAGCATGAGCGACAAGGTCGATGACCAGTGGTCGGAACTCGCCAATCTGGTTGGAGATGAAGGCACGTTGCAAACAGCCGAAGGTGAACGCCTGTCGGCAGAAGAAGCGCAATTGCCCGAGTGGACAAACGCAACCGAAGACACGGCGCCTGATCTCAACTTCAATCTTGAAGATGAACTGAGCCGGGCCTTTGGCAATGTCGGTTCAGGCTCTGGCGCTGAACCGTTGGACGCGACATCGGCAGTCGCCGGTCTTGAAGAGGCTTTCAAGCAAGCGCCACCACCCATTCCGGTGTTCGATCAAGGGGCAATTGCCGCTGAAACCCAGGAAACAGTCGAGACCGCGTCAGCTGAACCAGCTCCGTCTCAGCCTTTGGAATCCGATTTCAGTTCGGCGCCCTCAATGCATTTCAATTCAATGGTTTCAGAACAGCTGGATCAGGCGATGGCCCAGGAGACAAATGCCATTCAGCAAGAGCCACCAGTCGATGCCGCTGCGTTTGAAAATGTTCCGGAATTTCTGAGTCAGTCAGGTTCAACTGATGCAGTTGCTGCTGACGTTGTTGTGGGTTCTGATGAAGTCGCGTCGCTTGAAGAAGCGGGCGTGCAGCCTGCAAGCGCTGCGGAGCCGGAAGATGATATTGTGCGGGAACTCGCGCGATTGATGGATGATGCACCTGAAAGCGAAACCGTTTCAGCTGCTTCTGAACCATCACACGCGCCAGAGTTGTCAGCCACCCAACAAGTGGAAGTGTCGCAACCTGCAGACGTCTCTCCGCCCGTTGTGCCGACGCCGGCATCCCAAGCGCATCACGAAGAACCAGACCTGACAGCAGCGCTGGATTCTCTGTCCGGTATCGATGATTTTCAGGATTCGGCTCCCTTTGAACAGATGCCGGAACCTTTGCCCGAACCCGCACCGGAAGCGCCCGTCAGCTTGGCTACACCAGTCGCTCCGGCACCAAGCGAAGTCGCGATGCCCTGGACAGAAGCCGAAATCGTAAGCCAGCCATATATTGCGCCTGCCGCTCCAGTGGAGGCTGCTCCTGTTGCTGATGTGGACAGCTGGGAATCAGAATTCATGCAGGATTTCTCTGATCCTGCCGCAGAGTTTCAGGATTATGAGGCTGGCGTGTCTCAGGAAGCTCCGGCTGCTCCGGTTGAGAATCCTGCACCAGCGCCCGTTGCTGTCGTTGCACCTGTTGCTGCTGCAACAAGCGCTATGTCTGCTTCATCAACGCCGCACTACAACGCGGTTCGTCACGAGCAAGTTGGCATTGATCCTGTCACCGACATGTCGCTTGAAGAATTCGACGACAAAGCGTTTGACGACGCTCTTGCTGCGGAACTGAGTGCTGATGAATTCCAGGCAGCACCTGCGGACCGCGATGCTTCTGATATTGCAATGGACATCCCGCCTGCTGCCGTCATTGCTGCAAGCCAAGCGCGACCTTCCGGCAAGCGTGCCGCCATGGTTGTCGGCGCTGTTGCGCTTCTTGGCGGTGTTGTTGCGCTTGGATGGAATTTCATTGGTGGGTCTGACTCACCTGCACCCACTATTCTGGCTTCGTCTGAACCTGTAAAAATCAAGCCTGAGAAGTCCGGGGGCGAGGTTGTGCCGAACCAGGATCAGGCGGTCTACAGGTCTGTAGATGGCGAGACATCCGAGACCGATCAAAGCAGTTTGAACGACACCACAGAACAGCCGATCACGGTTGTGGGGCAGGGCACAGACGACAAAATACAACAGCGTGTTCAGCAGGCTGATAATTCAACGACCGGCGCACTCGGTTTGCAGCCGCGTCGCGTGCGCACGGTTACCGTTCGTCCGGATGGTACGATTGTCACCTCCGGAAACACCGAACAAGCGGCCGCGCCGTCAACATCGGAAACGATCGCAGACCCGCAACTGGCGCTGAACACCAGCATTCCCGCCGATTCCGGGGCTGATGAGACCGCAGCAACCGGTTCGACCAATGGCGAACTGGTTTACAATGCTCCAAAGGCACTGACGAGTGAAACCGCTGCCGCAGTGACGCAGGGACCTTCGACGAATGTTCAGCCTGTTGAGGTTAAACCTGCTGAAACCGCGCCTGCTGCCCCAGAAACCGTTCAGGTCGCAGCGGTCGAACCGGCAACATCGGAGCCTGATCCTGCTCCAGCCGCTGTTGAACCAAAACCGGCTGCTCCAAAGTCGCCTTATGCAGTGCAACTTTCATCGCAGCGCTCTGATGCCGCGGCACGCCAGTCTTTCGAGAACATCTCCAAGCGTTATGCCAGCATTTTGTCCGGCATGTCCTACGAAGTTCAAAAGTCGGACATCAAGGGCAAGGGCACTTACTATCGCCTTCGTGTTCCCATGAACAGCAGAGCGGAAGCGCAAGAAATGTGCTCCAAGCTCAAGGCGCAAGGCGGTGACTGTTTCGTCACAAAGTGATCGCCCGCCAAATTGAATAGCATTTGAAAGGCCCGCAGATTGCGGGCCTTTTTTTCATTCAACTGACAGCTCCAACGTCGCCAGGTGGGATTCGCGAGGGCTCATTGGGATTGCAAGACAATCACTTGGTGGGTTTTGCCGCGTGAAACGGGTATATTGCGAATCATGGATTCAAAAGCTTTCATCAGCGGTTTCTCCGGTCTGGAATTGACCGACGACGAAACCCGCTTTTTCGCCGATGAGCGCCCGTGGGGGTACATCGTCTTCGCCCGCAACATCGAAACACCCGGGCAGCTGAGTGAATTGTGTGCGTCGTTGCGCTCTGTCTCCGGGCGTGAGGATGTTCCCATCCTCATCGATCAGGAAGGCGGGCGGGTCCAACGTTTGCGACCGCCGCACTGGACCAACTATCCGCCAGCTGCGCAGCTGGGTGCGCTTTATGAGATAGATCAGGCCAAGGGCCTGCGCGCTGCATGGCTTCTGTCGCGCCTGCATGCGTTTGATCTGCTGAATTGCGGGGTGAACGTCGATTGTCTGCCTGTTCTGGATGTGCCTGTACCGGGCGGCCACGATGTCATTGGCGACCGAGCCTATGGCACGACACCGGAACAAGTCTCGGCGATGGGGCGGGCGGCCAGTGATGGCCTGCTTGCCGGCGGCGTGAAACCGGTGATCAAGCACATTCCTGGCCATGGACGCGCTGGTGTCGACAGCCACTTAGAACTACCGGTTGTTGAAACCGATCGTGAAACGCTGATGGCACAGGATTTCGCGCCTTTTGGTGCTCTGCGGGATGTGGATATGGCGATGACGGCTCATGTTATCTACACCGCCTATGATTCAGCGAATCCGGCCACCACATCCAAAATCATGATCGATGAGATTATTCGCGGTCACATTGGCTTTGACGGGCTGCTGATGAGTGATGACGTGTCGATGGAAGCACTTTCTGGGGATTTCTCTTCCCGAACCCGCGCAATCTTTGGTGCCGGTTGCGATATCGTGCTTCATTGCAATGGCATTTTTGAACAGATGCAGACGGTGGCGCGTGAGACGCCGGAGTTGACGGGGAAAGCGGCCGAACGGGCGCAACAGGCTTTGCAGAGCATCGGAAAAGCTGACGACGCTGATGAAGCGGCTTGCCGGGCGGAGTTCGACAGCCTGATGAGATTGGTTGCAGTCTCGGTCTGATTGCCTGTGACTTTGGTTCGAAAGTGTCCCGCGGCTCGAGAGGCTCTGGGTTGAAACCTTGAACGGAGAAGAACAAGAACGTGTCGGACAGCCCTGATCTTTGGGACAGTGAGGTTCCTGTTGATCGTGCGATCA
>JBCDDX010000036.1:0-16088 GCA_039180085.1 Pseudomonadota bacterium
ACTCGTACGACCCGGCGAGCTGGAAGCGCCACTTCTTGAAGCGGGCATGCAAATCGTTGAGACAAAGGGCGTGTTCTACAACCCCGTCAGCGACACGTGGAATCTGTCAAACGATGTCGACGTCAACTACATGATGCTCGCCAAAAGGCCCGCCTGACGAGCGGCCCGGAGTATCCCTGATTACGAACGAATATTTTTTTCGTTTTGACAACTAAAGTTGCAATCTGAAGACGAAACTTGCCCCGTTCGGACGTTTGGGAACCACGCGCAATTGAGCTTTCAGAAAATCAGTTCGCGTCGTCCGGTAAAACCGGCAGCGGTGCTATTTCTATTCCCTCGTCGAGCAGCTCTTCAACATCGTGCAGCGATGCGGCACCGTAAATGCCGCGCTCCTCGGTCTCGCCATAGTGCATTTTGCGCGCTTCGTCGGGAAATTTCTCACCGACATTTTCGGCGTTTTCCGTGATGTGATCGCGAAGCCTGCGCATTTCTGCCAAAACGGCCTGACGCTGCGCGTCCACCACCGCCACCTGCTGCTTTTCTTTGGAGCGCCCGGTCGACACGGACGGGGCCATCAAAGCCTTTTCAACTTTTGTGGAATTGCATTCAGGACAGGCGACAAGCCCGCGTTTGCGCTGTGTTTCAAAAGCATCGGACGATGCGAACCAGCCGTCAAAACTGTGCTCGCTGTCGCATTGCAGAGAAAATCGGATCATGCAGCCCGCTCCGGCAACGCTCCCGTGCGCGTAACGGCATCAACCAGTGTTATGTCCTGTTGATTGCGAAGGTTGGGAATTTTGGCCCGCGCCGCAGCCACTTGTGCGGTGTCAATATCCGCAATCGCAAAGCCGGGTTCATCGCCTTCAACTTCGGCAATCACGCGGCCCCAGGGGGCGATAATGATTGAATGTCCAAAAGTCTCGCGCCCATCTTCCATTGCACCACCCTGTGCCGCCGCAATCATGTAAGCGCCGTTCTCGATTGCCCGGGAGCGCAGCAAGACGTGCCAATGAGCCTCGCCTGTCTGCCGTGTGAAGCAGGATGGTCCCGTCAACACCTCAGCGCCGGCAAGAGCATAGGCCAGATGGAGGGCGGGGAAACGGCAGTCGTAGCAGATTGCCAGACCGGTTTTCGCGCCGCAGACATCAACCAGTTTTGCAGCCTCGCCCGGCTGATAAACAGCTGACTCGCGCCAGCTTTCGCCATTATCGAGATCAACATCGAACATGTGCATCTTGTCATAAGTTTCAATCAGCACACCGTCCGGCCCGAACAGGAAAGCGCGTTTGGCCGCCTTGGTGTCGCTCAGACGAATAGCGGTCGAGCCGATATGCAGCGTGATACCGAGTTCTTTGGCAAGCGCGGAAGCTGCCTTCACCAGAACATCGTCAGACTGGGTGCGGACGGTTTCAAAAAACGGCTTGCGTTGCTGTTGAACCAGCCCGGTCATCTCCGGCGTCTGGATGTAGTCAGCGCCAGCCGATGCGGCTTCGCGCACCAGCCTCGTCATCTGTTCAAGGTTTGCGGCCGGGTCAACTCCGGACCGCATCTGGACAACAGCAGCCTTGAAGCTGGCAGAACCGGTTTCTGTCATTGATCAGGCCTTCAAAAGCATATCAAGCTTGCCGGCACGCTCCATCGCCATCAGATCGTCACAACCGCCGACATGGATGTCCCCGACGAAGATTTGCGGAAAGGTTGATGCCCCATTGGCCCGTTGGATCATCTGTTTGCGCAAGCCCGGATCAAACGTTGCATCGTGTTCGGTTACTGATGCGCCCTTTTTGGAAAGGAGGCGCAACGCGGCTGTGCAAAACCCGCACATCTGGCGGGTATAGACAGTGACTTCGGCCATTTCTTATCTCCATTCATCGCCCATAGGCTACTGGTATCAAAGGGGCAGTGTGGGAACATATAGGAATTAAAGATCACCCGTTGCAACCCGTGCAAAGGTGAGACAGGCAACCTCGCGCGCGCCACCGCGCCTCAGCGCCCGCGCACAGGCCTTCAGCGTTGCGCCCGTTGTGTAGACATCATCAATCAAAACCACCCGACGCCCCTGAACATCGATTTTCTTTTCCGTTGGCACACGAAATGCACCCTGCACATTGCGAGCCCGCTCTTTCGCCTTAAGCCCAACCTGCTGGCGGGTTCTGCGGCTGCGAATGAGGACATCTGGCCGGTATTCCAGCCCGCGCGCCTTCCCCTCTGCCGACAGTGCAAGCGGCCGGGCCAGTTCGGCAGATTGATTAAAACGCCGTTTCCATAGGCGCCAGCGATGCAGCGGCACTGGCACGATGAGAGCTGGCGGATCCAGAAGCCCGTCGCTTGCCCGCATCATCCAACTGGCCATCCAGGGTGCAAGATCGGTCCGGTCCGAAAACTTCAGCGACTGCACCAACTGGCGCGCAATCATGTCGTAGAGAACCACGGACCGCACCCGCTCAAACGGGGGCGGATTGGCGATGGCCTCTGCACTCAAGACGCCATCGCCCAGATCGTAAGAGAAAGGCATGCCCATCACGGAACAATAGGGTTTTTCGATAAAGCGCATCGTGTCCCAGCACGTCGCGCAAAGAGCACCGGGTTCCGCAAGCTGTCGGTCACATCCAAGGCATGCAGGCGGCAAAACCGCGTCCCGCAGGCTCAGCAGCGATCGTCGTGAAACGGCGATCCCGCTTTTGCCAAGCGAATGCATTTGCGCCCTCAGATTCAAGCTCAATTCTCCAAATCACCAAACGGGTCGCTGCACTGCGCGGCAACTGGAAGTGATGACAAAGGCCGGTCCTATGTGTCAGAGCATGGCATCGAATGAACCAGATGACCACCGGCAGAAAACAGTGTTCAACCCTGATCGTCACAACGCCGCGCTGGCGCGTGCAATGACCCGTTTTCAGCCCGGGCATGATTTTCTAATGCAGCGCACGGTTGAGGATTTGATGGAGCGCCTGCAAACGGTGAACCGCCAGTTCGAAAGGGGCGTTGCCCTTTTCGGGCGCACCCCGTTTTTGACGGAGGCCATGCGCGCCAGTGGCAAGGTCAAAGACGTGTTGCGCGTCGAAGAAGCAAGCCATTTGGGGAATTGCGATCACGTGGCAACGCCTGACGTGATTGGGCTTGCACCCCAATCTGTCGACCTGGTGATTGCGCCTTATGGTCTTCACTGGGCCAACGATCTGCCGGGCGCCTTGATTCAACTGCATACGATCTTGAAACCTGATGGCCTGCTGCTCGCCACCCTGCCCGGCCCCGACACATTACGGGAACTGCGCACAACCCTGTTGCAGGCAGAAAGCGAAATCACCAATGGCGCGGCCATGCGCACGGACCCGCTGACCGATATTCGCGATGCGGGAGCCTTGCTGCAACGTGCCGGATTCAATCTGCCAGTGGTGGATCGGGAAGACGTCACGGTGCGCTACGACACGCCGCTCGCTCTGATCAATGATCTGCGCCATTTTGGCGCTCAAAACCAGTCAGATGGCCATCCACCGCTCACACGTGCAGTCATGGCACGCATGATGGAACTCTATCATGAACAGTTCAGCGATCCCGATGGCCGCATCCGCGCCACCTTTTCAACCATCTTCATGTCCGGATGGGCACCCCATGAAAGTCAGCAAAAGCCGCTGAAACCCGGCAGCGCCAAAACACGCTTGTCCGACGCACTCAAAGTGCCCGAGATCAAATTGAAACCTTGACGATATTGCCGACGGTCAGCAGTTCCCGCTGCGGGCACCGTCGTCATAAATGATGCAGGGTTCGCTTGGGTTCTTATTCAAAACGCTGCGGCGTATTGTGTAGCGGCGCGTTTGCCCGCGTGATCTGCTTGCTCCGTTGACGGGAGGACGATCAGCAGATCGCCGGACCGACCCGGTCGTGATGTTGTCCACCGAGCCATTATTGAGATATTGCAATGCCATGCGTTGCGCCGCGCGATCAACGGCCGGTGTGAGAAAAACCAACGACAGCAGTCCCAGTGCTGCGAAACCAAGGGCAACATGCAAAGCGGAGAACCCGCTCTCGCCACGCATCAACTGTTTTAAAGTGGTCCAGACTGTCAATTTTCTCGTCCCATTCTACGCCCCTGCCCGCTGGCGAGCCGGAAATCATGTCCGGCCTATGGTGAACGAGAGGTTAAACGCGACTCATAAAAGATCAGTTAACGCTGGTATCAGAGGCAGATCCGCTTCCGGCATTGGATAGTCGCGCAGATTTTTCGCGCGCACCCATTTCAGAGCCTGCCCTTCAAGACCACGCGCCGTGCCCCACCAGCGGCGGCATACATAAAGCGGCATCAGCAGATGAAATGTCTCATAGGTATGACTGGCAAAGGTCAGCGGTGCGAGGCATGCCTTTTTGGTTTCAACCTCCAACTCTTCGCGCAGCTCACGAATGAGCGCCTGTTCGGGGGTTTCACCGGGCTCGATTTTTCCCCCCGGAAACTCCCACAAGCCCGCCATTGCTTTGCCCGGTGGGCGTTGCGCCAGCAAAATGCGGTCATCGGCATCCAGGAGAGCGCACGCCACGACTGTAACAATGGGTTTTGAAGGCTTGTTGGTTGGGGTATTGCCGGTCATGTGGCAGCCGCCACGCAGATGATTTCAACATCGTAACCGGATCCACCAAGGCGAGCTTCACAACATGAACGCGCGGGCGCATGGCCCGATGGCATCCAATGATCCCACACAGCGTTCACCGCATCATAGTCATTGATATCAGACAGGTAGATGGTTGTGTTCAGGATTCTGGTCTTGTCAGACCTGGCTTGTTTAAGAAGATGCTCGATCTTCGCCAGGCTTTCCTGAGTTTGCTCTTGGATGCTTCCTTCAGCCGTGCCGCATTGGCCGGCAAGCCAGATCAAACCGCCATGCGCTACAGCCTGGCTCATGCGCGGACCAGTCTCAAATCTTTGAATATCTGTCATTGAAACCCCATTTGCCGCAACTGGATCAGATTGACTGATCCATGCGCAAACCGTGGGTGGATTGGTAGCGCAACAGCAAACAGTCCACAAAACATTGCCAACAAAGGATGGAAAGGACGCGGCCAAATGCCGAGATAAGGTTAGTTCAGAGCTTCAATATCCGAACCCGGAGCCTGCCGGTAGGCGTATCGGTAAACTTCGGAAAATCCTTCGTCTTCATAAAGCGTACGGGCAGCCTTGTTGTCTGAAACCACCTGCAACCAGGCGGTTTGTGCGCCCTGCTCGCGGCCCCAGCGCAGGGCATTGCGCAATATCTTACGCCCATGCCCCTGTCGGCGCAGTTCCGGATTGGACACAACTTCGAAAATGCCCAGCAGATCGCCGTAACGCACAGCCATGCAGGCGGCTTGTGGCGTGTCGGCATCCTGTTCCAGAACGAACAGGCCGACTTCGCCGTGTACATGGTCGATCAGTTCTGAAAGGCCCGGTTTCACCGCCGACGAGAATGACCGCATTTCGACACAGCGATCAATCCAGCGACCAACATCTTTCAGCGGCACCTGATCAAGCGCGCTGTCGAGATCAGCATCAGCAAGGCTGAGCGTCATCACCATCGTTTCATCGAAACGGTCCCACCCACGGCTGTCGAGAATATGCTCCAGTTCCGGCGGCGCGAGAGGTGATTGGCGAAACACCAGCGCCCGGCCAAAACTGTTGAAGCGGCGTGAAACACGTTCAACGCGCTGCTCAAGATCGCGGCTGTCGCCGGGATCGAGCGGATTAACAGAGTTCAGCCGTTTGGATGGATGGCCTGCGGTCAGGCGAATGGCCCATGTCCCGTCATAAGCGGTCGTCGAAGCAGGCCATGAGCGAAAGCTGACGGCTTCAAGGCGCCGGACATCAGGCAGAGCGATTTTCGACGGCTCAGCCGTCGGTAACTCACTCAGCTGATGAGCAATCTCGTTATGAACCATCGATTCCCGCATAACACACCTCTCCGCGTGATATGACAGGGCAGATAAGACGCCGGTGTCTGTTTCAACCCGGATGATCACACTTTGCAGCGCAAGATCGACCCGCGGCGCTGGCTTGCCCTTGCCAACAGGCTAACTTCGATAGTCCCCATTTATGGCCACATATTGTTTTGTCAGGTCACAGGTCCAAACTTTTGCCTTTCCCTGCCCGACGCCAACATCAACCGAGATGGAAATTTGATCATTTTTCATCACGGCGCTGGCCGCTTCTTCGCTGTAATCGGGATCGCGCATCCCCTCATGGGCCACGCGAATGTCACCGAACGATATCGAGAGCCGGTCGCGCTCGGCCTTCTCACCGGCTTTGCCGACGGCCATGACAATGCGACCCCAGTTTGCATCTTCACCAGCAATAGCGGTCTTCACCAAAGGAGAATTCGCTATAGCGAAGGCAATGCGTTTTGCTGCAGCATCATGTTCCGCACCGGTGACGATGATCGCGACCTCTTTGGTTGCACCTTCGCCGTCACGAACGATCTGAAGCGCGAGGTCTTGCATCACCTTGTGCAGAGCTGACCGGAACGCTGGGAGCCGCGCATCGTTTGTCTCCGCAATTGGAGCAGCCGGGCTTTCGCCGGTGGCAAACAGCATCACCGTATCGCTGGTCGACGTGTCGCTGTCGACGGTGATGGCATTGAATGTGGTGTCGGTCAGTTCGGACAGAACCTGCTGCAATATGCTGCGATCAACGCTCAAATCCGTTGCGATGAACGAAAGCATGGTCGCCATGTCGGGCGCGATCATGCCCGACCCCTTGGCTATGCCGTTGATCTTCACCGAATGGCCGCCGAGTTCGAAAGATGACGTTGCAAGCTTTGGATAGGTGTCGGTCGTCATGATGGCATCAGCAGCATTCGCCCATCCATCGCCCTCCGCATTTTTGCAAAGGGGAGCAAGATGATGGGTGAAACCATCCGCGTTCAACGGCTCACCGATCACGCCGGTCGATGCGATGTAGACCTGCGATGGCTTGCAGCCGCAGGCAGCAGCTGCAGCAGCTGCCGTTTTTTCAACGGTCTCGATGCCGGCAGACCCGGTGAAGGCGTTGGCGTTACCGGAGTTGATAACAACCACACGAGCCGTGTCGCCGGTAGCAAGCTGTTCACGACACCAATCCACCGGTGCTGAGGGCGACTTCGACTTCGTAAAAACACCGGCTACGGTGGCGCCTTTATCAAACACGAGAGCCGAAAGATCCTTCCGGCAACTGTATTTGATCCCAGCCTCGACCGCACCGACCCTCACGCCCTCCAATGCGTCCAGTCTGGGGTGAGGGGACGGTGCAAGAGGAGATATCTTCATGATGATGGTCCCATGCAGATCGGCCTGGTGTACAAGCCAGACTTATTTGTTGGGAAGTTTCAGGCTTTCATCCAGCACTTCCGCGCCAATTTGTTCGCGACCTTCCTGGACAGCTTTGGCATAAGCCTCGGTCAGCATAACCTGACGCACCTGCTCGCGTGACTGTTCAAAGGTCGGCTTGGGCGCATCTCGCTTGTCTTCCACCTTGATGACATGAAAGCCGAACTGCGTTTTCACCGGCGTTTTCGTATACTCGCCTTTTTCCAGTTTGAAAGCGGCTTCCTCAAATTCGGGCACCATGCGTCCGCGACCGAAAAAGCCCAGATCACCACCATTCGGGCCGCTCGGACCTGTTGATTTTTCCTTGGCCAGTTCGACGAAATCCTTGCCTTCATCAAGTTCCTTGATGATCGCCAGAGCATCCTCTTCCGTCTTCACCAGAATGTGGCGCGCATTGACTTCCTTCTGGGCCTCGACCTTGGCAGATTCTTCTTCAAACCGCGCGCGCATGGCCTCTTCTGTCACGGTGCCCTGAATGCGCGACTGGAAATAGCCGTTATGCAGCGCGCGATTGCGCAAAAGCTCAAGGCGGCGCTTTAATTCACCGTCGTTTTGCAGCCCTTCTTTTTCCGCAAGGGCAGCAAGCACCTGAATATCGATCAGAGAATCGAGCGCACGGGCACGGCGTTCATTTTCAGGAAACGATGAAAACTGTTGCGCCATATCTTTCATCGCCTGATCAAGGTCTGCTTGCGTGATGGTGCGCTCGCCCACTTTCGCAAGAACTTTGTCCTCCTGCGCGGAGACGGAAGTGACAGACTGGCCCGAAATGAGAAGCACAAAGGAAAATGCGCAAGCCATGGCAAAAAGAGAAGCCGATTTGCGAGCGATATTGAAGCGGTTTGACAAGGTCATAAATGTGTCCCGAACAAAAGGAATTGCATGTTGGATACATGCTCTGCGATTGGCGTGCAACAAAGGTTTGCGCCCTGTGTCATCGCACCACTGCGCGCGACCAAACGCGTGCAACGCAACCGGGCTAATGGCCCACGTTGACAAGGCCATACCCCACTCTTATCTGTCCAGAATGCTGGTGCGCCTGTATTCATATGATCTTATGCGATACACAATCACCCGGCCCGTTTCATCCACACCGCACAATCACTGCGGAGACTTGCGCCTCCCTGCGCGAAGAGGAAAGTATTCATGATCAGTTTTGGCGGAATTGCCCGCAAGCTCTTCGGCTCGGAAAATGACCGTCAGGTCAAGCAATATCAGGCGCGTGTTGATGCCATCAACGCGATGGAAGATGAGATAAGCGCCCTGACCGACGACCAGCTCGCAGCCAAAACCGTAGAATTCCGCGAACAGCTCGAAAGCGGAACAAAACTGGACGATCTGCTGATTCCCGCTTTTGCCGTGGTTCGTGAAGCGTCCAAACGGGCCCTTGGCATGCGCCCGTTTGATGTACAGCTGATCGGCGGCATGATCCTGCACGAAGGCAAGATCGCGGAAATGCGTACGGGCGAAGGCAAGACACTTGTTGCCACCCTTCCCGTCTATCTCAACGCACTCACCGGCGACGGGGTCCATGTGGTGACCGTGAACGATTATCTTGCCCAGCGCGACAGCGACTGGATGGGTAAGGTCTATGGGTTCCTCGGCATGTCCACCGGCGTCATTGTCAACGATCTCGATGATGACGAGCGCCAGGAAGCCTATGCGTGCGACATTACCTACGGCACGAACAACGAGTTCGGCTTCGACTATCTGCGCGACAATATGAAATTTGAGCTGGAAGCGATGGTCCAGCGCGGCCACAATTATGCGATTGTCGATGAGGTCGATTCCATTCTGGTCGACGAGGCGCGCACGCCGCTTATTATTTCCGGCCCCGTTGACGACAAGTCCGATCTCTATGTCACCGTTGATCGCGTGATCCCCGAAATTGCCGACGAAGATTACGAGTTGGACGAAAAACAGCGCACAGTGAATTTCACTGAAACCGGTACCGAGAAGCTTGAAGAAATGCTCACGCGCACCGGCATTTTGAAATCCGGGTCGCTTTACGACGTTGAGAATGTTTCGATCGTTCATCACGTCAACAACGCGTTGAAAGCCCACAAGCTTTTCACCCGCGACAAGGATTATATGGTCCGCAATGGCGAAGTGGTGATTATTGACGAGTTCACCGGCCGCGCCATGACGGGCCGTCGTTTTTCCGATGGCCAACATCAGGCGCTGGAAGCCAAGGAGAATGTGCAGATCCAGCCGGAAAACCAGACGCTCGCATCAATCACATTCCAAAACTATTTCCGCATGTATGACAAGCTTGCCGGCATGACCGGTACAGCGATGACGGAAGCTGCCGAGTTTGCCGATATCTACAAGCTCGATGTTGTGGAAGTGCCAACGAACAAGCCCGTGCAGCGCATCGACGAAGACGATGAGGTCTACCGCACCACGGAAGAGAAATATATCGCCGTTGTGCTCGACATCATCGCCGCCCAGCGAACGGGCCAGCCGGTTCTGGTTGGTACGACATCGATTGAAAAATCAGAACTGCTCGCTTCCATGCTGTCCAATCTGCAGGCACTCAAGGCCATGCGTGAAAACGTGCAGGGCCGCCTCGATAGCCTGAAGGAAAACAAGGAGCCCGAATTGCGCGCCTACCTTCAGGCAGCGCTCGACGGTTTGGACGATGCGATCAAGAACAAGGGTGTAAAGCACGAGGTGCTGAACGCCCGCTACCATGAGCAGGAAGCCTATATCGTCTCGCAGGCCGGTGTTCCGGGTGCGGTGACCATTGCCACCAATATGGCAGGCCGAGGAACGGACATTCAGCTCGGCGGCAATCTCGACATGCGCCTCGAGCAGGAACTCGAAGGCAAGTCTGAAAAAGAAGCTGCAAAGATCACTGAATCCGTCACCGCTGAAGTGGCAAAGCTGAAGGAACAGGCGCTCGCTGCCGGCGGTCTTTATGTGCTTGCCACCGAACGCCACGAAAGCCGCCGCATCGACAACCAGTTGCGTGGCCGGTCAGGCCGTCAGGGCGACCCGGGCCGTTCCAAATTTTTCCTGTCATTGCAGGATGATCTGATGCGTATTTTCGGCTCGGACCGCATGGATTCCATGCTCACCAAGCTCGGCCTTAAAGAGGGTGAAGCCATCGTTCATCCATGGATCAACAAGGCGCTGGAAAAAGCCCAGCAAAAGGTTGAGGCGCGCAACTTTGACATCCGCAAAAACCTGCTGAAATTCGACGATGTCATGAACGATCAGCGCAAGGTGATCTTCGACCAGCGCATCGAGATGATGAACGCTGAGGACATGTCGGAAATCGTGGCCGACATGCGCGAAGATGTGGTCGATTCTCTTGTTGCCCAGACGATGCCGGAAAAAGCCTATCCGGATGAATGGAAAACGGATGAGCTGAAAGAAGGCGTTCTTGAATACCTCAATCTCGACCTGCCCGTCGACGAATGGGCGCAGGAAGAAGGCATCGATGATTCAGACGTGCGCGAACGCATTTTGGAGGCCGCCAACAAGGCTGCTGCCGAACGTTCAGAACGGTTCGGCGCGGAAGTGACGACCTATGTGGAGAAATCCATATTGCTGCAAACGCTTGATCACTTGTGGCGCGAGCATCTGGAAAACCTTGAACATCTGCGATCCGTGATCGGTTTCCGCGGCTACGGCCAGCGTGACCCGCTGTCGGAATACAAATCGGAAAGCTTCGAACTGTTCGGCTCCCTGCTCAGCAATCTGCGCCAGGCCGTGACTGCACAGATGATGCGAGTGGAACTCGTGCAGGAAGCCGCGCAAGCGGACGATCTTGAGCTGCCCGATATGGTCGCGAGCCATTCGGACTTGTTGGGCGATGCAGACTTTGACGACTACGATGGCGCTGAATACGGCAAGGCCATTGTCACCCCGTCACGCGCCGCAGCAGCGGAAGGCCGCGATCCCGATAATCCCGAAACCTGGGGCCGCGTCGGTCGCAACGAACCCTGCCCGTGTGGTAGCGGCCTGAAATACAAACACTGCCACGGCAAGCTGACATAGCCGATTGCGTTGATATCTGTCCTGTCTGGAAACGGGCGGGCACACATCTTGTATGCTTGTGATCAGACTGGATTTTCCAACCGTTGCAATTCGTGATGGTTCGAAGCGCTGAGGGAGGTTCCATTTTGGTCACGCGATTTTAGTATGGAGCGTGATCA
The DNA here is from genome assembly GCA_039180085.1 of Pseudomonadota bacterium. GTDB lineage: Bacteria > Pseudomonadota > Alphaproteobacteria > Rhizobiales > Rhizobiaceae > Pseudahrensia. Next base: position 11,487 of record JBCDDX010000036.1, read on the forward strand.
CATTGGCTCTTTGGTGCATAATTCTAAAAAAGTGAGTTAGAGTGCCGTCAGCGCCCTCGTCTCAACAGCACCTTGAAAGCAAGGTTTCATCCATGAAGACTATTTTCTACGAGCTCAATGAGGTTCCACGGCGCATATTTAAGCTGTACGCTGACGCAGCGCCGGGATCGAGCTTCGGAAAACTGAACAGATTTGGCAAACTGTTCGAAACAGTGACTCAGGATGTCGGACATTTAAGCCCGTGGATCACATGGCCGAGCCTCCATCGCGGCGTTTCCAACTTCGAGCACAAGATTTCCGATCTGGGGCAGGATCTGACCCATGTCGATAAGGACTTTCCGCCGGTCTGGGACTTGCTGGCAAAACAGGGGGTCAAAGTCGGCATGTTCGGCTCGTTGCAAAGCTATCCGCTGCCGAAAAACCTCGACAATTATGAATTCTACGTCCCCGACACATTTGCAGCCGGCCCAGAGTGCTTTCCCAAGACTTTGAGCGAATTTCAAAAGTTCAACCTTGGAATGGTGTCCGCAAACGGGCGCAATGTGAGCACCGGTTTGCCGCTGAAGGATGCAGCCAGATTTTTGATGGCCGCTCCCGGCCTGGGGCTGCGGGCCAGAACTGTCGGTAAAATCGCCAATCAACTGGTTGCCGAAAGGCTGGACAAAAAACGGGTCGTGCGTCGGCGCACAAGCCAGGTTCAGATAGCCTTCGATTTCTTTTTAAAGGAACTAATGAGCAAACAGCCAGATGTCAGCTTCTTCTTCACCAATCACGTCGCATCCAGCATGCATCGCTATTGGCCCTCAATTTTTCCGAAAGACTACCCGGAAGGGAAATTCGACGCGGCCTGGCTCACCGATTGGAAAAATGAAATTCCTTACGCGGTTCATCAGGCCAACGATCAGCTCGCAGAACTCATTCGCTTTGTCGATAATCATCCCGGCTACCGCCTTGTCGTTTTGTCCAGCATGGGGCAGGCCGCTGTGGCGGACGTTGAACCGATATCCAATCAGGTCTTGATAACCGACCTTGAAAAACTCTTGTCCAGCGTTGGCATGCCCCGCGACGAATGGGAGCCAAGACTGACAATGGCTCCGCTGGTCGTTGTGAACCTGAAAAGCGCGGAGGGCGAAGAAAAGCTCCGGAAAGTGGAAGGCTTCAAGATCAATGGAAGTGGAATCGTCTGCGAATTTCTTGGTCAGGGCGATGTCCGTCTCGACATTCAAATCAACAATGTTGATGAGGTTCACGTGACAGACGCAACAGGTGCATCGCTCAATGCTGCTGATATCGGCGTTGAAAAAATCGACCTGCAGGATGCCAGCGGATCTTACGCCTATCATATTCCGGAAGGAATTCTGATCCAATACGATGGCATGGGCGATGGTGTCGGCAACGAGTCTGGTGATTGGCGCCAGATCAGCGCTTTGGATGTGGCACCGTCAATACTGAACAATTTCGATATTGCTGCCCCGTCTCACATGGCTGGGGACAGGAGTTTGTTCACCGCTGGTGCCACCGCTTAGTCGAAGAACCACAATTTCATTGGGTGAATCGGCAACAATTTAGCCAGCAGGCGTCAGCTTGCTTTCGAGAGATTGTTCGCCCTCGGGTTTCGGCTTGGCCGGGATGGAGCCGACTGCTTCTCCTTCACTCGCAACTGCGGGTTCGGAGACTGCGGGCGGCTCTGGTTGCTTGACGGCGACACCCGGCAGTACGGTTTCCAGCGTGACGGGTTCAAGAGCAACAGGTTTGCGCTTGTCGGCCTTGGCGGCAAATTTTTCAAATGCCAGCAATTCCTTGTCTTGCTGTTTGACATAGGCCGTTGCAAGACTGGCAGGCATTTCCATGACCGGGCAAGTGGCCGTAGAGCGGTAGGGCGCATTTGATTCCGTGTTGAACACGTAGCGCTGTTCGCACACATCCACCTTCGGCGGCACTTTGGTAATTTCGAACTGATCGGTGCCCTGTTTCAGCATTTTCCAGAACTCGAAATGCTCATGGTCACGATGCTTGGCCATATTTTTTGCAGTCATGCGGAATGGCATAGCCTGAATCTGAAAGGCTTTCTGACCGCCCGAAAAGGCGTCGCGAGCCATCGCGTAGATTTCCTCAACCTTCTCATCGGTCATGGAATAGCAACCCGCAGAAGAGCAGGCTCCGTGGATCATCAAATGCGTTCCTGTGCGACCATGGGAACGGTCATAGGCGTTTGGGAAACCCATGTTGAACGACAGATGATATTGGGAATTCGGGTTCATCTGGTGCTTGTTGACCGAATAAAACCCTTCCGGTGCCTGCCGGTCACCTTCCTTGAACTTGGGTCCAAGCTTACCTGACCATTTGCAGATTTCGTAACTCGTCAGCAACGCATAGCGACCCGTATTGTTTTTCTTCCAGACCTCAAGCTCGTTTTCCTGCTTGAAAATCCGCAGCATGATGGGCGCGGTCGAAGCCATGCCCTTCGCTTTCATTTTCTTAAGCAATTTTTCCGGAACCGGGCGTTTTTCCTTTGGAATGGCCGAATCGAGGCTAAACTGGCACCCCGCGAGCGACAAGACCGCAGCGCCCGCAATCGCAGCGCGCATGTACCTGCCTGAAAGGCTGGATACCACTTGCCATTTCGAATGAAAGACTGACCCGCTCACTGCAAAGCACTTCCGGTTTCACGAATAACGCGTGTCATACACCGTTAAAATTGATATTGTCTTGACGATGGTCGGCCCTATCACGCCATTGTCATTCAAACTGATATCAACACCAGGGCATGACGAGTGCATCAGGTATATTGACGCCTAGAGATTACGCCCAATCGCCAGAAACTTTTCGCGGCGCTCCCGCATGATCTCGTCACCATCCCGGTCTTTGAAACTGTTCAAAGCCTGCTCCAGGACATTTGCGGTAGCCTCAAAAACCGCTTCCTTATCGCGATGAGCCCCGCCAACCGGTTCTGGAATAATGGCGTCGATCACCCCGAGCTGTTCAAGATCAGCGGCTGTGATTTTCATGCTGGTGGCTGCTTCTTTGGCCCGCGTCGCATCGCGCCACAAGATCGATGCCGCACCTTCCGGCGAGATCACGCTGTAGATCGAATGTTCCAGCATATAAACCCGGTTCGCCGCTGCAATCGCGATTGCGCCGCCCGAGCCTCCTTCGCCAATGATAATTGAAATCAGTGGTACTTTGAGATTGAGACAGGCTTCCGTTGAACGGGCAATCGCTTCGGCCTGGCCGCGCTCTTCCGCTCCGATGCCCGGATAAGCACCGGCTGTATCCACAAGCGTTACTACCGGAAGACCGAAACGCTCTGCCAAAGCCATAATGCGCACCGCTTTGCGGTAGCCTTCCGGGCGGGCCATACCGAAATTATGGTGCAGGCGCGACTGGGTATCATGGCCCTTCTCATGCCCGATCAGAACCACTGACTGTCCCCGAAAACGACCAATGCCGGTTTGAATGGCGTGATCGTCTGCAAACCCGCGGTCGCCCGCGAGCGTTTTGTAGTCATCGATCAGGGCTTCAACATAGTCTTTGAAATGCGGTCGGTCCGGGTGGCGTGCGACCTGCGCTTTGCCCCACGGATCAAGCTTCAGATAGATGTCGGACAGCGCCTGCTTTGACTTGGTTTTCAGGCGGTCGACTTCATCTTCGACATCAACGCCGCCTTCCCCGTCGCCCATGCTTTGCAGTTCACGGATTTTGCCTTCGAGTTCAGCAATCTGTTTTTCGAATTCCAGATAGGCCTGCATAAAGGTCCCTCACTGTGTTGCGCCGGGTCAATTTGGTCGCCACGCATGGTCAACCAAAGCAAAATGTCCCTGCCAGACATGAACCATCAGAACAAGTCTGATCATAATGTAACCAGCCTGCAATTCACCAGTCAGGCAGATTGCAGGCCGTTGTTTTCACATGTTGGGAAGAAACGCCGGTCAGGCAGCAGCTTCCGTGCTGTTGTCCTCTTCAGAATCGTCCGCCTCTTCTTCAGGCTTGGGTCCCCGACGCGGGCCTTTGGCAAGATTGGCCTCAATCAGATGAACGGCCTCTGTTTCTGAGACTTTTTTGACGACAGAAATTTCCCGCGCCATGCGCTCCAATGCTGCTTCATACAGCTGGCGCTCTGAATAGGACTGTTCCGGCTGGTTTTCAGAGCGAAACAGATCGCGTACAACTTCCGCAATCTGGATCAGATCACCGGAATTGATTTTCGCATCATATTCCTGCGCACGACGGCTCCACATGGTGCGCTTGATGCGCGCGCGGCCTTGTACGGTTTTCAGAGATTTTTCGACCAGCGGTTCATCTGACAATTTGCGCATGCCAACGGATTCAATTTTTGGGACCGGCACACGCAGCGTCATCTTGTCCTTGGCAAAATTGATGACAAACAGTTCGAGTGAAAAACCGGCGACTTCCTGCTGTTCAATATCAACGATCTGACCAACGCCATGGGCCGGATAGACAATGTGTTCACCGGTTTTAAATCCCTGACGTTGCATAGCTTTTTTGTTCACCATTCGGTTTTATTCCTTCTTGCAGGCAGCACATGCGGCAGCCCGATTTCACTGATGTCGCCCTGTGCGTTTGAGGAACGCCCCAACAAGC
>JBCDDX010000037.1:0-10911 GCA_039180085.1 Pseudomonadota bacterium
CCAGTTCCGTGACCCGAGCTCACCGCACAAAATTCCGGTCGCAGCCAAATTTCAGAATCCGAGGAAGACGCGCCGATACAGTTTTCAGATACGGGGTCACTGAAACTGCATGTTGATTGCGAAGAACAACTGCTCTTTCGGTAGACCATCTCCCCGATCGCTGACCGACCATTGCGGTTCCACGAAGACGTTGAAAACCGTGTTGTTGCGTTTGAACACCTTCCCCAGCCGCACGCCGAGTGGCACCGAGTAATCGTCGTTGCGAAGGTTGTACGTCCAAACGGGTGCGCCGCCAGTGTACCAGCCTTGGCCCAGTTGGTAAAACAGGAAGGGTTGAAAAGCACCGAGGCTCGTTCGTTCCCGACCATTTGTGTCACCAACGCCGCCTCGCCATGTCAACAAGTACCCAAACTGGTATCGAGACGACCTGGCGTTGAAGTAGACATTGGCGATGCCCAATTGCCATTGCTCTGACCCAAGCCTGTCATCTGTCGCAGTTGGCGCAACGACCTGCGGGCCGATACCGAAACTGACGGCCGGATCACCAGTATCTACCAGATACGCAGCAAACACATCGATGTCACCAATACCGTCCACTGTGGACCCGCCTGTGCCTACAGGAAAGCTGTTGTACGGGACAGACGCTCGCAGTAACCAATTCGATTCGCCGATTGAAAATGGCGTGGCGTATCTCAGAATGAACTGATTGCCGTTTTGATCCCCTGACCCCGTGAAATCGTTGATATAGTAGTTTTGCAGATTGAACGCCGTGAAATTCGCAAGCGGGTTATTGGCCTGCGCGGCAGCAGCCGCGCCATCTTCGGTTTGGGCAGATGCCGGTGTTGACCAAGATAGGCAAATGGTAAGCGACGCTGCAATCAACCCGACTCGGATCGCACCGGAAAGTGTCAACTTAAGGCCATTGAAACGTTGCCAATTCGAAATCATGTCTCCTCCAAATTGATCCGTAGGAAGGAAATCGCCGCCGATTAGTTTCCGGCGACGATTGTCGTGTGTGCGTTCGGACCGTGGCGGACGTGCGGTTTTAATCACCAATCGGTGCGGACATTTTTTCCATCACCTGATCGAGCGAGAAGCTCGCTGCTTTCTGTCGTGGTGGGAATTCCTGGAAGGTTGCCAAGAAGTTGGCCACGTAGGCTTGCGACGGAACAAGTAGATATGCACGATCCAGAAGCCAATCGTAGTAGGTATTTGAAGTCTGGTAGGATCGTTCATAAGGATCGCGACGCAGATTAAAGATCAATGGAACGCGCAGCGGTGTAAAAGGTTCCATCCAGGCGCGGAAAGTCTTGTACTCCTTTTGCTCCATGAACATCATCTTCCATTCCCGCCAGCGCAATGCCGTCAAATCGCCGTCATCGGAGAAATAGAAAATCTCGTCTCTTGGGCCGTTTTCCTCTTCGCCGAGGAGATGGGGCAGGAAGTTGTAACCGTCGAGATGAACTTTGTACTCGCGCCCGATCGCTTGAACTCCGCCTTCCATAAGTTCTTCTTTGATGTTTTCGCGTCCAGCTGCAGCCAAGTAGGTTGGCAGCCAGTCCATGTGGTGCATGATCTCGTTGGAAACTGAACCCGCCTCGATCTTGCCGGGCCAGCGGACCATAGACGGAACACGCCAACCACCTTCATAGTTGGTGTTCTTTTCACCAAAGAAAGGAGTTGCTGCAGCGTCCGGCCATGTATTGTAATGTGGGCCATTGTCCGTTGAGTAGTGCACAATCGTGTTTTCGGTGATGCCGAGTTCGTCGAGAAGGTCGAGGAGTTGGCCAACATGGAGGTCGTGCTCGATCATACCGGCGGTATATTCGTCAGCCACCCGGGTCTTCACAACAGAATTGGCATAGTCGATGCTCTCTTGTTTCACATGCGTTCGGAAGTGCATGCGGGTGCCATTCCACCAAACATAAAACGGCTGACCTTGTTCGTTCGCGCGTTTGATAAAGTCGATGGCGGCTGCAATCGTCTCTTCATCGACGGTTTCCATACGCTTCTTGGTGAGCGGTCCGGTGTCTTCTATTGAGCCGTCGGCCGATGACTTTATGACGCCCCGAGGGCCAAATTTCTCGCGGAATGTCGAGCCATCGGCCGTTGGAAGATCCGTCGGGTAGTCGTAATTCTCTGGCTCTTCCTCCGCATTCAGGTGATAGAGATTGCCAAAGAACTCGTCAAAACCGTGATTGGTTGGCAAGTGCTCGTCCCGGTCGCCCAGATGGTTTTTGCCAAACTGACCGGTGACGTACCCTTCGGCCTTAAGAAGCCCGGCAATGGTCGGGTCTTCTTCCTGCATGCCCAATTCGGCACCGGGCAATCCGACCTTGGACAATCCAGTCCGGAAAACCGACTGCCCCATAATGTAAGAGGATCGTCCAGCCGTACAGGATTGTTCGCCGTAATAGTCGGTGAATATCATGCCTTCTTTCGCAACTCGATCTATGTTGGGCGTCCGGTATCCCATCAATCCCATCGTGTATGCCGAGATGTTGGATTGGCCGACATCGTCGCCCCAGATAACCAAAATGTTTGGTTTATCTCCGTGTCCACCGGCCCACGCGGCTGAGGCAGTTGCAACCGCCACAACCGCTATCGCCGTCCGACGCATCGCTGCGAACAGACCAAAGCTGTATCTTCGCATCCTCGTTTCCTTTTGCTTAAATCACATCAAGTTTGTGCAAGCAGAGGACGCTCCCATTTACCCACACAATCAGCGTAGGTTTATGTCGACTGCTACCTCAAGCAGTTTTGGTTTCCGTGTCGGAATGTCGCAGACTCTCGCTGCTTCCTCCAATCGCGGTACAATTCAATTTGTTACACAAGTAAACGGGCCGTTTTCTGGCGGTCAGCGATTTGACCAAACTCGTTGAGCGGGTCTATGTGCGAATAGAAACCAAAGCAGTTCTTACAAGACGTTCGCCTGCCAATGATAGTATCTGATTTTCGGTATGACGCTTGCGAGCCCTGCAGTCGGTATTGCGGAGCAATTCAACTGGGAAACTGCACTAATTTACCCGAGCTTGTTTAGCACGCCAGATCGATGTATTTTCACCGATGCCGCGCAGGCTCAATACTCCTGATTTAGTGCATCTGCGGCCGGGATTTCGCGCTCGCGCCGCGCGATGTAATCAAGCAGCGCTTCGTTGCGGGCCTCATCCAGAATCGGCTCTTCGTATGCCGCCAACAGTCTGCGTGCATGGTCCAGTGCCCGTTGCGTGATCTCGACCGAGCCTTCGGCGGCCCATTGCTCGATCGAGTTATTGTCGAAAAGTTCCGGCATGAAGAACGCGGTTTGGAAGTTATCCTGCGTATGCGGATGGCCCAGGTAGTGCCCTCCCGGGCCCACATCAGGAACGGCTGCCAACGCTGCATCGAAATCATCCCATTTTGGACCTGCGGCCATCCGGTAACCCATGGCGCATTGCTCGGCATCGACGATAAATTTGGCAACGGAACAGTGCATCCCTGCTTCATTCCATCCTGCGCTGTGCCAGATGTAATTGGCACCCGAATGGAGAACAGCCGATAAGGTCGTGGCGCTTTCGTAACCGGCTTGCGCGTCAAACGTCTTGGCCCCGCCCAGAGTGTTCGATGTGCGCCATGGCACGCCGTAGTAGCGAGCCATCTGCCCTATCATGAAGTTCATAAGGCTGATTTCCGGAGTTCCTGCCATTGGTGCGCCGGATTTCATCGACACGGTCGACAGGTAGTGCCCGTAGATCGCGGGTGCCCCTTTGCGAATAACCTGCGTGTATGCCAGCGCCGACAGAGCCTCGGCATTCAACTGGGCGACGCTGGCGGGAACCGAGGCCGGGGTGTTGGCTCCGCCCAGAACAAATGGCGAGCACAGCACCGGTTGATTGCGGCGGCAAAACGCGCGCATTGCGCCCAGCATGGTTTCGTCCCAGACCAGCGGCGAGTTACCGTTGCAATTGCCAGTGGTGACGGGATGGGTTTCCATAAAGTCCTCACCAAAGAGGATCGCGCACATGTCCATGACATCTTCGGCGTTCTTCGGGCTGGTGGTCATCCCCATGAACGTTTTGTCGGAATGCTTCATTGATGAATAGGTGATCCGCAAATGCCGCTGAGAGATCGGGTGATCGTATGGCTCCACGATGTGATGCGCGCTAGAATGCAGCGCGGGCAACATATGGCTGAGCTTATGGAATGTTGCCAGATCGTCGAGCGTTGGGTTGCGGCGCACATCATCCAGATCGCGCAGGTAGGGCGCGCCAGTCATCGGCACAAAGATTGAATTGCGGCCGCCCAAGTCAACGTTCTTTTGGGGGTCGCGAGCGTGGTAGGTGAAGGTTTCGGGGATCGTCCGGATCAGCTCCTGAACAAGGCCGCGGTCCAGATAGACAGTTTCGCCATCAACATCGGCGCCTGCTCCGCGCCAGTCTTCAAGCGCTATATTGTCGCGAAAGACAACCCCGACGTTTTCGAGGATGTCCATCGACGCCGCGTCGATCTTTTCGACCTGTGCGCCATCCATCACTTCGCAAAGAGGCAGGTTGTTTGTCAACCCGGCAAGCATTGTGATGTCGGTTGCAGTGCGAATTGCGCGCCGGGCCGCACGGCCACCGGCTCGCGTGTTGCGCCTGGCTGTTGTTGTGGCCTGATCGCTCATCTGCTGTCTCCTTACTCAGCGCCCGCGCGCCATTCCTTCCACCGCAAAACCGCATTTGCGCCGATGTCCCGGATCGGGCGGGGCGGCAGCCGGTCGGCTTGGCGCTCTTTTTTGAAATGCTCTGTAATCTCGCTTTGGGTGCCAAAGGCCATCTCAGCTGCCGCGATGCCGGTCAGCGTGCCACGTGCTGTTCCCAAACCGTTCTGGACGCAGGCCGAATACAGCCCGGGCTCAAGAGCACCGGTGACCGAAACACCGTTGAGTGACAGGCAGAGATGCCCCGCCCATTCGTATTCTGGCTTCAGCCCTGCGAATTGTGGAAACCGAACGTCAAATTTGGCCCGTTGCGTCCTTGTAGCGCGGGCGAGATCGACGGCGCTGGCTTCCATGTCGGAGCGCATCGTCGCGCAAGTGCGCGTTACGACCCGGTTGCCGCCCTGCGCCGTGTCGATCCGGCGCATGGTCGTGCCCATCGGATCAGACGGCGTGATACCCCAGCGCGACGTTCCACCGATTTTTCCGGGCTCAAGTTCGGGCGTCATCGAGGCGTAAAGGAACAAATGCATCAGACGCCCCTTGGCAAATCCAAAGCTTTCCAAATGTCCGTTAGTTGCCAGGATTGCTGTGCCTGCGGTGACCTGACCACCGGGCGTTGTAATCTGCCAATTGCTGCCAGTTCGGGCAATTGCGGTGGCAGGGCTGTCTTCATGCACAGAAATCCGTCGTGACAAACCTTTAGCCAGCCCGCGTACATATCCGGCCGGCTGCAACATTACGGTGCCCGGCGTATAGAGCCCCGATTGGTAGTGCCGACTGCCGGTTAACTCTAACATCGCCCGCGCATCAAGCATTTCATGCGCTTCGCCCAACGCATTGAGATGGGCGGCGTAACTGATGTTGTGGGTGTGCGCGGTATTGCCCGCAGCACCATTCACCTTGCCCGCCGGGTCAAAGAAATCAGCGGATACACCAAATTCCTGCACAGCCTCTTTCGCAAAAGCGATCGCGCGACGGTTCAGGGTGATTTGCGTCCGGTCGTCCCCAGCACCTGAATAATCCGAGCTGGTCAGTTCGTGCGGCAAATCGATCATGAAGCCCGAGTTCCGACCTGCCGCGCCTTCGGCGATCCGACCGGCCTCAAGCAGGACGATCCGCGAGTTAGGCGCAAGCTGCGTCAGACGACGCGCCGCCGATAACCCGGCGAACCCGCCACCTATAATCGCAAAATCTGCTGTTACGCTGCCTGACAGATTTTCAAACCGCGGTGCAGGCGGCAAAATGGAATTCCATGCCGCCGGCCCGCGATGAACCGGGAGCCGTTGCGCCCGGTGGCACGTCATCCGACCGCCTCATCCGCGTCGTCGGCCAGATCCAGCCAGATGGTTTTCAACTGCGTGTATTGATCATGGGCATGGATACCATTGTCACGCCCGCCAAAACCGGATTGCTTCCAGCCGCCAAACGGGGTCGAGATATCGCCCTCGCCATAGCTGTTTACGGTCACTGTGCCCGCGCGCAGCATTCGTGCGCCGCGAATGGCCCGTTTTGCGTTGGCGGTAAAAAGCGACGCACAAAGTCCGTACTCCGTGTCGCTGGCCGTGGCGATGGCTTCGTCAAAGCTGCTGACGGTCAGCACCGAGAGCACCGGGCCGAAAATCTCCTCGCGTGCCAAAGGATGCGTGTTGCCCGGCACATCGATGACAGTGGGCGCGACGAACCCCTTGTCAGCGGCGCCGCCTAGAAGAACGGTCTCGGCCTTGCCAAGATAGCCGCAAACCTTGTTGAAATGAGCATCCGACACAAGCGCGCCAACCCGTGTCTCCGGGTCGAGCGGATCGCCCACTACCCACTCTCGCGCATGAGCTTCGATCCGGGTCAGCAGATCGCCCTTGATATCTTCGTGGACGATCAAGCGCGATATCGCCGAGCAGTTCTCGCCCATGTTCCAGAACGCACCGTTGACGATATGCGCCGCAACCCGATCCAGGTTTTCCGCGTCATCCATCACGATGGCCGGGTTCTTCCCGCCCATTTCCAGCACGACTTCCTTGGCGTTGCTTTCCGCAGAATACGACAGGAACCGTTTTCCAGTTTCCGTGGACCCGGTGAACGAGACCATGTCCACGTCCAGGTGGCGACCCAGCGGTTCACCCACGTCCGGGCCCAGGCCCGGCAGCACGTTAAACACACCGCGTGGCACACCGGCCTCGGTAGCCAGTTCTGCAACGCGCAGAGCCGTCAGAGAAGTTTCCTCGGCCGGTTTAAGCACCACCGAACAGCCTGTTGCCAGAGCTGGTCCGATTTTCCAAGCCAGCATCAAGAGAGGGAAATTCCACGGCAACACCAGACCGACCACCCCAACCGGTTCGCGCACTACCATCGCAATGTGATCGTCCGAGGCCGGTGCAACCTGGTCGTAAAGTTTGTCGATCGCTTCGGCGTGCCATTTCAGGCAATGGATTGTTTCTGGCAGGTCTACAGTTTCACAATCGTAAATCGTCTTACCGCTGTCGAGGCTTTCCATCACCGCCAGTTCGCGCGCATTGCGGGTCAGCAGTTTGCAGAGGCGAATGAGGACGTCCTTGCGTTCGGACGGGTGCAGTTTAGCCCAGCGTCCGTCTTCAAAGGCATCGCGAGCTTTTTGCACCGCGAAATCAACGTCTTCTGCACCACAGGCCGCGACCTGCGCCAGAATATCGCCTGTGGCCGGGTTGACGGTGTCAAACGTTTTGCCGGATGCGGCCGGACGATAGGAACCATCAATGAATGCGGCTGTCGGAAATCGCATGTCCCGAGCCAGCGCGGCATATTCGTCCTTGGTCAACAACGCCATGTTTCAACTCTCCGCTCTGATGTTTGCAATGGTACGCGTGAGCACGCGCACCACCTGTTCGAGTTCCCGCTTGTCATCTTTGTTCAGCGGCTTCAGAGGTGTTCGAACTGCGCTGCATTCGATGCCGGTCATGGTGACACCATGCTTGATCGTCTGAATGAACTTGCCGCCTTGTTCCAGCACCCGCATCAAAGGCATCATGGCTGACATAATCTGGCGGCCCTTTGTGAAATCGCCATCGACAACGCAGGCATCGTACAGCGCCACATGTTCTTCAGGCAGGAAGTTTGACCCGCCACAAACCCAGAAAGGCGCACCCCAGGCAAAGAACTCCAGTGCCTGATCGTCCATCCCGCAGCCCAACTGGATATGCGGATAGTCCCGTGAAAGCATGTGCACACGGTTTATGTCGCCCGAGCTTTCCTTGATCCCGCAAAAGTTGCGGTTGCGACCGACTCGGTCCAGAAACTCCTCGCCCATCATGGTGCCAGTGCGGCCGGGATAATTGTAGAGCATCACCGGAAGATCTGCCGCACGGTCAATGGCCAGGGCGTTCAGCGCGTTTTCGCGATCTGTGGGAACCGCATAAGGTGGTGAGGCCAGCAATATGCCGTCTGCATTGATGTTGCGTGCGGCCTCGGCCAGTGCAATCGAGTCCGACGTCAGCATGGCACCCGTGCCCACGACCAGCGGCAATCGCCCTTTTAGCCGCTCATGCGTGAAACGTGCGACTTCGCAACGTTCTTCAACTGACTGGGCGTAGTTCTCGCCTGTTGAACCGCCCGAGATCAACCCGTGAACGCCAGCGGTCACGAGCCTTTCAATCACATCGGCCAGACCGTCCCAGCGCACAGAACCGTCGCTCTTCAATGGTGTGACAACCGGTGTCCAGATACCATCAAAACGGAAAATCGGGGTCATCCCATCCTCATGCTGTCTTAGGGGTCGGCATCTGACCCAGAGGTTGATCAAGCGGGTCGGGCATCAGGAACATGCCCATCTGGTCTCGCGACAATGCCCAATGATCCTCAGCTAATTGCACGGCGGCAGCTTCGTCGCGATTGGCGATTGCGTCGATGATTGCATCGTGTTGACGGCTGGCTTGGGTCAGGTCCTGCGCGCGTTCGTTGGATTGCGGTTGATAAAAAGTCATGCCAATTCTGGCGTGGTCGATCAGCAGGCGATGAAAACTGGGCAACAGATAAACGCTGCCAGCCATCTCACCGGTGATCTCATGAAACCGGTAATTGGCAAGCGTCCGGTCTGCGGCTCCACCCGATCGCAGCGCGGATTTGAACGCGTCTTGCGCTGCCTTTAGTGCTATGATCTGATGCGGCTTGGCGTTCAGCGCGGCAAGTTGGAGCACAGCGCCGTAGACCATTGGAGCCGCAAGGAAGAAATTGCGCAATGTCATATGGCTGAGGTCGGAGACCTTTGGACTGCGTTGTTCGCGGAGGCGCACGTATCCTAGGCCGTCAAGATCCCGAAACACCTCACGCACCGGTGTTCGGGACAATGAAAACGTCTCGCACAGCTGTGCTTCATCAAGATCCGTTCCCGGCTGCAATTCAAGGGTCAAGATCTGCTGTTTCAAAGTTTCGGCCAATTCGGATTTTCTGTGTTTCGCCATCAGTTTTGTTCCTAAAGTCAAACAGCCTTTAGTTTGAATACAACTTGTATGCAAGCTGTATTCCTTTTATCTTTATTTTTGCCTTTGAGAGCTGCAAGGCCTTCACGCGCAGAACCGCAAATTCTTGTCAAAAGTGGTAGGCCATCAACCGTCTATTGGTGCGCGACCTTGGAAATAATGAGTTTTGGGAAGTCGGCGATGGTGGTCGATTTGCAGGGTCATAAGCTTCCCGGAACGGCCACCGCGTTTCACACTATTGGGCTTAAAGAGGGTACTTAAGGCCGCCGCTCTAACGATTGAGCGCTCTATCGATGATCAGCCACTTTCTGGCCGAGTCCACGGCAAGCCCTGAAGCATAAATGCGACGATTGTTCTGAGCTCAGACTTAGACACTTTTTGGTGTGAGAGTGCAGATAGAGCGGCCATTTGAGAATTAACATATTGCAGAACGGCTGAAGCCGAAGTGGCCGGTTCAAGCTCTCCTTTGTCGATAGCCTCGGCAATCCTCTTGTTAAGAATACGGATTGCGCGTTCCTGCAATTTCAAGAGAATTTCGCTCACAGGACCAACAGGAATGCTACCGATCAAACCGGTATCAGTCAGAAAACACCCGGTTGGGTTTTGGTTGTTTAGCATTCGCGAGGTCGCGACATCAAAACACGCGGTTAACGCAGATTCCAAGTTGGGCGCGGTTTCCAGTCTGTCTTCTCCAGGTTTGATGAATTCGGTGTGGTACGACACTAGCGCCTTGGCAAAGATTTCTTCTTTATCTCCAAGCGACCGATAAAGAGTAGGTTTCGTCACCCCCAGTTTTTGCGCCACCTGATCCAAGGTTATGCCATCGTAACCGTGCCGCCAAAAAAGCCTAACAATGAGAGGCAAGGCTTTGTCGATGTCGAGTGATCGATGGCGCCCCATTTTTCGTACCCCAAAGTAAAAATATATTGACAGGACTTAGCAGCCACCTATCGTCATAACTTACTAATAGGTACGAAATTACGCCCAAGGCCGCAACCCGCCAAAAGGCCCTGTACAATTCAAGGATAGCGGAATGATACACTCTTGGTTTCTCAGACCTGGTGAGGGAATTGCCTCGATGAAATTGGTTGAGAGGAGCGAAGAAGCGCTTGGACAAGGGCAGGTCCGAGTTGCTTTGAAAGCTTGGTCAATCAATTCTCGCGACATCATGGTTGCGATGGGCCATTCGCCCGTTCGTGTAGCCGATGAATTGACGCCGCTTTCCGACGCGACCGGAGTTGTCATGGAAACGGGCCCCGGAGTACACCGCGTTGCCGTCGGCGATCGTGTGGTTGCGGCCTTCAACCCAGCACACCAATCCGGTGCGTTCGAAGCCCACATGGGTGCATATGCATTCGGAGAAATGAACCAAGGCCTGCTCGCCAGCGAAAAAGTCTTGGACCAGATGGTATTGGTAAAACTGCCTGAAAACGTTTCGTTTTCACAAGCAGCTTGTCTTCCTTGTGCTGCTGTGACGGTCTGGAACGCGTTGTTCGAGGTGGGCTCACTGAAGCCCGGCCAAACAGTGCTTGCCACCGGAACAGGCACAGTTTCGCTGATCGCCATGCAGTTCGCGAAAGCATCAGGCGCGCGTTTCGGCATCACTTCATCGGACGACGCAAAACTCGATCGCGCCACCTCTTTGGGCGCGGACTTTGTTGTAAACTACAAAGAACGGCTCGATTGGGATGCAGCAGTTCGAGAGCAGACAGAAGGATCAGGCGCAGATGTAGTGCTTGAAACTGCAGGGCCGCCATCGGTGGCGACGTCAGTGAAAGCAGCGGC
>JBCDDX010000038.1:0-10041 GCA_039180085.1 Pseudomonadota bacterium
CAGCAATGGAACGGGTGATCGCCTGCCTGATCCACCATGTTGAATAAGTGGAGAATTTGTAACCGCGGCGGTATTCAAACTTATCAACCGCCTTCATCAGGCCGATATTGCCTTCCTGAATGAGGTCGAGGAATTGCAGGCCACGGTTGGTGTATTTCTTGGCAATCGAAATCACCAGACGCAGGTTCGCTTCCACCATTTCCTTCTTGGCAACGCGGCTTTCGCGTTCACCTTTCTGAACCTGATGGACGATGCGGCGGAATTCTGATGTTTCAAGCCCGGTCTCATGGCTCAGCATCTGGATGTCGGCCCGCAGATCCTTGATTTCCACCTTCTCGTTCTTGGTGAACTCTTTCCAGCCTTTTGCGGCCAGGTTTGCCGTACGGCGCAACCAGTTGGGGTCGAGTTCCGAACCACGATATTCTTCAAGGAAATTCTCGCGCACGACACCGTATTTTTCAGCGAGCCGCATCAGACGGCCTTCGGACGCCACCAGCCGCTTGTTGATGTCATAAAGCTGCTCAACCAGCGCCTCGATGCGGTTCTGGTTCAACTCGAGAGATTTCACCGCTTCGACGATTTCTTCTTTCAGCTGTTTCAAACGACGCTCCTGACTGGGCGAAAGCTTTTCGTTCGTCATCCGCTTTTCAACGTATTGGTCCTGCAGGCGACGCAGCTTCTTGTAGTTGCCGGCGATGGAATCGAAGATTTCCAGAACCTTGGGCTTCAGCTCGCCTTCCATGGCGGCGAGAGACAGGGCCGATTCATCGTCCTCATCATCATCGTCGTCATCGCTGGTTTCGTCGGAAGAGGTGTCCTCACCCGGAGTCGGGTTTTTCAACTCCTCGACCGCCTTTTCCGGGTCTTTGCCTTCAGCCAGTGCCTTGCGGCGGGCAATGGCTTCCGGGGAATGTTCGCCGCCGGAACCCTGGCGCACGGCCTCAGCCACAGAGGCCGGAGCATTCGGGTTCACCGGCACGTTCTGCTTGGCATCTGGACCGGCATATGTCGCTTCAAGATCGATGATGTCGCGCAGAAGAATGTTTTCCTCGAGCAATTCATCGCGCCAGATGATGATCGCCTGGAATGTCAGCGGGCTCTCACAAAGGCCAGCAATCATGGTTTCACGACCGGCCTCAATACGCTTGGCGATGGCAATCTCGCCCTCACGCGACAGAAGCTCCACCGAACCCATTTCGCGCAGATACATGCGGACAGGATCGTCGGTGCGGTCGGTCGGCTCTTTCTTGCCGACGGTGGTAACGGCCTTTTTGCCGGCCTCAACGATTTCTGTTGAAACCTCTTCCGGCGCGTCTTCCGCTTCTTCCTCTTCAACAACGTTGATGCCCATTTCCGACAGCATCGACATCGTGTCTTCGATCTGGTCCGGGCTCACTTCGTCGGACGGCATCACCGAATTGAGTTCATCAACCGTCACATAGCCGCGCTTCTTTGCGGCTTTGATCATTTTCTTAACGGAATCATTATTGAGGTCGAGCAGCGGACGATCAGACCCTGATTCAGCGGCGTCGGCTTCAGTGGTCTTTTTTGCGGCTTTGGTGGCCATATGTGTTTTTCTCCACAGTGCAGCGGCGCATGTTGCCCGCGCACGTCAGGTTTTCAAGCGATCCACATGTGCAAAAAAATTTTACAGCGAGTGCGAATCGTCCAACAAAAATATCGCGTCGGACGGTATCCGCGCGGTCTTAATTCCTGATTAACCCTGTCGAGTGCTGTGCACGATCGGACGCATTGTCCGCAAGAAGACGGGCTCCTCAGACTTTATGAAGCAATAATGGCGCTGCTGGCAAGCCCTCGAATTTTTAAACGGGTCGCGAAAACAGACGTTTAAGCTGTTTTGAACGCCTAAACGGCTCAATTTCCGGTGAAATCCCTGCTTGCCCATGCATGTCTGCGTATCGATCAGCGGCCATCATACGCTCAATGCCATTTAGGATTTTTTTGTCTCAACACAAGACAGGCGCTGCACTGCGCCAGTGATTCGCCCATCGAAACAGCGAAAATGTCGCGGATTGAAATGGAGCCAACCCGGCAGGCACACCCCTCGCTACGCAGCCTGCCGCCCAGCACGAGCACGAAACCGCGCATCTAGACTTTCTATACGGCGTTCAGTTTCGGCTTGATGCTCGCGCAAATCTCTCAGTTGCTTGTCGTACATTGCATAAATTGAGTCCTCAGACATGCCATACTTCTCCGGTTCTGCGATCCATTTCGAAGTGACGTCCAATTCCATATTCATTCTCTGTTCTTCGTATTGGCGGAATAAAATATGGAGGTACTCTTCAACCCATCCGATCGGCGGATCGGTCTCCAACATTGGGAAGTTAATGCGTAGGCGGTGCCCGCGCTTTAGGGACCAGCGAACGGTTTCGCCCGTCATTTCATCCGTACCAGCTGTTACGGGAAAGCCGTGAACCTCCTCTAAGACCCCATAAAACTGCGGATGTATTTTCTCATAAATTTCAGAAACGGTGTAATCACTTAGCTTAACCAGCAGATCGTACATACCCTTCTGAAACTTGGAATATTGTTTCTTTTTGAAGTCGATATCCATGAACTCTTCAAAATTTCGATCAAGTAGGGTCGGATACTCAATTAGAATACCTAAAACCAGCTTCTCCCTCATCCCGACGCTCTCTTTCGAGAATGAAAGATGCTGTGCAACCGGTCCATGATCCTTTCCGTAAAACACCGCCGACAGGCGCGTGCGCACATGCTGGCGCATGTGGTGCGCCATTGCCTTGTCGCCGATGCGGGCGACATCCTCGTTGATCGCTTTTTCAACGCGCAGCTTGTCTTCCGGGGAATCGAGGCTCGCGCCCACCAGCCAGCGGTGCAGAATGAACTCGCTCACCGGCATCGCGTTCAGCACGACCTGCTGGAACTCGGCGGCACCCCGTTCTTTGACGAAATCGTCTGGGTCCTTGCCGTCCGGCAATGAGATGAATTTCGCGCCCCTGCCATCGCCATAGTGCGGCAGGATAAGATCAAGCGAACGACCCGCCGCGCGCATGCCGGCCTCATCGCCGTCGAAACACAAAACCGGCTCACTGCCGACACGCCACGCAAGCTGCAATTGCTGTTCCGTCAACGCGGTGCCAAGCGGTGCGACAGCGTTTTTGAAGCCTGCAACATGCAGGGCGATCACATCCATATAGCCTTCACAAACCAGCAGGCTGCCATCGCGTCCGGCTTCCTTGCGGGCACGGGCATAATTGTAAAGCACGTTCGATTTTGAAAAGAGCTCGGTTTCCGGCGAGTTGAGATATTTCGCAGGGGCGTCCGGTGCCATTGCACGACCCCCGAAGGCAATCACCCGCTCGCGGGCATCGGTGATCGGAAACATGATGCGGTCGCGAAACCGGTCGTAGGAGACCGCAATTTCCGGCCCGAAAACCACCAGACCGCAAGCTTCGATCTGTTCCTTGCTGACACCTTTTGCCGACAAATGCTCTTTCAGCGCGTAACGGCTGGAGGGCGCAAAGCCAAGGCCAAATTCATTCTGGTGCGCTGGCGACAGACCACGTTCACGCAAATAGGCCCGGGCTTTCGCCCCTTCGGGTGCCTGCAGCTGCGCCTGAAAAAACTCGGCTGCCAGCGTCATCACATCAAACAGCGTGGCTTTCTTTTTCTCACGCTCCACCATTTGCGGATCAACGGCGGGCAATTGCAGCCCGGCTTCATCGGCCAATCGTTCAACCGCTTCCGGAAAGCTCAGACCATCCAGTTCCGTCATGAAGCGGAAATGATCACCTGATGCGCCACAGCCAAAACAATGGTAGCGCCCCTTGGAATTCTCACAATGAAAGCTCGGCGATTTCTCGCCGTGAAACGGGCAACAGGCCCAGAAATCGCCCTTCGCCTGATTGCTCTTTTTGCGGTCAAACGTAACCCGCCGCCCCACCACATCGGCGATGGGGATACGGTCGCGAATTTCCTGCAAAAATGACGGGCTGAAGCGCATGGAACCTCTCGTAGGGCGAGACATTAGCATAGATATTCAAGTCACAAAAATCCATCGCTTGTATGTCGGATCACAGATAAATAAGCTGATGCGAAATGGTTTGCGCCCAGCGCAACCGGTTATCAGATAAGGGAAAAGCCCATGCGCTGGCGCGGTCGTCGTGAGAGTTCCAACATTGAAGACGTTCGCGGTGGCCGGTCCGGCCAGGGGAGCGGGCCAAGTGGCGGCATGGGCAATCGTGGTGGATTCCGTTTTCCCGGCGGTCTTGGCCGTGGTCGCATGGGTGACGGAACACCGATGCGCCGCGCGTCGGGCGGCGGGTTTGGCACAATCATCATTCTTGTCATCGCTTTCTTTGCCCTGCGCGCCTGCGGCATCAACCCGCTCGATATGCTGGCCGGCGGTGGTGGTGGTGGATCGCTGGTTCCCCAACAGACGCAGAATCGCCAGATCAAACCTGCCCCGCAGCAATTGCCCCAGCGCACGGATGGGCGTGTTTCATCGAACGACGAGATGAAACAATTTGTAGGCGTGGTGCTGGCGGAAACGGAAAATGTCTGGAACGGCATTTTTCAACAGGAAGGGCGGCAATATCCCGAACCCAAACTGGTGATGTTTTCCCGTCAGGTACGCTCTGCCTGCGGTCTTGCAAGCTCGGCAACCGGCCCGTTCTATTGCCCCGGCGACAGCAAGATCTATCTCGACACCAATTTTTTCCAGACGCTGGAGCGGCAGTTTTCCGCCGCCGGTGATTTCGCCAATGCCTATGTCATTGCCCATGAGGTCGGCCACCATGTGCAGAACGTCATTGGCGTGCTGCCGAAATTCAACCAGCTGCGTCGCCAGATGAGCAAAGCCGACGCCAACGCGATGTCTGTGCGGGTGGAGCTGCAAGCCGATTGCTTTGCGGGCATCTGGGCGCATTACACAGACCAGAAAGGCCTGTTGGAACGCGGCGACCTTGAAGAGGCGCTGAATGCCGCTCAGCAGATCGGTGATGATGCAATTCAGAAGCGCACCCAGGGCTATGTTGTTCCCGAAAGCTTCAATCACGGCACGTCAGAACAGCGCCGCGCGTGGTTCTATCGCGGCTTTGAGACCGGCAAAATCGCCGACTGCAACACCAACGTATTTGGCGGCTGACGCAAAATTCGCTTTCGGCCCGCCGGTCGGATCGTTGGTCGGGCCGTTGTCAAGTGCTTGATTTCATGTGGAAGGCGGGCGTCGCCTGATTGACGGCAACCCGCCTGCGAGTGTTCACTATATCGCTAGGGGGCGCAAACGGTTTCTGGAGGGGATGCCGATGCTTTCTCATGTCCACCCATTTGCTCGTTGCGGGGCATTGTTGCTTGCGCTGCTGGTTTCAGGCTGCGCCTATGTGACGGCCGTGCCGGTGAAAAACAACGAATACGCGCGCGGCATTCGCATTTACGACGCAAAACCGATCCTGATCGTCACCAGCGACAGTGCCGACGTAAAGCTTGTTCCCAACTATAACCGCGCTTACGCACTACGGTTCGGTGCGTTTCTGGCCAAGAACACCAGCAACTTCACCTTCGAAAACGGGACGATCAAGGCGCTCAATTCGACGCTTGATTCAACCGCTGCCGTGACCCTGCTTCAAACGCTCGGCAAGGCCGTGATTGACAAATTGCCGGCCTCCGCTTTCTCAACGCAGCGCGACAAGGGCATTGGCGCGCCGCAGCGGTTTGCCGTGTTCAGTTTCGATTTCGACGCCGAGGGGAACCTGATCGGGCTGCGTCCACTGCTCGCCGCTGATGATCTCATCCGTGTCCCAAAAGCAACCGTGCGCCAGGCCGCAGCCGCGGCGCAAGGCGTAAACCCGGCCTTGAGCGGCACCGGGAACAATGATGGCGGTCCGGGCTTCCCCACAAATCCGGGACAATGAAACGCCCACCCGCAAGTGAGCTGGCCGGTGCTCCGGCCAATTTACGACAGATCCGCCGTTTCATAGCGGATCATCGCGACCGGCTGCTCGCTTACCCTAATGTGCGCTACGTCGCCGCCGCGCGGAAAATCGTCAACGGGAAGCCCGAGCGCGATTATTCCCTGACATTCTATGTCGGCAAGAAGAGCGAAGCCATAAAACCGGCCGACCGGATTCCCGACCATTTCCTCACCACACCCGACGGGCGAACGATACCAACTGATGTCGTGCAGGATGCAAGACAGGCCCGCGCCTTCGGTCTGCGTTCCGGACATATGATCATTTCCCATGACGGCGAGGTGGGTACCGTTTTCGCACCATCGACGGTTCATGGACAAAAATACCTGATCACCAATGCCCATGTTTTGCTGGATGTCGATGAACCCCACAATCTGGGCAATGTGACAGCCATTGACCAGAACACGGGGCAGGAAATCGTCATCGGTCACGGCAAGGCCGCGATCCCGCTGCTGACCACCCAGATCAACAAAAACGATGCCGGGCTCGTCGCCATCAATCCGGGCATACCGCTCGACAATCTCATGGTCAGCGGGCTGAATGTGCCGATCCTGACGTTCGATTATTTCCGGACGGGAACGAACGCCCGCTATTTCTACAATGTCGGCACGAATGTTTTTGAATGCACCCTGCCCAATCGGGTCGAAACACCGGTTCCGGTGATTGTGGAAGGTACGGAAGTGTCGTTCTCCCATTTCTGGCGGCTGGACATGGTTAACACCGGCAATCGCCCCGGCCATTCCGGCGCGCTGGTTTATCGCCATGTGAATGGCGGCGTTATCGCCTGCGGAATTCTGTTCGCCGGCGCGCAGGACGAATACATCTATTGCTATTCAGCCCAAAAAGCGGTGAACGCCCTTTCGCCGTTCTTTTGAAAAACAACCAAACCACATACCGGAAGTGCATCGGGGAATATGCGCGCCCGGAACGCCGGATGCCTTGAGCCTGCAAGCACATTTCGACACACAGCGTTCCGGGGTCTGAACAAAAGGGTGCCGACTGGGGGCGCAGTCAGTCGTGTGGTCAGGACACGCCCTTTTGCAGTTTCTCTATGTAGTCGTCCGGCGTAATCGGTCCGCCTTCTTCCTCGGTGCGTTTGCGATCAACCTCCGGCAACGCATCCTGCACCGCATCAATGCGCTTCCAGCTTGGATGGGGTTGTTGTCCCGCCTCGTTCGGCACGTAAGGGCTTTGCGAGACCCGCTGATGTTTGTGGATGTAGCGTGCGCAATTGATAAAGCAGCTTTCCACCTGCATCCGCACCAGAAGATTGGCCGCCGGATAGCGCGCCAGCGCCGGATCGTCTTTCGACACGGTGCACCTGCCCTGAACGCGAACACGATGCGGCGTTTCCATGTCGATGAATAAGAGACCCGCCTGCCCGGTCTCCGCCGCATTGCCCATCGACTTGAACATACCGTTTCCATCGTAACTTGGGAAAATGAGGGTCGTCGGGCTTTCCACATGCGCCACACCGACAGCACCGCCCTTGTAAGAAACGGTGGGCATGCCATTGCGGTCGACGGTGGCCAGGAAGAAGAAATCTCTGCTTTCGATGAAGCCTTTTGCGGCATCGTCAATCGTGTCGCTGACGATGGAGGCGTAAACCGCGTCTGCCAGCTTTTCCGTGCCGAGTTCCTGCTGCATCGCGCGCTGGCCTGATGTGTAGAATGCGTCGGCAGACATCACTCGGCCACCTCCTGTTGCGGCGCACGTTCCGGTTCCGGCAAGACCGGGCCGGCAGAACGTTCCAGCACAATGCGCGCGACGTCGGGTCGGTTGTAGTGCCCGCTGGGGTCGGCAAACACCTTGGACCCTTCAATCATCGCAAGATCAATGTCAGCGATCGCAAGCCCGTCCTCATGCTCGTCAATCGGGTCGGTGAGGCGATAGCCATCGGGGCCAAATACCGCCGCCGCGCCACCACCGGCAGAGACCATGGGCCGCGCATCGTCATTGCCCATCGTAATATCATCGATCATGTCTTCGGTGATGATATTGCTGGGGGTGAGAACAAAGCATCCCCCTTCCAGCGCGTAGCTGCGCGATTCGTTCAGATTGGCCTCTGCCGACAGGGCGTAGGCCTCGCGAATACCCTTGAACATGCCAAAGCTCGGCCATCCTGCCACGTGGATCTGCTCACCAAGCTGGAACATGCCGTGTCGGTTGATCGGCTGCAGGTTTTCCCAGCAGCACAGACCGCCCACGAGGCCGAGCGAGGTCTCGGCGACTTTAAGGTCAGTGGCCGGCCCTTCGCCCCAGACTGTACGCTCCATATGAGTGGGCTTGAGCTTGCGGCGGCTCATGACAACCTCGCCATGATCATCGATCAGGGCCTGGCTGCAATAGATCGACGATTGAGCACGCTCGGCAAATCCCATCATCACATGGGTGCCCGTCTTTTTGGCGGCGTCGCCGATGGCCTTCATCTCGCGCCCGTTCAGTTCAATGGCATTGGCGCGATGGCGCATCACAACCTCCATTGAAGCCATCGGCGGCGCGACCCAGATCGTAAACGGATATCCCGGCATCCAAACCTCGCCGAAAGCGACGAGATCGACATCCTTCTGTCCGGCTTCCTCAATCAGGGCGATTGTTTTCTCCAGCGTTCCCTCGGCATCCAGCCAAACCGGGGCAGCCTGTACGGCAGCAACCTTAACCATGCACATGAACCTCCATTTCTGTGATCATGAAAGGAGGATGCATGTTTCAAAAAGACGGCAAAGTCCCCGTTCGGGTACCCCCCCCCGCTCAGTCAAATGTATCGGGAATAAAGCGTCAGGTTGTACGATCAGGCTAAAGCGAACGCTTATACGCCGCCGCCATGGCCGTCCTGTTATGGGTGCCGAAATGGCGGTTCAGACTCTTCAGGTGTTTGCGAACCGCAGCCTCGCCGGTCCCCAACGCGCGGGCTATCTCGCGATTGCTCAACCCGTCCCCGGCCAGACGGGCGACGTCGTTTTGCCGTTCGGTCAACTTGCCGCTGTAGCTCGGCATATCAGCCAATCGGGCCGCCACTTTCATGGCATGGCTGGAAAGCCGCAACATGCCATGATGGTCAAGCCGCTTTGCGTTTTGATCTGTCTCCGCGCCGAAATACAAAACCGCATTCAAGCGCTCACGATCAAACAAGGGAAACGTTGCAAACCCGGTCAATCCGAAATGACGTGACACTCGATTATACAATTCGCAATCGCGCCAGCGCGAACCAAGATGAGTGAGCGTGGAAACCGGAAGCTGGTGTTCGCGTACTTCGGCGAGAACCGGGTCCACCTGAATGCCCAAAGCAGCGTAAGCCTGGGTGAAACCGCGCGGCAGACCAACAACCTTGCCCTGACTGTATCGCCCGTCATTGTCCACCGTAAACAGGCCGATATTGTCCATGCGCGAAGACACTTTGGTCCACTGCAAAATCTGGCTCAGTTGATGTTCACAATAGTGCGACATGGCGTGTTGCAACTTCTCAAAGCTTCCAACCACGGCAGCTTGCCGCAATCTCGGGGACGATGACAAGTCCCCAACATGGACTCATCGCCCATCGCCCAGCACAGATTTGCAGCCCAGGTCTTGCCCTGGCAACCGCGAGTTCGGTTCAGGCGCTGGCCTTCGCGCCCTTTGTTTCTCCGATGAGGTCAATGAACCGGCGGAACAGATAATGGCTGTCTTGCGGGCCGGGGGAAGCTTCGGGGTGATGCTGAACTGAAAACACAGGCTTGCCCTTCAGCCGCAAACCGCAATTGGTGTCATCGAACAGGCTGACATGCGTTTCCTCAACGCCTTCTGGCAGCGTTGAACCATCAACGGCAAATCCGTGGTTCATCGATACGATTTCCACCTTGCCGGTCGTGTGGTCTTTGACCGGATGGTTGGCGCCGTGGTGGCCCTGATGCATTTTCACCGTTTTTGCCCCAAGCGCCAGCGCCAGCATCTGGTGCCCCAGACAAATTCCGAAGACGGGAATGCCGCTGTCGACCAGTTTGCGGATTTCGGGCACCGAATATTCCCCGGTCGCAGCTCGATCTCCCGGACCATTCTACAGAAAGATGCCATCAGGCATCAGGCCAACAAATTCCTCGCCCGAAGCAGTGGC
>JBCDDX010000039.1:0-9236 GCA_039180085.1 Pseudomonadota bacterium
CGCGCCACTTGCTGACAAGATTGATCGTGAAGACTGGTTTCCCCGTGAGCTTTGGCCCGAAATGGGTGCTTTGGGTCTGCATGGCATCACGGTTCCGGAAGAGTGGGGTGGGGCGGGTCTTGGCTATCTGGAACACTGTATCGCGATGGAAGAAGTCAGCCGGGCGTCGGCCTCAGTGGGGCTATCCTACGGCGCTCATTCCAACCTGTGTGTGAACCAGCTGTCGCGTTGGGGCAATGACGATCAGAAAGGCCGCTATCTCGAAAAACTGGTAACCGGCGAACACCTCGGCGCGCTGGCCATGAGCGAACCGGGCGCAGGATCTGACGTTGTGTCGATGCGGTTGCGGGCCGACAAAAAGGGCGACCGCTATGTGCTGAACGGTTCAAAATTCTGGATCACCAATGCCCCGCAGGCGGACACGCTGATCGTCTATGCCAAGACCGATATGGATGCCGGCCCAAAGGGCATCACCGCATTTCTGATCGAAAAGGATTTTGCCGGATTTTCCATCGCACAGAAGCTCGACAAGCTGGGCATGCGCGGGTCGGAAACCGGCGAGCTGGTGTTCGACAATTGTGAGGTGCCGGAGGAAAACATTCTGGGTGGTCTCAATCAGGGCGTGAAAGTCCTGATGTCCGGTCTCGACTATGAACGGGCGGTATTGTCAGCCGGACCGCTGGGTATCATGCAGGCGGCGATGGATATCGTGCTGCCCTACATTCACGAGCGCAAACAGTTCGGCCAGCCGATTGGAGAATTTCAGCTCGTGCAGGGCAAGGTCGCCGACATGTATGTCGGCATGAATGCGTCGAAGGCCTATGTCTATGCCGTCGCGCAGGCCTGCGACCGTGGTGAAACCACCCGTGAAGACGCTGCCGGCGCCATCCTCTATTCCGCAGAGAAAGCGACGCAGATGGCTCTCGATGCCATCCAACTGTTGGGCGGCAATGGCTATATCAATGATTCACCCACGGGGCGCCTGTTGCGTGATGCCAAGCTCTACGAGATCGGCGCTGGCACAAGCGAAATTCGCCGCATGTTGATTGGCCGTGAGTTGTTCAACAAAACAGGCTGATGTCGCTCAATCTGTCTGCGGTGTGACTTTTCTCACATTTTCAGCCGTTTTCTGAACGGCGGATAAACGGTGCGCTCAAGTGCGGTTCAGATGAGCCGCGCTAGTTTTCTCCTGCAAGCTTAAACGCCCCTAAGAATTGACTATCAGGAGAGAGAAAATGACCACATTCACAACCCTTCGCAAAGCCACACTTGCTCTGGCTGCTTTCGCAACACTGGCCGGAGCCAGTCTCGCATCCACTCAGGCATCTGCAGCCGGTTATCATGTCAGCGATGAAGCCTACACAGCCAATTTCCCAGGTTGGGACACACTGAACATTCGCGCCTGGCCCGCTGCGCATTCCCGCAAGGTCGCAGACATTCCGGTTCATCGTTCGGTTTTTGTCGAGCGCTGCATCATCAAGCAAGGCGCTGACTGGTGCAAAATCCGCAAGGGCTGGAAATATGGCTGGGTCAACGGCCGCTATCTGATGAAAGCCGGCCACGATTTCTCATACCGCCATCCGTGGTATTGAGAAACGGCGCGCTGGACGCAGCGGATCACACCAATCCGTTTTCGTGTCGATATGCCCGTCGACATGAAAAACGCTTCCGGCGCGCTATTCTGCTTCAGCGATGCATTGCAGGATAAGGTCCTGTCCCCGCTGATCCTCTGAGATATTGAACTCACCGTCCATGAAGGGCGTGAATTGCTTCATGTCCTTCAACCCATTTGCCATGCATGAGCAGTACGAGTTGCAAAATGCTGCGGAGCGTGATGGCACGCATTGCTGATTACACGAATGCAGAAACGTTGAAGTTCGATCAGGTCCGAATCCTATTGCCACCACACACCACAGAATCCCAATCATGATCGGCTGGTGTATAAGGTAATAAACCAATGAATGCCGCGAGATGAAATGCAACGGGCGTTCGACGGCCTGCGGCAGCGTGAACCGCGCGAGCGAACTCCACGATTCCAGTTGTGTAAGCAGTTGAGCCAAGGCTATTCCCAGCAGCGTCGCCGCCATCCACGGGAACATCGGAACATAGTCGTTTGATACCGGTGGTGTGGTTGCCAATCCGGCCCAGAAAAACGCCGGGTGTGTGAAGATATCGTGCGAGAATGTCTGTCCGATTGCAAAAACCGCTATCGCAGCACAGAGCGTCACAAACCATCGCAGGCGCAAAAACAGCAGGCCGACGAGGCTGAACAGTGCGATGGCGTGCAATATGCCAAAGAATATCGTACCGCCGGGAAACGCGAGCCACGTCACGGTCGTGATGATGGCCGCCGCCGCAGCAATTTGCACAAACCGGATCCAGAAAGCGCGCCAGCGAATTTGGATTATAAGCGAACCATCATCGTTTCTTTTCTGGTGCGCCAGAACAAGGCTGATGCCCACCAGAAACAGGAAGCTGAACGCGATGGCGCGCGCAAATTCGAGCAGTGGGGTTGTTGTCGCAGTGGCAGGCAGCAGCCAGCCAAAAAACTCCAGATCCCATGTGAAATGGTAGATCGTCATCGCGATCAGGGCGACGCCGCGCGCCGTATCGATAACGGCGATGCGGCTGCCTTTGGTGTCAGCGTCTTTGGCCGGCGATGGTGAATTCAGGTTCAAGGAGATCATCCAGGGGAACGGCGCTTCGGATTTTCGTAATTCATCTTATGTGCGATTGCCAATGACTGATTATCTGCAGCCATTTGTATTGAACCAATTGAGCCTGCCGTGCGTTGTCGATAGCATGATTTAAAAGCCCGAGTTCCAAAAAACGAGCAGGAGAGTGAAATTGAAAATTCTAGACGCCAATGGTGCGAACATTCCTGCTCTCGGCCTGGGTACCTGGCAATTGCGGGACGAGACGTGCAGTGAAATCGTCAGTTCCGCCCTTGATGCTGGTTACACCCATATCGACACCGCCATCATGTATGAAAACGAAGCCGCTGTCGGCGAGGGTGTTCGCGCCAGCGGTAAGAACCGCTCTGATCTTTTTGTCACCACCAAAGTCTGGCCGACCGATGTAAACAGCGCCAATTTTCACAAGGCGGTTGAAGGAAGTCTGGAACGGCTTGGCATGGATTATGTCGATCTCCTGCTAATCCATTGGCCGCCGAAAGATGGGGCGGTGCGACAGTGGGCCGATCTTTTGAATGATGCCGCAGAGCGCGCTTGGACGCGCAACATTGGTGTTTCGAATTTCACCATACCGATGCTTGACGAATTCATGGCTGTTTCAGAGCGACCGCTGGCGGCCAATCAGGTGGAAAATCATCCCTATCTTGATCAACGACGCGTTCGGGAAGCCTGCGCGCGCCACGGCATCGCAATGATTGCATATTGCCCGCTCTATCAGGGTCGGCCGTTGTTTATTGAGCCGGTGCTCCAATCGATCGCTGAGAAACATGGAAAATCGCCGGCACAGGTGGTGTTGCGCTGGCACGTGCAGCATGAAGGCTGTGGGGCCATTCCGAAAACGGCGACGGTTTCGCGACTGCCGGAAAATCTGGCGGTTTTTGATTTTGAACTGGATGCTCAGGACATGCAGCAGATTACAGCCTTAGGTACTAAAAATTCGCGCATCTGCGATTTTGAGTTCTCACCCGAGTGGGATGCCGCTTAGGCCGCTCCCGATCATACAGATGATCGCTTCTGCCAAACTGAAAGTTTCGAATGACCAATCACGTGAGTAACGATGCGACGGTGACCTTGGAAGGTGCTGAGGCGGTAGAAGGCGTTGCACGCGATGCGCTCGGATTTATCGAACGCATGTGGAGCATGGTCTATCAGCCGTGGACCATTTACCAGTTGCTCATCATCGTGGTTTTGTTTGGTATCAGTGTTGCCGTTTCGCGTTTGGTGGAGCCTGCGCTTGAAAAATGGGTTCGAAGCGTCAAACTCAACCCGGGCTTTTTGCGCGTTTTAGCGGCCCTGTTGCGCAGGATAGAGTGGGTGGTTTTCATTCCGCTCTGCTGGCTGGCCTATCAGATTGTGTTGGCCAACTCGTGGCCCTGGAACACATTCATTCTTCGTACAGCCTATGTTCTGGCGCTGGCATGGCTTTTAATTGCGGTTGTCTCTCGTGTCATCAAATCGCGCTACCTGTCGCGCACCATTGCGCTGGTCGCGTGGATCGTTGTTGCCCTGAATATCACCGGCTATCTGGAACCCACGACCGCGGCGCTTGATGCGCTTGCGGTGTCTGTTGGCCAGATGCGCGTTTCCGCTCTGCTGGTTATTCAGTCTATTGCGCTTCTGGGCGGGCTGACATGGCTTGCAACGAACACCGGCAACTTTGTTGAAACGCGTGTGAACGCGATGAGTGACCTGACGCCAAGTCTGCAGGTTCTCATTGGCAAGCTCGTCAAGATTTTCCTTGTTTCACTGGCGATTATCATCGCTCTGAACTCGGTCGGTATTGACTTGACCGCCTTGGCGGTCTTCTCGGGCGCTGTCGGTGTTGGCCTCGGGTTTGGCCTTCAAAAGGTCGTCTCGAATTTCATCTCTGGCGTCATCATATTGCTCGACAAGAGTATCAAGCCGGGCGACACGATTTCGCTTGGAGAAACGTTCGGTTGGATCCGTGAATTGCGGTCACGGTTCGTTTCCGTTGTCACTCGTGATGGGCGTGAGTTTCTCATTCCCAATGAAGATTTCATCACCGAGAAGGTGATCAACTGGTCCTTCACTGACAAACTGGTGCGCCTTGATGTTGAGTTTGGTGTTGCCTATGATTCCAATCCTCATGAAGTCACACGACTGGCTATTGAGGCGGTGGAGACTGTCGACCGGGTGTCGAAAACCAAGACGCCGGTTTGCTGGATGACCGAGTTCGGCGACTCGTCGATCAATTTCGTCACCCGGTTTTGGATTTCCGATCCCCAGAACGGGCTTACCAATATCCGTGGGCAGGTCATGCTCGCGCTGTGGGATGCTTTTGAAGCAAACAACATCGCTATCCCGTTCCCGCACAGGGAGATCATTATGAGAACTCCTGTCGAGGTCGCCCAGCCAGCGAAGTGACTCTTTATTGGGCCTCGAAATTGCGAGTCCTTTGCCTTGCCAGCACCTTGCAAAGGCCACAATATTAACCGTTTGTTAAGAATGTGAAATTCTCATAAGCATCTGAAAAAGATGGGCAATTTTAGATTTGCGTTTCCTGCATTGCCGTTATGTACACAAAACTGTCACGTTTGCTGTTGTGTCTTCCGGAGTGTGGGATTATATCGCTGTCGATCCGCGACAAACGGCCTTTTATCACCAGTTGCGCGTTACCATTCTTGGGGCAAAATGAACGATACGATTGAAAAATCTTGCTGGGGCATCACGCTCTGGACAGTTGCAGCTGTGATTGCTGCGGGGCTTCTTTTCAGCGGCCTTTCCGGCTCTGACCGTGCAAAAGCGGACACGGCGACCGTTATCTCCCAATAGTTGTTCCTGGAGTTGTTTCGGGGCGTGATTTATCTCGAGCTGCGGCGTATCGATTGTTTTCGATCACCATATCTCCAGCCATTGCGGGCTCGGAAAGACTTTGTTTTCTTGCCCGCGTGCTGCTAGCTTTGCGATACGGTAATCGAACTGAAGCGCGCTCATTCTGATGAAAAAAACAGCTGCCGATCTTGTTGCTGAAGCAACGGCTGAGATCGTGACCCTGTCACCTCAGGACGCGTTGAAAATGCAGCAGGATGGCACAGCCGTTCTGGTCGATATTCGCGATATTCGTGAGCTGGGCCGTATGGGCAGGGTGCCGAACGCAGTTCATGCGCCGCGTGGGATGCTTGAGTTTTGGGTGGACCCTGAAAGCCCTTATCATCGTGAAGTCTTTGCCCAATCCGGCAAAACCTACATTTTCTTTTGCGCTGCCGCATGGCGCTCGGCTTTGGCAACACAGGATATGCAGAATATGGGTCTTGCACCCGTCGCGCAGATCGAAGGCGGCTTTAAAAAGTGGACCGAGGACGGTTTGCCGGTCGCGCTTGAAGAAAAGTCACCCAAGGCGGGCGGGTCGTAAACGTGAATGTCTTAAAACCAAAGCTTTCGCTGACGGATCGCGACGCTGTGCACAATGCGCGCGAATGGTCCGCGCTGACAGACGATCTGGATGAAGTTGTTGCTACTGCGGCTCTTGGCGGCAGCGAGGCATCGCGTGAGCGGCACCTGGCGCGGGGCAAGCTCTTGCCGCGTGAGCGGGTGCTGCGCCTGCTTGACCCCGGAACCCCGTTTCTGGAACTTTCGCCGCTTGCAGCGCATGGTTTGTACGATGATGCCATCAATGGCGCGGGCATTATCACAGGCATTGGTCAGGTCGAGGGGCGGCAATGCGTGATTGTCTGTAATGATGCGACGATCAAAGGTGGCACTTATTATCCGATGACCGTCAAAAAACATCTGCGGGCGCAGGAGGTGGCGCAGCAGAACCATCTGCCGTGCATCTATCTGGTGGATTCCGGCGGTGCGAACCTGCCGAACCAGACGGAAGTGTTTCCGGACCGCGATCATTTTGGCCGCATTTTCTTCAATCAGGCGAATCTTTCAGCCGCCGGCATCGCGCAGATTGCCTGTGTGATGGGCTCATGCACAGCGGGTGGCGCATATGTGCCCGCTATGTCAGACGAAACCGTGATCGTGAAAGAACAGGGAACGATCTTTCTGGGTGGCCCGCCCTTGGTGAAAGCGGCGACGGGAGAAGAGGTTTCGGCTGAAGATCTCGGGGGCGCTGACGTTCACACCCGCCTTTCCGGTGTTGCTGACCATATGGCTGAAAACGATGCCCATGCGTTGCAGATCGTGCGGTCAATTGTCCGCAATCTGCCGCCTGCGAAGCTTGCAGAAGTGAATACCAAGCCTGTCGTGGCTCCGGCATTTCCGATTGAGGAACTGGAAACTGTCGTGCCAGTCGACCTGCGCAAGCAATATGACATTCGCGAAGTGATCGCACGGCTGGTGGACGGGTCGAGGTTCGACGAGTTTAAAGCGCGCTATGGTGAGACCCTGATCACCGGATTTGCGCATCTCCACGGCATGCCGGTTGGCATAGTGGCCAATAACGGCATCCTGTTTTCGCAAAGCGCGCTGAAGGGCGCGCATTTCGTGGAACTGTGCTGCCAGCGCAAAATCCCACTTCTGTTTCTGCAAAATATCACCGGGTTCATGGTTGGGCGCGAACATGAGACCGGTGGCATCGCGCGTGACGGCGCAAAGCTCGTGAACGCCGTAGCTTGCGCAAAAGTGCCCAAGCTGACGCTTGTCGTCGGCGGGTCCTACGGCGCTGGCAATTACGGCATGTGCGGGCGCGCCTATTCGCCTCGTTTCCTATTCATGTGGCCCAATGCGCGTATTTCCGTGATGGGCGGCGAGCAGGCGGCATCGGTTCTCGCGACCGTCAAACGCGACGGCATAGAGCGCCGCGGCGAGGAGTGGTCGCAGATTGAAGAGGCTGAATTTAAACAGCCTATCGTCGAACAGTTTGAGGAAGAGGGACACCCGTTCTACTCGACCGCGCGGTTGTGGGATGATGGCATCATCAAGCCGCGCGACACGCGACGTGTTTTGGCGCTTGCGCTTGCAGCGAGCCTGAACGCGCCCATAGAGGAAACGAAGTTTGGCGTTTTCCGGATGTGACGGGCGACTCTGTCCGATGCTGACCGGGAGCGTATCATCATGATTTTTGACGGCCAGTTCTATGTGATTGCGGCTGTTGTCGTGTTGCTGACCGGTGTTTCCAAGGCTGGCTTTGGCGCAGGTCTTGAAATGATGGCCGTGCCGGTGATGGCGCTTTTCATTGCGCCACAACTCGCGGCCGCGATCATGCTGCCCATTCTTCTGGCTATCGATGCCGCCAATCTGTGGCGTTACCGTAACGACTGGGACCGCTCGATTCTGACCATGCTGTTGCCGGCCGCACTCGTCGGTATTGTGATCGGCGCGTTCACCTTCGAGATACTGAATGCCGACATGCTGCGGTTCGGGCTTGGCATTCTGGCTTTGTTGTTCGTTGTTCAACGGCTGGTTTTGCAGCGCATGCAGGCGAAATCCGGTCATTCAGCACGGCCTGCCGGACCGTTCATGACACGTGTATTCGGTGCCATGGGTGGTTTCACAAGCTACGTTGCTCACGCAGGCGGCCCGCTTATCAAAATGGTGCTGATCAGCCATGAGCTTAAAAAACAAGGGTTTGTAGGCACCAATTCCTATCTCTTTGCCAGCATCAACTTTCTGAAACTCTTTCCCTATCTCTGGCTCGGACAAATAACGACAGACAGTTTCGTTGCAAGCCTTTGGCTTGCGCCTTTTATTCCGGTGGGGGTTTTGTTCGGCTTTTGGCTGAATGGCCGCGTGTCGGAAAAGAACTTCTCGGTGATCATCATTGTTGCTCTCGCCGCCATCGGCATTCGGCTCGTGTGGGACGGTGGCACTTCCATTTTCTGACCTGTGCGACGCGGATTACAGAGCGATTAGGATTCCAATTCTTGGCAGCGTACCCTATGGTTCGGTCATGCCTGATTCGAAACCAACCGACGCTGATACAAAACGGGGCGCACGAGAGCGCCAGATTCTCGGAGCCACGATGCGCCTTGTGCGCCGTCATGGGACGGGCATTTCTACAGCGCAGATTGCGGCAGAGGCCCGTTGTTCCAAGGAAACCTTGTATAATTGGTTTGATGATCGTGACGGCATTTTTCTGGCGCTTGTGCGCGCACAGGCCGCGGAGATGAACAAAGCGCTGCTGGCTGGTTTCTCGGCCAGCGAGGGGCGTCTTGAAGAACGCCTGCGCGCCTATGCGACCTGTCTGCTTGATATCATGACCGGGGACGCGCTGATTGTTGTTAACCGGATTGCGATGGCACAGGCTTGCGAAGATGTGTCCGAACTGGGCCAGACCGTACTTGGCAGTTGGTCCCAACAGGTGGAAAAGCCATTTCTGAGTCTTTTCGAAGAAGGCAATCGTAACGGCACTCTTGCGGTTCATGACTCGCAGGAAGCTTTCGAGGCTCTGCTGGGGCTTCTGCTGGGAGACCGTTTTCGCCGCCTTCTGCTTGGTGAGGACGCGCGACCGTCTTCAGAATCCATGGCACCGATTGCCGCCAAAGCCGTGCAACGCTGGCTGATCCTGTACCGGATTTAGGCTCGAGTACTTTTCTGACTTTGCTGTCCCATCGCGCGTGACGCTAAGTCTAACGC
>JBCDDX010000040.1:0-8538 GCA_039180085.1 Pseudomonadota bacterium
AACAGAATCTCCGGATTTTCATGCAGGTCTCGGCGCCAAATGGTGATTTCATCCTGCAATTCGGCAAATCGGTTCTTTACGGGCATATTTGCGTTTCCTTTCTTCGCGCCTTTGCGCGACCAGTCTTTACTGTTGGGCGGGGTCGAGCTCGGCTCTTGCAGGCTCAGGCCACTTTCATCCGGGTTTCAACCATTTCAGCCAACCACGAACAACCCGCCGGAATGATCTCGTCGTTGAAGTCGTACTTTGGGTGATGCAGACCGGCGCTATCGCCATTTCCCAGACGGATATATGCACCCGGTCGCTCCTGCAACATATAGGCAAAGTCTTCGCCACCCATAACCATTGGCGAAAGCATCACGTCGCCTGCAACTTTGCGGGCGGCTTCCTCGGCAAAACCGGTTTCCTGATCCGAATTGACCAGCACGGGGTAACCTTCGGGAAAATCCAATGTGGCCGTTCCGCCAAAGGTTTTTGCTATCCCGTGGGTCACTTCCTCGATCCGGGTCCGCCCCATCTCTCGTGTTTCCGACGACATGGATCGCATCGTACCCCGTATTGTCACGCGCTGCGGGATAACGTTGAATGCAACACTGGACGTTTCGATGGATGTTACCGACACAACCAATTGCTCGATTGGATCAGCATTTCGGCTGACAATGGATTGAAGAGCCACACCCAAATGGCACGCCATAACACCGGTATCGACTGTGTTGTTCGGCCGCGCCGCATGACCGCCCCGCCCTTCCAGCGTGATTTCAAACTCGTCCGTCGATGCCATCATCGGCCCCGGTCGAATGGCGAACTCTCCCGCCGGCAAACCGGGCGCGTTGTGCAATCCATAAACTTCCTGAATGCCCCAACGGTCCATCATACCGTCGTCACACATTTCTTTCCCGCCGCCGCCACCTTCTTCGGCGGGCTGAAAGATCACAATCGCGGTGCCATCGAAATTGCGGGTCTCGGCCAAGTATCGCGCCGCGCCCAACAGCATGGCTGTGTGACCATCATGGCCGCAGGCGTGCATTTTGCCGGGTATGCGCGATGCGTGATGTACGTCGGTCTCCTCGTGGATGGGAAGCGCATCCATGTCAGCGCGAAGACCGATCACACGGCCTTGAGTATCGGTACGACCTTTGATGACGCCCACGACGCCAGTGCGACCAATTCCGGTCACCACATCATCCAGACCGAATTCCTTCAACTTCTGTTCCACCAGCTCGGCAGTGCGATGAACGTCAAATCCCAACTCGGGATGTGAATGAATATCCTGCCGCCAAGCTTTGATATCGGCATGCAGTTCAGCGAAACGGTTCTTGATGGGCATCGGGTCTCCTGAGTTACCGGCCGCCGGTTTCGGCCATCTCCGCGAACCAGCTGCTGCCGGTCGCAATAATGTCATCATTGAAGTCATAAGCCGGGTGGTGCAGATCTTGGCTGTCACCGTTGCCGATAAACAGATATGCACCCGGGCGCTCTCTGAGCATGTCGGAAAAATCCTCTCCGGGCATCACCGGGTCCATATCGCGGATCACATCACCGGCCACGCTGCGCGCCACCTGTGCGGCCCGCTCCGCGGCGCCGGGATCATTGATCGTCGCGCTGACCTGTTTGGTGTAAGCGATCTCGGCGGTGGCTCCGTAAGCGGCGGCCGTGGTTTCGGCAATCGAC
Source organism: Pseudomonadota bacterium (assembly GCA_039180085.1). GTDB lineage: Bacteria > Pseudomonadota > Alphaproteobacteria > Rhizobiales > Rhizobiaceae > Pseudahrensia. The sequence continues at coordinate 1,672 of JBCDDX010000040.1, forward strand.
GTGAGTCGATCGATGACCAGATCCTGAACCTCGGGCTCAAGATACCGAACAGTGCCTTTCAACGTCACGGTGTCTGGGATCACGTTGAACGTGTCTGTATCGGAACGGATGCCGCCAATGGACAACACCATGGTCTTCAAAGGATCGAGATTGCGTGCCGCGATAGACTGCGCCGCAAGTACGATCGCAGAAGCCGCGACAGAGGTGTCAACGGTCAGATGGGGCAAAGCGGCATGGCCGCCGCGGCCTTTCACAGTGATTGTAAAAAAATCCACTGCACCCATTTGCGCGCCATCCCGGACGGCAAATGCACCAGCAGGCAGACCGGGCCAGTTGTGCATTCCGTAAACTTCTTGAATGCTCCACCTGTCTATCAGGCCATCTTTCAACATGGCGCGTGCGCCGCCGCCGCCTTCTTCGGCTGGTTGAAAAATCAAAATTACAGACCCTAGGAAGTTCCGCGTTTCCGCAAGATATTTTGCAGCGCCCAAAAGCATCGAAGTATGCCCGTCATGGCCGCAGGCGTGCATTTTACCCGGTGTCTGCGAAGCGTATTCAACACCCGTACTTTCCAATATAGGCAAGGCGTCCATATCGGCGCGAAATCCGATCACGCGATCGCCGTCCAGACGCCCTTTAATGACACCGACAACGCCGGTTTGACCGACCCCGGTCACCACCTCATCACAGCCGAATTCCGTCAGTTTTTTGGCCACAAACGCGCTTGTTCTGTGCTCCTCGAACCGCAATTCGGGGTTGGCGTGCAGCTCGCGCCGCCACCCGGCTATTTCCGGAGCCATGTCCGCAATGCGGTTCTTGATCGGCATTTTGGTAATCTCCGTCAGCTACGGCTGTATGGCAGGTTTCAGTTTGCGAGCTGTAGTTACGCCGCGCTCATCCCACGTTCAACCAATTCCACGAACCAGCTTGAACCAGCGGGGATAGCTTCGTCGTCAAAAACGTAAGCGGGATGATGGCACATGGCCGAGTCGCCGTTGCCAAGAAAGATATACGCACCGGGGCGCTCTTCCAGCATATAGGCAAAGTCTTCCGCCGGAAGGATGGGATCGACGTCGTCGTCGACGTCCCCAGCCACCGATCGCGCCGCTTCGGCGGCAAACGCGGTTTGTTCCGCGTGGTTGAAGGTCACTGGATAGCCGGGTGTCCAAACGAGTTCAGCCGTCGCACCGAACGCCGCAGCGGTGTTCTGGGCGATTGCGCGCACGCGTTCCTCGGCCATTGCCCGGCATTCTGCATCAAGAGTACGAACCGTTCCCTGCAGAACTGCGGTGTGGGCGATGACATTTGAAGCGTTGCTGTCGGTGTTGAACGTACCAACGGTAAGCACGACCCGTTTGATGGGATCGACATTGCGGCTGACCACCGATTGCAGGGACACCACGATTTGCGACGCGACCAGCGTTGTGTCGATCGCCTCGTGCGGGGCGGCGGCATGACCGCCCTTGCCTGTCACCGTAATCTCAAACTCGTCTGACGACGCAAGCAACGCGCCGGGACGGATCGCAAACTGACCTGTCGGGATGCCCGGAGAGTTATGCAAACCATAGACCTCCTGAATGTTCCAGCGATCCATCAGCCCGTCGTCACACATCGCTTTGCCGCCGGCGCCGCCTTCTTCCGCAGGCTGGAAGATCAAAACTGCGGTGCCGTCAAAATTACGTGTTTCAGCCAGATACTTCGCAGCTCCCAGCAAAATGGAGGTGTGACCATCATGTCCGCAGGCGTGCATGACGCCGGGATTTTTTGAAGCATAGTCGACCCCGGACGCTTCGGGAATTGGCAGCGCATCCATATCGGCCCGCAAACCAATGACTTTTCCGGATGTATCGGTCTTGCCCTTGATAACCGCGACGACACCGGTTTTACCGATGCCGGGTGTAATCTCGTCGACGCCCATTTCTTTCAAGCGATCTACCACGAATGCCGCCGTTTCGTGCACCTCGTACATCAACTCGGGGTTTTCGTGCAGGTGGCGACGCCACTTGGTGATTTCAGGGTGCAGCTCGGCCAAACGGTTTCGGATCGGCATGGGTGAGTCCTTTGTTCATACGCGACCCTGAGACCTGCGCGCATGCAAGTTCAGGACGGGTTTTGCGGCAACGACCAGCCTTCATTGGCGAGAAAGCGACGCAGATGCGCTTCGAGTTCGCCGTAGCCCGGTGTCCCGGCGCGCGCAGTCATGCTGACGGTCATCTCTGACAGACGTTGCCTGAGCTTTCCAAAAAGTGCCAGCCCCTCTGGGGTGGGCAGAAGGCGAATTTCTCTTGCGTCCCTTGTTCCGCGCTGGCGTTCGATCAATCCGAGCTCTTCCAACTGCGCGGCATAGCGACCTGCGCTCATCTTGTTGATGGACAGGATCTGACCATACGTCATCTGTGCGTTGCCGGGAAACCGTGCAACCATGCCAAGAAAGGACAATTGAGGGCCAGACAAGCCCGCATCGGACCCCGCAGTTTCCAGATGTTCGGTCATCATGCGGCCGGCGATCTGCAGCAAGATACCGATTGAAATGTCGTCGTTTAGGGCCAAAGTCAGCCATTACCTTTTTATTCGGCACAAACAAGTAGCGCGTTTTTCCGAAATCTCGACAAATGATTGATAACGCGCTGCCTGCGGTTCACATAAATCCGAACGCGAGTAAGTCAAACCGAACTAAACTTAACGTTTAAGACTACACCAAACGGTCGATCAGATCCTGCATGAAAGCGTGCGCAGCATCGAACTGCGCGACGGTTATGTACTCGTTCGGCTGATGCGCCTGCGCGATGTCTCCGGGCCCGCACACGACCGCGGAATACCCCGCGGCCTGAAATTGCCCGGCTTCGGTGCCGTAGCTGACAACATGCGTACCGTTATCGCCCGTGATGGCGCGCGCAAGCGCCTCTGCAGCACCGTCTGTTTCTGGTTTCAAGCCCGGCACTTGGAAGCGCTCGTTCACGTCAATTCGCGCCTCGGGATGAACCGCCTGCATATCGGCTTCCACCTCTCGAATCCGGGACACTATGCGATCTCGCCACGCTTGGGTATCAGCATCAGGAACGGCCCGGTAGCCAATGTCGAAATGGCAATGCTTGGCTGTGATGTTCTGCGCCGTACCGCCAGATATCGTTCCCGTATGCAAGGATGTCCAAGGCGGGTCAAACATCGCAGCGACGGCGGTTGGTTCACGCGCTTGTTCTGCCTCGTTCACCGCATTGGCCCAATCAATGACTCGAGCAGCTTCCATAATTGCGCTAACGCCCGTGTGCATGATCGAGGAATGCACTTCAAACCCCCAGATATCGATCATAAAGCCTTGCCCGCCTTTGTGGCCGGTCACCGCTTTCATCATCGAGGGCTCACCAACAATCACTGCTTCACCTTTCGGCAGCACTGATTGCATGGCTTCAATCATTGGCGGTGCGCCGGTGCATCCCACCTCTTCATCAAAACTCAGAGCCAGTTGCAACGGCCGGGAGACACCGCGATGCTGCGCTTCAACCAAGGCCCAGATGGCGAGCGCGTCAAACCCCTTCATATCGCAGGTGCCGCGCCCAAAATATTTGCCGTCCCGTTCCACGACCTCGTAGGGATCGCTGTCCCAGGGTTGGCCATCGACCGGCACAACGTCAGTATGACCGGATAAGACCACGGCACCTTCTTCCCAAGGTCCAACGTGAGCAAACACAGCGGCTTTGTGCGGTTGATCAGGGTCGGGCCAGCGATGCGACGTGATCCCCTGAGACGTCAGATAGTCTTCCACCCAATCCACCAGTGGCAGGTTGGTATCCCGGCTAACTGTCGGAAAAGAAATCAGTTTTGTCATGATCTCCAGTGGCGTGAGGCGGGTGGTCATAGCCGGTATCCCCCGGAAACTGTAAGTACGGTGCCCGTGATGAACGAGGCAGCATCGCTGGCCAGAAATGCCACGGCAGATGCGATATCGCGCGGCCTGCCGATCCTCCCGAGGGCAGTAAGATCAACAAATGCTTGCGTCAGTTCGTTGGAACGCGGTTCTTCCGGGATGTTGATTGCACCAGGGGCAACAGCGTTCACGCGGATGCCGCGCGTCCCCAGTTCCTTAGCCATACCGCGAGTCCAAAGATTTAACGCGGCTTTGCTTGCGCCATAAAGCACCGCATCCCTTGGAGGCAAATCCGCGTTCATGGACGAAATGCTAATTACATTCGCACCCGGGTCCAGATACGGCAGCGCCGCAGCCAAAAGCGCGTGCGGCACCAGCAGGTTTACATCCAGAAGATGCCGATAAACGCCTGAGTCAAACGTATCCGCGGGCGACGCCGCAACGACTCCGGCGTTGTTCACAATCAGATCCAGACGGCCTTCTGCTGTAGTGACGTTGTCAATCACTTCGGCGCAACTACCCTCGTCTGTCAGGTCAAATTGAAGCGCTCTTACTCCAGCGGGCAAGCCGATCGGTTGTGTCGTATTCCAGGTGATGACCACCTTGTAGTCATTCGCCAGTGTTGTCGCAATCTCGCGTCCGATGCCGCGCGCGCCACCTGTCACCAGAGCGACCTTACGCGCATTGTCCGTCATCAATAGCCGCTGTCGGTGGTCAAAATAAAATGGCCAGGCTCAACCTCGTTGTAATTTGAAGGCTCAGGCTCGTAGCTTTTTGGATGAATTGGCGATGGTATCGGCTTGAAATTTAAATCTTTTTCTTCTTTTCGCTTGCGCGGATTTGCGATCGGCACCGCTTTCATCAAAGCTTGAGTATAGGGGTGCTGCGGATTTTCAAAAACACGCGCTCGTGGCCCCAGTTCAACAATACGGCCCAGATACATCACCCCAACGTTGTGGCTAACACGTTCCACCACAGCCATATCATGACTGATGAACAAATAGCTCAGTCCTAACTCTGCTTGCAATTCCATCATAAGGTTCAGTACCTGTGCCTGAACCGAAACGTCCAGCGCGGAAACCGCCTCATCAGCGATGATAAGTTTAGGATTCAATGCCAGTGCACGGGCGATCGCAATCCTTTGTCGCTGTCCGCCCGACATTTCATGCGGATACCGTCGCATAAAGCTGCGGGGCAAATGCACCCTGTCAAAAAGCGCGGCAACCCTATCGGTCAACTCGGATCCTGATGCTATTCCGTAGTTGCGCATCGGTTCAGAAACCTGATCAATTAACTGCATCTGCGGGTTGAGCGATGCAAACGGATCCTGAAAAATCATTTGCATATCAAGGCGCGCCCGGCGCAATCCGTCCGGGCCAAGTTTCATTATGTCCGTCCCATCCAGATCGATACGCCCGGACAGGGGTTCGACCAACCGCAGAATCGATCGACCAGCCGAAGATTTCCCGCAGCCGGACTCGCCAACCAAGCTTAGCGTCCGTCCTTTGTTCAGTTTGAACGAGACATCTTCAACTGCATGCACATTCGCAACAGTGCGGCGGAAGAAACCGCCTTTTACCGGAAAGCGAGTCGTCAGATTATCAACTCTAAGCAGCACGCTTTCAGTGCCGGGGATCGGTTCGATTTTCTGACCTTCGACCCCCAACAACTTCATTGGCTCAGGCGCAGCCTTGCCGCGCATCTCGCCCAGTTTTGGCACCGCAGCCAGCAATGCCTTGGTGTAATCGTGTTGCGGATTTTCAAAGATCTCTTCGACGCGGCCTTCTTCCACCTTGTTACCGCGGAACATGACAACCACACGGTCTGCCATCTGGGCCACCACCGCCATGTCGTGCGTAATGAACATCACCGCCGTTCCGGTCTCGCGCTTCAGCCGGTCCATCAACGCAAGAATTTCTGCCTGAATCGTCACGTCCAACGCCGTCGTTGGCTCATCCGCAATCAGCAAGCGTGGCTCACAGGCCAGCGCCATGGCGATCACGACACGCTGGCGCATGCCGCCAGACAGCTCGTGCGGATACTGCTGCAAACGTCTCTCTGGCTCGGGGATCCGAACCTGGCGCAGTAACTCCAGTGCGCGCGCATCGGCTTCTTTCTGCGTCATACCCATGTGCAGGCGCAGCCCTTCGGTAAGCTGGCGACCAACGGTGAACACAGGGTTCAGCGCTGTCATCGGCTCCTGAAAGATCATGCCGATGTCGTTGCCACGGATATCCCGCATCAAATCCTGCGGCGCCTTGGCCAAATCAAACTCTGACCCGTCCCGACGATCGAAAAGCAATTGACCGTCGGCAATTTCCCCGCCGCCGAATTCGACAAGCCGCATCAACGACAGAGAAGATACTGACTTGCCAGATCCGGATTCGCCGACAACACAGACCGTTTCGCCGGGAAAAATATCGAACGAAACGTCCTCGACCCCGACAACAGGTCCATCTTTGGTCTGAAATTCGACCCTCAGTCCCTTAATCTGGGCAATTGCCTGATCCAGCACACGTGTTCCTTTCGTTCGCGTTTTGCAAACGCTATGACCAGCGCGGGGGCAGTGTCAAACCTATCGGGCAGTTTTCGCCACGCCAAGGCTTGCATTTTCCACAAACTCTGTTTCGATGATCATGTAACCGTCACGATGGGGTGGGTTTGCGTCAGGAAGGAATGCTCTTTTGACTGCAAAACCAGCACTTTGTCGAAAGCTGGCGATACGATGGTCTGACCTAGGGTCAGGCTGAAAACATGACCAAAGTGTCCAACAAGGAGTGAAGAATGAACCTCAAAACCCTTTTGATGGGAGCGATTGCCACGACAGCTCTTGCCCCGGCCGCCTTTGCCGAGCGCGGTTCGGATGGCAATGTGAGCATCATCTACTGGCAAGCTCCCTCGATCCTGAATCCGTACCTTTCGGGCGGCACGAAGGATGTTGAATCCGCCTCGCTCGTGATCGAGCCTCTGGCACGCTACAACGAAAAAGGCGAATTGACGCC
>JBCDDX010000041.1:0-7886 GCA_039180085.1 Pseudomonadota bacterium
GGCATCATTGGTTGCATTCACCGTGATCGCCATCTGGGCGGCCACCGTGCCTGCATCATCGTCATTGACCGTATAATCAAACCGCGCGGGCGCCGTGCTGTTCGCCGCCGGTGTGAAGGTCAGATCAGCCAGCTGTGCCAGCGTCACTGTATCCCCCTCACCCACGGCAACCGCGCCGCCCGAATGGGTCAGCGTGCCACCGGCCAGAACAAGATTGGTGATCGTCACAGACTGAAGCGCATCGCCCTCGTCATCACTGAACCCGAACGACGCCGGACCAATCACGACAGCCACATCCTCGTCCGTCGTCACAGACCCGCCCGTCGCAACAGGCGCATCGTTGACGTCCAAAACATCAACGGAAATGATTTGCGTGTCAGTTTCACCGGCTTCGTCTTCGACCTGCACTTCGACCGTATAAAGACCGTTGCCGTTGCTGTCGTTTGGATTTTCGAAATCAGGCGCATTGACGAAACTCAGTTCGCCGGTTGCGGAATCGATTTGGAACAAATCGGAATCAAAACCATCGATGATGGAATAAGTCAGCGTATCATTAGGCAAATCGCCATCGGTTACCGGTACGGTGATGACTGCGGTTTCATTTTCGTTGGAGTCGACAAACGCCACCCCAAAGAATTCGTCCATCGTGATGCTTGGTGCTGAATTGCTGCCGTCGTCTCCTATGAGGCGGAAAAGAATATCGTGATTGTTCTTGTTGGTTCCGTCCGGCCTCACATAGGCGCCGTTGGGATAGTCGTTGTCACGCTCAACCGCGACTTCGACTGCATTTCCACCGCCAGCGCCGGTGCCATCAGTGGCAACCATGAATACATATTGAACATTTTCATCAAGTACGACGGGCGCATCCAGTGCGATGGAATGCCAGGCATAATCATCGTCCAGACTGTTTGCCGATATCGAACCGGTTGCCAGAACCGGGCCGTCGAATGTTTCGCGGATTGTTACGATGACACTGACTGATGTGGGTGGAGATTCGGAACGCAAAACCAGATCAATTTGACTGACCTCATATGTCGAAACGCCCCCACTGGGATTGTGACTGAATTCCTGCCCGACGCTGCGAGAAATATTGACTTCCTCATCGTCCGAGATGTCTTCGAAATCGACCTCGTGGGCCTCAAGGACGACATCTGCAAGAACGCCGTTCCAGGCATCACCCGCATTCAATATCTGACTTTCAATTTCCCCAACGCGGGTTTCGAGGTCCCAGTCTCCTCCAAGAGCGCTGTGTCCTGTCAGATCCGTGCTTGCGGCCACATCAGCGCCAGTGAGCAGGGACAACGTCTCGACTGCTTGCTGCCCGGTTTCCCCGCCAGAAAAATCACAGCCATACACCAGAATGTCGCCATTCTCGGCCAGACTGTCACCGATCAAAGCCAATTGAGCGGCATGGGTGCTGCTCATACTGCTCTGTGTCAGGCGAGCGCTACCTAGGTGAAGCTCGCCCTGATCACCGTGAGTGATGATATGAATTGCGTCGATCTGCGAACGCAGGTTGACCGTTGCGGCAATGACCTCCAGTCCGTTTTCATCGTCATTGAGAAAAACGACTTCAGTGTCTTTCGGCAAAGCCTCGATAAGAGCATCGATATCAGGCAGGCCAGACGACACGAAAGCAAGGCTGTTGCCACGCGGTTCGGAACCGGAGAAATCCAACTGTTCTGGTGCTGCGGTATCGTACGCAGTTTCATCCCGCGTCTGGGCTGGCTGCTGAACGGATGACGCCTCACCCGGAAAGTTCGCGTCCACATAGGCATCTGCAAGCGACGCGTGTGCTGTGTTGTCGATGACATCGGCCGCCGTTTCACCGCCAGCGGCATCAAGCAATATGCGTGGTTCGAGGGCCGACATGAGCGGCGTTTGAGCGCGCAAAAGCGCCATGCGCGTCTTCGCGCCAGCGTCGCCCCTGCCATTCCAACGTGTCATCTCAACTCAGTGTCCGAAGCCGGACCTCCAAACCAATATGTGAAATGACATAGCCATTTCGACAAACACTATGGGAGAAGGACGCTAGCGACCCGTTAACAAAGGTGAAAATGCCGCTGCGAACGTGCCATATCGTTAAGAGGGCATTGCAGCGATTGCACACAAGCTCCTGCAATATTTTACGTTTGACCCGTGGAATTGCGCGGTTTCAGCGAAAAACAAGCCATTTCAGTCGGAGTTCAGCGCATTTTGCACCCGAACTTGCTCAATCACCCGCCTTGTATTTTTTTGTAAGGTGTTGGCAAAAAACCAAAAATTGAGGTGAAAGTGCCTGCAGCAGAGGCTAATGCGCTGATGGATTGCAGCATCAACCATTTGCCTTTCCGCAAGGATACCACTCCAGCAAGAACCGCCAGGAGCAATAGGCCAATACCAGCCAGCAGGCGGCCGATCATCTTTGGCAAGCCTCTGAACAGCGCCCAAACAAGCCCGTTGCGTTTTTGATTCACCTTGAAAGCATTGGCGGCAACGCGGAAATTTCGCTGAATCTGCCAACGCGCAGTCAACCGGGACGCAGGAATTTCCTCGGCGACAACCGCGTCATCCAGCCAGGTGATGGTGCCGCCCTTGTCAGACAATCGATAGAAGAAGTCCGTGTCGCTGCCACCCGTGAACTGCATTGCCAGATCAAAATACGGCGGTGTCATATTTTGAACGAGCCACGATGCACTCAGCAGAGTGTTGTTGGTTGCGGCGGTGCGCAATCGCCTGCCGCGCTCAAAATTCTTGAATTTTGGTTTTTGAAACCAGTCCGGAGCATCTTCAGGCATGGTGCTGCGCACCGGCCCGGTCAGGACTGCGCTTTGAAATTCATCAATGCCGCGGCGCATTGCTGCAAGCCAACCTGGTTCGCAGGTTTCATCATCGTCAATGAATGCGATCCAATCAGCACCATTCTCCAAAGCGCTTTTCACGGCCGTGTTGCGCGCAAAAGGAATGCCAGGCGTCTCTTCCAGTTGGTACAATATCTTCAGGCTTGGATGTTCATGGCGGATATCATCAATCACATGCCGCGATTGCTCAATCTCATCATTCTCCACCACAACGAGGAAATCCGCCGTCTGATGCTGCGCAATTTCCCTTGCAATGGAACGCAGGCACTTGGCCAGCATAACGGGGCGATGCCGCGTGCAAACCGTTATTGCGATGATCTCGCTGCTGGTCATTCAGATCAGGTCCAAAAGGTGAATCATCAATATCGGTGGACCGATCCTTACCAAGCCTGCCAGTCCGGCGCAGCAGAAAACGCCACGACAAGGCACAAAAGAACCATGAACTGCGGATTTCAGATTGGATTTCGTGGCAGGGGCAGCAGGATTTGAACCCGCGACCTACGGTTTTGGAGACCGTCGCTCTACCAACTGAGCTATACCCCTACTGCAACCAAGGTTAGCCATGCTGACCCAAGTTTCAGGCTGTGTAATGGCTATTTGATTCATGTTCAAGCGAAAGGCGCGCAAGTTGCAGGATTTCTGAAAAATTCCCTCGCAAATAACTCAGTATTGAGCGCCAAGCCCTGTTCAGCTTCTTCTGTTGCCGCTAACCATGGCTCAAACGGAGTGCATATGATGAACCAAGCTGATGCAATTGTGGTGGGCGGTGGCCTGTCCGGATTGGTTGCGGCGACAACGCTTGCGGATCGGGGAAAGTCGGTCATCCTGTTGGATCAGGAAGGGCCGCAAAACCTTGGTGGGCAAGCGTTTTGGTCGCTTGGCGGCTTGTTCATGATTGATACGCCCGAACAGCGCCGCATGCGCATTCGTGACAGCAAGGAACTCGCCTTCAACGACTGGATGGGTTCCGCTCAATTCGACCGCGAGGAAGATCACTGGCCGCGCAAATGGGCGCAGGCTTATCTTGATTTTGCGGCGGGCGACATGCGCAGTTGGCTGCACGGAATGGGCATGCGGTGGTTCCCGGTTGTGGGATGGGCAGAACGTGGTGGCTCCTTCGCAAATGGTCACGGGAACTCAGTGCCTCGTTTTCACATCACGTGGGGCACCGGCCCGGGGGTCATGGAGCCCTTTGAAGCGCAGGTGCTGGAACATGCCAAGGCCGGACGGATTGACCTGCGGTTCAGGCACAGGGTCGGAAAGATTGTGACGTCAGCAGGCACGATTACCGGCGTGAGCGGCGAAATACTTGCGCAGGACGATGCCGAGCGCGGCGCGCAAACCAACCGCGATGTTGTCGGCGACTTTGAGATTTCCGCCAATTCGGTGATCGTCACGTCCGGCGGAATTGGCGGCAACCTGGATCTCGTTCGCAAAAACTGGCCGACCGAGAGACTAGGTAAGGCACCGGATACTATGATTTCCGGTGTTCCCCATCATGTTGACGGCCTGATGTTGGACACAACGCGCAAGGCGGGTGGCGCTTTGGTCAATACGGACCGGATGTGGCATTACACCGAGGGCGTGAAAAACTGGGACCCGATATGGCCCTCGCACGCAATACGCATTCTGCCTGGCCCATCTTCGATGTGGTTTGATGCAGAAGGCCAGCGCCTGCCCGCCCCCTGCCTACCCGGATTTGACACGCTGGGCACACTGAAAGAAATCCTGAAAACCGGGCATGATTACTCATGGTTCGTGCTCACTCAAAAAATCATTGAAAAGGAATTTGCCCTGTCGGGTTCAGAACAGAACCCGGACTTCACATCGAAGAAATGGATAGAGGTTCTCAAGGCGCGTCTGGCCAAAGGCGCGACCGATCAGGTTGAGGCGTTCAAGGAAAAGGGCGAGGATTTTGTTGTTGCCAATTCACTGGAAGATCTGGTGAACGGCATGAATCAGGTCGCAGGTGGTGGCTTGATCAAACTGGATGAGCTGCGCAGCCAGATCGAAGCGCGAGATGCGCAAATGGACAACCCTTTTTCCAAAGATGCGCAGGTCATGGCGATCCATGCCGCCCGCAACTATCTGGGCGACAAGCTCATTCGCACCGCCAAACCGCACAAGATTCTCGATCCCAAAAATGGTCCGCTGATCGCCGTAAAGCTCCACATTCTCACACGCAAGTCGCTTGGCGGTATTCATACCAATCTCGATGCGCAGGTGCTGGACGAAAAGGGCAATCCGCTCGAGGGCTTGTTTGCTGCAGGGGAAGCATCCGGGTTCGGTGGAGGCGGTTACCATGGCTATAATGCGCTTGAGGGAACCTTCCTCGGCGGGTGCATTTTCAGCGGCCTGAAAGCCGGCAAGGCTGCGGGCTAGGTGATCATGGACGCCGTTCGATTCGTCATACTGGGTGCCGGTTCAATCGGATGCTATGTAGGCGGTCATCTGCGCGCAGCGGGATATCCGGTGCACTTCATTGGTCGTCAGCGAACAGCAACGGCCCTGTCGCAAAACGGACTGAGCATTGAGACACTGGATGGAAGAGTGTCACATGTCCCATCAGAGCAGGTTGAATTCAGCGAAGAGCTAAACGAATTGAACGACGGTGTGGTCGTTCTGGTCTGCGTTAAAAACCAGCACACGGAACGAGCTGCGCGCCAGTTGGCGGCCAGTCTGAAATCCAGATCCACCATTGTTAGCTTACAAAACGGTCTGGACAACGCAGAAACATTGAGCGCCGCCCTGCCCGATCATGAAGTCCTGGCAGGCATGGTCGCATTTAACGTTATCAACCCGCAAGACGGCACCTATAAAGCCACTACCGAGGGCGATATTTATATTGAGAACGGCGGCAACGCGCCCGCCATCGCCGCAGCACTCAACGCGGCGGGACTTACAGCCCATGTTTCCGATGCCATTCAGTCAATCCAGTGGAGCAAACTGATCCTGAACCTCAACAACGGCCTAAACGCCCTTTCCGGACTGCCATTGGCTCAGCAATTGCGAGATCGAAACTGGCGCAAGCTGCTCGCATTGTGCATGAGTGAAGCCATCAAGGTTGCGCAGCGCGAAAATGTTTCGCTTGTCGCCGTTGGCAAAGCGAAACCGCAAATCATACCGTGGATATTAAGGCTACCGAATTTCCTGTTTGAGCGGATCGCGGCGCAGATGCTGCGTATCGATCCGGCGGCACGTTCCTCCATGGCCGATGATCTGGTCCTGGGTCGCGGCTCGGAGATCGATTTTCTGAACGGCAAGATTGTCGATCTGTCTCGCAAGCATGGTCTGCCCTCACCAGCGAATACACTGGTGGTGAACCGGGTTAAAAAGGCGTTTGATCAGGGCCAAGCGGGCCGCACCGATCCGCGTGATCTGCTTGCTGAATTGGGGTAACCTTTCAGCCGACGGCCGTTCATTTCATGCGTCGTCTTTTTCAATATCTGTTTGCTGTGCTTCTTGCGCGTTTTCCTTACGCAATTCAGCCAGCGCCGTGTTGAATTCCGCTCCAAACAATATCAGCACCGATATGCAATACAGATAGACAATCGCGATCATCATGCCTGCCAGACCGGCGTAGAGCGCTGTGTAATTTGCGATGTTTTGCAGGTAGAGGCCAAAGAGTTTCGAACCCACCAGTATACCAAGAATTGTCAGAGCAATGCCCCAGACAATGTTCCGTCGGCTGTAACGAACATCAGGCAAGAAGCGGTGAAAACTGTAAAGTACAATACCCAAAATCGCGATCGCCAGACTGTACTGAACCCCGGTTGCAATGGGCTGAAAACGATACAACCATTCAATGCGTTGGTTTAGAAAATCCCACACCAATGGAGTGGCAACCAGTATGAATGCAGCGCCGATCAGCCCCAGTGCACCCACGATCACAAAGATCGCGCCCTGAAGTCGGCGCCAGAAAAAGCTTCGTGTTTCCTGAACCTTGTAGGCGCGGTTTAGTCCATCCCGTGCATTTTCTATGCCGTTTGTTGCCAGCAACAGGGCAACGAATGTTCCTACAGAAAAGAACTCTCCCGGCGGTTGCTGCAAAAGCGTTTGAATGGTGGCTTCAATGGGTTTGGCACTATCCGCAGGCCAGTGCCCCAGAACAAGGTCAATGGCTTCTGTCGCCAATGCCGGATCGCCGTAAAGCCGAACCAAAGCTGCCAGAAGCATGAGAAATGGAAACAAGGAAAGCAGCAACGAAAGCGCGACGTTCGACGCAATAGCCAAGCCACCATCATAGCTCAGTTTGATCACCGCCCGCCAAAGGCTTTTTGCAATAAGATTCACGACCAGCCGTAGACTTCCACACGATATCCGTCAGGATCGAAAACCTGCACGCGAGTTGGTCCGGCCTCCTGCCATTCGGCTTCCTCTATTCCGGCAGCGCGAAACTTGTGGCGGATATCATGAACCATTTCCGCATTATCGACTTGAAAACCAAAATGGGTCGTTCGTGGCAGAGGTCGGGGTTTTTCTCCCGCGCTCAGCGCCAAAAGAGCACCAGTATCATTCGAAAGAATGAGGAGGTGATCATCTTCATGAAGGCGATTGGTCAGCCCAAACCAACGGGAATAGAAAAGCGCTGAACGCTCTCGGTCCTCCACTGTAAGTGCTACATGATTAAGCTTAAACGGCATAGCAGTGTGTCCAGCTTCAACTTTCGAACCGTCTGGATACCAAAAAGGCGGGTCCCGGAGAACCCGCCTCATTATTCAACTCAGATCGAAGTCTGGCTCTTTTGCCCTACTCGATGATTTCGGCGACGATGCCGGCGCCGACGGTGCGGCCGCCTTCGCGGATGGCAAAGCGCAGGCGGTCTTCCATCGCGATCGGCACGATCAGCTCAACCGTCATCTCAACGTTATCGCCAGGCATCACCATTTCCGTGCCTTCAGGAAGCGAGCATACGCCCGTCACATCCGTCGTGCGGAAATAGAACCAGAATCCACGAGCATGTTGCGAAGCCAACATGTTCTGGTTGTCTCATAGCTTGAGATAGTCTCTTTGGTTTCGAAAGGTAGGCGAATTCTCAGCTAATAA
>JBCDDX010000042.1:0-7501 GCA_039180085.1 Pseudomonadota bacterium
CACTGCTGCTCAATACGGATGAGATCGTGTTGCCAATCTGAGCTCGGATTGCCCCGATCATATGCTGAGATGCAATTGTGCTTGCGCCAACCAATCCCCAGTTCACAGTTTACCTCCCAGTTTAGAACGTTCCAATAAATGTTTGTATCGTTCCATATTGTCAATAAGAAAGCCAACCTTCCCTTATTTTGCGCGAAACCGCACCAACAGGCGAAGAATTCACCGGCACTGCATCTTCACCGTGATTTGTTTTTTGAAGTCAATCGTGAACGCGGTCGATTGTCTGCTTCGCTTCCTCAATCGCTGCTGGCCCGGCCAACACAACTGACCAAAGACAGTGTCCAGCCTCAAACGCCCTCCGCCGATGCGAAGAATACTTGGTTTGCCGGGTGATGCAGGATCATCATTAAACGCCTGGGTCGCCACGGTTTCCCGATCTAATGCCTCGGTCGACTCTTGCGCAACCTTCTCCGCAGCGCATTGTGCGGCTTGCGGAGTTGCGACACTGGTCCCTTTTTCACTCCAGAAGCCGCGAGAATGGGGCTTTACGGAATGCGTCCGCAACAAAAGCCAAAGAACGCGCGCCAAAGTAAACACTTCGGTCGCATGGCCGGGGGGCAAACTGCATGCGTTGGCGTCCAAATCATGGGCTGGATCTGATGCGAGAATTCAATCTGCCGCTTGCAGTCCAAGGCATACCACAACCTCATCTCGACGAAATTCACCAACGCGTGCGCTGTCGCGGACAGCCCGATCGTGGCCTGTGTGCGTGCGGGTTCAATAAAGGCAATAGTCCGCAAAACTCAGTCGGCGTCCCCAATTGCGCCAGTACTACCGCCGCATGATCCTGGCGCAGATCGCGTAGTTGGCGAAAGCCGAGAGAGGTAATCAGTGGTATCCGCTGCATTGGCATCAACGTCACTCGCACCAATCGGAATCCATGTCCCGGCTATCTCGTCGTGATTAGTGATCAGCGATCGCGATATCAATCTTGGATTAGCCGGGGCCGGCCCTTCGACCGCATCAAAGGCGCCAAATGCGCCAAACGCCCCGCTGCCCATAAACGCCCCAAACGCTCCTATTGCGCCTACCCGCGCTGCATTTGCGGAATTAGCCACGGTAAATCCTCCTTGATATTTGCCATTCAAATGAAATTCAGTCCGGCACTCCGATTTCTTTCAAAGTTTTGGCTAAAGCTTGCTCAGCGGGAAATTCGGCGGCAAGTGTGGTGCGCTTCCATGCGCTGATCGTGAAATGAGGGTTCAATTTCAAAATTCTGGCAGCTGCACCTTTGGCCGCGTCATGGATGCCCAGTCGCCATTCCGTAACGGCCGGTATCCTCAATGAAGACATGTACAGACGATTGAGCCTTAAGGAGCTTTTGATCAGTTCCAGGGAACGAAAATAATCTTTGGCGACCAGGCTCGCGCTGCCGGCAAGGCTTTGGAAAAAGAACCTGTGTGGATCGCGCGGCGCGAGACGCAGCGAACTCTCTGCGTCCCGAACTACGCGCGCATCTTCACCGCGAAACGCATAAAGCGTATCGCGCAGGGCTCGCCCAGTGGCTTCCTTGGGCGTGTATTCCAGTGCGCTGTCATAGAGCTCTTCCGCCTCCTCCAGATTAAACAGCAACTTGGTTTGAACAAAGCCCTCGGCGATCAACGCGCTACTGGTTGTCGGATCCAGGTCTATTGCCAGATGAGTGTGGTTGAGCGCTAAATGGCTCGCGTGTACGGTTGACCGGCTGCCTTTGCACAACTCGCAATACGTGCCAACGGGATTTCCATGCCAGAGGAGCCGGATTGTGTGGGGTTCGTTCGATCAACGCGGCAAGCAGCTTTCCCGCGCGCGCGAAAACGGTTGGCGACAACCGGTGCATGAGCGCTACGACCGCCATCAGTTTTTTTGTAGCTGTCCAAATCTGGAACCGGGTGGCTTATCGCTCGTTTCATTTCAAGATCCAGCATGGCGAGACCTATCTCGCTCGCCACTTGCGAAAAAACCGGCGTTTTTCTCTAAATCAGCCGCTGTTTCCACCGTGACACGATCCAACCAAACAACTCGCCCGCTGTTCGATTTTGTCAAATTAAGCTCCAGCACATGCCGACCATTGGCAACAGCATAGGAGCGAGAAAGCAAAAATCGGCCTCAAGTGACTTGGAAATGGGAGCGATTGCGTACTTTTCGGTGGACATAGAGATCGTCGGAAGAAAGGATGCTACATTGATTTGGCGGGAGCGCGACGGCGCTGCAATCAAGTCTTCAGTTAGCATGTCACCCCAGATTGAAGCGTCTTCGCTTTTCCGAACGACAAGCGGCAAGACGGCAATCGTCGGCAACAGATCTTCCGGCGACATTAGCTGCGAAATGCGAGAAAACTCTTCTGATGAAACTACGCGAAATGTGTGAATTGGTTCCGGACGTTGTTCAGATACACGAGGCCAACGTCTTCAAATTCGGCGTCAATACTGCTAGCTAGAGCATCTCGAAAACTTGCAAATACCAAAATTTCAAGGGGGCACGGTAGCCGCAGCAAGCCTTGATACGGTATTCACGTGGACACCTTACAAGTCCAAATCCATGCTGCTCAAATCTTCGCCAGCGCGCATGTTGACCTGAATGTTGATACCCAGCGATAGCGGCTTGTTTCTGTTCGGCTTTGAAAGACTTTGGCGCATCTTCAAAGTGGACTGCACCGTGTCGGATGGATCGTCAAACTCCTACATCAATCCGTCGCCCAGTCGCTTAAGAACGCGTCCCTTGTTGCCTTGCTGGGTGTCTTCTTCGTCCCCGTCCACGAAAGTCAGCCACCGGCGTACGGTGCTTTCTTCGTCGCGATCAATCATACGGACCGGGTCGACAACATCCGCAAATACAACGGTCCTAGTTGAACATTGCAAGGCAGGACAATCAGAGACCTCTCAGGCATCAGCCGAAACTGTGCCAACCATGCTTGGCACTCCACAAATCACTTGAGTCACGTGAATCCAGATATCACTACACACACAACGAAATCAAAAATGCATCCTAGGAGGCCTAATTCGGCTTGCTTAACTCATGCGACGCGAAGAGGGATATCCCGTACGATGGCAAAGCGCACCTGTACGGCTGCCGCACCATATCGGATCCGTCTGTCTGTCGAGTAAGCTGCCTGACAATTGAAACGTAAGAGCGAAATCATGTTCCAGTGAGGGCTTAGTGATTGCATCTCGAAGGTTTGCATTGGAGGTTTCACGTTAGGAAGACCGCGTTTGAAGCGTATTGCCGACGCCAGAGCCCGGATTGCCGTGACGGCGTTGCGCAAACGCTAAGGTTCACGAAGCTGATTTTGCCGGTTGCGGCAGTGTACGCCCGATATCGTAGCTCGCATCGAGAAGTGCGTTTCGCCGGGATGCGGATCCTTCGGAACCACAGAGCAGTTCTAGCCGTCTTGGTGAAAAACCAAAGTATCCAAATGTTCCTTGCATCCACGCATTCTCCAACGCTCCACGATACCCCTTTTCCTCAACTTCGTCCGAGCGTGCGCCGGCCGGAACCAGAAGAACACCGGTGCGCGGCCGCTGCAGCGACACTTCCGTGTCGTCCAACTGGTCATACGCCCATCCCCAACTCCAGACCCGGTCGATCCACCCTTTTGTCATAGATGGCATGCCCCACCAGAACAGAGGAAAGATCAGGCAAATAGCATCTGCGCGAAAAATTCTAGACTGCTCAGCTGCAACATCGGGCAAGGCAGATGAATTTGCATCGGCTTCTATGTCGGACATAGTCCACAGCGGATCAAACCCTTCCGCATGTAAATCCGCCAACTCGGTTGAATGGCCAGCCGAAACAGCCCCCTTCATGAACTCTGCAGCCACGGCGGCACAAAAAGAGTTTGGATTGGGATGATCCAGAATTGTGAGCACGTGCATTTATGTCTCCAAACGACTCTCTGTGAAGCGAAACGTCGATCCGCCGAAACAGGCGGCAGTCAGCTGAAATTGCTCGAACAAAGCTTTTTGTAAAACCTGAAGTATGGTTGAGATCAAGAAGAAAATCTTCCCTTGTTTTCGGTGATGAGGAAAGATTTCATAGCGTTCAGAGTCGCCAGAAATGAACGGTCACATTGCCTTGCCGCCCGCGCAAGTTACAGTCCTCTTTCACATCAGCAGTCTGTGTCGGAGCTTCGCGCAAAGCCGACACGAACTCATCTGTCGCAGCAATGTTCTCGAATTTACCTTTCGTGATTTCCAACAACCGGCTGCAAAGATTTACCGCGTCACCTGTTACGGTTAGTTGCTGATGCCGGTCACCGCCCATGCGGGACATCACCACATCGCCGCGATGCAAACCGATCCGGCTGCGCAAAGGGCGATCTAAGCCCTCTTGCCTGCCTAGCTCACGGGTTTTCTGAACGATCTCGAATGCCGCCGTCAGAGCACTGTCAGCAGCGCCGCGAGCTTCATCAAAGGCGCCAAAAACAATCAGCGCCCCATCTCCCATAAAGTTCAAAACAGTGCCACTATTGGCAGCGACGATTTCGGACAGCAGCCTGTGAAACTGCTTCAGAAACGCTTCTGACCGGACCGGACCAAGGTTTTGGGACATTCCAGTGAAACCCGTCAGATCCACAAAACTGACGACAATCTGCCGGCTCTCAGGGTTTTCAAGAAAGTCGGGATCGTTGCTGATCATCTCTGCAACCACCGGTGATTGGAATTTCTTCAACTCCCCGATCACCCGCTCGGAACTGGTCGCCGCATATCGTTCCTTGGCATAACGATAGAACACAGCCGGCGTCATCGGCACTGCGACCCCGACCAATGGAACGGCCACACTCAGCCAATAACCGAATGGAAACGCCAGCCATGCCGTTCCGATCCAAACGCTCAAAAAAATCATTCCAATGATCAAACCACGCGAAATTGGGAAAATGACAACAAAAACCGCGCAAAGAGCCGCGATCGGAATTGAAATCCAAGCTTCGACACTGCGTATCGCGCCATCCCTAAACAAACCGGGTCTGTCAACGAGCTGCCCAACAGCTGTGGCGATAACCTCGACGCCGGGCAAATCCTGATCAAAGGGCGTTGGAAACAGATCACCAAGCCCCGTGGCTGTGACACCGATGATCACGGCCTTGCCAGCAAGCGCCTCTGAAGAACGGCCTTGCAAAACATCGATCGCCGATAGTGTCGGAACGGTTCCACGTGGCCCAAGCAAGCGCAGCGGCATCTGGAACCCCAGATCAAGCGGCACGTTCCGCTCTCCAAGCTTCAAGCTGCCGCCCGTCAGCTCAATCGGCTCACCAGACAAAAGTGATGCGGTCTGGGCGGCAAGCGCTGGCTGCACGCCGCGCGAGGTCAAGAAAGCCATTGGCACGTAGACAGGAACGCCGGAGTGACTTGTGGAAACGTTGGATATCCCCGTTGTTGCCCGTTCAGAAAAAACGGCTTCAGGCCACAACTCATCTGATGTGGCCGGAATGCCGAGGTTCGAGGTTGCGGCAACTTTACTCGCAGCCACGGCAAGGACGCTCGGTGTGCTTGAGATGACCTCCAAAAGAAGCCCGTCGGCCTCAGCGTCACCCGCTTCAGTGAGCAGAATATCAATGGCGATAGCCGATGCATTGGCGCGCGCAACACTCTCAACAACTCTGGCTAAGCGCTGCCGCCCCTGCCCAAGCTGGGTGGCCTCCTGAAGCGTCGCATCATCAATGGCAACTATGACCACTTTGTCAGATGGTTTCGCTGGCCCAAAAGTGAGGTGTCGAAAATCCAACAGCGTCGCCTCCAGGCGATCCAAAACACTCGCGTGACCTAGCCTATGCGGTGACGTAATCAGGAAAGCCCAAAGCCCGGCAAACGTTGCCGCGACCAATGCAATCAAAACTCCTTTGTATGACCAGGCATTCATCGCCCAAATCTTGTCAAAAGCGCACGCGCCCTTGTGTCTGACCAAACCGCAACGGCAAGAGGCTCGTCACTTCTCACATCGACCCCTTCGCCTGCATCCAGAAGCACGGCGCTATCGCTGTCATCGATTTTGCGAACGTCGACCTGGCCCGAGACAACAAACACGGCCGTTGCTCGATCGCTGACCTCGACAGCGTAAGTCGTACCGCGCACAGCGGTTATCGCATTTGGTGTTCTGATTTGCGGTGTAACCCCTCCTGGTGTGATTTCGACCAGAACCGCGCCCTGCTCTACAGTTACTTGCCCCGGCAAACCGTCTTCTTCATTCTGAAATGTGACAACAGCCTCCGCTTCGATCTCAAGAACCATGCCCCCTTCGCATCGCAGCAAGAAGCGCGATGGGCCATCCAGCGATTCCAAATCGCAATTGCTGGGAACCTGTGCTGTTGCAATTCCCCCGCCTGAAACGACGAAGAACACACACGTCAGAACTGAAAGAACAATTCGGTACATTTTCGGTTCGCTACCGGCTGGCTCCAAGACATTCAGCAAGGGAGAGTAATCGGCTTTCAGACGATTCAGTAGCTATCAAAGCTCTGTCGAGCAAGTGCGATCACAATCTGCCCAAGCCGCAAAGCCCAAGCCCCGCACGCTTCCTCTGTCTTCTTTTCTTTCAAAATTGATGTCTCGGTCCGATCAGCAGGAAAGTCGTTGACTTATCGGACCCTTTCTTGGTCGACTGAAAACCGCACCTGAAAAATCTATCTGGGAGACTTTCGAATGACTCAAGAGGCCAAGCTCGAACGGATCCCGATGCCGGACAAAAAACCGGTCGTGGGCAACATGCTATCGGTTGACAAAGATCAGCCATTGCAAAGCCTCATGCAACTTACGAATGAACTGGGCCCGATCTTTCGAATGGACATGATGGGCACGCCGCTGGTGGTGGTGTCCGGCCATGACCTGGTTGCAGAATTGTGCGATGAAACTAGGTTCGACAAGGCAGTTCGGGGGTCGCTCAGACGGGTACGAGCAATCGGGGGCGACGGACTGTTCACCGGTGATACGCAAGAGCCCAACTGGGGTAAAGCGCATAACATTTTGCTCCCGACGTTTAGCCGCCAGGCTATGAGCAATTATTTCCCGATGATGCTGGACGTCGCCGGCCAGCTTTGTCTGAAGTGGGAACGGCTGAACGCGGACGATGAGATTGATATCGTCCATGATATGACCGCTGTGGCGCTGGACACGATCGGCATTTGCGGGTTCAATTACCGCTTCAACTCCTTTTACCGTCAGGATTATCACCCGTTTATCAACGCGCTAACCAATACGTTGGAAACCTGCATGATGCAGCGCGGTCTGCCATTTGAATCGACACTGCTAAAAAAACGGCTCGACCAGATGGAACGCGATGTTGGCTACATGAACAAGCTGGTCGACGACATCATCGCCGAAAGGCGCAAAGGCGGAGACCGGGCCGAAAATGACCTTTTGAACTACATGCTGGATGGTGTCGACAAAACCACCGGAGAAAGCCTGTCAGACGAAAACATCCGGTATCAGATCAACACATTCCTGATTGCCGGGCACGAAACGACATC
>JBCDDX010000043.1:0-4960 GCA_039180085.1 Pseudomonadota bacterium
ACCCGGGTTCACAGGCAGCGCTCCGGAGGACAGATCGTTAGCCTGATCCCCCGAACACCGGCACCCCCGGCACGGCAACGAACGATCGTTTCCGATGGTCGAACCGGGCGTGTGAGGGTAGTATGAGGCAAGGGGGGAGGACGGGGATAAGTTTTTTCGGGGAAGTGTTTTATTTTGTTTGATCAACGCTCACTCTTGTCATTCCCGCGAAGGCGGGAATCCAGAGCTTTTGAGTATGCACTCTCCCCGCAGTTCTGGATCCCCGGCGTTTTTTGTTGCAGGGGGCGAGGATGACAATCAGGGGCTATTGGAATCCAGTGCGGGCCTAGGCGTGATTTTGTGTTGGGCAAAGCGCGGGAAAACTGACAAAGAAGGCGGATGACTATTACCGCTCCGACCACGTCCTCTGCCGGGCATCATTGTCCGGCTGACAAGCGAAAATATGTTTTGATTGTCGCCATCCTCGCAAGCGGGATGGGGTTTCTCGACGGGTCCGTGGTGTCGATTGCTATCCCACAAATCCGCGCGAGCCTCGATGCCAGCTTTGCGCAGGTGCAGTGGGTGCACAATTCCTACATTCTGTTTCTGAGCGCATTGATGCTGCTTGGCGGTGCTGCGGGCGACCGCTACGGCATGAAACGCGTTTTCAGTTTCGGCATTGTCTGTTTCGTCGTCGCTTCCGGGTTATGCGCTTTTGCATGGTCGCCGCTGTCGCTGATCATGTTCCGCGCTGTGCAGGGGGCAGGGGCGGCAATCATGATTCCCGGCAGCATGGCGCTGATTTCCATCAACACCCCACGGGCTGAACGTGGCAAGGCGCTGGGAATCTGGATTTCGGCATCGTCCATCACGGCGGCCCTGGGTCCTGTTCTGGGCGGGCTGATCCTGACCTATGGCGGCAGTGAAGCCTGGCGATGGATATTTGCGATCAATCTGCCGCTCGGCCTGATCGCACTCGCGCTGTTGTCGACCCAGGTGCCGGCAGACCAGCCACGGGAACGAAAGCCGCTCGATTTCATTGGCGCTTTTTTTCTCACTGCTGCGCTGGCCCTGCTGGCGGTCGGGCTGACATGGCTTGGAGAACGCGAAAGCACGCGCCTCGCTTTCGGTTTGATTGTCCTGAGCCTCTTTGTCGGGGCTGGTGCTGTCCTGTTTGAATTGCGGGTGCGTGATCCGATGATCGAGATGCGGCTGTTTCGATCTAAAGTGTTTGCCGGGGTCAACGCACTCACACTTCTGGTGTGGTCCGGACTGGGCGGCATGTTCTTCTTTTTGCCAATGTTGCTGATCGTCGGGTGGAAATTGCCGGCGACCTATGCCGGCGGTGTTTTCCTGCCCTTTACGATTGTGATTGCAGTTCTCTCCCCAATCGCCGGGCGGATGTCGGACCGGCTCGGCCCGCGTTTCATGCTGACGCTCGGTCCCGTTGTTTGCGCCGTTGCGTTTTTGCTGATGGGGTATGCGATTGCCAAACAGGATTTCTGGACACTTCTGTTGCCATCCATGTTCTTGGTTGGTGTGGGCATCGCGCTCAGTGCATCGCCGCTGTCCAATGCCGTCATGAATTCGGTGTCAGATGAATATGCGGGGTCGGCGTCCGGCATCAACAACATGCTGGCGCGCCTTTCCAATCTGGTCGCCATCGCCGGCATGGGGGCTGTGGTGTCCCTTGTGTACAGGCTGATTGTCACCGGGAGTGACCTTTCGCCTGAGCTTCAGGAACTGATGGTCAGTGCCGGATTTGGCGAACGGCTGACCGGCGCGCTTTATCAGGTGGGAACGCAGAGCGTTCAGGAAATCGGCATGACGCATGCCATGGTGGTGCTGTGTTTGATGTCAGCGCTGCTGGCGCTGCTGGGAGCCTTGCTCGGTTGGCTCACGCAATCGGTTCAGGCTGCCAGCGATGCTGAAACCGGGCAATGAAGCGGTGACATCAGTTCAGCGATGCAACGGTGGTTTCCGAGCCACGACCCTTGTCGAGCAGGGCGTTGATGCGGTCACGCTCCTTGCGAAAGGCTGCAAGCTCTGCGCCACTTAAAGAACGGCCCTGGGGCAGGCGGATTTTCATCGGGTTCACCTTGCGCCCGTTGACGAGCACTTCGTAATGCAGGTGCGGTCCGGTTGAATAGCCGGTCGATCCGACCTGGCCGATGATCTGCCCCTGGGTGACACGTGCGCCGGGACGCACCCCGCGGGCAATCCTGTGCTGGTGGCTGTAGGATGTTTTGTAACCATTGGCGTGGCGGATGATGGTCTGGCGTCCGTAACCACCGGCCCACCCGGCTTTTTCAACCACGCCATTGCCAGCGGCGATAATGGGCGTGCCGCGGGGGGCTGAGAAATCGACCCCGTTGTGCATTTTCAGAACGCGGGAGATCGGGTGACGCCGCATGCCGAAGGGCGAGCGGAAACGGCCATTGGGAACAGGTTTGCGCAGAAGAAACTTTTTGGCGCTTTTGCCTTCCTCGTCATAATAGTCGACCGACCCGTCATCGCCCGCCTTGAAGCGATAGTATTTGCGATGCACGCCACCGGTTGTAAGGCCGATATAGAGGATTTCGGAATTGTCCGTTGCAACCGTTTCGCCCTCTTCCATGGAATAGAAGACTTCGAGCTCGTCTTTCGGGTTCGACTGGGTGCGAAAGTCGACGTCGAAGGCAACGGTGCGCACGATCCGGCGGGCCTGATCCTTGTTCAGCCCTTGTGAAAGCGCTGCCCGATAAATGCCGTCATATATATTGGGCAGGTTCGACCGAGCGACCGACGCGACAGCTTCGTCTTCCTGATCAGACCGCCCGACGGCTGGAATGAAAGCGGGTTCAATGCCCCAGACCACTTCCTTGTCGTCGGTAAGTGCTGCACTCTTGATATGCTGTCCACCGCGATAGACGCTGATGCGTTTTGCAATGCGCACAGCCTCGCCATCCTGTCCGAAGCCCGTCTTTTGCTGCCAGGCCACACGCAGTTTTGTGCCGGAGGACAAAGGCCCGGTGCCAAATTCGGAATTGAGGGCCGTGATAAGAGGGCGAGCCTCCTTCTCGTCCAGTTCGAAACCCGCAAGGGCGGCCTCCAGTGTAAGGCCGGGCGGAGCAGTGATGACATCTTCACCATACAGGGGCTGATTGTCCGTCAGGTCATCAGACGAGGACTGGACAGCGGTCGATACGTTTTCATTGATAATGCGGATGTCGAGACCTGAAGCCGGAATGACATCATCCTGTTTCAGGGTGAAACGGGAGGTGTCGAGATAAGGAAGGGCGGCGACCTGCTCGACCTGACCTTCCAGAAGCGAAGCGCGCGCCTGTTTCACAATCGCGGCAGCCTCGTTGGCAGAGATCCGTGTGGATTGTTCGTAGACCGCCGTTTCGAGCGGGAAGGGAACGGTCTGAACCCGAACCTCACTCTCAATATCAGCGCCGTAGATCACGTCGCTTGTGGCAACGACTGCATCGGCGTCGGACGAGCGGAATACATTGAGCGGGTTGAATTTCGGATAATCAACCTTGCGCAATGGAATAATGGCAAGCGGTGCCGATGCATAGGCGAAGGGGCGCTTGCGAATCACATTGCTGTTGCCAACGCGGGTGACCGTTGGAACCTGCATGATCTTTTCACTGGCCGGTTCCAGCGCAACAATCGTCACGGGGCTGTCGCCCAAAGTGGCAGAGGATGCTGCGTTGACCGCATTATCGGCCACGAACCGGTCGATCATGCTGGCGGGCCTGGCCAATTGCTGGCGGCCGTCAAGTGCGGCGTACAATGCTCCACCCATAAGAAGAACGGAGGTGAGGCCGGTCAAAACCGATCCGCTCATCCACCGCGCGCTGACCCGGCGACGGTCCGGCGCGCGCCGCCCGTTGCCACTTATCAGTGCGGGTTCATTGCCCAACTCCACCTCAATGGTCGATTTAGAACTCTTCTGAAAGAGCGGAGAGGCCGTGATATTGGAAGGCTGAGTGGATTGCGCGCTCATCTATATCCGGAATCTGCAGGTGGGTTTGACAAAGAGAATGCCCATGAATCTCAAATTCGCGCAAAAATGCAAGGAAATGATGGCGCGAACTTGAAATATCGCGCGGAAATGCCCAATATGAAGCGGCACTTGAATGCCCGCTGAGGGTGAGCAAATGCAATGGTCAAAAAAATTCGAAAAAAAGACCAAAAAAAACGAAAATGCGTGTTGACGGTTCTGAAAGCTGAGCCTATAACCCGCCCACCAACGACGCAGACCGCGCTGACGCGCAACACTCTTTGTTGACTTGGTCACCCCGGAAAGGCGTCGCGGTTTCGCGAAAACCTACCTTGAATTGGTAAGCGATTGGCTTTGGCTTTTTGTCACCGGTTCGATGAAGTCGTTCCGACTTCCGTTCTTTGACAATTGAATATGAAGAAAGAGAAACGTGGGCGGCGAAGTTCTGCCGGTTCCAACAGTATTTCCTTTTACTGTTCGGGAGCCATACGAGACTTCGGCGGACACGTTTTTCGAGAATGTTACAAATACCAGAAGCAACTTTCAGTTGTTTCAGGTGTGTTTAAAATGTTCTCGTCAATTCGCGATTGTCTCTACCCAGGGACGATTGCAAATTCCGATCCTCAAGCAGGATTGGAAGCGTGACCACTTCAATCCATTGAGTGCCTTACTTCGGTAAGGTTCGGATTGAAGGATTTAGCCGGAACAAATCTCAGATCAAACCTGAGAGTTTGATCCTGGCTCAGAACGAACGCTGGCGGCAGGCTTAACACATGCAAGTCGAACGCCCTCTTCGGAGGGAGTGGCAGACGGGTGAGTAACACGTGGGAATCTACCTATCGGTAAGGAACAACACATAGAAATGTGTGCTAATACCTTATACGTCCTCAGGGAGAAAGATTTATCGCCGATAGATGAGCCCGCGTTTGATTAGCTAGTTGGTGAGGTAATGGCTCACCAAGGCGACGATCAATAGCTGGTCTGAGAGGA
>JBCDDX010000044.1:0-4381 GCA_039180085.1 Pseudomonadota bacterium
GCGTCGCTGCCCGCGAACTTGACCAGTTCGTCCATGGCATAATCCACCACGGCGTCTTGGCCTTCGCCGTAGAGATCCCAGGCAAACTGGCCGCCGATGAAGCCCATCATGTAATCCCAACCACACGGCCATGAGACGAAGAAGCAACCTTCGCCAGCCTTGTTTTCGGGCAGTTGATAGGTCACCCAGTTGTTTTCACCCAGATCAAGGCGCGCACCGTCAAACATAAGCGGCACTTTCATCAAAAGGCCCATGGGGATGTCGTTGATGGCCTCTTGTTTCTCGACGGGCAGGGCCGGGGTAAACTTGATCTTCTCGGCGGCCAGAACGCCGACGGAGACCGTCACCAGACAGGCCTTGGCGCGGATGGTGCCGCTGGCCGTTTCGACCGTAACGCCGTCCCTGGAATAGTCGATGGCGGTTACGGGTGTGTTCAGCGAAATGGGCATACCTTCGGCCAAAGTGGCCACCAGCGTTCCAAGACCTTCTTTGACGAAGTAGCTGGGCTGGGAGTCAGCCGAGTTCCAGTAGGATTTGGTCGACACCTGATCGAGTGTCACGCCGTAATCCATGGCCCCCATCCAGGATCGCACGCTGGCGCCCCACGGGACATCGGGGATCACGGACGCTGCTGAGACATCCTTGCCAGACCGGCCCGCATCGGCCATCGCCTCTAGAATCGCGCCCCAGGCCTTGTCATAGGCCACCCAGTCGGATCCTGTCGCGGGATTGCCATCCATGTCGAACAAATCCGAATCGGCATTCGAGTGGTCTACCATCGTAAAGCCTTTTTCGTATCCCAGTTTCGCGTATGGGTTGTTATTTGCGCCGTTGACCCAGGAACACCCCACATCGATTGGTTGCCCCAAACGCCCGGTTTCGGTGTAGGCGCGGCCGCCCACGCGGTCTGAGGATTCGACGATCACGAAGGACACCCCGGCCTGTTGCAACACTCGGCCGGCGGCCAACCCCGCGGACCCTGCGCCAATGACCACGACGTCCGGATTTGTTGGAATGGATTGTGCCATGAGGGGGGATGCTCCTATCGCCGTGAGACCGGCAAGGACGGCGCGGCGTCCGATCTTCACTGTCATTTCGTTTTATCCTTTCGGTCGTTTGTTTGGGTCGAGCGCTGCGTAGTACTTGCGCAGATATTTCGGCACATCCCAGGAGCACACTGTACCCGCTGGGACGAAAAATACGTCGCCCGCTTTGAATTTTTGAGACGTTCCATCCTCTTCGGTCAGCGTGACTTCGCCTTCCAGAACTTGCGCAAATTCGTGCCAGCCAAAGGGTTTCATCGGCGTTTTCATGGTTTGCGTGTCCCACAGACCCACGTCGAAATTCCCGTGATAATTGGTGAAAAACACCTTTTCGCGCTGGGGCGTGGTGGTGTCGGGCAGCACATCATGGTCTGAGAGTGTCAGGTCAGGGTCGAGCGCAACAATGCCGCCTTCCGCGCTTTCAATCTTGGGCGTTTCGGCGCGCGGATCCATGTAGGTGATGTAGAATTTTTTGAGATAGCCCACTTGCTTCCAACTGACCGGAACGGCGTTTCGGAAGATCACGCTTTGGCCGGTTTCGGCTGGAACGCCATCGCCAGATGCGTCGAGCATTTTGAACTGGCCATCTAGCACCAATATGAACTCATCGCCGGGGTAGGGGCCGAACGCTTCTTGCATGGTCGTGGTGTCCCAAACACCCGTACTGAAGCCCAAATCCTTATCTTCAAAGTAGACGTGAACATTTTGCGCGTCAGGGACTTCATGAAAATCGGAAGGGTCCAATTCCATGGGAGAAAGGCCGTTTGGCCCGTTTTCTTCGAACCTTATAATCGATGGGCTTTGTGTCATTAGTCTTTGCCCTTCTCGCTCCATGGTTTAGACTTTTACGAGTGGCTGCCTTGTTTTCGGGCATAGGTCAGATTGTGATCTGGTTTGGGTTGGTTAATCACTTGACTCGTTTCTGCACTCGGATAAATGATTGAATGATCATTCAATGAGATGTGCGGGAACCGACAGAAAGTCAATCCAAGATTTCCATTCTGCCAGGTCCCAACGGGAATGGTCACGCAATAATCAGGTGTTCGTCGTTCCATAGAACACCACTCACAACACGGGAGAACCAAGCATATGGACGTTGTTGATCAGCTAGGTGCTGTGCGCGAAGGAAAACTGAGCCGTCGTGCCTTCACCAAAGGCTTGCTCGCAAGCGGTGTCGCCATGGCAACAGTACCGATGGGTGCACGCCAGGCACGCGCCGCAGGCGACCAGGCAACCTACTTCACTTGGGGTGGCTACGACATCCCAGAGCTTTTCCAGGCCTATCAGGAAAAGAACGGCGAACTGCCGAACTTCTCCGTGTTCGGAGCCTCGGAAGAAGCGCTTACAAAAATGCGCGGCGGCTTTGTCGTCGACGTGGCGCACCCCTGTAATGCGGGCATGCCGCGTTGGGTGAGCACTGGCCTTTTCCAGCCCATCGACACAAGCCGGATCGCAGCCTTTAACGATGTGATTCCAAGCCTTGTCGATCTGCCGGGCAACGACGCCGAAAACGGCAACATCTGGATGATGCCGTTTGACTGGGGTCAAACATCCATCACATACCGGACAGACCTCTTCGAGCTCGAAGGCGAAGAGAGCTGGGATATGCTGTGGGATAAGCGTTATGGCGGTCAGCTCGGCTCCCTGGGATCCGGTGGTGACGCATGGTGGTGTGGTGCCATCAAAGCCGGCGTGAACTTCGACGATCTCGACACTGAGGATGCGTTCACCAAGATCGCAGCAGTGATGCGCGAACAGCGTCCGTTGATCCGGGTTTACACCGACGACACGACAACTCTGGAACAGGCTTTGTCCTCCGGCGAAATGGCGGCAGCCATGACCTGGAACAGCTCTGCGACCCTGCTGAAGTCTGAAGGTATTCCGGTGAAATTTGCCGCGCCGAAAGAGGGCGCCCTGACATGGGTGTGCGGCGTCATGATCCACAAGGATGCACCGAATATCGACCGTGCCTACGACATCATCGAATCGATGCTCAGCACGGAAACAGGCCAGTTCATGATCAACGATTACGGCTACGGTCACTCCAACGCCAAGTCGTTCGATCAGTTCGACGAAGAAACACTGGCAGGCCTTGGCCTCAGCAAGAACCCTGACGACATTCTGTCTGCTGGTCACTTCCAGCGTCCGATGACGCAGGAATGGGAAACCCGCATGAACGAAACGTTCGAACAGATCAAAGCGGGCTTCTAAGCCAAATCAGATGAACCCGCCGGCAACCGCCGGCGGGTTTTTTCCATCTTCTTTTCCAGAAAAGAAACGCACCATATGGCTGATACATCCCTCTCTCCGGCCGAGGCACGTCAAGGCTCTGAACGCAAAAAAACATCGTGGTTGTCTGCGCTCCTGTACAAAAGTGAAGCGCTGCGCGGCTATCTTCTGATGTCGCCCACCATGCTGATCCTGACCATCGGGATCATCATTCCCTTCTTTATTCTCGTCGCGATGAGCCTCTGGACCCGGGACGGGTTCGGCTTTGACACGACGCTGACCTTGGCGAACTACGCCCGGACCCAGAACGAACCCATTTTCAACGCGTTGTTGCAGAGATCCTTCTGGATTTCCGGCGTTGCGACCGTGGCCACGCTCGTTGTCTGTTATCCGATGGCCTACTACGTGGCCTTCCACGTCCACAAAAATAAGATGATGTGGATCATTCTGATGACGCTGCCGTTCTGGACCAGCTACCTTCTGCGCGTGTTCGCATGGAAGGTGATCCTGGGCTACGAGGGGGTTATCAACTCCGGTTTCATGTCTTTGGGTCTGATCGAGGCGCCATTGGAGTTCCTTCTCTATTCCCAAACGGCGGTGATCATCACCCTAGCACATGCGTGGGCGGCCTTCGCCATCCTGCCGATGTACGTCTCTTTGGAAAAGATCGACAAATCGCTGCTTGAGGCGGCCACCGATCTTGGCGACGGTCCGATTGCGCGGTTCCTTCGCGTGACGCTGCCGCTGTCGATGCCGGGTGTGATCGCGGGTGCGTTCCTGATCTTCATCCCGACCACGGGTGATTACATCACGCCTGCGTTGCTTGGCGGACCCGACGGCGCGATGATCGGCAACTTCATCCAGCTCCAGTTCGGACCAGTGAACAACTGGCCCATGGGGGCGACCCTTTCCATCGTGTTGATGCTCTGGATTGCGGCGATTGCGCTCGTGTTCCTGTTCGTCACCAAGAAAGCACAGGATAAAATCGCATGAGCTCTGGAACCTATATCAAACGGCCAAACCGGCCGCTGCAGATCTACGCGGTGATCTTCCTGATCGTGCTTTACGTGCCGGTCCTGTTCATCCCGATGTTCAGCTTCAACGACTCC
>JBCDDX010000045.1:0-4192 GCA_039180085.1 Pseudomonadota bacterium
CCGCTTTCTCGGGCCTTCGCCCATGCTGAAATCCATCTACCGGGAGGTGGATTTCACAGATTTCAGCTTTACCCGTCATATGCTGTCGACACTGCAAATGGTGTCGGCCGAGCGGTTTTGCATCTTGAGGGATGAATTGAGCAACGCATGGATTGCGCGCATGCGCTTGCTGCTTCAAACCATTGACGGCCCGGTGCTGCTGTTATGGCTGCGCGAGGAGATGCCAAACGGGCTTGGGGCGGAACCGCTGTTTGTCGGCGCCGACATGGTGCGCGATGTGGCCGAAGGCACGCTGGGCGTCGTCGAGTTACCCGTGCGACGGGCGGGAAACGATCTGGACGGTATGGTGTTTGCCCCGATGGAAGGCAGTATTGCGGCGCAAATGCTCAGCACGGAAACACACGGCGAAATCGCCGCTGCGCTAGGCGCAGCTGTATCTGAAATCGTGCAATGAAAAAGCCCCGCCAAATCGCTTGGCGGGGCAACATGTTCGGGTGTGACTAAAAAAACTAGACCAGTTTTTCGGTCAGCTCAGGAACCGCATCAAACAGATCGGCAACAAGCCCATAGTCCGCAACCTGGAATATGGGCGCTTCCTCATCCTTGTTGATTGCAACAATGACTTTGGAGTCCTTCATACCAGCCAGGTGCTGAATTGCACCCGAGATGCCAACCGCGATGTAGAGGTCAGGTGCCACAACTTTGCCAGTTTGGCCCACCTGCCAATCGTTCGGCGCATAGCCCGAGTCGACAGCGGCGCGTGACGCACCAACAGCGGCGCCCAGTTTGTCAGCCAGCTTTTCGATCATAGCAAAGTCATCTTCAGATCCGACTCCGCGGCCACCGGACACCACAACGCCAGCCGACGTCAGTTCGGGGCGATCAGACGCCGCAACCTTGTCTTCGACCCACTCAGACAGAGCTGGATTTTCACCGGTTGCGATATTTTCAACCGATGCAGAACCGCCAGTGCCAGCTGCATCAAATGTCGATGTTCGGAACGTAACAACCTTTTTGGCGTCTGAGGATTTCACGGTTTGAACTGCATTGCCTGCATAAATGGGGCGTTCAAACGTACTGCCGTCCACAACACCGGAGGCGTCGGAAATCACCATCACGTCAAGCAGTGCGGCAACACGTGGCATGATGTTCTTTGCGTCGGTGGTGGCCGGGGCCACAACATGTTCGTAATCCTCCGCCAATGACGCAATCAGCGCAGCTGCTGGTTCGGCCAAACGCTTGCCATAAAGCGCATCCTCGGCACACAGCACTTTGGCGACACCGTCGATTGTGGCGGCTTCGGCCGCTGCATCTGAACAGGTTGCGCCAACGGCTAGAACGGTCACGTCGCCCAATTGCTTGGCTGCTGCGACCGCCTTGGCGGTTGCATCCATGCTCAGTTCGCCGTCATTGATTTCTGCGAGAAGAAGAACAGCCATTATACAGCCCCCGCTTCTTTGAGTTTTTCTACCAGCTCGTCGACCGAGCCAACTTTGATACCGGCCTCACGTGCTGCGGGCTCTTCTGTTTTCACGACTTCAAGACGCGGTGTTACGTCAACGCCGTAATCTGCCGCTGTTTTCTCATCCAGAGGCTTCTTCTTGGCCTTCATGATATTGGGCAGCGAGGCATAGCGCGGTTCGTTTAGACGCAGGTCAACGGTCACGATTGTAGGCATGTTCACCTTTATCGTTTGCAGGCCGCCGTCGACTTCACGGGTCACCACGGCTTTGTCGCCATCGACGTCCAGCTCAGACGCGAACGTGGCTTGCGACCAGCCCAGCAGCGCCGACAGCATCTGACCAGTGGCGTTCATATCGTTGTCGATGGCTTGTTTGCCTGCCAGCACCAGACCGGGAGTTTCTTCGTCGATCACGGCTTTGAGGATTTTGGCAACGGCCAGTGGCTCGATGTCTTGATGCACGTCGTCGGCGGCAACAACCAGAATGGCGCGGTCTGCTCCCATTGCCAGCGCGGTCCGCAGGGTTTCCTGCGCCTGCTTGACGCCAACCGATACGGCGACCACTTCTTCGGCCTTGCCGGCTTCCTTCAGGCGGATGGCCTCTTCGACGGCAATTTCATCGAACGGGTTCATCGACATCTTCACGTTTGCAAGATCGACACCTGATCCGTCCGCTTTCACGCGAACTTTCACGTTGTAGTCGATCACGCGTTTGACAGGTACCAGCACCTTCATAAGCGTTTCTCTCCTCAGAAGGGCCCAACGAAAACCGAGTCGGGCCATGGTTTAGCTGACGACGTAGATAGCGAGGCCATGGCTTAGGAAACAGCGCAAAATCGTCATCTTTTGGCGTCAAGACGTCGCGTAATTGACGTATGCCTTGTTTACGTAAGGCAAGCGTCGGATGTGATGGCCCGGACTAGCGGTTTGCCCCGGGAACCCACAGCACGTCATCTTTGCCGCCGTTGTTCGCGGTTCGAGCCGCGACAAAAAACCAATCGCTCAAACGGTTCAGGTACTTTACAGCTTCTGGATTGATTGCTTCGATCGTCGCCAGCTCAACGGCCAGACGTTCGGAGCGCCGTGCAACTGTACGGCAAACGTGCAGGGCGGCGGCCAAGCGCGATCCACCTGGCAAAATGAAACTGCGCAATGTCTCGAGTTTGGCATTCATAGCATCGATTTCGGCCTCAAGCCTTTCGACTTGTGATGCGATCACACGCAGTGGTGGAAATTCCGCCTCGGCGTCCTTTTCCATGTCTGGGCGGCAAAGGTCAGCGCCAAGATCAAACAGGTCATTTTGAATACGCTCCATTTGCGTGTCCAATTCGCCCGAGCTTTCCAGCCGAGCCACACCGACGAAAGCATTTAGTTCGTCTGTCGTGCCATACGCGGTAACCCGCATCGCGTGTTTTGCCACACGCGCACCGTTGCCCAATGCGGTTTCGCCTGCATCTCCGGTTTTCGTGTAAATTTTGTTCAGAACTACCATTGGTTACTGCCCCCTAAAGCCCTCGAAAATATACATAAGCCAAGATCAGAACGACCGCGATGAACTGCGCGATTAGCCGCAGCCGCATCATTTTGTTTCCATACTTCAGATTGAAAGATCCGCCTTTGGCAAAGCCACCTATGCCAATCATCAAAACGATGACAACTGCGGAGACCGCAAGAAGAATGAAGATAAAAAGCGGGTCCACTGGGTTCTCCCTGCCAAGGTATGATGCGTGGGGCCTGATCTAGCGGTTTCGTTGCAAAAGGCGAACGGGTTTTCGTCAAATCCGTGCGGCAATCGAATCCAGCGCGCGGTCAGGCAACGTTCGGTGCAACGCGGCGGCCAGATAAGTCGCACCGGTCACCATGTACCGCGGTTTTGGATTTTGTGCTTCTAACGCGCGAACGACCTTGGCTGTCACCGCTGAAGCCGGAAGTTCAAACGTGTCTTTCTTTCTGCTGCCCTCATAAAGTCGCTTGATTAGTCCGTTTTCATAGTCGACCCGTCTGGGCGAGTTTTCCCAATCTATCCAACGTTCGAAAAAAGGGATGCCTTTGACACGAAACATCGTGGTAATTGGACCTGGTTCAATCAGAACCACATGTATACCTGTGCCGCGCATTTCGATCCGTAATGTGTCACTGATCGCCTCAAGTGCGCGTTTCGTGGCGGCATAGGCCCCGCGCCATGGAATATAGGTAAAGCCCAAGGTCGAAGAACACTGCAGGATGCGCCCATGGCCCTGAGCACGCATGACCGGGATCACTTGCCGCGTCAGCTCGTGCCAACCAAAGAAATTGGTTTCAAAGATCTCGCGCAAACCTTGTGTCGGCAAATCTTCTACAGCTCCGAAAAACCCGTGAGCACCGTTGTTGAATAATGCGTCCAAAGTGCCTCCCGTCGCTTGAAGGACTTCGGCCAGCCCCGATGTAATGGTTGCTTCATCGGCGTAGTCGATGCGGGGGCTGTCGAAACCCTTTGACTTCAACGTGTCGCAGTCAGCCTGCTGGCGGCACGATGCAAAAACGCGCCAGCCGCGTGCTTTCAGCGCATGGGCCGCGTCTTCACCAATCCCCGACGAACAGCCGGTGATCAGTATTGATTTTTGTGTCATGTCAGTCCCCGGTTATGCGTGTTCAGGGGCTAGTTGTGACGCGGGATTTCTGAATTGGCAATTAGCCGGTCGGTGCTGTCAGCAAGTACTCTGCCATCCAGCCTACGAATTCATCCTCGAC
>JBCDDX010000046.1:0-4059 GCA_039180085.1 Pseudomonadota bacterium
GTCATTCAGCTTGGCAATGCGTTCATCGGCATACCAATCGAACATCTTTCCGAGGTTTTCCACATCCAGAAAGGAGAAGCGATCGCGCAAAGAGGTGAGCTGCTCCAGGGTGGTATCGCATTGCGGGGGCGCCTTGTGCCGGTCCTTAACCTACAACTAATGGGGGGGCTGCATGATGTCGAAAGCACCGCCAAACTCGGCGTCATCCTTGAACATGCGCAACGATTGCTGGCGATTTTCGTCGACAATATTGTGGGTATTGCCACAGTCGCACATAATGACATGGACGGTATCAAGAACGGCAAAAGCGCAGATCAATCACTTTTCAAAAGCCTGTTTGCCTATCAAGGGCGCTTTGTCTCCATTCTTGATGTTGCACACATGTTCTCGGCCCCGGATGTCTACACCGCACAACGGCCCAACATCACGAAGCGAAGCAAGCTGCGCACCCAGGAACCGGTACTCAAATTCGAAGCGGGTGCCGCACTTTATTCGGTGCCCGCGGTCGAGGTCTACGCAGCCATTCCACGCCAGACCATCGCACACACAGCAATCACCATGGGTGATTGCTTGGGCGAGATCACCTATCATGGCAGGCGGATTCCAGTGGTCTGCCCATTCCGCATACTGGGCTTGGGCAACAGGCGACGTCCAGCGCTGACCGAAATCGTGGCACTCCGCTTTCCGGACAACCTGGTGCTTGGGTTTGCCGTTGACGCGATCCACGAGATCGGAACATTTTCTGGCGCAAAGGATACCACGGTACCGTTATGGCAAGCTGGCCGAAACTTCATCGAAAGGGTTATCATCCGTGACGATGAAGAACAGATATACGCGATCAGTCTGGACCGACTGCACAAAGCGGAAGACCTGCAAGCCATTGCAAGCCTGTCCAAAGTTACTGATGAGCGCAAGAAAAAGCCCAAACCCCAAATCTCTGAAAACCGGAATGTAAGCCGAAAGAAAGAGCGCTATATCGTGATTGATGCTGAAGATCGACTTGCCGTTCCCTTGTCACAGGTGAACCGTATCGTGGAGCCGCCAAAGCGCCTGACAACGGCAGATGCCCAAATCCCCGGATTTCGCGGTTACTTTTCGCGCTTTGACGAAAGCATCGCGCTGTTTGATCTTGCCGAATGCCGGGGGCAAGGGGCTGTTGATGACGGGCATGGAAAAATCCTGCTGACCGGCCGGCCGGGCCATCAGGTCGGCTTTCTGGTAGAGCGGGTTGTCAGTATCGAGATGTCTGAATGGTGCGAAAAGCCCACTGAAAACAATGCAAGGCAAGACACCACGCTCGTGCAACTCGGCGATGGATCAAATGCCACCGTCCTGCCGGCACTCGACCTTTTGCAAGTCGTCGATCAGGAATCGGTTGAATTGGCTTAGGATCAACACAAACGGCGAACCCACTCATCGCCTCGTCTCGCTGACAATTGCTTTCCCGAGTCACGTTGACGAACCTGCCGCTTAGGGCAGCCAGGCGGATAGGCCAACAATACTAGGCGTGATCCGGCCCAACCCCGTGGATACCTGATCTTGCGCCAGCAAGAGGGCGTGATAGATGGTCGCCCCAACATAACGCATATGTCGTACATAATCAGCCACTTGTTAAGACCGCCCACCGCCCGGTCCACCAACGCTGTCTCGCTATTTCACACCGATCCGTTAGAATGTGAGACTTCAAGAAGATGATCTGCGATCCGGCACGACAAAACCCATCGGACATTGTTGATCGAAACTACCCTTTGCCCGGCGGTCGGGCGTCGTCCACAACGGTTTTTTGCCGCCGCAGAGAATAATACAGCACCCTGACGCGTACAATCTTACGAGGATTGCATGCACAACAAGCGCGCTAGCCCCAATGGCCGACGGTCTGATGACCGAAAAGCAAGACCATCGGGATCGCGATAAGGGCTGCAATAACACAAATAATGAAGAGACAGTGATACGCCGCTTTTGCGCCCGCAATCGAGAGAAAAAATGTCAAAACGTCAATATTTTGCCCTTCCCGCGAATACCTCTTTGCGACTTACCGCATTGGCGCAACCCAAACCTTTGACTATCAGCGTTTTTGGCGAACTGCGCGTCACCTTGAACGGACGACAACAGATGTTGCCACCCTCACGCAAGGCCCGCGCGCTGCTAGCCTATCTGGCCATGACGGGCCGTCCGGTGCGCCGGGAACGGCTTTGCGAAATGCTCTGGGATATTCCTCATGATCCACGTGCTTCGCTGCGTTGGGCGCTCAGCCGGATCCGCAAGGTTGTCGATGCACCCGATAGACAACGTATTCGAGCTGATCGCGAACGCATCGCACTCGATCTGAACGACGCAGAGGTCGATTTCGTGACCGCACGCGGCCTTCTGTTTGACAATCACCAACCAATCTCAGCGCGGGACTTGGGAACAATCGCCAACACGTTGTCTGAACCCATTCTGGACGGGCTGAACGATGCAGGACAACAGGAATTTGAAACATGGCTTATGGGCGAACGCGAAGACGCTCGGCTCATGCAGGTCAATGTGCTGCGTCGTCTGGCCACGCATCAGGACCTGGCGCCGGCTGATCGGATCAAATGGGCATATCGTTGGCTTGATCTTATGCCATTCGAAGTACAGGCCGCGTCAAGCCTGATCGCTGATTTCCGCGCTACGGGCAGGTTCGAAGAGGCCGCAAGTATCGAAAGAAGATTTCGACACGAAGCCAGACACGCGTCCATCGACCTGCCGGTCGAACTTGAGAACATCCAGTCGCAGCAACCATCACAGACGGTGGAAAAACCGCCCCGCGACAGCAGAAACCGCTGGCGACTGCGCAGCCAGACCATTGGATTTTGCAAAGCACGTGACAATGTGAACATCGCTTACGGCGAGGTGGGAACAGGCCGCCCACTGGTCAAAGCGGCCAATTGGCTGAACCATCTGGAACTGGATTGGGGCAGCCCGATATGGGGGCAGACATTTCTGGCTTGCGCACATGAACGCAGGTTCATCCGCTACGACAGCCGGGGCAACGGATTGTCCGACTGGAACGTCAACGACATCAGCATGGACTCTTTCGTCGCCGATCTGGAAGCGGTCGTCGACACACTCGGCGTGGAACGCTTCCCGCTTTTGGGAATCTCGCAGGGCTGTGCAGTGTCCATAGAATATGCCGCCCGCCATCCGGAACGTGTTTCTGGCCTTGTGCTTGTCTCGGGGTACGCTTCGGGATGGCGCATTGGCGCTACCCCCGAAGAACGCGAACGACGCGAGGCGATGATGACACTCACGCGTCATGGATGGGGCACCCCGAACCCGGCCTACCGGCAAATCTTTTCACAGACCTTCATGCCTGATGCGAAACCCGAAGATCTCGACTGGTTCAACGAATTCCAGCGGCAGACCACCTCACCGGAAAACGCCGTCAGGTTCCTTGATGCGTTCGGGGATATTGATGTGCGCGATCGTCTGCATCAGATCAAAGCACCTACAATCGTGTTCCATGCCCGGGGCGACCAACGCATCAGCATCGTGCAGGCGCGCGAACTGGCTGCAGGCATTCCCGGCGCGGAATTCGTGCCACTGGACAGCCGAAACCATATCCTGCTTGGCGATGAACCCGCTTGGAATACCTGTCTTGAACATGCCATCGCATTCTTTCGCAAACACGGCATTTAGTATGCCGCCATCCGCGACCGCAAGGGGCCCTTCATTTCTAGCCGGAAGTGATCTGGATGCCCTGCCCCGCCACGTTACCTCTGCCCAGACGCGTGGCCAGCATCTTGCGCCCGCGGTGCACCCGGCTCATGACGGTGCCTTGCGGGATGTGGAACAATGCCGCAGCCTCCGCATAACTGTACCCTTCGATCGTGACGACCAGAAGAATGGACGCAAGATCGGGCGGCAGCCTGCCTATCGCGCTGTGTAAATCGCGCGCAATAACGTCACATTCCCCGGTGACAATCGTCTTGACCTCATCAGCTTCATCTGGCGGAATTTGGCCCGCGCCCATGCGCACCTTGCGGCGGCGGACTTCGGATAACCAACAATTGCGCGCAATGCCAAACACCCAAC
>JBCDDX010000047.1:0-4006 GCA_039180085.1 Pseudomonadota bacterium
AAGACGCCGTTTATCACAGGTTTGGTTTGTCACGACTGCGGCTCGCCGGTACCCGGTGTTTCAGATGATGCGGAAATTCAATGCGATGACTGTCTCAAAACTCCGCGACCTTGGACAGCCGGGCGCTCAGCACTGTTGTACAGCGAACGCGGCAGACAGATGGTTCTATCTCTGAAACACGGATCGCGGATCGAACTGGCCAATGCAGCAGCACTTTGGATGACGAACGCCGGACGGGAGATGCTGCACGACGGCATGCTGATTGCTCCGGTGCCGTTACACTGGATGCGTCTTTTCCATCGAACCTTCAATCAATCCGCCGTTTTGGCGCAAGCAATTGCGAGGAAAACGGGCCACGACTTGTGCCCGGACCTGCTGCTGCGCTCAAAACGAACCCAACCGCTGGATCACAAAACGGCCGCCGCCCGATTTGAGACACTGGAGAACGCTATCCAGATCCATCCGCGCCGACGGCATCGGGTCGTTGGACGAAAGGTGCTTTTGATTGACGATGTGATGACATCGGGCGCAACACTGGCTGCGGCAACGCACGCCTGCAAAGCGGCTGGCAGCGGTGACGTTTTCGTGCTGACACTGGCGCGTGTAGTCAAAGAAGCCTAAATCTCTCCTAACGATTTGGATTTGAAGGGATCACCGTTATGCCGTCGGTTGAAATTTACACATCGCCATTGTGCGGTTTTTGCCATGCCGCCAAGCGCCTCTTGTCTCAGAAAGGTGTGAACTTTTCCGAAATTGACATCTGGTCAGAACCAGACCGCAAATCAGAGATGATCCAACGAGCCAACGGAGGACTCACCGTCCCTCAGATCTTCATAGGCGAGACCCATGTCGGTGGATGCGATGATCTTTATGCGCTCGAAAGATCAGGCAAGTTGGACGGACTGCTTGCTGCGTGACCCGTGGAGCCCTTGTACAACTGACCTCGGGCGATGATCCGTCGGCTAATCTGGTTCAGACCCAAGAGTTCATTTGCGAGGCTGCCAATGGCGGCGCATCTTTCGTGCTCACGCCGGAAGTTACGAACTGTGTATCTATCAGCCGCGCGCGGCAAAACGAAGTATTACGAACCGAGAACGAGGATCCTACCCTGGCCGCGTTGCGGTCGCTGTCGGCCGAACTTGAGATCTGGTTGCTGATTGGTTCTCTGGCATTGAAAACAGATGATCCCGACGGTCGTTTCGCCAATCGTTCGTTCATGATTGATTCACAAGGTCATATTGCCGCGCGTTACGACAAAATCCACATGTTCGACGTGCAAGTGAGCGCACAGGAAACTTATCGCGAATCCGCCGGATACCGGCCCGGTGACGAAGCGGTCCTTGTGTCGACACCTTTTGGCATGGTTGGCATGACAATTTGTTATGATGTTCGCTTTCCTCATCTGTACCAGGCTTTGGCGCAGGCCGGCGCCAAAATCCTGACGGTTCCATCGGCATTTTCGCCGGTGACCGGTGCTGCACACTGGGAATCGCTTTTGCGAGCCCGCGCGATCGAGACGGGATGCTACGTACTGGCCCCGGCGCAAACCGGGACGCACCCCGCGTCTGAAGGAAAACAAAGGCGCACATACGGGCACTCGATGGTGATCTCACCCTGGGGCGAGGTTTTGGTCGATGGTGGGACAGAGCGCGGCATTCACTTTTTTGAGTGCGATGATAGACCGGTGCAGGAAGCACGGTGCAAAGTGCCGTCGCTGACCCATGTTCGACCGTTTAAAGATCCGTAGATGACTGACGACTCTGGCGCACTTGCCGTCACACTATTCAGTGAAATTCTGACCGCCGATCAGCTGTTGCGAAACCGGTTGAGCAAGGTGTTGCCCAAAGGTATGGAGATTTCGCATTTCTCGGTGCTCAACCACCTGGCTTTCACAGGTCAGGAACGCTCGCCCGCTCAACTGGCCAACACTTTCCACGTCACACGCGGGGCCATGACGAATACTCTGTCAAAGCTTGAATGGGCTGGCTATGTGCACATTCGGCCTGATTGGGATGACGCCCGGCGCAAGATGGTGGCCATCAGCCCTGCAGGCCGCCGCGCAAGAGACCAAGCGATTTCGTCGATCACGCCAATGCTAAACGAAGTTGTTGGCGATTTGGGCAGCGACAAGGTTCGCGCAACCTTGCCAATCCTGCGTAAACTGCGCGGGAAGTTGGAGAGCGAAGTTTAGGCAGGCTTCAACGCGGCAGTAACATAATTCACACTCAGATCCCGATCGGAGATTTTCCAGCTCCATGATACCGGATTGAAGACAAATCCCTTTCGGTCGACAGGGTTGATACCCGCCTTCGACATCAAATCAAACAATTCTTTAGGCGTGATGAATTTGGACCATTCATGCGTGCCCTTGGGCAGCCAACGCATCACATATTCCGCACCGACAATGGCCATTGCAAAGCTTTTGGGATTGCGGTTGATGGTCGAGCAGATGTGCAACCCTTCGGGCTTCAATAACTGCTGGCACGCCGTAAGAAAGGCGAGCGGATCGGCCACATGTTCGACCACCTCCATATTCAGAACCACATCAAACTGTTCACCAGCTGCAGCCATGTCCTCGGCTGTTGTGTGGCGATAATCAATTGTCAGACCAGACTGTTCGGCATGTAGGCGGGCCACCGGAATATTGCGTTCGGCTGCGTCAGCACCGACGACATCGGCGCCCAGCCGCGCCATGGGTTCGCACAACAACCCGCCGCCGCAGCCAATATCGAGGATTCGCAGGCCGGCAAATGCTTTGGGTTGGGTCAGATCGCGATCAAATTCACCTGCTATCTGAGTTGTGATGTAATCCAGCCGACAGGGGTTGAGCATGTGCAACGGCTTGAATTTTCCATTCACGTCCCACCATTCGGCCGCCATCGCTTCAAATTTCGCGATTTCGCCGGGGTCGACCGTGGATTGTTGCGCTTGCATTCCTGTCTCCATGTGCTCTTTTGTCCGTTGCGATCTATATAGGTCAATTATGGACAAATTCTCGGACCAAAAGCGCGCAGTTCAGTATCTGTATCCGCCGATCGACCCGTTCGATCAGCAGATGCTGGATGTGGGGAATGGCCACCAGATTTATGTCGAACAATGCGGAGAGCCCAACGGCATTCCGGTTGTCATCCTGCATGGCGGACCGGGCGGTGGGTGCAGCCCGGCGATGCGGCGCTATTTTGATCCTCGCGTTTTTCGCGTGATCCTGTTTGATCAACGTGGATGCGGCCGTTCGCGCCCACATGCATCGGTGACGCATAACACCACATGGCATCTGGTGGATGATATCGAAGCAATCCGCCGTTCGTTTGGCATTGATGCGTGGTGTGTATTTGGCGGAAGCTGGGGCGCTACGCTGTCTTTGATTTATGCGCAAGAGCATCCTGATCGAGTGTTGCGTTTGATCCTTCGCGGCGTTTTCTTGATGACCAAAGCCGAACTGGATTGGTTCTATGGCGGCGGCGCTGGAAAGTTCTGGCCAGAAACCTGGACGCGATTCGTTTCGCCTATTCCGGAAGATGAACGTGATGACCTGATCCGGGCTTATAACCGGCGCTTGTTTTCGGGCGATCTGTCTTTGGAAACCCGGTATGCGCGCGCATGGTCGGCTTGGGAAAATGCGCTTGCGTCGATCCACTCCAACGGCTCATCTGGCGAAAGCCCGGGCGACTACGCACGTGCCTTTGCGCGGCTTGAGAACCACTACTTCATGAACAACGGGTTTCTGGAGTTTGATGGGCAAATTTTGTCACATATGGGCCGGATTTCTCATATACCGGGTGTCATCGTGCAGGGACGCTACGATATGATTTGCCCGCCAAGTTCGGCTTACCGGCTGTCTGAACTGTGGCCATCTTGCGAGCTAAAGATGATCCGAAATGCGGGACATGCGTTGTCTGAGCCCGGCATCAGCGCCGAATTGGTTCGCACCATGGATCAAATTGCCGAGGAGGTGCTTTAAGATGTCCCGCCTTGATCGTCGTGCACTTTTCACGTCTGGTGCAGC
>JBCDDX010000048.1:0-4006 GCA_039180085.1 Pseudomonadota bacterium
AGTCGAAATTCCCGTTGCCGACATGGGCTATGGTGAAGGTGTGACGATTATTTCCGAGGATGACATGTTTCGCGGACCGGGAACGGTCGGCGCGGACATCGTCAACGTCAATATGGACTTTGATCTGGCAAAGTCGCTGACGGCAGCATTCATCAGTAACATCGAAACGATCTACCACACAAAGGCGCCTTTCATGCCTGGCACGTGGCACGGTGAAACCGATCCGGCCATCACTGATATGTGTGGCAACAACCCGATCAAGTATCATCCCGGCGCCGTCGCTGCGTGGGAAGAGGCGGGCTACACAATCCCGGATTGCGCGAAGTAATCGTCTGGCAAATTGACGCCGGGTGCTAATTGTGCCCGGTGAGACGGGGCTGCGGGAGTCAGGATGACAGGTGAGGGCGAGAGTGTTGGCAAGCCGCCGAGCCTTTCACTGAAAGCGCTGTATTGGCTTTCGGTTGCCATGGTGTTGATCGGTTTGCTTAACTCCACACCGGGTATCCCCGGATACGACAATCTCGTCGCGTCTATGTCCGGCATTGACGGGGCGCAGCTTAGGAAGTTCCCGTTCGAATGGTTTTACCCGGCGTTTTTCGCGTTGATGATGCTGATTGTCGCGCTGAAGCATTCAATGTGGCGCGACTGGGCTGACAGGTCCCCACTCAGGCGCCGGTTCGGGCTGGCATTGGACATCGCGTTGGTCACAATGGCCTTTACGATATCGCTGACCTATCTGATCGAAATCGAGTCCATCTGTCTTATCGACCAGGTCACCGGCGAACGTGCGCGGTTGATCGAGGAGAGCCTTGCCGCTGCCGCTGCCTTCAATGAGACCCTTGGACTACCTGCACCGACCACCGTTGAAGACCCGCAATGCGTCAACACGACAGGCGGTTGGCTTGTCTTGATCGTCGGGCTCGCGATCGTGGTTTTCCTTTCGTACAACGTAAAGGTCTGGGGCCTTCCATTGGTTTTGGTGGCTATCCTGATCGCGGCCTACACGATCATCACCGTGTTGGTCTGGTACGTTTACGGTGCGGACGACATCAACAAATACTTCGTCACCAAGTTGGCTGGTGAGCCGCGCATGTTGGCCGATGGGCGACCGCGCGTTCATGATGTGCTGGTTAACAATGCG
This sequence comes from Pseudomonadota bacterium, assembly GCA_039180085.1. GTDB lineage: Bacteria > Pseudomonadota > Alphaproteobacteria > Rhizobiales > Rhizobiaceae > Pseudahrensia. The sequence continues at coordinate 1,142 of JBCDDX010000048.1, forward strand.
TCCGGCCTTTTGGGCCGGTTCCTGGACATCGTGCTGAACACTATCTTTCCCTATCTTGTGTTGGGTGCGCTGTTTGGAAGCTCGGCGGGTGGCAAATCGCTGATTAAGCTTGCCTTCCGCTGGACCCGTCACCTGCGCGGCGGCCCGGCGCATGCGGCGATCGTCTCATCAGCCATGTTCGGCACAATCTCTGGCGGTCCGATCGTAAATGTGTTGTCGACCGGCGTGCTGACGATCCCGATGATGGTCAAGCGCGGTTTTTCCAAGGTGTTTGCAGGCGGCGTCGAGGCCGCGGCCTCGTCAGGCGGATCTATCATGCCGCCGGTGATGGGGGTTGCTGCCTTTGTTCTCGCCTCGCTGACAACTGTGCCCTATTCCAGCGTCATCGTCGCAGCCATTATTCCCGCGGCCGCGTATTTCTTCTGCCTGTTTCTGTCGGCAGTGTTTCAATCGAGAAAGCAGAATATCGAAGCCATTGGCGAGATTACTGAAGACATGATCCTCGACCGGCAGGATTATTTGAACCTTGGGATGATTTTCGGCCCGATCTTGTTGATCCTGATTTTGCTGCTGACAGCGAAAGACGCGGTTGGGTGCGGCCTGTTGGGCGGAGTGCTTGGAGCGGAGCGGACGTTTACAGACGCGGGGTGTCAGGTTCAAAGCCTGAGCTGGTTCCTGCAAGCCGTGCAGAACGCCGCTGGGTCCGCAGGTGCTGCCGGTTGGTACGCGGTCATGCTTTTGTTGGCATTGCTTTTTCTTGATCCCGAAGTGCGAGCGAGGCCGCGGAAGATCATCGATGCCATGTCGAACGCGGGCATTCTGATCTCGACCCTGTATCTGATGTTTCTTGCGGTCTCGATTATTGACTTCTGTCTGTCCTTCACCGGGTTGCCCGTCTTTATTTCGATTGACGTGCTGGCCTGGTTGAACAGCTTGAACCTTGGCGGCGGGGGATCAACGGCATTTCAATTCCTCGCATTGTTGATGACGATGTTATTGGCGGTTCTGCTTGGTATGGGCATGCCCGCAGTTCCGGCTTACATCAACGCCGCACTGCTTATGGGGCCGGTTCTGGCGGGGCTGGGCTTGTCACTGTTCACCGCGCATATGTTCATCTTCTATTTTGCCGTGGCGAGTGCGATTACGCCGCCGGTTGCCCTTGCAGCCTTTGCTGCGGCAACGATCACAAAAGCTGAGCCGATGGCGACCGGCTTTTCTGCGGTGAAGTCTGGGATCGTGATCTTCATCGTGCCCTTCATTTTCGCCTTTTACCCAGAGCTTTTGTTGATCGATGAAGCGATCCTTGACCCGCAACCGACAGGTGGAAACCTTTATCTGCCCGGCTACGACGGTGCGTTTCATATGGGTGCATTTGCGGTGCTTTTGGGGCGCTTGATTGTCGCGCTTTATCTGGTGTCGTCAGCGCTGTCCGGTTTTGACCGAACACGCCTTGCCCCATGGGAAATCGGTTTACGACTTGTTTTGGCGGTACTGGTCATGACGTCTGTTGAGGCGGTTTGGGTTGGTGCGCTCATCGCTGCCGTTGCCGTGATTTTCTTGAACCACCGGTCCCGAGCGCGTATTGCGACAACCTAATGCTGCTTGTCCGGTCTGCCGCGTCTGAGGTCAGGCGCGGCGCGCCATGGCCTTGATGTCAGAAGCCGCTGCGACCGTGTTGTTGCGTGAGAATTGCGTGGCGCGCTGTGAAATGCGATTCAGATCGTAAAGGTAGTTGACCATGACACCACGGGATTGATTTTGCCCACGCGTTGACGTGTCCGCGTTACAATGAAGCGCATGAACCTGCGCACCATTTCCCAAATGAAACCGAGCGACAGGGTCGCGGGGTTGGCCTTTTCCGTCCTTTGCCTTCAGCAGGTATTTGGCTGCAAGTTTTTCAAGTTGCGTGCTTGAGATAGCATTCCCCGAAAGACCTTCCGCATCCATCCATTTAACGAAGCCAGGGATCGGAGACAGGGTCACGAAGGTTTTCAGATTGGGCAGGTCTCGCGACAAATCACGGGCCACTTGCTTGATCAGCGAGTTGCCAAAAGAGACGCCAGCCAACCCGGCCTGACAGTTGGATATCGAATAGAAAACGGCCGTGTTTGCGTCGGTTTGCGTTGTCGTCTCGCCTATATCGGACAGCAGCGTTTGAATTGAGGTAGGGACGCCTTTGGTCAACGCAACCTCGACAAAAATCAGAGGTTCGGTCGGCATCGATGGGTGGAAAAAGGCAAAACACCGTCGGTCCTCGGGCTGAAGGCGCCGCCGCAGATCGTCCCAGTTCTGTATCTCATGTACAGCTTCGTAGGCGATGATTTTCTCAAGAATTGTTGCCGGGCTTTCCCAGTTCACCTGTTGCAAAACGAGAAATCCGCGATTGAACCAACTTCTGAGAAGGTGCAGCACATCGTGGTCCGTCCGCGCAAGATGCGGATGATCTTTCATGAAGCCAAGCAGGTCCCGCCTCATGCGCACAATGCCCGCCGTCGCTCCCGGTGCTTCGTTCAGACGTCGAAATAGGCGTTGCCGAGCAGGTTCGCTTGCGCTGGCAAGAGCCGAGTAATTCTGTGGAGTAGGGGCATCGCGATACGTTTCGGCCAAAGTCGCTACTAGGTTTGGATCAATGTCGAGGTCTTCGTTGAGGAATTCGAAGAACGCCAAACGCTCTTCCTGATCGAGACCGTCGTATTCGGCGACTATCCTTGCGGCCAACTGAAGTCCGGATATTTCGGCCCGCTCTGCCAGCAATTTGATACAGTCTTCGCGGATGCTGAGACGTTCGTTCGACCTCCAGCTGAAGGCTGGTTTGTCGAGCATGGTCGTTAGCAGTTCACTAAATGGTTTGGACGCAATCATGAC
>JBCDDX010000049.1:0-3814 GCA_039180085.1 Pseudomonadota bacterium
CACTCGCCCTGTTCGACCATCGGAAACGATCGTTCGTTGCCGTGCCGGGGGTGCCGGTGTTCGGGGGATCAGGCTAACGATCTGTCTTCCGGAGCGCTGCCCGTGAACCCGGGTCGTGCGTGGAAATCGTAGGCCCGGGTTCACGGGCAGCGCTCCGGAAGACAGATCGTTAGCCTGATCCCCCGAACACCGGCACCCCCGGCACGGCAACGAACGATCGTTTCCGATGGTCGAACCGGGCGTGTGAGGGGAGTATCACCCAAGTGGAAAGCGCGGGGATAAGTTTTTTGGGAGGGTGTTTCGGTTGACATTCCGGCTCCCCAGCCAGAAAGGCGAGAATCCTGCTTTCATCCGGAAAGGGGGATTGTTTGTCTCACGGCGTGCCTATTCGCGCGTATAAACCCTGTTTAACGCATTGTAATATTTGAACTAAAGTCCTCTCATGCCCGCACCTCCCGGCATGTGCATTGAACTTCTGGACGCCTTGCGATTAACCAATCTGTCGAATTGAAAAAATGTTCTTGTTCAATGGCTCGCACATCACTAGCTTGCCGAACCAGGCGCATTCCTAATGCACGGTTAAGTGCGAAGGTTCGGAACGGACCGGAATGGTGTTTGAATGGGGAGAGTTAAGGTGGGAGACGGGCATTGCTGCCTGTATTGTGCCATCTGCGATTTCCCTGAAAACTGAAATGGCCTTCCTGGAGGAGGGTGAAATTGTGGAGAAAATTATGAAATCATTCATGAAAATGGCCCTTGCGACCACTTTGCTCACATCTGTGGCAACTGGCGCGCAAGCCGAAGACATCAAGCTTGGTGTGTTCCTGGGCTTCACGGGCGCGATTGAATCGATCGTTGCCGACATGGGCCCGGCTGCTGAACTGGCGATCAAGGAAGTCAGCGACAGCGGTGCGCTGCTCGATGGTTCCAAAGTTGTTGCGGTTCGTGGTGACACGACCTGTACCGATGCTGCGGTTGCAACTGCTGCTGCGGAACGCCTGATCACATCTGAAGGCGTGAAAGCCATTGTTGGTGGCGACTGCTCCGGTGTCACAACCGCTGCGTTGCAGAACGTTGCTGTGCCAAACGGTGTTGTCATGATTTCGCCATCCGCGACATCGCCAGCGCTGTCGACTGTTGAAGACAATGGTCTGTTCTTCCGCACGGCGCCATCTGATGCGCGTCAGGGGCAGATCGTTTCTGACATCCTGAACGAGAAGGGCGTGAAAGCCATCGCCCTGACCTACACCAACAATGACTACGGCAAGGGTCTTGCTGACAGCATTGAAACCAACTTCAAGGCTTCCGGCGGTAAAGTGACCATCGTTGCAGCCCACGAAGACGGTAAAGCAGACTACAGCGCGGAAGTTGGCGCTCTCGCATCTGCCGGTGGTGAAGTCCTCGTTGTTGCCGGTTACGTTGACCAGGGTGGTAAAGGCATCATCCAGGGTTCGCTCGACACGGGTGCATTCGACACGTTCTACCTGCCGGACGGCATGGTGGGTGATGCGCTTCCTGAAGCCATCGGTCCTGATCTGAACGGTTCCTACGGTGCAAACCCAGGTACGGACAGCCCGGGCGCTGCCAAGTTTGCCGAAATGGCAACGGCTGCCGGTTTCAAGGCTGGCCCCTTCTCGGCTGAGACCTACGACGCCGCCGCGCTGATCATGCTTGCGATGCAGGCTGCCGGTTCTTCCGACAGCGCCAAGCTGAAAGACAAGGTGCTGGACGTTGCCAACGCACCGGGTGAGAAAATCTTCCCGGGTGAGCTCGCCAAAGCGCTGAAAATCCTCAAGGACGGTGGCGACATCGACTATGTTGGTGCATCGGCTGTTGAGCTGATCGGCCCCGGCGAAAGCGCTGGTAACTACCGCCAGATCGCGATTGAAGACGGCAAGGTAAAAGCTGTTAAATATCGCTAAGTTCAATTGAACTCCTGAGGCCGGGCTATAAAACAGCCCGGCCTCTTTCTATTCGGCAGCAAGCAACACCCATGATAATCGTTCGTGATCTGCACAAGCATTTCGGTGGCATTCGCGCCGTCGACGGCGCTTCGATTGAAATTGAAACCGGCTCCATCACCGGGCTGATTGGCCCCAATGGGGCGGGCAAAACCACCCTGTTCAATGTGATCGCCGGGGCTTACGAGCCCACCAGCGGGTCGGTGTTTCTCGACGGGGAAGACATTACGGGGCTGAAGCCGCACGAACTGTTTGCGAAAGGTCTGCTGCGGACCTTCCAGATTGCTCATGAATTCACCACCCTGTCAGTGCGCGAAAACCTGATGATGGTTCCGCCCAACCAGTCGGGCGAACGGCTAATTGACGCCTGGTTCCGCCCCGGCAAAGTGCGGGCTGAGGAACGCGAAGTGCGCCGGAAGGCGGACGAAGTTATTGAATTTCTTGAAATCTCTCACGTTGCCGACGAGCTGGCGGGCAATCTGTCCGGTGGTCAGAAAAAACTGCTGGAGCTTGGCCGCACCATGATGGTCGACGCTAAGATCGTGTTTCTCGACGAGGTTGGGGCAGGGGTAAACCGCACTCTGTTGAAAACGATTGGCGATTCCATCATTCGCCTCAACAAGGAGCGCGGCTACACGTTCTGCCTGATCGAGCACGATATGGATTTCATCGCGCGGCTTTGTGACCCGGTCATTGTGATGGCCGAGGGCAGGGTGCTTGCCACCGGCTCAGCCGAAGAGGTGAAGGCGAATGAGGACGTGATCGAGGCCTATCTCGGCACGGGCCTGAAAAACAAGGAAGTCAAATCCAAAGCGGGGGCCGCGACATGACCTATCTCGCTGGCTCGCACATGACCGGTGGCTACGGTACCGGCGCTGACATTCTCCACGATTGTACGATTGGTGTTGAAAAGGGCGAAATCGCCGTGATCGTTGGCCCCAATGGTGCCGGCAAATCCACCGCCATGAAGGCCGTGTTCGGCATGCTGAACCTGCGCGAAGGTGCGGTGACGATTGATGGCGAGGACATCACCGCCCTTTCGCCGCAGGCGCGGGTGCGCAAGGGCATGGCCTTTGTGCCGCAAACCGAAAATGTATTCACCTCGATGACGGTTGAAGACAATCTCGTCATGGGCGCGTTCATTCGTGAGGATGACATTTCGGACTCCATCGAACAGGTCTATGAACTGTTCCCCATTCTGGGTGACAAGCGTTTGCAACCGGCGGGCGAATTGTCCGGCGGCCAACGCCAGCAGGTGGCCGTTGGCCGGGCGCTGATGACCCAGCCGAAGGTTCTGATGCTGGATGAACCGACCGCCGGGGTTTCTCCTATCGTGATGGACGAACTGTTTGACCGGATCATAGAAATCGCCCGCACGGGAATTGCGATTTTGATGGTTGAGCAAAATGCCAAACAGGCGCTCAACATTGCCGACAAAGGCTATGTGCTGGTGCAGGGGCGCAACAGGTTTACGGATACGGGCGAGGCGCTGATGGCGGATCCGGAAGTCCGCCGCGCGTTTTTGGGGGGCTGACCGTGGATTTTCTGAATGCTCTGGTCGTTCTGGCCAACTTCATCATCGTGCCGGGGCTCGCCTATGGCAGCCAGCTGGCGCTTGGCGCGTTGGGCGTCACTCTGGTTTACGGCATCCTGCGCTTTTCCAATTTTGCCCATGGTGAAACCATGTCGGCGGGCGCGATGTTCGCCATCCTGTTCATGTGGCTGTTTCAAAGCTGGGGCATTTCGATTGCGCCGCTGCCAACGGTGTTGCTGTCCGTCTTTCCGGCCATCGCGTGCATGATTGCCTATCTGCTGATGACGGACCGCCTGATCTATCGATATTACCGAACCCA
>JBCDDX010000050.1:0-2951 GCA_039180085.1 Pseudomonadota bacterium
AACACTTCGTCGCGAAGTCCTCAACGCCGCGTGGGTCCACACCGCCAAACAAGCCCAGGTCGCCAACAACATATGGCTCAGACAATACAACCAAATCCGGCCGCATCATGCCCGCGGCATGCGTCCAACCGTCCCAGAAACCTTACTAGAGAAACCCCAAATTCGTGGTGCTGAACGAGAGGGATAGACATTCGGGCGTGATTTGAACGCCACTGAGACCTACGATGATCTGTGCGACAGGTTGGAATTGCCGCGCCTCAAGACGGGAGAGATTGTCGTGGCAACCGAAGATCACCCGACAGTTGCCAAGACCTATCGGCACGCGCGGGATTTGGGTGTGACCTCCTATCCAACGACAATTGTTTGGGACGATGCAGGTCAAAACCGAGGCGCCATTACCTCCGTTTATGGCCCTGATGCATTCGTCTCGCAGGTCCAACAACGACTGGCGGAGTGACGGCACTGACAATGCGAAATCAGCCTCTAAGCTAGGTAAGGAGATCTAGAGTGAATATGACAGAACTAGACCAAGCGCGTGCCACTCTGAACGCGTGGCTAGCTGCTTTAATGCTAAAGATATTGATGCGTTGATCGCAGTCTACGATCCGGAAATCGTCTATGCGAACGCCGTCGCCCCTTTGTTAAAAGGTGTGGATCAGATCAAGTCGTGGTTTGAGCGGGTCTTCCCGCACATTAAAGGCACGTTGCTCTACAGAGAATAAAACGCATTTCTAGAAGGACCGATGGCGCTGCTGTCCGGCGTTTATTTTTTTGAGCCGCCTGCCGGTGTCACCCCTGCGGAAGACGAGAACCTAACCGGAAGGGTTTTGGTGGCTTTGCGTCGCAACGCAGCCGGTGAATGGAAATTCCTTTTCGACATGGACAATATGCCGCCTGACGTGTCTCCGGCGCTCTTTTCTTAAGGCTCACTACCGTCTGATGGAGACAAAAACATGACCCAACGTAGGATAGCAGAGAATCCACACGAGATTGCAGACTGTGTCGCCGAATTCGTCAAAAATGGTGACATGGAGGGCGTTCTTTCCATGTTTCACCCGAATTGCCGTGTGGCGATGGACCCAGATGGCGCACCGATGGAAGGGCACGATGGCGTGCGCGAAATCTTCCAAGATTTTGTGGCCAACCGGCTCATCCTGAAGCCCACCGTCTCAGGAGAGATGATCAATGGAGACACTGCGATCTTGCAGGGGGAGTGGACCATTGAAGACCATGACGGAAATATCGTAGGTGGCGGTGTGTCCACCGAAGTAACCAAGCGAATGGATCACGGCGGATGGGCATACTTCATTGATTGCCCCATCCGCGTGCCAAACCCAGTGCGGGCTTAGCACAAGCATCTGCTGTCAGACCCCATGGGACCAAACGGGGCCACTTGCCCGTTTGAAGGATGCGGCGCGCATCAAATGACCACATGCAGATGGCTGCCAATTTTGAATTTGAAAGGGCCGGAGGTGTCCAACGAAGCGTGTGCAATATAACCGTTATGGCGGGATGGACGTTCTCTTTCTCGGTGATTGGCCCGGGCGTGCGTCCGTTGCCGATGAAGTCAAAGTCGCTATGCATGCCGCCAGTGCCAATCCTGTTGATGGAAAACTCCGCGGTGGTTTTTGGGAAAATGTCACCGGTCCGATCAAGTGGCCCGCTGGCTGTGGCCGGGACGGTGCAGGTGAGATTGTTGCCATAGGGGAGAATGTTGATCCGGCATGGCTGGGTCGGCGTGTTTGTTTCTTAGCCCCTTGGAGTGTTCCGACATGGGCCGACGAGGCCGTCGTGCCCGTCGCTATCGTTGCTGCGCTTCCTGACACAGTTACCTTTGCGCAAGCAGCGGCAGTCCCACTTGTCGGTCTGTCTGCCTTGCGCGGGTTGGTTGATGTCGCAAAGGTTAAGAAAGGCCAACGCGTGCTGATCCATGCCGCCTCTGGCGGGGTCGGCCATATCGCGGTGCAACTGGCCAAGCATTTGGGCGCAGAGGCAATCGGTACCTGTTCCGCCAAAAATCGGGATTTTGTGCTTGGTCTTGGGGCGTCACAAGTGATCGCCTATGATGAAGACAACATGATCCATTCTGCGTCTAAAGTCGATGTGGTGTTTGACCTAATCGGCGGTGCCGCCCATGTGACGGCGCCAGACCTACTTCGAGAAGGTGGCCGTTTGGTGTATCTGAACACAGGGCCTGTAGACGTGCCGGACATGCCTGACGGCACGGAGCGTCTAGAAGCGACTATCGAACCCGACGGCGCGCTCCTTACAAAAATCGTCGATTTGATGGCTCAGGGCGCCATCACACCATACGTTTTACAAGTGTTTCCACTGAAAGACTATGAACAGGTTCAAATTCGCGTTGATGCCGCTCACGTGCGCGGCAAGGTCGTTCTTGAGATTTAGTACGCATTCGATGAAGTGAACCAACCGACTTCTAGTCGGTTCCAACTTTGTATGAACCGAATGGCGGATAGTCATATCCTCGTGTGAAGAAAGTACATCTCCAAGATACTTCAAGGCGACATTCCGCGGCGTGTCCATGACATGCATTGCTAGGTTTGCCGCGAAAGGAGCGTCGATATCATCCGTGGTATGCTATCTGCTGAACACAGCCACATGCGCGTATCGCCGCCTCATCGCAGCGACTGAAATCGAGCCTCTGCAGAGACTTTTGTGCTGCGTGAGTATGAATGAAGACCCCCGTTGTTGCACCTCTCAACGGAGCTCGGAGGCAACGCAGTGTCAGCTACCCATGTAGTCAGATTTCCATCTAACGGCGCTTGCGGGCAATCATAGCTGCCCAACGTGGAACGGCCCCATTGTATGTACCGGCTGCTGTTCGCAATTGATTTCTTCGCATGTTCTCGGAAGTCGCTCATATGTATCCGGCCTTTTGATCGACACGCGGGTCGTGGCCTTGTTGGGGTTACGCTCGCACCGTGATCTCA
>JBCDDX010000051.1:0-2905 GCA_039180085.1 Pseudomonadota bacterium
CTCAATTGAGGCGGGTTTTCCTATCCAAGATGACAAGGGTGGCGAAGCCTATGATATCGACGGCCTACTGACATCGGGATATGACGATGTAGCAGCGGTTGTGGCTGCGGTCACATCGAACGGCCTTCACGGCTCGAACGCGGATCCTCCGGTCATCACGGAAAATCTGATCGATGCAGAGGGCTATGACATGTCGATGCTACCTGTCGACGATCATTTCTTTTGATCAAAGGCACTGCGTGCAGAAGACTGACGGACTATGACCAGAGAATCTTTCACCCAAAGAGACATATTGATTGGGCTGTGAAACTCTTAATCGGTGCAGTCTCCCAGCGCTCCAGTGACTGCTTAAATTACTTACAGTCTGCGCGATAGGCGCCTGCACGGGCATGAAGCCTGTGCATGTCGTGATCCATAATCCCAAGCTCGTCTAGATGCCGGACCAGTGAATCCAGATAGTCGAAATTGGGTCCAAGCCCACCTTCGGCCACCGCGATCATGCGGGCTGCCTCATCTTCAGAGATCTCAGGCACGTAGCGTCGGTTGCTTTGATCCATCACGAATACTAGTGCTTCAACAGTGCCTTGTGGCGTTGCCACGTCCAGAAATATTGGACGGTAGGACCCGGAGAACATCTCGCGCCGCCACATGAATTCGGTTTCTCCATCGACCAGAGCGGCGGGTATGCGGAAAACGACCCCATCACAATGTCCGCCTTCGTCAAGTGCTGCCATCAACCCCGGGCGGTCGTGGCTGCCACGTCCACCTTCCAGTTTCATGCAAAACCTGCGACGCCAGCCGGGCAGGGCACCATAGCGGTATTCTTCCACCTGAACGGCCGGATCCCAGATCAGCGAACCATACCCAAAAACCCACAGGTCCTTCTCCAGTCGGCCTCTTAGTACTTCCTGCCGATTTGCTTCGCGGTCGTCATGGTCCATCCGCCATCCGGTTGGCCATCCTTCGACTTTGGCTTGCTCGTCAAGCTCATCAAAACGGTCCAGGCCGAAACGCATTTCGGATGTGTCGGGCGGCGTGATCCGGCCATTCAGAGCCGGTGTGTGGCGAAAAACGTGTTGAGCAAAGGGCATAGCGCGATTTAGCCCGTTTTGCGGCGGCGGGACCAGCGTTGATTTGATGTTTGCTGTCTCAGACGGACTGCATAAAAATTGTCTGGTTGAATCGGAAGTGCGTTTCTTTGCGCAACGTCAGGCATCAGTAGATTGATTTCGCGAATTGCATGAAATTGAGCGGCCGGGGTGCAATAAACGGCCCAAAATTGGCAAATCGCGCGTGCACGCGCCAAAGATGCTGTGACGATGCATAAAATCCGGTGTTGAAACTTTCCATTTGATTTGGATGATAAAAACCATGTTGACCAATGCGATTTTGGTCAATCGCAGAGCTTTGCGGACAACATAACCAAAACAATGGGGAGACTAAAATGTCCTTGAAAACCTTGATGATTGCCGCCAGCGCAACCGCGATGATCGCGGCAAGCGCATCGGCGGAAACGCTTCGATGGGCGCGCGCAGGTGACGCTCTGACACTTGACCCTCATGCGCAGAATGAAGGCCCAACTTCGGCTCTGGCGCACCAGATCATGGAACCGCTTGTTATGCGCGACATGACTGGCGAGATGGTCCCGGCGCTGGCAACAGAGTGGGGGCCGTCGGAAGCCAACCCGAACGTGTGGACGTTCAAGCTGCGCGAAGACGTCACTTATCACGATGGCGCCGCTTTCGACAGTGAAGATGTCGTCTTCTCTTTGAACCGGGCGATGACACCTGACTCTGACTACAAGGAACTTCTTGCTTCAGTGAAAGAAGTCCGGGCGGTCGACCAATACACGATCGAAATCGAAACAAACGGCCCGAACCCCATCATGCCCAACAACCTCACCAACATGTTCATCATGGATAAGGGGTGGGCCGAGGCCAACAACGCGGTCAAAGTGCAAGACTATGAGGGCGGCGAAGACACGTTTGCCGCCAAAAACGCCAACGGCACTGGCCCTTACAAGCTGGTGAGCCGCGAACCAGACGTCAAAACGGTTCTGACGATCAACGACGCCTACTGGGGCAAAGGTGAATTCCCCATGCAGGTGACCGAGATCGTTTACACGCCGATCCAAAACGCGGCGACCCGCGTTGCTGCGTTGTTGTCAGGCGAGGTTGATTTCATCCAGGACGTGCCAGTGCAGGATCTGGGCCGTGTGGCTGATACGGATGGACTTGACGTGCGCACAGCGCCTCAGAACCGGGTCATCTTCTTCGGCATGAACCAGGGCGATGCGGATCTTGCTTCTGACAATATCGACGGAAAAAATCCGCTTGCCGATGTGCGCGTGCGCAAAGCGATGTCCATGGCCATCAATCGTGACGCGATCCAACAGGTCGTGATGCGCGGTCAGTCGGCTCCGGCCGGTATGATTTCGCCGCCCTTCGTGAACGGCTGGAACGAAGCCATGGACGGCTCGTCCAGTACGGACGTGGACGGCGCCAAGGCGCTGATGGCGGAAGCCGGGTATGGCGACGGCTTTTCGATCACGCTGAACTGCCCCAATGATCGTTACATCAACGATGAAGCGATCTGTCAGGCGGCCGTTGGCATGCTGGCGCAAATCGGTGTGACAGTGAATCTGGACGCTTTGCCCAAAGCGCAGCATTTTCCGCTGATCAACAACCTTGAAACAGACTTCTATATGCTGGGTTGGGGCGTTCCGACGTACGACTCCGAGTACATCTTCAACTTCCTTGTGCACACCAAAGGCGAGAAGTACGGCTCGTGGAACGGCACGCGGTTCAGCAATCCAGATCTGGATGTCATGATCCAGGCGTTGGCTTCGGAGACCAACCTGATCGAGCGCAACAAACAAATCGGTTCGATTTGGGAGGTGGTGCAG
>JBCDDX010000052.1:0-2766 GCA_039180085.1 Pseudomonadota bacterium
ATATTCCGAGACGTGTTCTGCAGACCTTCGATTGTGGTCTTGCTGTCATCCATCAGCTCGGCCTTCCAGTTCATCAACTTGCGCCGGAAATACTCCGTCTGGCGCTCGTTCATGAAAGGCTCATCCTCGGCGGGACGATAATCGTCAGGTAGAAAGGTTTCGGCCTTCATCGCGTTCCCTTTTTCGTTCTTTGCCATTACCGGGTTAACGTCCTGATACACTTGGGCAAGTTGGCATTTAGCTTTTCTTCCGGGCAATGTTATGGCGGGCTGATAGCGCATCGTTTCTGACTTGTCACTACGTGATCGGCACGGTTTAAGCGATGTGATCAAACGCCCTCAGTTCGGGGGTGACGCGCAAAAAGGTGCAAGATCTTATGAAATTTGCGGGAACCGACAGTTATATTGCTTCTGACGATCTGGCCGTGGCTGTTAATGCGGCGATCACGCTGGAGCGTCCCCTGCTTGTCAAAGGCGAGCCCGGCACCGGCAAGACCGAACTGGCGCGCCAGGTTGCCGCCTCGCTGGGCTTGCGGATGATCGAATGGCACGTGAAATCCACCACCCGCGCTGCGCAAGGCTTGTACGAATATGATGCCGTCAGCCGGCTGCGGGACAGCCAGTTGGGCGACGGCAAGGTTCATGACATCGCCGCCTACATCAAGCGTGGCAAGCTTTGGGAGGCGTTTGCCGCCGAAGATCGCGTAGTTTTGTTGATCGACGAGATCGACAAGGCCGATATCGAGTTTCCGAACGATCTGCTGCAGGAGCTCGACCGGATGGAATTTCACGTCTACGAGACCGGTGAGACGGTCAAGGCCACCCAGCGGCCTATCGTGATCATCACTTCGAACAATGAAAAAGAACTGCCGGACGCGTTTCTGCGCCGCTGCTTCTTCCACTACATCCGTTTCCCCGATGCCGAGACGCTGACCGCGATTATCAAGGTACATTTTCCTGACATTAAAAGCCGCTTGTTATCGGCTGCCTTGGAACAGTTTTTCGAAATAAGAGAGACGGCAGGTTTGAAAAAGAAACCGTCGACCTCGGAAGTGCTTGATTGGTTGAAATTGCTGCTGGCAGAGGACCTTTCGCCCGAGGATCTGGCCGGTGATGCGTCAGACGCCCTGCCCCGTCTGCACGGTGCGCTTCTGAAGAACGAGCAGGACGTGGCGCTGTTCGAGCGGTTGGCATTCATGTCGCGGGGGCGCGGCTGAAGCATATCCATCCACCATGCTTCAGGTTCTGACCCACAACATCTTGCCGGTCTTTGCCATGCTGGCGCTTGGCTTTGGCGCGGGGCGCGTAGGTTGGGTCGGTCAGGAGGAAGCGCGGACGGCCAATCGCCTGGCGTTCATGGTGTTTCAGCTGCCGCTGATCTTTTTGTTGATCACGTCCATGGATATGGCGGCGGTGCGTTTTGATGCGATCGGGCTTTATGCGGGCGCAGAGTTCGTTTCGGCCACCTTGGCATTCGCTCTAGCGCGCGCGTTGAAATGCCAGACGGATGAGGCGTTTTTGCTGGCGATGTGCGTGATTTTCGTGAATTCGCTGCTGTATGTCGGCCCGATTGCTGTTTTGATCTATGGCGAAACCGGAGCCATGCCGGTGACCGCGATTGTCACGCTGGACACTGTGGTGACGTTTTCGGTGTTCATTATCGGGATGGAACTGATCAAGGGCAAAACCGGTCTTTCCGGCGCATTCCGGGATTTGGGGCGGAACCCGGTGTTGATCACGATTGCGGTGTCGCTGGCGATCAATTTGATGGGCGTTCCGATTGCCGAGCCGCTGGAAAATGCGGCGCGGTTCGCCGGTGCAGCCGCTCCGCCTTTGGTGCTGTTCGTTCTGGGCGTTTTCCTGTCGCGCTATGCTATCACGCCGACGCCTGTGATTGTGGCGATTACAGGGTTGAAGTTGCTGGGTTTTCCGCTGGTCATTTGGGGCGGATTTCAGCTTCTGTCGCCGGACAATCCCTGGACCGATCTGTTCCTGCTCTGTGCCGCCGGGCCTTCGGGGGCGATGGCGTTCTCGCTCGCTTTGCTGCACGGCGTGCGGACCGATCGAATTGCGCCAATCATCTTTTGGACGAGCCTGTTATCCATCGCCTCGCTTGCGTGGCTGGCCTAGGGCGTTTCGAATTTCGCCGTAGGTCGAAAACCGCGCAGTGCGCGGTTCACGCACCATGGGCGTGCGCTGATGCACTGGCGAAAGAGCGGCAAAGCTATATTTCAAAAGTCGGCAACTGCAAAATTGGAGACAAACACATGCTTCGCACCACCCTTCTCGCCGCTGTTTTGAGCCTTCCGCTGGCGGGCGCTGCCCTCGCCGAGAAATACGTTATCGACACTGAAGGCGCCCATGCCTCGATCAATTTCCGCACCGGGCATCTCGGGTTTTCGTTCCTGACCGGGCGCTTTGACACGTTCACCGGCGAATTCGAGTTTGACCCGGCCAATCCCGAAGCCGGCAGCGTTTCGGTTGAGATTGATACGGCGTCCTTGAACTCGAACCACACGCAACGCGATGATCACTTGCGCAGCCCTGACTTCTTTGACGCCGCCAACCATCCGAAAGCCACGTTTGTCAGCACGGGGATCACGAAAACCGGTGACAACACAGCCGTCATCGCAGGTGATTTGACACTGCGCGGTGTGACCAAGCCGGTCGAGATTGAAACGACCTATGTCGGCGGCGGTGACGATCCGTGGGGCGGCCACCGGCAAGGCTTCACCGGCACAACGTCTATCGTGCCTGCTGATTTCGG
>JBCDDX010000053.1:0-2482 GCA_039180085.1 Pseudomonadota bacterium
CGTCTTCACCGTGAAGATCATCAAGGCCGGAAGCGCCAAAAATGAGGTCATCACTGGCATAGCCGTTGATTTCGTCGTTTCCGGCTAGCCCATCAATGCGCTCGGCTTCGATTCCGCCCAAAAGCGTGTCGTCGTCATCAGACCCGATCACATCAGATAGGTTGATTATGTCTTGATCTTCGAGTGCATCGTCAGCGGCTTCATCAGTCTCTTCCGCTTCCAAACCCTCTTCGCCTTCGAGCAAGCCGGTAAACCCTAGTGCTCCAACAGCCATCATACCCATCAACCCTGCAAGCCAAAGCATAGCTTGATCACTCTCATACCCTGAAACACCCTGCACTGCAGGATGGCACGCGCCCGATGCGTCAGTCAAAGTCAATTGAATCAAGTGGTTAAGCGAAATTTAACCGCGATATGGCCAATCTTCGGGCCGTTGCGAATAGGCGATGTAAAGTGGGTGTTTCGGGTGTCCATCCTTACTGAGACCCAGATGATAAAGCTTATGTCCGGCGGCGCGCAGGATCTTTTCAACTTCAGGTCCACGGTTCAAATGCGCGCCGTGAGTGCCCCAAGCAGCAATGATCTGGTCGGCCCAACTTGCTCCGTCCAAAATTGCGGCGTCGTTGGCAGGTCCGATCGGGTCGGCGGCGGCGCGCATGTTTCGCGGATCAGTGTCGCGCCAGGCAAAAATGTTGGTGACTCGAAACGCTCCGAAGCCCAAGGCCCGGGCGCGCCGCTCACAGCGTTCGACCGTCGGATCATTCTGAACTTCGGTTGCTGTGGATGGGTTCAGCATCACAAACATCACCTTGCCGCCCTGTTCATCCCAGACCCGTGTCAGGCTGTAGCGGTAGTTTTCGCACGGTGAATAGACTGCGTCCGAGGGCGCGTCCCCTTTGGTGAACCGGCGTGTGATCATTGAAGAATGCGGCATCGATGGTAGCGTACGAACTATCGTTTGAAGATGAGGTTTGAGGAACATGCCCGACCGTGAGGCCCGTGATGCCATCCAGCACGTTGTGCGCGACTGTGTCGAGGGCATGTGCCAGGCCAACTTAAAAAACTGGAGTCGGCGATGATGCTGGATGCCCATTGCGTCGGTCACTTTGACGCCGGCTTGGAATGGTAAGACAGGTCAGGGTTCTGCGCCGCTGTAGCCGATGCCGTGACCGAGCCCGAAGCGGAGCGGTGGTACAAGATTGAAGATATTCGCATATCAGGCGACATCGCTTTTTCTCACGTTGTCGAAGATTGGTTTGGAACGCGTTTTGACGATTATCTGACGTAGTTCAAGCACGAAGGTTCGTTGCGGATTGCTTCAAAACTCTTGTATCTCCACGCGGACTCATGAACTTCAGGCCTGGTTGAACACCCGTGATGGGTACAGCTCACCAGATTTGTATACGCCTACCGCGACAGCCTTGCCCTCTAATGATGCCCAACATTCCTCGCCATATTCTGCGTTGGCGGTGATTACCCTTCCCGGGTTGCCGTTTCGCAAGCGCGCGGCCCCTTCCGTGGTGCAGCGAAGTTCGGACAGACTATTCAATCCAACTTCAAGCGGGAGCAGAAAAGCATCTAGCGCGGGATCGTGCGCGAGATGTTCAATCTGATCCCATGTCACCCCTTGTTCGACATTGAACGGGCCTGACCAGATTCGACGAAGCTGCGTGACATGGCCGAAGCATCCCAAAGCTTCGCCCAAGTCCCGCGCGATGGACCGGACGTAACCACCCTTACCGCAGGTCATTTCTAGCGTGACATGATCTGCGTCAGGCCGATCAGTCACGATCAGTTCTTCAACCCATATCGGTCGCGCCGCGAGGTTTACATCCTTACCATCGCGCGCCATCTTATAGGCGCGCCGCCCATCGACTTTGACGGCGGAAAATTTCGGCGGAACCTGCATGATATCACCGACCAAATTAGACACAGCATCTTTGATCTGGCCATCGTCAGGGCGCATGTCGCTGGAGTTTGTTACGTCACCTTCGGCATCATCTGTGTTGGTGGACTGGCCGAGGCGGACAGTGAATTCATAAGCCTTCAGAGTGTCTGCAATATAGGGCACAGTTTTTGTTGCTTCGCCCAAAGCCACGGCCAAAATACCAGTCGCCTCTGGGTCAAGTGTGCCAGCATGGCCTGCTTTTTTGGCGTTTAATGCCCAGCGAACCTTGTTGACGACGGCTGTCGACGTCATTCCAGCCGGTTTATCAACCACGAGCCATCCTGAAATGTTGCGTCCTTTGCGTGCCACTTGTGTTCCTTGTGCAAACTTTTAGGAAACGGCCGGGTCATAGCGGCGCGGCGAATTTCGTCAATCGACAGGTCGCACCACACCAATGATTGGACCCATTCGAAACCCGCGATCATCGCGTTTCAGTTCGGGAGCGTAAATTCGTGAGATGTTGCCATCGAGAAAGAGAGCGTTTGGCACTCCAAGATCATCGCGGAAGAAGCGGCCGAATTCGTGAAACGTTAC
>JBCDDX010000054.1:0-2368 GCA_039180085.1 Pseudomonadota bacterium
CAGCTTGGCTGCATCCAAAGACCCGTCCGCGCGAAATGGCGAAATGGCGGCGGCGTAAATGCCGCGAACAGCTTTTGTCATACTGTGCCCCTCAGTTTCGTTGATCATCCATAACTTGCCGGTACAGTATCGCCTAGCACGTTCAAAGAAGGGAAGCGCATGATCGACCTGTACACCTGGACAACCCCAAATGGGCGCAAAGTTTCGATCCTGCTTGAAGAGCTAGGCGCCGAATACACGGCCCATGCGATTGACATCACGAAGGACGAGCAATTCGACCCGGAATTTCTGAAGATTGCGCCGAACAATCGCATTCCGGCCATTGTCGACCGGGACACGGGCATTCAGATGATGGAGACCGGCGCGATCATGCTGTATCTGGCCGAGAAGCACGGTCAATTCCTGCCCGATGAGCCCGAGCATCGGTGGGCCGCGATCGAATGGCTCATGTGGCAGATGGGCGGGATGGGCCCGATGCTGGGTCAGGCGCACCATTTCCTGAAATACAATGCCGGCAAGTCAGAGTACGCCGAGGCGCGGTACGGCAAGGAAGCGCGGCGGCTATACGGCGTGCTGGAGCGGCGATTGCAGGGGCGCGACTATGTCGTCGGTGCGGGTAAAGGCGTTTACACACTCACCGACATGGCAATCTGGCCGTGGGTTTCGCGTTTCGAATGGCAGCAGATTGATCTGAAAGACTTTCCGGCCGTTCGAGACTGGTATCTGCGCATTGCGGAACGACCGGCGGTGCAAAAAGGCTATCAGGTTCCAAAATACGTGAATGATGTTCCGATGCCTTAGCGCAGCGTTTTGAAGCGGCGCAAGAACGGCTTGGCACGCCGAACGTTCGGTGACAGAAGCGGAGCGCCATGGAAGCGCTTCTCGAGATCACCCTGCCCGTTTTTTTCGTCATCGGCTTCGGCTACGTCGTGGCTTGGCGCGGCTTGTTCAGCGAGGCGGCGGTCGATGGGCTTGTCAAATTCACCCAGAACTTTGCCATCCCCTGTTTGCTTTTCCGCGCAATCTCGGAGATTGACCTTGGCGCGTCGCTGAGCGTTTCGCTGTTGGCCAGCTTCTATTTCGGCGCTTTCGCCTGCTTTTTTATCGGCTTTCTTGGGGCCCGCGTTCTGTTCAACCGCAACCCTGTCGACGCCGTAGCAATCGGATTTTGCTGTCTTTTCTCAAACTCGGTGCTGCTGGGCCTGCCCATCACCGAACGCGCCTATGGAACCGAAGCGCTGGCGGGCAACTTTGCCATCATCACGTTTCACGCGCCGCTGTGCTACATGTTGGGGACAACCGCGATGGAAATTGCGCGCGCCAGCGAAACAAGCGTTCTGGGAAACGCAACGCGGGTTTTGCGCGCGATGTTTCGCAACCCGATCGTGGTCGCGATCACACTGGGCATTCTGGCCAATGTCACCGCGTTTCCCGTGCCCGGCACCGTTGTGGAAGGGTTGGATCTGATGGCCGCCGCCGCTTTACCTGCGGCCCTGTTCAGCCTCGGCGGCGTCTTGTTTCAATACCGTCCCGAGGGCGATCTGAAGACGATATTCATGGTCACCTGCATCTCGCTAGTCGTGCATCCCATGTTGGTTTTCAGTGCCGTGCATGCCCTCGCTTTGGACACTGACATGATCCGCTCTGCCGTTCTCACGGCGGCGATGGCGCCGGGCGTGAACGCCTATGTGTTTGCAAACATGTATGGCGCAGCACGGCGCGTGGCCGCATCATCGGTGCTGTTTGGCACGGCAGGTTCAGTCGTGACTGTCTGGGTGTGGCTTCTCATTCTGCCTTGACGCGCGCCCGCCAGCGGTCATGAAAGAGATATGCATTCCGACCGTTTCTTCCCCGCCGACCCAACCGTCCGAGACATTGCACGGCGCTTCTTTAAAGAGATTGAGACACTGCCGCTGATCTGCCCGCATGGTCATACCGAGCCCGCCTGGTTTGCCGAGAACAAAGCCTTTTCCGACCCGGCTCAACTGCTGATCGTGCCGGATCACTACGTCGTTCGCATGCTGGTTTCTCAGGGCATGACCCATGCCGAACTGGGCGTGCCAACAAGGGACGGTTCACATTATGAGACCGACAGCCGGGCGATCTGGCGGCGCTTTGCCGAAAACTATACGCTATTCCGCTCTACACCTGTTCGGCATTGGATGGACTATACGCTGGAAAACCTGTTCGGCGTGACAGAGCGGCTTTCGGGCGCAACGGCAGACACCGTGTTCGACGCGATCTCCGAGAAACTGAACACTGAGGCATTCCGTCCCCGCGCCCTGTTCGATCAGTTCAAAATCGAGGTGCTGTCGACGACGGACTCCTGCCTCGACTCGCTGCCACATCACAGATCAATCCGTGGTGA
>JBCDDX010000055.1:0-2270 GCA_039180085.1 Pseudomonadota bacterium
GTCCCTGAACCAAAGCGGCCCAAGGTCATCAGCAAGACCAAAAGCCCAGCGAATACCAGACCTTTGGTAAAACCGTCGTCGCCGCGCAGCCGGTGGAACACAAGGCCAAACACAAAGCCGACAATGGGCCAATGCGTGAGCGATCGCAGCAGCGCCGAGACCAGGGATAAGATCTCATTGTCGAGCGGCCGAACCGGACCGCCAAGTGTTCCGGATTGCGCCGACAGGGTCAGTTCTATGAGAGGACGCCACCAGCCGCTGTTTCCGTCTAGCAACGAGTCCAGATCCAGAGCGGAGCCTGCTTCTATGATCAGCGCCATCAAAAGGCCGTATGCAGCGCCGAGCAACGCGTTGTGGAATGGCGTGCTAAGCGGGCCATTGTTGAGCAATCGGCGTTTGGCCTGGCCCGTGCTGATCTCCAGACTTGTCGAGAGTTCCTCGTTGATCCGGTCAATCTCGTCATTCTCTGCGCGCAACGTTGCCCAGTCACCATCCAAACCAGCGTATTTTTTGTTGGCGGCTTTGCGACGTTCACTCAGCAGCGCACCCTGCTCTAGCACGTGCAGGAGCTTGGCACCCAGTTTGGCCTGATCCCGGCTCGCCTGCGATCCGCCTGAACCCTCTTGTGAATAGGCCAGATGCGTCATCCCGACATAGCCCAAGCTGACCAGCAGGAACGGCCAGACGAAACCGATGCTCGCGGCATGCCAAATCACGACGTAGCCGGCAAATATCGCCGCTGCAAGCGCGTCGGCATCCTCATCGAGGGCGAAGGGTGCTTGCCTCAGTTTGGGTTTGTCGGCGGTGCGCCGAGCCAGTATGCCCAGCGGCACCAATAGTGCCAAATACACGGAGTAGTCATGGAAAAGACCCATGATCTGATAGGTGGCCACATCGAACGGGCGCAGGCCCTTCGCGATATCCTGAAAGTTGGGCCAGACGATCAAAACGGCGAGAACCGTCACTGAGAGAAGGTGCCAGGTCTTTGGCAGATAAACCAACCAGCCAGACGGTAAGAAGGCGCGCGCGATCGCAAGAAAGGTGCTGATCAGTAGCGCCAGTAGCAGCACCATCATCAGGTTGGGCAACCAATGTTGTACAAAGAGCAGCCCTGCCAGTACAGGTGCCGACAAACCGCCAAATATCGGGTGCGACGGGATGCTTTCGGACAAAACAACGATCAGCTCTGCCGCGCCTGAGGCCGCCGGCAATGCGGGCACGCCGACGAGAACGCACGCCCCACCCAGGGCAACAAGAACGGCATTGCGGCCGTTTCCAATGATGCTGCTCGCCGCGCGCCACACCAGGATGAACGTGTAACAGAGGGTCAAACCGAACCAGATTGCGAGGATACGGACGAGATCAATGGCATCGCTGGTATTGGACTGCACCCACAAAAAGGAAGTGCCAATTCCTACAAAGATCAAAGCAAGTACAGCCTGCCAGAAAAGATGTTGCTTGCTGGGTCGCACCAAGAGCTTTTTGGCATGCCGCATCTGAATGATCGGAACCATCATGGAGGCAGCGATCACCGCCAGCGGCGCGTAGTGTTTCGTTGTGATTGTAAGAGAGGAAAGGGCCGTCAAAGGATCAGCAATATTCAAGGAAAGAGAAAGGCTGGCGATCGAGGTCAGCACCCAAGATGATGCTGCCAGCAGCCAAGGCTGCAACGCCATGACGATCATAAAGACCGTAAGGCCCTCCAACGCCATGACACTGCCCGCAAATGACCGAAATCGGCGCCTGGGGTAAACCACCATCAAGAGCACAAGCACGGGAAGTGTCGCCGCCAGCCCGCGCAGCATGGCCTGGGTTTCCGGCGGAATGAGTTTGGCCACTTGAGACAGCGAGCCAAAAATACCGCCTCCCGTTCCACCTTGCGACCCACCACCGGAGAGCTCAAGTCCCCAGTCCGTTATCCGCAGATCAACGCGCTCCCCGAATCGGCCCTCCCAGGTGACGCTCTGACCATCGTCAGAGAACTTGCCGTTCGGTATCGTTTCAAGCCTCGGGCCGAAGCCGCTGATCGTCAGAGTGTCGCCATCCATGCGTAGGAAATTGCCCCGCAGAAACGACACGGACCCCAGAGGGAACGTTGCCGCGCCCTCAAAGTTACGGCAAATGTGGCGTTCACTGTCCAGTTCATTGGGGACACCTACAGGTGACGCGCTTGTAAAAGAGAACGGCCGTCGCGCATGGACCTCCATCCCAAAGATCCGAGCGATTGCCTCTTTCGATTGAACGGTTTTGTCTCGAAGATGCTGCACCAA
>JBCDDX010000056.1:0-2221 GCA_039180085.1 Pseudomonadota bacterium
CTGGCCTCGCGGGTGATCGGCGCCACGGCCTTATTGTCGACCAGCACGTTCAACCCGTATTCTGTTTGAAAGATGGTGTGATCTGCACTGGCGAAACGGATGTCTCGTATCGGGCGCAAGATGAGCCCAATCGGGAAATAGATCGCCTTTTGCGTTTTGTTGTCTCGGCAGTTGATCCACGAAGCAGCCCCCGTGGTGATCGTCACCCAGTAATCGGCTGTATCTGCCAGTTTGCTGCCGTTTCCGCGCACCTGATCAGGGCGCAGATTGTCGGCACCAATGGCCTTCATATCGATCTTCGGAGGGAGCCGATTTTCTACATTTGCGGCATGTAGAATTTGGCATACGCTTGCCGAAGCGACCGATGCGACGACCATGGTCACAAAAAAAACCAAAGCAAATCCGAACGCGTGACGTTCCATTTTAATATCAATATTCGCGAATAAGTTGTACACCTACGGTATCATAAAACCGCTAAGCTGCAAAACACGTATTCAAATTCGCATTTCAAACCGTTGTTCGCGGGCCGTTTTCCGGCTCTAATCGATTTAAGAAAGCACATTAATCAAAGGATACTTTTGTGCGCCGCCCGACAATCGCCATTGGCCTTCAGGTCACCATCCTGGCGGTCACATTGCTGATCATCGTGCTCGTTCATAGCGAGATGATCCGCATCTCGCTTTCGCATCTCGGCTTGCGCAGTGATGTCCCCCAAATCGTTTTCGTAGAAGACCGATGCGAGCGGACATTCGTTCCGGCATGGGCGTTTCGGCAAGGATCCAAGCACGCGCCATTCTGGCGTTCAGATTGTGAGCGGCAGCCTGATCGGGCTCAAGTCTGGCACACGATTCCCCGCGGGCAACGCAGCGTTTTGTTTGTGAATGAAACAAAGACGGACATTGGCAACAGCCAGACACAGCTGGTGCGCCGCGCCGAGATTGAGCTTCGAGCAGGCGGCAACCGCGTTGCCGTTTTGGCGGATGGTGCGCAGGCCGCGTTTCCCTTTGCCAGTTCAAATCGGACGCCGAGTTTTGTAGTCCCAAATGGACGCAGCCCTGCTGGGGCGAGCTCAAGCGCCGTCAATGAGATCTGGCTGTCACGTACAGCGCGACTTCCGGTAATTGAGCGCCCCGGTGTGGTCGGTTTGGGCAATGAGCCGGGCGGCAACCTGTGGCGGCTTTCCACCGGCGCCGATTGCATTGAAGCGCACCGAGGGGAGGACCGGGCCGAATGCGAGACGAAAAACTCTGAAAACGCAATTGACGAAAGCGGGTATGGCCTTGTGTCCATGGAGAGGTCCGAGCAGGACGATCTGCAAGACCTTGCAAAAGACTTCAAGCGTGCGCTGTCAATAAAGCCCTTGGGACAGACCCAGTTGGAGGTGACCTTTGAAGCCTGCCTTTCGCCTCGTCTGCCATTGGTGCAGCATCTTCGAGACAAAACCGTTCAATCGAAAGAGGCAATCGCTCGGATCTTTGGGATGGAGGTCCATGCGCTACGGCCGTTCTCGTTGACAAGCGCGTCACCTGTAGGTGTCCCCAATGAACTGGACAGTGAACCCCACATTTGCCGCAACTTCGAGGGCGCGGCAACGTTCCCTCTGGGGTCCGTGTCGTTCCTGCGGGGCAATTTCCTACGCATGGATGGCGACACTCTGACGATCAGCGGCTTCGGCCCGAGGCTTGAAACGATACCGAACGGCAAGTTCTCTGACGATGGTCAGAGCGTCACCTGGGAGGGCCGCTTCGGGGAGCGCGTTGATCTGCGGATAACCGACTGGGGGCTTGAGCTGTCCGGTGGTGGGTCGCAAGGTGGAACGGGAGGCGGTATTTTTGGCTCGCTGTCTCAAGTGGCCAAACTCATCCCGCCGGAAACCCAGGCCATGCTGCGCGGGCTGGCGGCGACACTTCCCGTGCTTGTTCTCTTGATGGTGGTTTACCCCCGGCGGCGCTTCCGGTCATTTGCGGGCAGTGTCATGGCGTTGGAGGGCCTCACGGTCTTTATGATCGTCATGGCGTTGCAGCCTTGGCTGCTGGCAGCATCATCTTGGGTGCTGACATCGATCGCCAGCCTTTCTCTTACCTTGAATATTGCTGATCCTTTGACGGCCCTTTCCTCTCTTACAATCACAACGAAACACTACGCGCCGCTGGCGGTGATCGCTGCCTCCATGATGGTTCCGATCATTCAGATGCGGCATGCCAAAAAGCTCTTGGTGCGA
>JBCDDX010000057.1:0-2100 GCA_039180085.1 Pseudomonadota bacterium
GCGATGAACTTGCAGTCTTCTGCGTATACGTGTTCGATCATTTCCCGTACCTCGGCGGCGATTTCCGATGTGCTGGCTTTGGGGCCGGCGTTGATGTGGGTTACGGCGCAATTCTCCCTTTCGATTGGAAGATTTCGGATTTCTTCGTCAAAATTCTCGAAACGGCAAATGCGGTCCAAGCCGAACTCACCGGACGGCAGAAAGAACAGAGGCGTCTGAGTTTGGAATACGACGTCTTTGCGGGCAAATTCGGTCAGCTTGCCGCCCAGAACGAAGTCGTCGAAAGTCAGTCCTTCGACTTCCGCCTGCAGTTGTTTGTCTGTCGGCAGAGAGAAGCCGCCGCGCTGGCGGAACTTGAAGCCAGAGAAACAGCGCGCGACCGGATCGCGCAGGAACGCGAACTTGAAGGCCGCGCGAAAGCGTTTGGGGCCGAGCAAACCGCGGTAAAACCCGATGCCAGCGTGACCGAACCAATCGTGCTCCCCTAGCCCGTAGACTTCTTTAACCACCGATTTCCCGCCGCATTTCGGTACGTGAACGAAGACGATGTTAGTCTCAAGAATCCGTTCCAGCGCGGTGGCCATGGGCGTGTTCCGCGTTTCCAGCCGTCGCCGGGCACTGCGGAATTCGCGAATAGCGTTTCTCATCTCTCATCGCCTCGAACGGGTTTTCACGGCTACGGCCAGAGCCCGCATACAGCTTTCCAGAGGATTTTGTCATCCCGCGTCAGCGATTTGTCGGGTTTTGATGTTGTTAGCGCACATCGTCAACTCCCCCAAAAGTACCGCTAAGGCGGCATGCTTTTGTCGAAATTGTAAGATAAAACTAGCCGAAGTTGAGTTTACGAGTTGTCTCTGCATGTTCCAGAATTCCAATCCGATTTTCGAATTTCGTGGCCCCTGGGGCGTGCCGGTCCAGATCGGTGGATCGATCTTTCTGTTGCCGCTGATCCTGATCGATTTAGGAGGAACGCCTCGCACCGTCGCCTTTGATCTGATGTTCTGCGCTATCCTGATCGGCTCGATCTATCTGCACGAATTGGGACATGCCTGGGGCAGTCTCGTGCAAGGCGTGCCGGTCAAACGGATCATGCTGTATGGCGGCGGCGGGTTTTGCGAGCGTACGCGCTCGGCCAGCCGTTACGAGCAGGAGTTGATCGTCGCCATGGGCCCCATCGTGACCCTGGTGCTTTGGGCAGTGGCTGGTTTGATCGCCCCGCTGATCTCAGACCCGGAGATTGCATGGGTGTTCTACACGATATCCGGCGTGAACGGGTTTCTGGCGCTGTTGAACCTGTTGCCGGTGCATCCGCTGGACGGCGGAAAGCTGTTCCTTTTGATGATGCACCGGATATTTCGAGCGCCATCGGCCAATCTGATCTCGGGCGTAGTGGGACTTGTCTGCGCAGTTGTCTGGGTTCCGATGATGCTGTACGGCTTCATCTCGTTCGGCTTCATTCTGTTCTTCATCCCGTCTGTCATGTTGCACTGGCGCATGATCCGACCGGCAAAGCGCGCTTGACATCGCCGCACCGCGCGGCTCTGCCTGCGGCATGAGTCAGCTTGATATCGATTTCGTTCGCGCCCAGTTTCCTGCCTTTTCCGAACCGTCGCTGGAAGGCCGCGCGTTCTTTGAGAACGCCGGGGGCAGTTATCCCTGCCGCTTCGTGACGGAGCGGCTTGAGCGGTTTTACCGACAACGCAAAGTGCAGCCTTATGAGACCTATGAGCCGTCACGGACGGGCGGGCAGGAAATGGACGAAGCGCAGACGCGGCTGTCGGCAATGCTGGGTGTCGACGCGGACGAGCTGAGCTTTGGCCCGTCGACCACGCAGAACGTCTATGTGTTGGCGCAGGCGTTTCGGGAATGGTTGTCGCCGGGGGACGCGATCGTCGTTACCAATCAGGATCACGAGGCGAATGCCGGCGCGTGGCGCCGCTTGGCCGATGCGGGGATTGAGGTGCGCGAGTGGCAGATCGACCCCGAGACCGGGCATCTGAACCCGGACGATCTGGAGCCGCTGCTGGACGGGGCAAAACTGGTCTGCTTTCCCCATTGCTCGAACGTAATTGCTGAGATCAACGATGTGGTCGCCATCAC
>JBCDDX010000058.1:0-1990 GCA_039180085.1 Pseudomonadota bacterium
ACAAACTGGTCGAGCGCAACGTGGCCGGTGCCCTGAACGCCAATGTGGCCTTCTTCCGCGGGCTCAGCACCAGCGAGGCGTTCGACCTGCCCGAAGACCAGATGCTCCGCGATGTTTGGTCCCGCGAGGATGAAATCCGCGCCGACACGGAAGACTGGGTGTTTGGTTACATGACCATGGCCTATCAGCCGATTAGCGATGAAAAACTGCAGTCCTACGTTGATTTGTCCGGAACCGAGGCAGGCAAGGCTTTGAACCGCGCGTTTTTTGCCGGGTTTGAAGCGCTGTTCGAAGAGGTTTCGTTCGAGATTGGCGCCGCCGCGGCCCGGTTCTCGATCGGCGACGAGCTTTAAAGCGTTTCGGATATAACCGGTAATTCACTCATCGCTTTTCGCGCTTGACCGAAGTTCAATCCGAAATGCGGGAGCAAAAAAAAGGCCAGGCGAAAAGCCTGGCCCCGTGCTTGTGAGGTGGTGCAGTCTCAGTCGCTTACCCGATGCGCTGTGAAAGAACGCGGGTAATTCCATTGTTGATCGGAGACGCTTCGTCGTCGCTGCCCCAATCGTCATCGGCTTTGTCTTCGGCGCTCGGTGTTGCCTGCTTTTTGGTGTCAGCCTCAGTCTTGGGCTGTTCCGGCGCTGTCTGTGCCGCGCCTTCGCCGGGCTTGCCGACCAGCGCCTGACCGAACTCCAGAAAATTGTCGAGATCTTCGAGCCGTTCCTTCAGCTCGACAATTTCGTTTTCCTTCTTCGAGATGGCCATACGATATTCTTTGATCCGCTTTTCAGCGACTTGCATCGGGTTCTGCATGTACCTTGCCCTTTCCAGTAACCTGCCTTGGTGCGTCCTTCAGAATAAACAACTGGTTCAACAGTGGGGGCAATCCGGGGCGAGAATGAGGCTTTTCAATGGCTGCGCCGGATGTGGCCGACCGCGGTCTTGGTGCCCCAAAGCACTGTCAGGGCGGGGCATAAACCGCAAAATGGTTCTCAAGCGCCACTGTAATGTCTGTCGGTTGCTTTGGAGCGCCAATCCTTGGATAACGGCCGCAATGTCTTGAGCGTTTGAGGGGCGGTTCATGCATAATCTGGAGGACGTGCGCTGTGTCACGTGTGATTACGGCCCTGTTCAGCCTGCCGATAGCGGGGTGGTCTGCATCAATTGCGGCGCGACGTATCACAGGTTCCGCGGCATGCCGGTTTTTCTGAGCGCGGAAAATTCGTTATTCCCACCCGACGCCTATGATGACAGCAAAACACCGTCATCGGGTGGTCAAAACCTCTCGAAGTTGCTGAAACCCCTTGTGCCCACACGGTCGATCAACCTCAGCCGTGATCGTATGTTCCAGCGCATTGCGGCAGATTACGGCACCGAAGAGCTGAAAATTCTGGTCATCGGATGCGGGCGGGCGCGCACCGCGATCGAAGCCGCATTCGCGCAAACCAAATTCAGCTTCTGCCACACGGATATCGACGTGAACAGCGATGGCGACGTCATTTGCGACGCCCATGACCTGCCGTTTCAAAGCGAGTGTTTCGACGGCGTGATCACGACTGCGGTGATGGAGCATGTTCTCAATCCCGATGTCGTCGCGTCGGAAATTGTCCGCGTCTTGACGCCGGGCGGTTTCGTCTATTCCGAGGTGCCGTTTTTGCAGGCAGTGCACGAAGGCGCTTATGATTTCACCCGTTTTTCGCTGTCCGGCCATCGCAGGCTGTTCGAAAGGTTCGACGAGAAAGAGGCCGGGATGGTGGCCGGGCCCGGAACCGCTCTCGTGTGGCAGATCAATGAATGCGCCCGGTTTCTGGTGCCGACCCGCCCCCTGTCCGCCGTCGTGCGCCTGGTCCTTCGCTACCTGACCTTCTGGATCAAATACCTCGACTATCTGGTCGCCAAACACCCGCGCGCCGTCGATGCCGCGTCCGGCACCTATTTCTATGGAACATTGCGGCCAACCCCCGTTGACGCGGCCGATATCATCCGGCGATAC
>JBCDDX010000059.1:0-1711 GCA_039180085.1 Pseudomonadota bacterium
CCATATTTTCGGAGATAGAGGGGGGGCGCATCGATGGCCCCCCGGTGGGGCGAAGGTGGCGCCGGACCCCCGGTGGCCCTTGTTTATCTTGATTGTTTGCACCACAGTTTCCGGCTTGGCCCGATTAAGATCGACATGCAGCAGACCGTTTTCCATTATGGCTTCGCCCACTTCGACGCCGTCGGCGAGAACAAAGCTGCGCTGAAACTGACGCGCGGCGATCCCGCGGTGCAGAAACACCCTGTCCGCCGTGTCGTCGGTCTGGCGGCCTCGGATGACCAACTGGCGGTCTTCGAGTGTGATCGACAGATCGTCCTCGGCAAAGCCGGCAACCGCCAGCGTAATCCTGTAAGAATGCTCGGACGTTTGTTCGATGTTAAAGGGCGGGTAACCCTCATTGCCGGTTTTCGCGCTGCGTTCCAGCAGGCGTTCCAGCTGTTCAAACCCCAGCATATAGGGGTGTGAGCCCAATGATAACTTTGTCATCGGCATGTCCTTGGTCAAAGAAGCGACAATCCGGTGCGAGGCCCCGATCAGGCGACCTTGCCAGCTAGAAATGGGGTAGCCTTCTGAAAGATGCAAGTCTTTGCCGAACAAGAGATTAGCGATATGATGCCGTTCCAAGGATTGAGCGCGAGAAGATCAGAATGAACAGTTTTGGCGGCTTTTCGATGAAATCTGACGAGGTTCTGCGTGTGGAACTCGAGGAATTTCGTCGCCAACATGCCGATCTGGATGCGGCAATTCGTGCCCTCGAAGAGAAGGCAACGGCCGACGCTTTCACGATCAAGCGGCTTAAACAACAGAAATTGCGTCTCAAAGACCGTATTTCGTGGATCGAAGATCGGCTGACGCCAGATATTATCGCTTAGCCCAAACCGTCATGTGCGCTTGAAGCGCAGTGACGCACTGGGGTCACTAATGCCGACCCGTTGCCATAGCCACGCAATTTACATCGTGTCGTCGGATGATGGTTCAAACCTGTCCCAGCTCGATTCGGGAAAGGTCGTGAACTACTGCTTAAACGGTTGAAACGGCAGTTCTGAATCGTCTTGTCACAGACTCATACCTCTCTATAGTGCCGCGTTCCTCAATTCAGGAAAAGTACGATGGCAGAGGTCTCGGTGGGTATTGTGATGGGCAGTCAGTCTGACTGGTCTACGATGTGCGAGGCGGCGGCCATACTCGACGACCTGAACGTGACATATGAAAAGCGGATCGTTTCCGCGCATCGTACGCCCGATCGGTTATGGGAGTACGGAAAAACCGCAGCGGAACGCGGGCTAAAAGTGATCATTGCAGGGGCGGGTGGTGCCGCGCATTTGCCGGGTATGATGGCCTCGAAAACACGGGTACCGGTGATTGGTGTGCCGGTCGAAACCCGCGCGCTCCGGGGCGTTGACAGCCTTTATTCGATTGTGCAGATGCCGCGAGGTTACCCCGTTGCAACCATGGCGATCGGCGCGGCGGGTGCAGCAAATGCCGGGCTGTTGGCGGCGGCAATTCTTGCCAACGCCGATCCTGAAATAGCCCGAAGACTCGACGAATGGCGTGTTCAATTGTCTGCTTCGATACCTGAGGCACCGGAAGATGACTGAACCTCTGGTGCCGGGCGATGTGATCGGCATTCTGGGCGGCGGGCAACTTGGACGGATGTTGTCGGTGGCGGCGGCGCGGCTGGGATTCAAAACCCGCGTTTTTGAGCCTTCCG
>JBCDDX010000060.1:0-1627 GCA_039180085.1 Pseudomonadota bacterium
AACGTCATCAAGGAAGACGGCCCAGAAGCTGACGAATACTATGCAACCCGATCTTTGAAGAGCAGATTGGGCGCTTGGGCGTCAGAACAGTCTCGCCCGCTGAAATCCCGAACGGACTTGATGGCAAAGGTGGCGAAAATTACTGCAACGAAGGGGCCGAGCCCGTCTCGGCCACCATTTTGGGGTGGTTTTCGGATTGAGCCCGTGGAGATCGAATTTTGGGCAGATGGGGCGCATAGACTGCACGATCGGTTCGTATGGCGGCGTAAAGCGGTTGAAAACAAATGGGAAATATCTCGGTTGAACCCGTGAAATTCACGTTACGCAAAATGCAAAGCCCTGAAATTGTAATGTTTTTTTCTTGCCTCGGTCCTTTAAAAAGGTCTAGAAAAAAAAGGGGCGATGTGGATGGGAATGTCGTTTGTGACTGATGAAAAAGGCCGAGCACAGCGCATCTATGGCCGGGTTAAGTGGTTTGATCCGGTCAAAGGGTTCGGGTTTGTTGTAACCGAAGAGGGCGGCCCGGACATCTTGCTGCACGCCAACGTGCTGCGGAACTTCGGACAGAGCTCTGTTGCCGATCATGCTGGTATCGATGTCGAGGTGCAGCACACGCAACGCGGAATTCAAGCAACAGAAGTCTTCGCGATCGACCCGCCTGAGGGCGAAGCGACGGCAGAGCTTGCCGATATTGACCATGTGGACTTGGAAACCCTGCGCGATGCGCCGCTCGAACCGGCACGGGTGAAATGGTTCGACAAAGGAAAGGGGTTTGGCTTTGCCAATACCTTTGGTCGCGATGAGGATGTCTTTATTCATGTCGAGGTCTTGCGGCGCTCGGGTATGGCCGATCTGCAATCCGGAGAGGCACTTGCCATCCGCGTCATAGAGGGTAAGCGTGGCCGCATGGCGACAGAGGTGTGCGGATGGGAAAGCGCGGTACGCGACGAGGACTGATTAGCCTTGCCCTATTGATTTGCTTTGGTGCGCCCTTGGCAGGACACGCAGCCTGTCGCGAAGACGCGGTTCAGGTGAAAGGGGATTGGGGTCAGGCGCAGTTCAGCGTGGATGTAGCAGATGACAACGAGGAACGCGGGCAGGGCCTGATGTTTGTGGAGAGCATGCCGCAGAGTGCGGGCATGCTCTTTATCTATGAGCATCCGCAAACCACGCGGTTCTGGATGAAAAACACGCTCATATCGCTCGACATGATTTTCGCCGATGAGACGGGGACCGTGCAGAAAGTGCATGAGAACGCAGTGCCGTTGTCAGAACGCTTGATCAATGGCGGCCGCGAGATCCAGTATGTACTGGAGGTCAACGGCGGTATTGCTGCGCGGTTTGGGATTGGCCCCGGCGATATACTACGCCATCCCGGCATCGGGCAAGACGCCGCGGCATGGCCGTGTTAGCACTTTCCTTTGCTGCGAATCCTCGGTAGAGACACACTCGGTTCGGGGCGTGGCGCAGTCTGGTAGCGCACCTGTTTTGGGTACAGGGGGTCGTGAGTTCGAATCTCGCCGCCCCGACCAGTCTTTCATCGCAAATTGATGGGCACGTCCGCGCCACATCTATCCGTGTGCCAGTCTGGCAGACAGGCCGCCATTTTGTCGGCCCAGGCCTTTAG
>JBCDDX010000061.1:0-1605 GCA_039180085.1 Pseudomonadota bacterium
CTGCTTGCATGGTCGGGACCATCATTGTTCTGTGTGCTGTTCTTTGCCGGGCTCATGATGGCGTTCATCGAAGTTGGCATGAACGTCTATGCCGGACGGTTGGAGAAGCAGACGACCGCGCTGATCATGAACAGATGCCACGGTTTCTGGGCCTTCGGTCTGATGTTGGGCTCGGCAACCATCGCCGTAACGGGGCAGGGCATGAGCCCGCAGATCGCACTTGCAGTTATATCGGCGATGGGCGGCGTGTTGGCCGCGCGTGCGCTTGTAAAATTGCCCGGTGAGGAAACGGATGTTGCACCGCCGCGCCGTGCGCTGTCCAAACTGCCGCCCGCCTTGCTTCTGATTGCGCTGTTCATGTTTGTCATCACGCTTGTGGAAGGCGTAATGGCAGATTGGGCTGCAGTCTACCTTTCGGAAAGGCTGAACGACCCGACTGCGCGCGCTGGTTTGGCAGTCACCATCTTCTCCGCTTTCCTCGCTGGTGGCCGCTTTCTAGGCGATGTCCTGAAAGGCAAGTTCGGGGCCATGCGCCACGCACAGCTCACGTTGGTCTGCGTGGTGCTCGGGTTGCTCGGCTTGATCCTGCCGTTGCCGCTTTGGGTCGCCTATCTTGCCTTTGCGTTTGTCGGTTTCGGCGTGTCGGCCGCGTATCCTCTGGGCGTGTCCGCTGTCGCCGCACTCGATGATCGATACGAAGCGCCGAACATTGCCATCGCTGCGACGGTTGCCATGGGCGGTTTCATGATCGGCCCGCCGCTGATCGGGTTCCTTGGTCAGGCGTTTTCGCTCGCAATAGCCTTTGCGGCATTGCTGCCGGGCGTGTTCCTCGCCTTTTGGCTGACACGCTGGTTAAGGCCAGAAGGCGAGAGTGAGTCTCACTGAGATTCCCTGAATCGCACTGATCGTGGTAAACCCATGAATAATCCACAGCCTTGATGGGGATAAACCTCCGCCAAAACCCCATATTTTGTTGGCTGTAGAAAAAATCTGAATTTTCTTGAAAAAAGCACTTGCAGTGTCCGGCATGGCTACGTAAATAGCCCCTCACCGGCGGCGCAGAGATGCACCAACGGGGCGCCAGACGGGCCAGCGGTTTAGACCAAGGCGACGAGACGCAGAATAAAAATAGATATAGATGAGGCGGGGCGCGCCGAGAAATTTAGGGCGCATCCAGTTTCGTTTGTGTCTCGCTCTTTGAAATCGATGGTAACTGAAGAGATATGTGGGCGGTTTGGTCCATTCGATGGATCATTCATCTGCATATCGACTTTCTTAGCAATGGGCTTGCCCGGCGCGATGATAGAAAGGTCAGCTTCACTGTTTGGACGGTTTCCGGTTTTCTGATGAAAACCTGAAGCACAACAAACAGATGACTTCCGGTGCGTGTCCTTCCCTAGCCGGGTGGACATTGGGGACTACCCTGTTCCCTTAAGTATCGGAGATGTGCAGAGGTTCGAACGTCAAGGATAAGCAGGTAACTGCTTTTCAACTTGAGAGTTTGATCCTGGCTCAGAACGAACGCTGGCGGCAGGCCTAACACATGCAAGTCGAGCGCACCTTCGGGTGAGCGGCGGACGGGTTAGTAACGCGTGGGAACGTGCC
>JBCDDX010000062.1:0-1548 GCA_039180085.1 Pseudomonadota bacterium
ACCATTGGCAAGGTAAAAACCGAACGGTTGATCAATTTGGTCAGCAGCGAAAACACAACGATGCAAACCGCAATCGCGAAAATCGAAAGCTCGATGCCGGAATGATGCTCCAAGAAAACCGCCTAAAACGTCAATGCCATTCCGATCTAACAGGCGCGCGCCGCGGCTTCCAGCCAACTGCCGGAAAGTTGAATGCCTAAAGCTTCTCCCGGAAAATCACCTGCTGCGCGACACCTGCAAGCATGAGATAGGCGGTTGTCACGATTAGCCCCCAATGCGCAATGCTCTCAGGATGAAAGTCCACCCACGCCACCCATAAAGCAAAACCCGTCCACCCGAAGGCCATCGGCAAGGTGAGCGCCCTCCAACGTTCGGTCCGAAACGGATGCACAAACTTGATCGGCATCAGCATCGCCGCGGCCAAAAGTACGACGATGATCAGGATCAGCTCCGGACCCGGTTTCAACGCGAACAGCACCAGAACCACCATGTTCCAGCACCCGGGAAAACCGCTAAATGAGTAGTCCGTTGTCTTCATCCTTTGATCCGCGAAATAGATCGCCGACATGAAGGTGATCACAATTATCACGAACCAGCCGGTCCATCCAGGTAACAGCCCCGATTGAAACAAGGCAAAAGCCGGAATGAAAACGTAGGTGAGATAGTCCACAATCAGGTCCAGAAGTTCGCCATCCAACCGCGGTGCATTCACACCGATGTCAACCTTTCGCGCCAATGGTCCGTCAATGCCATCGACGGCCAAAGCGATGACCAGCCAGAAGAACATCATCGCCCAATCCTCTCGAACAGCTTCCAGCAGTGCCAGCATCGCGAAGACAGCGCCGGAGGCTGTCAGCATGTGGACGAGATAGGCTTGGACTTTGATCTTCATGAGGCTGTCATATGGACCGGGCCAAAACTCTTCGAAGAGTTTTGCAATTTTCTTTGAAGAAAATTGTAAGCTGCAACGGATTTGTCACCGCGCCCTCGGGTGGGTGGATGTGTAAACCTCCATCAACCGGGCGGTATCGACTGCGGTATAGGCTTGCGTCGTCGAAAGCGAAGCGTGGCCCAGCAGTTCCTGAATGGCGCGCAGGTCTCCGCCGGCGTTCAACAGATGCGTGGCAAAACTGTGCCGCAACGCATGCGGTGTCGCGCTGGCAGGCAAGCCAAGTTGCGCGCGCGCTGATGACATGGACTTCTGAATTTGCCGTGGACTCAAGGCTCCTCCACGGACGCCGCGAAAAATCGGAGCGTCGGGCTCGATTTGCCATGGGCAAAGTTGCACATAGGCCCCGATTGCTGACCGGGCCGCAGGCAACACCGGCACAATTCGTTCTTTGCCCCCTTTTCCGATGATCCGCAGAGTCTCGCCAAAAGGCAAATCGCGCCCTGTAAGCCCCAACGCTTCGGAGATGCGTAACCCGCAACCATAAAGCAACGTGACCACCGCCACGTCGCGGGCGGCCACCCAATCAGTGTCAGACTGCAATTCAACCGCGTCCAACATCGCGCGCGCTGCATCTTGCGCAAGCGGCCGTGGCAGGT